>CAIVQG010000035.1 GCA_903907985.1 uncultured delta proteobacterium
CGGCCTCCGGGGCCACAACCCGGCACTCTAACCAACTGAGCTACACCCACCATTTTCGCCTTGGTGCGCCTGGAGGGATTCGAACTCTCGGCCCACGGATTAGAAGTCCGTTGCTCTATCCAACTGAGCTACAGGCGCATTCTTAATTCTGCACCAAAAAAAGAGCTAGCCTAATATCCCCTCTTCCTGCTTTTGTCAAGTTCAATTGCTGATTATTTTATATCTTACCGGACATAACCGGCAATACCATCAAACTTGTAACCTTTTTTTACAGCTTTTTCTCCCTTCGAATCAGTGGTATAAAAATGATGCCCGGTAGCGGAATTAAACCACCGGTAGAGCTCTTTGGTATTCGTCATTCGCGATGTCGCAATATTGCCAATAGATCCTTCAAAAAGATATCCTTGTAACTGTTTGCCTCCACCTTTGGGATCATAGTGATAAAAATGATCCTTTTTCAGAGGATTATACCACCGATAAAAACTTGTTGTTCCAGGTGTATCCGGAACAAAAAGACGAAAAGCAATACCATCTTTGGCATAGGCATTTTGACTGAGCCGTTGAGTTTCCGCTTGCGGATTAGCCGTAAAGAGAAAATCCAATCCTTTCGAATAACGAAACACATCGATAACTTTTGTCGATTTGTCGGGAATTACTTCCACAAAGACTTCGACGATTCCTTCACCGCCATTGGAATTAAAAACTATGTTATCACCGTAAAAACCCGGTGTAAGCTGCGCGGCATTTAAACTAACATTAATATATTCCGTCTCCAGTGTAGTTGAACCTGAATAGGGAAAAACATTAATCCATCCGGCTGGGCCTCTCACAACATCTTTCCCCAAAACCCTAACGCCTTCAATATCTAAATGACCATCCTTATTCACCAGAGTAACTACATGAGGAGCGTCAACAAGTCCTTCGGCGACCAATAGCTCGCCTTTTTCTTTCTGATCGGCAAACCAGTCATGTTCATTGATTAACTTTTCATCAAGATAAACAGTAAGATTGCCCGCATCCGGGTAAGTTGCATAATAAAGAATCAATCCCGTCCCGGTGAAACGAAATTTAAGAGAATTAGTACTGGCGGCGCTTGATGGGTATCCATCATTTTCCGCCCATTTGCCGATTATTTCCATTGATTCCTTTAAATAAGCAGATGGAAGATATGTTCCACTTCCCCTTATCTCTTCGTTAACAAATGATATATATTTCCCCTGCTTGAATACACCAATCTGGACATCCGTGCGTTTTTGTTTTTGCTCGGCAACAGACCACTTTAATATTTCTTTACCTTTATTCGTCAGTCTTATTTTCTTGGACACACTTTTCCCCTGCAGCACGCTGCCCATATCCATTCTTTCGGGGTTCAAATTGATTTGAGCCAACTCTTTACTGGAAACTACTTTGAACGTTATAAATATTGTCCTATTACCGCCGGCTGAAGTAATTTTAATAGATTCCCTGTGCTGACCTGCTGATAAATCCTTCCGGCAGACAAGCTTTCCGTTTCCTGCCGTCATTTTAATTTCTACCGGGTAGAATAGGGCGCGGGATTTGGATAAATTTACCGTTTGTTCACTCACTAAAACATGAACTTCAATGCGCAAATAATCGGCATCATCTACAACGGTACTGGACAATTTCTGGTTTTCCGGTATCTTCCAGCCTTCCACACCACCTGTTGACCAGTTCATAATCCCGGGAACCATATTCTTTAGAGCAAATACGCCGGACCCGGTTTCACCGGAACCAATTGTTCCAATATCCATTTCTCTTGGTGTAACTGCCAATACAGGGCGAGGAAGCGTATTATTTTCATTAACGATATTTTTGCCATTTAAGCCATTTTTCTTGATATTGGGCTGGATTTGTCTCGCCCCGTTTTGGGCAGTGACACTAAATGGACAAATGATTAGTCCGATAATAATTAAGACAATAAATTTGTTTATCCCTGACATAAAGTCACCTCAAAAACAGATAAGGCTACCTAGCGTAAAGCATAAAATTAAGCAACAAGTTACATTTGGACCATAATTAATGTGTTTCGGTCTTTAGTCTTTTGGCCTTTAATATCCAATCTTAATACCCGGGCAGTTACTAAAACCCTTGACACATCAGACAGATAAGATGTAACGTGCAACCACTTTTTCATAGGTATTTATATGGAATACGATAAATTAAAATATTTGCTGGCCTTAAAGTCCATTTCCGGAATAGGCAATATTATGATTCCTGGGCTGATTGATACTTTCGGTACTTTGGAAGCTATTTTTTCCGCCTCCGCCTCCCAGTTGCAGGCGACGCCGGGAATTACAAAAAAAGCTGCTGCCGGCATTACCGCATTTAAAGACTGGGCGACTATTAATAAAGATCTCGAACTTTTGGAAAATTCCGGCATTAATATTATTACTTATCAGGACGAATTATATCCTGCAAAACTATTAGAGATTTATAACCGACCACCCTTACTTTACGTAAAAGGCAACCTCAAAAAAGAAGACATCAATATAGCCATTGTAGGTTCCAGGCTCGCCAGCACTTACGGCAAATATACTACCGAGAGAATCAGCCGCGAACTTGTCCTTCAGGGCATAACAGTTGTCAGCGGATTAGCACGGGGCATCGATTCGGCAGCTCATCGCGGAGCACTGACGGCACAGGGACGTACCATAGCAGTTCTGGGCACTGGCCTGGATATTATCTATCCTCCGGAAAACAAAAAATTGTTTACCGCAATTTGCGAAAACGGAACCATCGTTTCTGAATTCCCTCTGGGGACACCGCCACGCGCCTGTAATTTCCCTGCCCGCAATCGTATCATCAGTGGCATTTCTTATGGAGTGGTTGTGGTAGAAGCAGGAGAAAAAAGCGGCTCGCTGATTACAGCAAGGCTGGCACTGGAACAAGGACGTGAAGTTTTTGCCGTTCCGGGAAGCATTGATTCACCAGGCTCTCGGGGCACAAACAAACTTATCAAGCAGGGAGCAAAACTGATTGAGAATACCGTTGATATTTTAGAAGAAATTCTACCCCAACTGGAAAAAACAAAAATTCCAGAATTATTATCAGTTACACGAAAAAAAACGGGCCTGGTTGAAAAGAAAGAAAATTTAAATTCCAGCGATCGGCAAATTATCGCGCTTTTATCCGATAGCCGCCTTCACATAGATGAACTGATAAACACTACAGGCTTAGCGCCCGGTGACGTCTTAAGTTCATTAATGAAACTGGAGTTAAATGGGATTATCAGGCAATATCCGGGAAAGTTTTTTTCTTTAGTGGCAGTTACGAAATAATCATAACAATTCTAACTATTTCGTTACAGGCCCTTATGCCGGTTACGACATTTCAATGTTACAGTTATTGTTGATAAACGGCCTACAGCAATAAATAAGTCTTTACAAATTTCCATCTCCCCATTATAGGGTGCGGCAAAATAAAGGAGTAATCATGGCCAATTCGTTAGTCGTTGTAGAATCACCCACAAAAGTTAAAACAATTAAAAAATTTCTGGGGAAAGATTTTAATGTTGTCGCTTCTATGGGGCATATCAAGGATCTGCCTAAAAGCACTCTAGGTATTGATCTGGAAAATGATTTTGAACCGACTTATAAGAATATTGATGCCAAGAAAAAAATAATTGATGAACTGAAAAAAGCGGCCAAAAATGCTGAAAATATCTATCTGGCGCCCGATCCGGATCGCGAAGGTGAGGCAATTGCCTGGCATATATCCGAAGTAATCAATACGAAAAACAAAAACGTTTACCGCGTATTATTTAACGATCTGACTAAAAATACTGTTTTAGAGGCAATTGCCAATCCTTTGAGTCTGGATTTCAATAAATACGAGGCTCAACAGACGCGCCGCATTCTGGACAGACTTGTGGGCTATCAGATCAGCCCGGTGCTTTGGGATAAAGTTAAAAGAGGCTTAAGCGCCGGACGTGTCCAGTCCGTTGCCGTGAGAATGATTTGTGACAGAGAAGCTGAAATAAATATATTCGTCCCCGAAGAATACTGGAATCTTGCGGCAAAATTTGAGGGAAGCAATCCTCCACCCTTCGATGCAAAATTACATAAAATTGATGGAAAAAAAGCAAAAGTTGTCAATGGTGAGCAGTCAGCCCAGCTTATTGAATCCCTGAAGAAAGCTTCTTTTATCGTCGAAAAGCTCGAAAAGAAAGAGCTGAAGCGCTCCGCCTTGCCGCCCTTTACCACCAGCAAATTGCAACAGGAAGCTTCGCGCTGGTTGCGTTTCTCCGCCAAAAAGACCATGATGGTCGCGCAAAAATTATATGAAGGCATTGAAGTGGGAAAGGACGGCTCCATTGGTCTCATTACCTATATGAGAACCGACTCTTACCGCATTGCCGATGAAGCGCTTACCGCCGTGCGCGACTACATTAAAGATAATTATTCTGCCGACTATCTGCCTTCCCGGCCGAATACATATAAAAACGGGCAAAAAGCACAGGATGCTCATGAAGCAATCCGGCCATCCACCATGGTTTATAAGCCCCAGGATATTAAAGAATATTTGTCTGCTGATGAATTTAAGCTTTACCTGCTCATCTGGAACCGCTTTGTCGCCAGTCAAATGAATCCTGCTGCTTTTGATCAAACCACAATTGATATCAGTGGCGCTAAATGTATCTTACGTGCTCAAGGACAAATCCTTAAATTTCCCGGGTTCACCATTGTATATACGGAAGGCAAGGATGATTCACCAGAAGAGAACGGGATTGACAAACTTCTGCCGGAACTTAAAGTTAAAGAAAAACTGACATTGCTCGGTTTAAACTCTGAACAAAAATTTACTCAGCCACCACCTCGTTTTTCGGAAGCTTCTCTGGTGCGTGAACTGGAAGAAAAAGGCATCGGCCGCCCCAGCACTTATGCGGCAATCCTCTCCACTATTCAGGATCGGGAATACGCCCGCCGTGAAAAGGGAAAATTCTTTCCCACAGAATTGGGAATGATCGTTACCGAACTGTTGGTTAAAAACTTCCCTACCGTTCTGGATATGGCTTTTACCGCCGACATGGAAAATAAACTGGATATGATTGAGGGGGGCGAAAGCAAACGCATAAAAACCCTTCACGACTTTTATGATCTTTTCGCGCAAGAATTAAAAACGGCGAAAGATGAAATGAGGAATGTTAAACAGGAAGAGACTCCAACCGACCTCATATGCGAAAAATGCCAGAGTACGATGGTTATCAAGTGGGGAAAGAACGGGCGTTTTCTTGCCTGCTCCAATTACCCGACATGTAAGAACACAATGAACTTCACACATGATGAAGAAGGGAAAATTCGCCACGTGGAAACTCAAACAACAGAAATCAAATGCAACAAATGCGGAAAAGCAATGATTGTCAAAGATGGGCGCTTCGGGCAATTCCTGGCTTGTTCGGGATATCCCGAATGTAAGAACACCATGAATGCTACCAAAAACGAGAATGGCGAGATAGTTGTGCAGGAAGCCCAGGCAACAGATGCCGTGTGTGAATTGTGTGGGAAACCAATGGCCGTCAAACGCGGCCGTTATGGCCAGTTCCTGGGTTGTTCCGGTTATCCCGAATGCAAAAACATCAAGAAGATGGGTAAAGATGGACAAGCGGCGACGCAGGAACCGGAGATTTCCGATGTAGCTTGTGATCAATGCGGCAAGCCCATGGCCATCAAACGCGGCCGCTTTGGAAAATTCCTCGGTTGCACAGGGTATCCTGACTGTAAGACTATCAAGAAGATGCCCAAAACGCTTTCTGAATAATGACCAAACCTTCTGTAACAATTATCGGCGGCGGCCTTGCCGGCTGTGAAGCGGCCTGGCAGATTCTGCGGCGGGGTCATGCGGTCCATCTTTATGAAATGAAGCCGCAGAAGTTTTCTCCCGCTCACAAAATGGATGAACTGGCCGAACTTGTTTGCAGCAATTCTCTGAAATCTAACCGTCTGGATAGCGCTCCCGGTCTGCTTAAAGAAGAAATGCGCCACCTCAACTCGCTGATTGTTGCCGCCGCAGATAAAACAGCCGTGGCTGCAGGTCAGGCGCTGGCAGTTGATCGCCGGCAATTCGCCCAAAATGTGGAATTTCAACTTCATCAGCATCATGAATTTTCTCTAACCCGATGTGAGGTAACTGAAATCCCAGCAAAAGCGTTGACTATAATTGCCACCGGTCCTTTAACCTCCGATATCCTGGCACAGGAAATTGCCCGAATACTCGGCAGTTCCTATTTATATTTTTATGACGCCATCGCGCCGATCGTAGAGGCGGACTCGATAAATATGGAAAAAGTCTATTGGGCATCCCGCTACGACAAAGGCACACCTGATTATTTAAATTGTCCACTTTCCGAAGAAGAATACAAGCATTTCCGGCAGGAATTACTGGACGGTGACAAAGTTGCCGCCAAAGCTTTTGAAGAAGTGAAACATTTTGAAGGTTGTCTGCCGATTGAAGTTTTGGCATTTCGTGGTGAAGACACACTAGCCTTCGGCCCGATGAAACCAGTGGGATTAATTGATCCGCATACAGGGACTATGCCTTATGCTGTAGTACAATTACGCCGGGAAAATTCTTCCGGCTCTCTCTTTAATCTGGTTGGTTTTCAAACAAAATTAACCTGGCCGGAACAAAAGCGTATATTCCGTCTGATCCCCGGTCTGGAAAATGCCGATTTCGCTCGTTACGGCAGCATCCACCGGAACACCTATATCCACTCCCCTTCCCTCCTGCAATCCTCACTTCAGCTAAAAGGAAATCCGCAAATTTTCTTTGCCGGCCAGATTACCGGTGTGGAAGGTTATATGGAATCGACGGCAATGGGGCTTTTAGCGGGATTAAATGCCGCTGGAATTCTTGAAGGAAAAAAACTCAAACCGCCTCCTTCGACTACAGCAATTGGGTCATTATTAAATTATATAACTTCTACCGGACTGGCCGATAATTTTCAACCGATGAATATTAACTTTGGACTAATGGAACCTCTGCCGGGGAAAAAGATAAAGAAAAAAGAAAAGCATCTTTTATATGGGCAGCGTTCGCTTCAGGCTCTGAAAGATTGGATGACCGAGCAGAATATCTAGAACCATTGGAACTAATAGTAACCACGACTCCGACTCTATACTAATTATATCTCCTGATCTATGCTTTCATGTTTTTCAGATAGCTGTTTACGCGGTCAATATAACTAATTGTTTCCTGGGGAAGGTGCCGGGGGTTTCTTTCTAGATTACCCATACCCCAATTGTAAGCCGCCAGGGCCAGATACACTTTCCCATCATAACGATCCAGCAATGTTTTCAAGTAACTTGTTCCGCCCATAATATTTTCTTGAGGATCATAAGCATTCTTTACTCCCAAATCCCTTGCTGTTTCCGGCATCAATTGCATTAACCCCATTGCCCCTTTGGGTGAGGTCGCCTGTGGATCAAAATTACTTTCAGTTTTAATGACGGATCGAATTAAGTCCGGGTCAACTTCATACTTGCGCGCTGCTTTTTCAATAATAGCATCCAGATTAAATCGGCTCGAATTAACATTATTTTTTGGCGGCACCTGACGGTTTTTTGACGCTTCCATTAAAGAGGTGTTTAATTCTCTGGCATAATCAGGCAACATTGTCGACGGGATATTATTAATTTGTTCTCCATTGTTGAATACCATAGTAAAAAGGTGGCGGTTCATTTGAGTTTGGATGTTTTTAACAAGAAGTGCTACTTGATCTTTGGTTAATGCTGGAAGTGCCGCCCCCGATGATCGGGAAGTACCTGTTTCCTGAAGAGTATTTCGCAAAAGATCGATAAAAGTGCTTTGATTATTTACTGATGACGGATTAGTTTTATCAATACCGGCAATTCTTAATAATTCATTATTTTTAACGGAAATAATCATGATCTCCTCCTGACACTCACCAGAAGGTATCAATTATTATGCCATTTCTCATAAAATAAATTACAGGATTTTAATAAAGGCGTTGACGACATCCTCGTCAAATTGGGTATTTTTATTTTTACCTAATTCTTCGATGGCTTCTTCCACAGGCATTGCCGGACGATAGGGACGATTATTGGTCATAGCGTCAAAGGAATCAGCAACTGACAAAATACGCGCCAGAAATGGAATTTCGGTTCCGGAAATTCCCCACGGATAACCTTTCCCATCCCATCTTTCGTGATGACATTCAATTATTTTTCTTTCTTTCTCCAGTAAAACAACAGGACGGAGAATATTTTCACCAATCGTAGGATGATTCTTGATGATCAAGAATTCTTCCAAAGTAAGCTTATCCGGTTTGAGCAAAATGCTGTCCGGAGTGGCAATCTTACCAACATCGTGGAGAACCCCTGCGATTTTCAGACTTTCCATATCTTTCATCGAGCAGCCCATTTGCGCTGCAATTCTTAACGACATTTCCGTGACGCGCTGGGAATGTTCTTCCGTATAATGATCCCGTGCCTGAATCGATGATATCAGCGATTTCAAAGTATCCATAATGTTGGAATAGATACTTTCATAAAGAATTTTATTTTCTAAATTCAAAGAAGCCCGTTTGGTCAGACTTAAAATATGATGCAAATCTTTCTTATTAAATATTTCCCGATTTTTCTTTTTTCTGATACTTAAAATACCCAATATGGAATTGCGGATCATCAGCGGAGCACAAATCAATGATGGTGAAATGTCCTGATGCTCGTTGGAACTGATCATAACTGCTTCTTTTCGGTCAACGACTTCATTGAAAACCATTTTAAGAGCAGAACTGTGCGTATAATTACGGTTAATTTCTTCTGCTTCACCCTTCACCACTTTCGGATGAAATTCATTGTCCTGTTCATCAAAAAGCAAAATAGAGCAGACTTCTCCATCCACCAACTTTAATGCCAGCGCGGCTATCTTCTCAAAAATAACGTCATTATCCAGAGGAGAATCTTCTATTGAATCAAATATATATCCCTGTTTAGAAAGCTCGTCGGATTTGTCTTTAAGGTTGGCTTGATCCTGGATTATTTCGGCGCCTTCTTTTGATAACAGCTTCTTTCCCCGCAAATGAATATCAACTTTAAAAAGCAGGTCATCAATGTCAAAAGGCTTTGTCAGAAAATCAACAGCTCCTTTTTTAATGGCGCTAACGGTAAGGTCAACGGTGGGATTGCCGGTAATCATAATAACAGCGGCAAAAAGATTCTTTTCTCGAATGCGGTTTAACAAATCCATCCCGCTCATGCCGGGCATCATGATATCGCTGATTACAAGGTCATAATTATTTTTGTTAAAGAGTTGTAAAGCTTCTTCGCCATTCTCTGCTTCATTAACTTCATATTGAGAAGACTGCTCCAAGGCATCAACAATGAGTCTTCGGGTGGGCAGATAGTCATCAACAACTAATATTTTTTTCTTTTCTTTATACTTCTCTTCGGCTGGCATTTTCATTGCCATAAGAGTTTACACCTTTTAGGGGAATAAAAAATGATTTGTCCGATAGATACAACTTTTTACTGAATCAGGAAAGCAATAATTTTTAACAAAGCTTATTTTTCTTATTTTTTCAAGATAACATCTCGAATATTATAGCTTATTTTATCAAACTCTTCCGCTTTATTTTCTTCTTTAACTGACAATGAAACCACATCGGTGTATTTTCCTTCCGGTGCATTTCCCTTGGCAGTAGCCTGTGATACTCTTAGTTTACTTTGCCTAGTATAGGCACTAAGCACACTATCAATCTGATAAGGTGTGATTGTCATTTCACTCTCCCTCTCCCCATTAAATCTCTCCACTGTACATATCGACAATATTAAGCAAAACTTTAATTATTATTCACAGCATAAGCTGAAACGGTAATATTTTTCTATTTAACCCTTTTCATTGAATATCATGCCGCACAGTTCGCTCATTTTGATCTGAAGTGCTTGCATCTCTTTGGGCGGGATTTCACGAATGACATCGCCCGTTTTCTTGTTCAATACCTTGATCGCGATCTTTTCATCATGCACTCCATAAAAAGAATACTGTAGACTGATATTCATACTGTCAAGCTGGTATTGCATTTCCGCGACCATCTGTTTAACTTGCTCAGGACTGACAGTGCCATCTCCTCCTATCGACTTTACTGATAGGGTAGGATCAGTCTTCTGTGCAGGCCCGAAGGACGCCATCGTCGGTGCAGGCGCTGTCACCTTTAACGAAGAGTCGGGCATTGCTCCACTCATATCGACAGAGCTTATATTCACTTAACTTCCTCCTCTTATTATTTTATTCTACTATGGCATCGACATTTTGCAATAAAAACTTTAATCTCCTGCTGAAGAATTATAACATCAACGTATATAAATCATTCAACACCCAGCAGATACTTTGCCGCAAAACCTAGTACAGAATAATTTATTACACACTTATTGTAAAGAAATTTTTGAATTAGCTGAAAAAGAAAATCGAGCAATATATCAGGAGGAGGAACAAGTGTATTTGTTTGATAACATTTACAAAAATAAAGATTGTTTTGATGGTCGGACAAAACTGCTTCAAGGGATCATTGTTGGCAATCTGGCTTAAGGAATTCGGTACGGATATCATCGGCAACTCCAATGAAACACCTATCCAACCTAATAATTTTAAGCATCGAAACTCCGGGAGAAAATAGCACATAGTGTGGAAACAAAGGCTTCTATAATCCATATCCGTCAAAAAACATCATCTACGTCAATTATCTGACTTCCATCCTTATCAGAATCCCAACTATTATCATTTAATTTTAAAAATATCATGGAGATGCATATTGCATTGATTCTATGAGTATTACTCAAATACTCGCACGGAAAATACACTAATAAATAGATTATAAATATATGATTATATTATTTTCTATATGAAGCGGAGCATTGGGACCAACGTGCAACAAAGCTAAATGACATTTATGAATGAATAGGATATGTCCATTAATGACGGTCCCGTAAAAAACGGCCAAATGCCCTCTACCCGGCGAAGACCGCTGTTCAGAACATCCTGTAAATACTGGATTCTTGCTTAGTAACCTGAAGGTTACAGACCATAATGACGATTCTATTGTTTTTTTCTCCTCTTTGCATCTTCATCGTTAATGAATCAAACAGATAAAATGGCACTAATATTGCTAAATAGTTACAATATTTATTATAATATTTCGTTTTCAAAGGATAACGAGGCGGCAAGGAGGAAACACCGTAGTCTATTATTAACGAGTGGAGGCCTTCCTAATTATACGTTGAACAAGCCGTCGGCGATGCCACAATAAGTTGAGGCTGCGATCACGAATTAGCATTAATATACCCGGCAAAAAAAGCCGGTTGCGGCACATTTTGCTCAGGACTGATGACAAATGAATAATCATAACGAAGCAGGATCATCTTTGAGGAATAAGATTTCAGATCTGATTGGGGAATTTTATCGCCAAAATGCGCCGCGAACCGAATTTATTGCGGGAAAAACACCTATTCATTACTCTGGTCGATATTACGATGAAAAAGAAATGCAAGCTGCAGTGGAAGCATCTCTTGACTTCTGGCTGACGGAAGGGCGATTTACTTCTCGCTTTGAATCTGAACTAGCCAAAACAGTGGGGACTAAGCATGCCCTTCTGGTAAATTCCGGTTCATCGGCTAATCTTCTGGCTCTAACAGCCTTAACGTCCCCCCTTCTGTGCGACCGGCGGTTGCATCCCGGAGATGAAGTTATTACAGTAGCAGCCGGTTTTCCCACCACCGTTAATCCTATTATTCAAAACGGCCTCATTCCAGTGTTTGTGGACGTGGATATACCCAACTACAATATCAATACAGCTGATTTATTAAAGGCTCTGAGTCCCAAGACGCGCGCTGTATTTGTCGCCCACACTCTGGGCAATCCTTTTAACCTCGACGAGATTATGTCTATTGCCCGAAAGCATAACCTTTTTGTGATTGAAGATAATTGCGATGCCCTGGGATCATTTTACAAAGGGCAATTAACAGGATCTTTCGGACATCTTGCTACTTGTTCATTTTACCCCGCGCACCATATTACACTCGGCGAAGGCGGTGCGGTTCTCACATCTGATGATACACTCGCGAAGATCGTTCGCTCCCTCAAAGATTGGGGAAGAGATTGCTTCTGCGGACCTGGTCAAAACGACCGCTGCGGGAAGAGGTTTTCCAGACAGTACGGAGAATTACCGTTTGGCTACGATCATAAATACGTTTACTCCCACATTGGATATAACCTGAAAGCAACGGAATTTCAGGCCGCCATTGGTGTTGAACAATTAAAGAAGTTGAATCAGTTTTGTGAAATACGCCGGAGAAATTTTCAACTTTGGCTGAACGGCTTTGCAAAACATGAGGAATATTTCATCTTACCGGAAACGACGCAAAACTCCGACCCGGCCTGGTTTGCTTTTCCGTTAACTGTGAGAAGCGAAAAAACCGCATTTACCAGAAATGACATTACGTCTTATTTAAACGAACATCTAGTTGAAACAAGAAACCTCTTTGGCGGCAACCTGCTTCGCCAACCGGCATATAAAAACATTACTCATCGCAAGATTGGTGAGCTTCCCAACACTGACCGTGTTATGAATGATACTTTCTTCCTGGGAACATATCCCGGCCTGGACAGAGAACAAATTGATTATTCGTTAAACATCGTGGAACATTTTTTTTCATTGCGGGGAATAAAATGAAAAAAAGTTTTGCGGACTTGTATGAGGGGAAACGTTTGTTTGTAACCGGCGACACAGGTTTTAAGTGATCCGGGCTGACACTTTGGCTGGATGAACTCGGCGCATATGTAACTGGTTCTAGGTTATCCCCTCTCCATAACTGAATAAGGCATGAAGTTTGTGTATAAAATACCACTGCAAACAAAGCGCCCACCCCCACCCACTCATTTTGTAATCGAGAGGGCGGAGCTTTATAAATCAATCATTTGTTCAGTAAAAAATACTTTTTATCATTTCTGGACTTGACAAAAATCACCACTGGTTGTTTCTTGATACCGTGGCACTGACTCAGGCCAAAGCCACTTCGTTGGCAGTAACAGGCGATCGAGATATCATGATCACAATCAAATTAAAGGAGTTATCATGAATCGTCCGCACTTTAATTTTGGCATATTTGGATCGAACAATGAAAACAAAATTCCTAAATGACTGGAAGATAAAGGCAGAAGACATCTCTTTAATTGTTTATGATTTTGATGGGGTGATGACAGATAACAGAGTCATTCTTTCCGAAGATGGAAAGGAAAGCGTTATCGTTAACAGATCAGATGGCCTAGCCGTGAGTATTTTGAGAGATATGGGGATACGACAGCTTATTTTATCAAAGGAAACAAATTCAGTTGTATCAACCAGAGCACAAAAGCTTAGCTTACAAGTTTTACACGGTATCGATAACAAGGAATTCATTCTTCAGCAGTATTGCCAAGAAAAAAATATCTCCCTCGATAATGTTGTCTTTATCGGAAATGATCTTAATGACGTCAATTTAATGCGCCTGGTAGGTTTTCCCTTGTGCCCCGAAGATGCCTATCCTGAGGCGAAAGCGGTAGTCAAATTCATTATCCCGGCAAATGGCGGTAAGGGTGTTATTAGAGAACTGGTCAATCACATTATAAAGAAAGAGACAAATGTTTAACGATTTCTATCAAAACAAACGCGTCCTCGTCACCGGCCATACCGGTTTCAAAGGGTCATGGCTTTCCCTCTGGCTCCATGAATTAGGCGCAAACGTTACCGGTTTCGCCTTGCCCCCCAGTACAAATCCTTCACATTTTAATCTCATCAGTCTGGACAATCTGGTGGGTCACTTTGAAGGCGACATTCGTGATCTCGAAACCATAAAGCATGTCTTTGATATTGCCAAACCAGAGTTAATTTTCCATCTGGCCGCCCAGGCTCTGGTTCGGGATTCTTACAATGATCCCAAAACAACATTCGATACCAACATTGGCGGAACGGTCAACGTTCTGGAAGCCATCCGTCAATGTCCCAGTGTCAAGGCGGTTGTCGTCATCACTTCTGACAAGTGCTACGACAATCGAGAGTGGGTCTGGGGTTATCGTGAAAACGATCCGTTGGGAGGCCATGACCCATACAGTGCCAGCAAAGGAGCAGCGGAAATTGTTGCTGCGGCCTATCAACGCTCCTATTTTGACAAAAACGGACAAGGTCCCCATCTTGGCTTGGCCACAGCCCGCGCAGGCAACGTCATAGGTGGCGGCGACTGGGCTAAAGACCGAATCATTCCCGATTGTATCCGCGCTCTCACCACAGATCAACCCATAATCATCAGAAATCCGCAGGCGACCCGTCCCTGGCAGCATGTTCTGGACCCGCTAGCCGGATATCTCCTACTTGCCGCCCGTCTTCTGGAAAACCCGGACAAATATAGCGGCGCCTGGAACTTCGGGCCGCAGACATACGATCAGACTACCGTGCGCGAACTGGCAGAGCGCTTAATCACCACTTGGGGAAGCGGCACAATCCAATCACCGCCCGCGAAAAAAGCGCCTCATGAAGCGCATCTGCTGCATTTAAGCATCGATAAGGCGATCTTCGATTTGAAATGGCAGCCTGTTCTGGATAGTTCATCCGCAATCAATTGGACGGTAGACTGGTATAAATCCTGGCATCATTCCCAGGAAACACGGCAGGAATTATCCGTTCTCCAGATCAGAAAATTTGCCGAACTTGCAGCGTTAAAAGGACAAATGCTTTCTTAGCATACAAATAACTTTATAGAATGAAATTTTCGGGGAAAGAATTATGAAAGTCGTCATTTTAGCCGGCGGCATGGGCACGCGCATCAGCGAAGAATCGCATCTGAAACCCAAACCAATGATTGAAATCGGTGAACGCCCCATCCTTTGGCATATCATGAAGCATTATTCGCGGTATGGCTTCAATGAATTCATTATCGCTCTGGGCTACAAGGGGGAGATGATCAAGCGATACTTCGCCGATTATTATAACCTGAATCACGACTTTACCGTTTCTCTCAGTGACGGCAGCGTTGAGCGTATCGGCGGCAATCCGTGTGAACCGTGGAAAGTCCACCTTGTTGATACAGGGCAACTCACGCTGACAGGAGGACGCCTTCAGCGCCTGGCATCGCTCATTTCTGAAGACCATTTCATGATGACGTATGGTGACGGCGTCAGTGATGTTAATCTGAATGCGTTGCTGAGATTTCATCAGGAAAACAGAGGTCTGGTAACCTTGACCGCCGTGCGGCCCCCCGCCCGTTTCGGCGCGCTAGAATTTGAAGGAAACAAAATCAGCCATTTCAAAGAAAAATCGATTCTTCACGAAGGATGGATCAACGGTGGTTTTTTTGTCATCAACACCAAAGCCTTAAGCTACATAAAAGAAGATGTAATGTGGGAACATGCCCCAATGGAAAATCTGGCAAAGGACGAAGAACTTTGCGCTTACAAACACGAAGGTTTCTGGCAGTGCATGGACACCGCCCGCGATCTCCAGTACCTGGAGTCGTTATGGAAAACAAATAACGCACCCTGGAAGAGCTGGTAAACAGGAGGTCATTCAAATGCCAATAAGATCATGTCCGGTTTGTGGTTCACCTGACGCCGATGAGCTTCATCGGCTTCGCCTGATACTGTTTGACGATCATCCCCTAGCGCATAACTATGTAACGGCTGTGTGCCGAAAGTGCGGTATGGGATTCAACCGCGAAACATTACCGGCAGAAGCCTATAACCGTTACTACACCAAATTATCAAAATATGTCGTAAACACCTCAGCGTCTGCTCCCATTCCCCGCCTGCCCGAATGCGCCGAGATTCTTGCACACCTTCTTCCCCGCGACACGGCTATTCTCGACGTCGGTTGTGGCAGCGGCGGGTTTTTGGAATCATTGCGCAAGCGCGGCTTCACCAACCTGGCGGGGCTTGACCCCACGCCGGAGTGCATCCGGATTATCCGGGAAGATCTGGGCCTCGACGCACGCGTCGGGACGATCGCCGAGCATCCGTTTCCACCCCGATCATTCGATTTAGCCCTTTCCACAGTCGTCTTCGAGCACCTGCTGAATCCCGGCCTAGATGTGGATAAGATGGCTGATCTGTTGAAGCCAGAGGGAATGGCTTTCATTCTGGTGCCTGACGCATCACGCTTTGCCGAGTTTATGGTCTCCCCTTTTCAGGACCTCAATGTTGAACACATCAACCATTTCTCATCGGACTCCTTAAACAAGTTGTTTGAAAATAGAGGATGGGAGCATCTCGATGCGGGTAGCGCCACTTTCACCTTAACGCCTACCTGGCAATCAACACTTATTTGGGGTTTATACCGCAAGCGAGATCAGTCCCAACGTCTTTCAGCCGCTGATCACACCTTGCGCGAGGGGCTTTCGGACTATATCGTCAAAAGCGAAGCCATGCTGGCAAGGATGGCGGCGAACCTGCGGACTGAACTTGCAGGTGACACGGACGTGATGCTCTGGGGAGCAGGTCATCTCACCTCGGTGTTGCTGGCACATGATGTG
Source organism: uncultured delta proteobacterium (assembly GCA_903907985.1). GTDB lineage: Bacteria > Desulfobacterota > Syntrophia > Syntrophales > Smithellaceae > MVRV01. Next base: position 16,533 of record CAIVQG010000035.1, read on the forward strand.
CTCACAGATAAACGGATCAAGGCGGTCATCGACAGCAATCCGAATTACGCCGGGAAAACCCTGGCGGGAGCGCCGGTCGGCGGCCACGAACTGCGCAGCGACTTTCAAGGACCGATTGTCGTGGCAACCGTCCGGGAGCAGGATGCTGTCATTTCGCAAATCAAGCAATTGGGTTGGTCGAATCGACTGGTCCGTTTATATCATCACTGAGGGACTGTGACATGGCAAAAAAAGTGGAAAACTGGGGTGCAAACCGTAAATGGAACGAAAACGTTAAACGGGCTGTGCTAGCCGACGTGGTGCCGCTTGACACCCCCTATGTCGCATACATCGACCCCGCCAACGCCTGTAATTTCCGCTGCAAGTTTTGTCCAACCGGCCATCCCGATATTCTCCGCAAAATCAAGCGGCCCGTCGGGATGATGGATTTCAATTTATTTGAGAAAATCATCGAAGACTTCAAGCAATTTCCGGAAAAGTTGCGCGTTTTGTTCATGCACAAAGATGGCGAACCGCTTCTGAACCCCCGAATAGGCGAGATGCTTGCCTTGGCCAAGCAAAGCGAAATCGCACCTGTTGTCTGGCTGACCACCAACGGCGCTTTAATGACCCGTGAAAAGACTATCGAAATCATCGAATCCGGAATTGATTACGTCAGGCTGTCAGTCGAGCATGTGACAGCGGAAGGTTATCGCGAAATGACGAAAACATTCGAAGACTATGATGGATTGCGGCGCAATGTGGAATTTCTTTTTAATGAAAAAAGTCGCAGAGGCAGCAAGCTTAAAATCTGGGCCAAGATGATTGATTTCACCTTTACTGAAGAAGAGCTCAAAAAATTCGGCGAGGATTTTGGCCATATTGCCGATGAGGTTTTGCTGACGGGAACGGGCGTCTGGACCGATCAAATGGGAATTGATTTTAACCTGGGCGCTAAACCGGAAGCGGGATACGACGGTGAAACACCCATCAAAAAGAATCGTATCGTATGTCCGTATACTTTTTACAATATTGCGGTTAATTTTGACGGATCCACCGGTGGTTGCATGCTGGATTGGTCCCACTCTCTCGCCGCCGGCAATGTTCAAAATCAAAGTTTAGTGGACATCTGGAAGAGTCCTGAAATGAACCGAATTCGTTTATTACACCTGGAAGGTCGGCGTCGCGAGCTCCTCTCCTGCAACGGTTGTCAGTGCGTCCAATTTATGCCGGCCGACAATGAACTGGATGACCACAGAGAAAGATTGATTCCGTTGTTCAAAGCTTAAACAAATCTTGCATTATCCATGGTAACCGCCTATGACTAAAACCCTCACGTACCTTAAAAAAAGCAGACCCTGGGAAAAAGACCGGCCTCGCTTACGGCTTGCGGAAAGTCTTCCGCTTACGACCCCGCTCGGTATGCAGATTGACCCCTCCAATCTCTGCAACTTCCGTTGCCAATTCTGCCCGACCGGTCATCCGGATCTGTTGCGCCAGGTAGGACGATCCAAAGGGCAGCTTATGTCATGGACTCTGTATGAAAAATTGATATCGGAGCTTTACGCGTTTCCACAGCCGTTGAAAACGTTGTCCCTGCACAAGGACGGCGAACCGCTGATTAACCCATGCATCGCCGAAATGGTTTCTCTGGCCCGAGAAAGAAATATCGCCGACAAGATCATTATCCTGACAAATGCTTCCCTACTGACAAGAGAAATGTCCACAGCCCTGATCAAGGCCGGCCTTGATGTCATTCGCATATCAGTTGAACACGTAAGCGCCGAAGGTTATCGTAAGTTTACTCAAACATACGATAACTATGATCAAATCGTTCGCAACGTTCAGATACTCCATGAAGAAAGAGAGCGTTTGCAGGCGCCGTTGTTTATAGCGGCCAAGCTCATCGATTTCGGACTCACCGGCGACGAACTGGAAATATTCACCCGTGATTTTTCATCGTGCTGTGACGAAATCAGCAGGACACCGGCGCAGGGGTGGAGCCTCAGTGAAATTTTTGATTTCACCCTGGGCAGTCAGCCGATCGTTTCTCTGGACGGTCAAACCCCTTTGAACCCAAAACGCGTCGCCTGCCCTTTTCCGTTTTACACAATGGCGGTCAACGCCAACGGCCTGGTCTCGCCCTGCCCTGATGACTGGTCGCACAAGGCGACCATCGGTGATGCCCGTGCGGAAACTCTTCAGGAAATCTGGAACGGCTCCCGCTTGCAGGAATTTCGCCTGATGCACCTGGATGGCCAGCGCAGTCAAAATGTAGCCTGCGCCAAATGCCATTGCATACAGGGCATTCCGGAAGACAGTGATCTTGATGCGCATCTGGAACAATTGACCCCTCTATTTGCCGGAGAAAAGCCATGAGCGTTTCCACCTGGGGCCAGTCCCGACAATATAATGCCGATGCACCTCGGCATCACCTAGCCGACGAATTGCCACTTGCCGCACCCTATCTTATCCACGTCGACCCGACCAACTTGTGCAATTTTAAGTGTCCATTTTGTCCGACGGGCCATCCCGAACTGCTCGAGTCTGTGGGGCGCCCGGCAGGTCGTATGGATTTTTCCCTTTACAAAAAAATCATCAACGATATGCTCGTCTTCCCGGTCAAACCCAAAGTGCTGCACCTGTACAAAGACGGGGAACCGCTGATGCATCCCGATTTCGGACGGATGGCACTGCTCGCCAGGACTCAAAAAGCTGCCGATCAGATCAACCTGACCACCAACGCAGCCCTTTTGACTGTGAAGCGTGCCAGAGAAATCCTGGATGCCGAAATTGACATCGTACGGGTTTCCGTTGAGCATGTCCATGATGCCGGTTACCGCGAAAAGACAATGACCTTTGCGCGATACGACAAGATTATCAGCAATGTTGCTGGTCTTTTTGAAGAGCGCAACCTCCGCAAGGCCAAAACCCGGATCTGGGTTAAAATTCTGCATCTTGGATTGACCGATGAAGATATTGAAAAATTCGGACGCGACTTTAAGGGCATCTGCGATGAATGTCTCGTCATGACCCCGATGGGCTGGAGTCGGACGGACATTTACGATTTTACCCTCGGCAGCAATCCGACCACGGGAGACAATGGAGAAACACCGCTCAAGCAGGATCGCATCGTTTGCCCCTATCCGTTTTATTCCCTGGCCATCAATTTTGACGGCTCCGTATCGGTTTGTTGCGCGGACTGGTCGCATGGCACCGTTGTCGGCAATGTTCACGATACGGCATTAGTGACCATCTGGAACAGTTCGGCAATGAGGGAGTTAAGAACGCTACATCTGGACAATCGCCGCTCAGAAAACAGCGCCTGCGCAAATTGTCAAACGATGCGGGGCCTTCCCGATGATAGCGATCTTGATGATGACAGAAAGCGGCTCTTGCCTCTGTTTTTAGATGATGATTCAAATCGATAAAGCATGGTGAATGGTCGACATCAAGAGTATTTAGATAAGTACAAGATAATACAAATATTGAGAGCTTTGCATAACTACATAAAACTAACAATTTTGTCATTCCGTGCAAGCGAAGCGCGACACGGAATCCAGTATTATCAATGGTCTTCTGGATACCGGTCTTCTCCGGTATGACGATTATGGTGGTTCTGCAAAGCTCTCAACGCGATTGGGGGGAGAGTGTTCCATGGCCTGCGCGGTACACAACCCCAAAAAGATTGTTCATTCAATAAAATGTGCGATTGTGTGTTTCAAAGAGAGCACATTGCTTCCCCAGAACGTTTAACAAATGGCATCTTAGTTCAACGATGCGCTGCATGTCGATGAAAAGGTGATTTTTGTCAGCAATATTTTTCCACCGGGACAAGAAACTTATTTTTTAAGAAATGATTTTATCAGTTTGGATAATTTTCTGACAAAAGAAGGCTTTTCAAGATCGAATTAGAGGTAATTACGACGATGCGAAAAATCCTATTTCTTTTTCTTCCGGCTAGATTTCCCACAGAAAGCTCCGGCAAGCGCTCGAACTCGAAGGCTTCATTGCCTTACGGTTTATTGTCTATGGCGACATATCTGAAAAAGTATGCAAAATCCGAAGTTGATATTCGCATTTTAGATTTGAATGCAAATAGCTTGACTCTTGACGAAATGGTTGAGGAAGTTGAAGCCGCATTGGCCGCCTTCTGTCCTGATATTGTCGGTTTGTCAACATTGTACAACCCCGCATATCCTCTGGTAGAACCGCTTACAAAAGCTGTCAAGCAATTTAGCGGGGACATCGTAACAATCGTCGGCGGGGCAGTCGGGTCGAATCTTTATGACGAAATCTTAAGCGAGGTCGCTACTTTAGATGCCACTTGTTATAGCGAAGGAGAAATTCCTTTACTTGATCTTATGGATTCTGAAAATCTGCCTGAGACACTGGAACGTCATCCGTCGTTCATTACCCGTAAGACACTTACCGCAGGAAAAAAACCGACGGCAAAATTGGTGGAGAACCTTGACGATATTCCGTTCCTTGACCTGTCAATGGTCGATGTTTCCAAATATGTGAGCCAGTGGGGCAACGACGGGACTGAAGGTGTTTCTTTATCTATTCATACATCACGAGGCTGCCCGTTCAAGTGTGTTTTCTGCTCTGCTCCTAAGCTTCATGGGAGTCAAATGCGTTATATGAGCACTGCAAGGGTTTTAAGCGATGTCAAGAATATGGTCGATCATTATGGCATGACGTCGCTCAGCATCATGGACGACCAATTCTTGATAAACAAGAGCCGGGCTAAACAAATCTTGAGGGGACTGGCAGAGTTAAATATATCCGTGGAATTCGCTTCCGGATTAACACTTACGTATATCGACGAAGAAATGGCAACATTGATTAAGCAAGCTGGTGCCAAGTCCGCAGTATTGGCTATCGAGAGCGGCTCAGATTTTGTGCTTAGGGAATTGATCAATAAACCGCTAGCGCTGAAAAAGGTAAGACCGGTCGTGGAGGCACTAAAGAGACAGGGATTGTTTATAATTGCCTTCTTTGTAACCGGCATTCCAGGCGAGACCGAAAAGGACAGATTGGAGACATTGAAACTTATCACCGAGGTGGAAATTGACTGGGCCGTGTTTGTGATAGCCACACCATATAAAGGCACCAGATTGTACGATATTTGTATGGAAAATGGCTACATTGACACAAAGTCTGTTGTACGAGCAGACGTTTACATTGGGACGATCAACACACCTTACATGTCGGCCGAGTACATCACCAAACGAACATACCTCATGAACCTTGAGGCAAATTTTATAAACAACCCTAATATCAGAAACGGGAATTTCAGCAATATAGTCGCTTACCTCGAACAAATCGCCACAAAATATCCTAATCATGCTTTTGCACACCGCGCCTTGGCCATAGTTTACGAAGGATTACATAAGGATACGGCGCTCATCGAGAAACACAAGACAGCTTATGATAATATTCTCAGAAGTGACCCGATGTGGCGAGGCTACGCTGAACATTTTGGATTGATCGCTAACTAGCGGCGTCCAAGGGAAGCACCAATATGCATCGAAAACAGGCAAGTAATGTTGAGGCGTCACAGTGATGACTTCGCGTGAAGACAGTTTTCTAACAAACAGGGAGAGAGTCGCTACCTGCTGTATTTGTTGCGGGAGCAAGGCGTTGTCGAAGTCACCAGCGATACTTATGCCTTTTGTGGCTCACCGTATATTTAACTGGCAACCAGTTAAAATCGATCACAGTTGGGGATTGAATACGATTCAAAGTGGTACAGCTTACGCAATATGCAATTCAACTCTATGTTCGGTGTGCGGGCTATTATTCCTGGATATGCGTTTTTCTGATAATGAACTACGCTCACTCTATGACGGCTACAAAAATGAAGCTTACACAGAGCTTAGAGAAAAATATGAGCCTGGTTATAAACAACTTTATGAGCGCATGGCGGGTGTTGGTGGTGTGAAAACCTATCTCGATAAGGTTGAGGAATTCTTGATGCCATTGCTTTCCTTGCCTGCCAGAATACTAGATTGGGGTGGTGATACGGGAGAAAACTCCCCATTCAAAAATTGCAATAAAATGCTGGATATTTATGATATCAGTCAAAAAAAGCCAGCGAGTTATGCAAGAGCCGTTGATAAAGATGTTGCACAACATACAGACTACGATTTGATAGTTTGTAGCCAAACATTAGAGCACATACCCTTTCCATCAGAGATGCTTGTTGAAATAAAAAAAGCGATGAGGAAGGAAACCATCTTATACATAGAAGTTCCTTATGAGGAAATAATGCGCACATACTTGGATGACAAGAATATTCACACGCGGAAGAAGCACTGGCACGAGCATATCAATTTTTTTTCAGAAAAATCATTAAAAATGTTGTTGAATAATTGCGGGCTAGAAATTGTCTCGTTTCGTCTGTTGCTATTGCCAGAGGCTCCTTCCAATGGTTCGCATTTGTTTCAAATAGCGTGTAAGTCGATTACCCTTTAATTTACGAACAGACCTTTCTGAATGGGGTAGAGGTATGTTTCACAAGAGAATGATCAAAATAATATTGTGATGCAATACGGAGGTGACAGAATAAAGAAGGTCGAGGAATGGGGGGATCGCAAGTGGAACGAAAACGTGCAACGTGCCCGCCTGGCACAGTCGTCGGCAACGTCCGCGACACGGCGTTGATTGACATCTGGAATGGTTCAGCCATGCGGAAGTTGAGAATGATCCATCTCGCCAAGCGTCATACGGGAAACAGCGCCTGTGCAAATTGTCAAACCATGCAGGGTCTGCCCGACGATAGCGACCTCTATGATAATCGAGAGATTCTTTTGCAATTATTTTCAGATGGTGACTGAAATCGAAAACAGATGGTGTATGAATATGACAACAAGATGTAAGATGATCGCCTTGCCTAGAATGCCTGTGCAAATTTCTACTTATATTTTTATTAGAACTCAAAGTGTTGGAGATTTCTCATGCGGATAGCCGATTACATATGGTCTTTTTTAGTTGGAAAAGGTGTAACCGATGTTTTTCTCGTTACCGGCGGCAATGCCATGCATCTGGATGACGCCCTTGGCCTGGAGACACGGATCAGTACTATCTGCGTTCATCATGAACAGGCTGCCGCCATGGCAGCAGAAGGCTATGCCCGAGTCGGCAACTCCCCCGGGGTAATTTGTGTTACGTCCGGTCCCGGAGCCATTAACACGCTGGGCGGACTTTACGGCGCCTTCGTTGATTCTTTACCGGTAATCTGCATTGCCGCCCAGTCAAAAAGAGAGCTGCTGAGATCTGCACGAAACCAGGAACATGTAGCGGGTCTCCGGCAGCTTGGCGTTCAGGAAGCAGACGCTGTTTCCATGGCACGCCCGGTTACAAAGTATGCCGCAACCATTCTTGAGCCGTTCATGGTTCGTTATGAATTGGAAAAGGCATGGCATCTGGCCACATCGGGACGTCCCGGCCCTGTTTTTCTTGACGTCCCCCTTGATGTCCAGGCAACTGATATTGATCCCGGGGTTCTCCCCTGCTTCACACCGCAACCTGTTAAGTACCGTCCACTGACCCTGCGTTGCTCGGAACTGGCTAAAAGGCTTCGTATGGCACAACGCCCCCTGCTGCTTGGCGGGGAAGGGATTCGCGAAGCAGGAGCGGCAGATGAGTTCATGAAATTCGTAGAGTTTCTAGGGATCCCAGTCGTCACGGCTTGGATGCCGGACATCTATCCTCCGGACCAGCCTTATTATGCCGGGCGTATTGGAACCCTTGGCACACGGGCAGGGAACATCGCTCTGCAGAACGCTGATTTCGTCCTCGCGGTAGGCTCGCGGCTTTCGGTACCTCAGACCACCTTTAACTGGGAAAATTTCGCGAAACGAGCCCATGTGGTCTCCGTCAACATCGATCCGGCGGAACTGACCAAGCCAATTCATGTTGCCGATGAATTGCTTCCCGTCGATCCACTGCTTTTTCTCCAGGAAATGTTAACCGTATGGAATCCTCGGCAAGCAATTCCGCAATCCTGGATAAAATGGCTTGACTGGTGCAAGACCAGCGTCGAACGCTACCCCGAAGTAACGGATACTATGCGCTCAATCACGGAAAAAGGAATTCACCCCTATTTTTTTATCGAGGAGCTTTTCAAGCGTCTGGAAGATGATGCCTTCGTGGCCTGCGGCAATGCCGCGTCCGCATGCGTTGCCTTTCAGGCTGCTCCTTTGCGGCAGCGGCAGCGGCTTACCAGCAATGCCAGCGCAGGCGCGATGGGCCATGACCTGCCGTCGGCCATTGGCGCAGCGGTCGCCCGGAAGGGAAAAAGAGTGATATGTCTTGCCGGTGATGGCAGCATCATGATGAACCTCCAAGAGCTGCAAACCGTTGCATCTAAGCAGCTGCCGATCGGCATATTTGTGATGAACAATGGCGGATACCTGTCCATCAGGTCGACACAAAGGAATTTCTTCGGCCGTTACTTCGGAGAAAGCCCGGAAAGCGGAATCTCATTCCCGGATTTCGTATCCGTCGCCCAATCCTTTGGTCTTCCGGCATTCAAATTGGATGGTGTGCATTTTGCCGCTCGTTTAGCAGAAATCGTCGCCATTGACGGACCCTGGTTGTGCGATGTACGCCTAAATCCCGACATCGGTTTTGAACCATGCATCGTCTCTACAAAACTCCCCGATGGCAGTATGGTTTCGTCACAACTTGATAACATGTTTCCTTTTTTGCAGGAAATCGAAAAAATATGAACCACCAGTTTATAGCAGGTGCAAACACAGGAGAAGCTTTCCGCGCGAATGAGAGGTTTGGTTTGGGCATCATTGTTTTTGCTCTGATAGTGATACCAACAAAGTCATTGGATTGAGCATTTCTAATTAAAGGAGGAAATATCATGTCGGGTAAACCTTTTTGGGAGGATTTCATTCAAACTGAACCGTGGCCTATTGTGCGCAAACCGTATATCATTGCCGAGATCGGTATTAATCACAACGGCGATATAATCCTGGCAAAACAGATGATTAAATCCGCATATCAGTGTGGCTGTCAGGCCGTGAAATTCCAGAAGCGCACCCCGGAACTCTGTGTTCCCAAACATCAGCGTGATCTATTGCGCGAGACCCCATGGGGGCTCATTACCTATATGGAATACCGTAAAAAAATCGAATTCGGACGAGAGGAATATGATGAGATAGATTCCTTTTGCCGTGAATTGGGGGTGGATTGGTTTGCTTCCGCGTGGGATATTCCGAGCCTTGAATTTCTTCGCAAGTATAATTCCCCGTACAATAAGATTGCGTCCGCCATGCTGACGCACCGCGAACTGGTGCGACAGGTCGCTCAGGAAGGAAAAATGACATTCATTTCCACTGGCATGAGTGAATATGCTGATATTGATTACATTGTTAAATTATTTAGAGATATCGGTTGCCCCTTCATCCTCATGCACTCAGTTTCCGAATATCCGCTTATTAACTACAAGGTTAACCTGCGCCAGATTACTGCCTTGCGCACCAGGTACAATTGTCCGGTCGGCAACAGTGGCCATGAGTCAACGATGTTACCGAGCCTGCTTGCAATCATGATGGGGGCAGTCGCCATAGAACGCCACTTTACCATCGACCGTGCATACTGGGGAACCGACCAGGCCGCCAGCTTGGAAACACGCGGTATGGCAACGCTGATGAATTACATTAATCAGATCCCTTATGTGCTTGGCACCGGCGAGCGCGTCATAACCGAAGTGGAAAGGGCTAATGCAAAAAAACTACGTTTCTTCATCGAAGAACCCGAGCGTAATCAAAGTAAGTGATACGGCATGACCTGTTGGTTTGATCTGGATGGTGCAATCTGTATTGATACCCAGGGGAAACACAACCAAGCAGAGCCATACCCTGAAATATCATCGAGGTTAACAAGCTAAGTGGTGAAGGGTATGGCATCTTGATTTTTACTGCGCATGGTTCAGGAACCGGCATTGACTGGCTTGACGTAACCGAACGGCAGCTTTCGGAATGGGGAGTCTCCTATAATTGCCTTTATTTCAGCACGCCATCAGCCGATGTTTATATTGACGACTAGGCGTAACATTTTTCGGAGTTCCGTTTGGCGCGATTCGTAAAGATTTCCCGGAAAGCTGTACCCGCGACGTTTCCCCCATTTCCTTCTGATAGGGAATAATTATGGTTAGACCAAATTCACAATTGCCTCAAAGAGATCTAGAAGAAATATTGACACATGACGGTAGCCTTTGGGAAGAGTTGCGTGGTATACAATTATTTCTGACCGGCGCTTCCGGTTTTTTCGGGCGCTGGTTACTGGAAAGCCTTCTTCTGGCGAATGAACGACTGAAATTGAATTTAACCGTTGTAGCGCTGGTTCGCGATACGTCAGTGTTTGCTCACAAAACGCTGCATTTGGCAAATTGTGATGCCTTGCACCTTCTGACGGGAGATGTGCGGGACTTTGCTTTTCCAAACGCTGAATTTACCCATATCATCCATTTGGCTGCAAGCTCCGACGCGTCAACTCAGGCGGCGGATCCACTGGGATTGTTTTCGGTAATTGTGGATGGAACAAGACACGTTTTGGACTTTGCCCAGCACACCGGTGTAAAACGCTTTCTTTTTGTTAGTTCAGGGGCTGTGTACGGACAGCAACCGCCGGGCATGGCTAGAATTAAGGAAGATTACCAAGGCGCGCCAGACTGCACAAATCCGCAATCAGTATATGGCTCAGCAAAACGGGCAGCCGAACAGTTATGCAGCCTGTATAATTCTGTCGGGTTACTGGAAGTAGCGATAGCACGGGCATTTGCTTTTATAGGTCCAGGTATGCCTCTTGCGGGGCATTTTGCAGCGGGTAATTTCATCCGTGATGGAATTGCTGGCGGACCAATAACAGTCAATGGCGATGGTACGCCACTCCGTTCGTACCTTTACGCAGCAGATTTGACCTGGTGGTTATGGAAAATCCTGATTAAAGGTGCTCCGGGACGAACATACAATGTCGGTGGCAACGAGATCGTTTCCATCAAGGAGCTTGCCGAAATAGTGGCGGACTGTTTCTCTCCTTGTTTAAGCGTTGAAGTGAAAAAACATCCTGACTATGGAAAAATACCTGAACGATATATTCCGGATATTACGCAAGCGGAAAAAGAACTTGGTCTCTCTATCCGCATCCCTCTCAAGGAGTCCTTGCGGCGGACAATAGCTTGGCATTATTCCGTCAACCATTCATGATCATTTGTAATAATATTTGATAAATTATTAGTCTTTAAGGAAGGATTTTAAAAAGTAATATTGGAATATCAGCGACCACGAAAATATAAAAGAGGATTGCTTTAATGCTAAATAAAACATTGTTAGTCACAGGATCTTCAGGGCTTATTGGTTCGGCAGTTGTTGAAAATCTTTATACTGATTTCGAAAAAGTGTATGGATTAGACAATAATATGCGGGCAATTTTTTTTGGCATCCAAGGTGATACTCGTTGGAACCAACAAAGACTAGAAACCCATATTCCCAACTTCTCGCATATTGAAGCAGATGTCAGGGATAGGGCGAAAATATCGCAAGTAATATCCGAAATATGTCCATCACTCATTGTTCACACGGCGGCACAACCTAGTCATGACCTTGCTGCCAAAATACCTTTTGATGATTTTGACACTAACGCGGTGGGAACACTTAATCTTCTGGAGGCTGTGCGCGGTCATGCCTCCGACGCCGTCTTTATTCATATGTCAACCAACAAAGTTTATGGTGATGCCCCCAACAGGATTAAATTACGGGAAATGGAAAGCCGGTGGGATTACGATGATCCGCATTTTGCTGACGGCATTGATGAAAGTTTCACCATTGATCAATCAAAGCATTCACTGTTCGGCGCTTCCAAGGCGGCTGCAGATATTGTTGTTCAGGAATACGGCCGTTATTTTGGCTTACGGTCATGCTGTCTGAGAGGGGGGTGTTTAACGGGGCCTTCACATTCTGGTGTTGAATTGCACGGGTTCCTGAGCTATCTGATAAAATGCAACCTTGAAAAGACTAAATACAGCGTTTATGGTTACAAGGGGAAACAGGTACGCGACAACATCCACTCGTATGACGTCGCCCAATTTATACGGCAGTTTTTTGCAAATCCGCGCATTGCCGAAGTTTACAATATAGGTGGAGGAAGAGACAATTCAATATCCATCTTGGAAGCTTTCACAAAAATAGAAAGCATATCTGGCATCAAGATGAACTTTGATTATTCAGAAACGAACAGAGAAGGAGACCATATCTGTTATCTAAGCAATCTTTCCAAAATGAAATCTCACTATCCAGGGTGGGGTATTACCAAGAGCTTGGATGATATATTTTGTGAAATTGTTGCGTCATGGAAACATAGGCTAGGGACTGCCTTACTATAGCATCTGGAGAACTAAAAATGTCTGCACTATCGAAGAAATCGAAAATATATGTTGCCGGTCATCGCGGTTTAGTTGGCGCCGCCATTTTGCGGCACTTAATCAGCAATGGATTTAACAATGTCATTGTAAGGACAAGAGCTGAACTGGATTTGACTTCCAGAACAGATGTCTGGAGTTTCTTTAACGATGAGCGCCCGGAATATGTTATCCTTGCTGCGGCAAAAGTAGGTGGAATTGCCGCAAACATGTCTGAACCGGTAGAATTTTTAGTTAGCAATTTGGAAATACAGAATAATATTTTATTGGCTTGTCATAAATTTCTTACCACTAAGACAATGTTTCTTGGTAGTTCATGTGTTTACCCCCGAGAAGCACCGCAACCAATGCATGAGAGTGATTTTATGAGCGGCCCATTTGAACCAACGAATGAATCTTACGCAATTGCCAAAATTGCGGGCATTCGCCTTGCGCAGGCGCTTCGTCAACAATATGGACTTAATGTGATTTGCCCGATTCCTTGCAATGTATATGGTCCAGGCGATCATTTTGAATTTGAACGCTCACATGTTGTATCTGCCTTGGTGAGACGTTTTATAGAAGCTAAGAGGAATGATTCCCCAATAGTGACTCTATGGGGTACAGGGAACGCCCGTAGAGAATTATTACATGTGGATGATTTGGCAGATGCGTGTCTATTTTTATTACAGAACTATGATTCACCAGAGATCATTAATACAGGTTCTGGGTATGATCTGACCATTCGCGAACTGGCTGAAACAATATCAGATATTGTGGAATATAAAGGTAGGCTGGATTGGGACATAATGAAACCAGATGGAATGCCACGAAAATTATTGGATATTGATAGGCTAAATAAACTCGGCTGGCAGCATAAAATTGATTTAGAAACAGGTATCAGATCAGTTGTGCAAGATTTTGAATCAATCTATCCTCAATAGAAAGGATGAGTAGACCTATGAACTTAAAATACACTTATCAGTTACGTGAACCCGTTCAGGCTTTAATGAACGAATCATCGAGAATCAACAGTTTTAAAATGCAAAAATACTGGTATCCTCTCAGCATAGCCACCTATGACGTAGAGGAAATATTGTCTGCAATAGACTCATTATGTTCTTTTCGAACGACAATGTGGGAAAAAACCATTGAATTTGAACGTCAATTCGCACACGAAGTTGGCTGTTCAGAAGCAATAATGGTCAACAGCGGTTCATCCGCCGATCTTCTGATTGCCTTCGCATTAGTAAACCCCACGAATAAATCACTGAATCCGGGTGATGAAATTCTCGTGCCGTCTGTTACATGGCCTACTCAAATATGGTCGCCCATGATGGCGGGATTGAAAGTGCGATTTGTCGATACAGACCCAAATTCTCTCAATATGGATTTAAATGATCTTGAGGCGAAAATCAGTTCAAATACGCGAGCAATTTCACTTGTTCATCTTATGGGCAATCCCTGCAACATGGATCGTGTTCTTTCTATTTGCCAAAAAAACAACCTGATTTTAATTGAAGACTGTTGTGAAGCCCTCGGCGCCGCGTTTAAGGGCAAAGCCGTTGGCACATTCGGATTAGCAGGTAGTTTTTCGTTCTTTTTTTCTCATCACATTACAACCATGGAAGGTGGCATGATTATATGCAATGATCAGCAACTTTCGGATCTTTTTCGGCTGCTGCGCGCTCATGGGTGGGCACGTAACACCAAATACATTAAAACTGCTCCCGAAACCGGAATTGATCCCATGTACATGTTTTTGAATTGGGGATTCAATGTTAGACCCTCGGAGCTTCAAGCAGGTTTTGGCCTTGAACAACTAAGGAGATTGCCGGCATTTCACGCACAACGTGTTGCAAATGTTAGCTACTTTCAAAGATATTTGAACAATCATTCAGAGATAATGCACTTAATGAAAGTTTTACCGGATGCAGACTGCTCATGGTTTGCGCTTCCTATCATGCTCACACCGGAATGCCCCTTCGAGAAACAATCATTGTTAACCCATTTAGAAGAACAAGGTGTAGAGACACGACCCATTGTAGCTGGTAACTTGACGAAGCAGCCGGTATGCAAGTTATACCCTGAATTGCAGGAGGGGAATTTGCCCGGCTCCGATGCTATCCATGATCGTGGTTTTTATCTCGGGTTGCACCCTTTTGAGGCTACTAAAAATCTGGATCGGCTTGCGGATATTTTTGAACAATTTATTCGGAAACACACATGAAAATGTTATTTATAAAAATTTATGATTAATATCCTGAAAAACAGGCACACTGCATACTTGGACAAAGACAAGAATGCCGACTATGAATAGATGGGGGAATGCCTTAAATGATCACACTTAAAATATTGGGTGGCCTCGGGAATCAACTCTCCGCTTTTGCCTGCGGATACAGTGTCGCCAAAAGGCTGAATCAGGAACTTGTGCTGGATGTAGCGGATTATTACAACGGCTACACCCACGCTTATGCGCTGGACGCCTTAAATATTCAGGTCTGCAGAAAACTGACCTATACACATGCCTCAGAAAAAATGTTGACCTCGGAGGTCATTCCGGCTCAACTAAAAAAAAAGTTTGATATTATTGTTGACGAGTCAGATGGCATTAAAACCAGAGATGCCTTGATGAATCAAATCAATCATCACCAAAATATATACCTTAATGGATACTGGGGCAACTACGATTATTTTTCCGATTATGAAGACGATATCCGTCTCATGTTCACACCACTTAGAAAATCTGACGAGTATCGTCTTTTTTTAGATACTATTCGGGGACAATGCAGCGTCGCCGTTCATCTGCGCAGGACTGATTTTGTCGCTCTCGGAAACGTTTGCAGTGACGACTACTATAAAGCAGCCATCACCTACATACAATCCATTCATCCTGATGCTGTATTCTATTTTTTTTCCGATGATATAGATTACGCAAAACAAAAGTTTGGCAATAAAGCTCACTTCCGATACATCCAAATATTTGGCGGCATGGATGCCAATCTTGATGAATTCTTTTGCATTTCAGCATGTAATCACAGAATTCTTCACTATGGCAGCAGTTTCAGCCACTGGGCTAGTTTTCTGAATAATTTCCCTGAAAAAATTGATGTCATTTATGCCTCAAAAGACGCAACCAGACCCAAAGGTTTTGTTTGCCTGAATGATCAGGAGATCAGTGAATTGAAGACGAATTTTAATCCGCAGCCTCGATTTACCGTCCACAACAATATGGAGGCCAGAATATGTATCGAAAACCTACTTTCGCAGGGACAATACAAAACTGTCCTTAATATAATAAATGAAATTAGTATGGACGCCTATTCCGTCACACGTTCCGATTGCATCAATTTCCTGGCAGACAAAGCGATCGCCAGTACACAAACGGACAATCTTATTACAGCGGAACAATGCCTGCACAAGCAGGCTCAATATTCTCAAGATGACGAAAATTTCCAGGCAAACTGCTTTGTTGTGTTAAGCGCACTTGGCAAAAAAATGGAAAGTGCCATCCATGCAGCCAGATGTGCAAGCCTTACACAAAACGCAGAGATGCGCAACAAACTGGATCATTACTTTATAAATGACTCTCCAGAGCAACACATATACAACTTGGTGCGATATACCCCTAAAAAACACTTTATTATCGCACCAAATACATCCTGGTCCTATTATATTAAAGCACCTCAATCCATTGCTGTATTATTAAGAAAGATGGGACATTCTGTGTCATATATTTATCCGCCGTCCGTCAATAATATCGACCCCACCCCAACTCCAGAGCACATCGTCAACGCATGTCTGACGGGCAAAATCGGCTGCGACAACCTTTATTCCTACGGCTTTGATTTATATCCATCAATCATAAACAATACGTCAGGGAAAATGGTTTCTTTTGTGGAACCTCTGAGCGAACATTTGTGCCGAACCGGCTCCGATACAGCGGTGGTTTTGTTTCGTAATCCTCACTTGGTTGCCGGAAAGAGGGAAAGGACCTATGCAAAATTTATCTACTGGGATTTTCAGGATGCATTGGACAGTGAAAACGTTTGTATCAAAATATGGAATGAAAACATTCGGGAGTATATGTGCCGTGCGGCGGATCATGCAGTTATTATGGATTGGGACTTTTACACAAGAACACAGAAAGATTGGCAACTGAAAAATATCTCATTGTTCCAGTATCCGGGTACCAACGAATCGAGCAATTATAAATACATCCAGGAGCGTATCCCTTATACGCCAAACTATTTGGCCGACGATCGAACGATAGCATTGGCTGCACTTATACTTGAGCTCTCCGATGTAAAGTAGAAAAGAAAATATAAGTAAAAGAGATCACATTTGTCACATCAGCAATCTCTCCAACATGAAATTCCACTATCCACAATCGTGCATCGCGAAAAACCTAGATAATGTTTTTTATAGAATTTACGAATCGGAGAAAAAGCATAATTAATGATTGTCATTGATTGTAGTTAAAACGGAAGGAAAACAAATGAAAAATTCAGACTTTTTAAAATACTTGCACCTAGTGGTTGACATGAAAATAAATAAATATTCTCAATTGGGAGAAGAACTTATTTTATTAAAGATATTTGAAAACATTGGAACGACCAACAAGTATTTGGTTGATTTTGGCGCCGGCGATGGTGAGATCTTAAGTAATAGCAATTTGCTTATTGAGGAACATGGTTTCAATGGCTTGCTGATGGACGTTGATAATAAAGACAATCAGAAAGTAAAAAAAGAAATTATCACTGCTGAAAACATTTGTGCTTTGTTCAAAAAACATAATGTACCAAAAACTTTTGATCTACTTTGCATTGATATAGACGGCAATGATTATTATGTACTTAAGGCTATTATCAGAGGCGGTTATCGTCCGCGAGTTATTTTAACAAAGTTTAACGACTGTATTCCAAACGGAGTTGACAAATATATAAACTATAACGCAAATCATGTTTATGACAATACTGACTATTACGGTTATTCTTATACTACTGGACTGAGACTTGCTAAAGAATTAGATTATGTCGTTGTTTGTGAAAACGGTAAAACCAATTTAGTTATGATAGACAAAAACGAAAACTTGGATTGGAGTAAAATTGAACTGCCTGTTTTTTCACATCAACAATATCATAAACATAAGCCTGATGGCGAATGGATAATCCATCAAAGACAGGCGCTAAACAACGATAAAAAGTTTCTCAGTCTTGAGCCCGTCAAGTCAGACAGTGGTTCGCTTTCTTTATCTTTTCTCGAAAGGATTGTGTATCTCTTTCATGCTGATGTTTTTGTCGAAACCGGCACAAATTTCGGGGCCACAACAGCGGAAGCGGCAAAAGTATTTCGGGAAGTGCACACTATCGAACTTGGCCATGAATTATTTCAAAAGGCAACTAAGCGTTTCGAAAATAACGACAACATCCATGTGTACCATGGAGATTCATCTGTGGTACTGAAAGATCTCTTACCCCATATTCAGGGGAAAACCGTATTTTGGCTCGATGGTCATTATAGTGGTGGAGAGACCGCACGTGGCAATGAAAATACACCTATTATGAAAGAGATTCAATTAATACGGCAGCACAACATAAAGGATGCAATCATCCTTATTGATGATATCCGTATTTTCTGCAAAAATCCCAATCCTGCTTCCATTGTTTACGGTTATCCGACACTTCGCGAACTGTTTTCCGCCATCCTTACAATTGACCACACGTATTGCTTTGAAATAATAGGTGACGTAGCAATCGCTTATCCATCAAACGATGGTATTCAAGTATCATCAGTCATCCGGGGATGCACAATTAGCCGGTTCTATGATGAAAATCCGGAATTAGGCTATTCGATCCTTGAGGCTGAGCAGAATATTTCTTATGCTACTGGGTTGGAGCAGAAAGCAATTAGCCAGTTGTGTAACCAATTCGGTTTATCTAACTTCGAAGATCAGAGCAGGTACTATGCACTTTGGTCCGGACTGATCCTATATCACAATAAAAAATATGTAGCGGCGATTCAATTATTTACGATGCTACTTTCACGCGGTTTCAATCATTGGCGGATCCAATGGTACCTCGCCCGTGCAGCATATGAATCCGGTAATTTGCCTATTGCACAAACTTCTCTTTTTGTTGTTCTAAACACACAACCGGATTTTCAGGATGCTCATGAACTGATGGACAAGATCAAAATCGACACAGCCAGGTGGAATACTATAACTACCAGTGAAGCCAGCCATCAGAAAAAGATTTTGTTTTACTGTGGAATTAACAACTTGGTAAATTTCAGTCGGATTCGTCCGTATTATGATCTGTGTTATGGTTTTGATGCCAATCCCGAAAAAGTGGAGTATGCAAAAAAAATATATCACAATGATCCAGGAGTAAAAATTATCTATGGCGCACTGACGGAAAAAAGTGGTGAAGAAATTGAATTTACAATAACCACAAATTGGGATCCAGCATCTTCGCTTGGTAGTCCAAATCCTGAGTATCGTCCCAATGCAAAAAATCCCGATATGCTCGCTGCTCAGACAATCATCAAGGTACCTACAATAAGTCTCTACGATTTTTGTATCAAAAATAATATTTCGCAAATCGATACCCTTTTAACCGATTTACAGGGTATCGATTTTACCGTGCTCAAAACGCTCATAATATTTATCCAAGCCTGCAAAATAAGGGAAATTCAGTGTGAAGTGGAACCCGACAATACTCCGACGCGCTATTTGGGAATACCGCCCGGCAAACTTAAAGACTTCAACAAACTTCTATCCGAAAACTATGATGTCTTATGGATGGACCCTCCGGGGCCACCACAGGGCGCGTGGGAAATGGATGTCCGCTGGAGAGTCAAAAATACCGCACCAGACGATCATGTTGACTTTGTCGTTGAAAATGAATTACTTGTTCCGCTCGTTAAAAGTTTTCTAATCAACTTTGTCAACGGACACCAACAAAAGGAAATAACGATCAATCACAAGGGAAATGTGTCCGTCATCTGGTCGGCAAATCCAATTGACGGATGTGATGTATATGTTTACCACAACTCCTTCAGTTATCAAGGCAAAAGGGGCGGCGTAGACTTTTTAATGATGCTAGAACCTGCTGTTGTTCTGCCGGGCGAATTTGACGATCAGGTATGGAAACATTTTGATCACGTTTTCGGATTATTCGACGCCCTCCCCGCCCGGGGCACCAGATTTCATAAGATTTTTTTTCCAAGGGCAGATTTGGCGGGTGTCAATCCCATAACCGAAGCACAAAGCCTGCGTGAATCACGTTATCCATTATCAGGACGCAAGAAGGCCATCTGCATGATTGGCAGTAATAGAAGTTCCCATGTCCCGTACGAACTCTATTCAAAGCGCATTGAGGTCGCCCGCTGGTTTGCAGAACATTCCAAAATGCCCTTTGACGTTTACGGAACTCCTTTTGCTCTGCCCAATTACCGTGGGCCATGCCCGGTATCGCAGAAGTTATCCATGTTAAAACAATATCGATACAATCTCTGTTTTGAAAACACCAATGATCCTGTGCTTTCGGCCGGTTACGTTACGGAGAAAATCCTTGATTGCCTGGAAACTAGAACCATCCCGATTTATCTGGGAGCATCCAACATAGAACAATATATTCCGCCTGAATGCTTTATTGACCTCCGGAATTTCGCTGATTATCAGGCATTGGACACATACATCCGTTCCGTCTCGGAGGCGAAATATCAAAGCTATATCAACCATATCGATAAATTTGTATGTTCGGGCGGATTGAGGATGTTTTCGGAAACAGCGCTTTATCATCAGATCATTCAGACATTAATTGATGAAAAATCGCTAGATGCCAGATATTATGAAAATGACATTTTCTGGCAGTCGGGACCTTCATCAGCTGTACGAAAGAACGAATGGTCATCGACAATCACACCGGCAATGTGGACTTGGAAGCATTTGTCGAAAGCGAATCCACCCTTGCTGGAAAACGGAAAAATAGTCGACCAGCGGCCAAGCGACCAACACCTCACAGAGGCAAACGCCAAACACACTGCCAAATCATTTCTGATCGGGAAGAAACCATCAATCAAGGTGCTCGTCGCAGGCAGTAAATTTTCTTCCGGTAACGCGCGGCGAGGATATGACTATGTATGGTGGAACATTTTCGATGCGCTGAACCACTTCGAAAATATCGAAACTAATTTTTTTGATTACGCCACGGAGGCGCAGCAACGTGGCGTTGCGGGCATGTCGGAGAGTCTTGAAGAAATCGTTCGCAAAGAAAATCCCGATTTGATTTTTTACAGTCCTGCTGACCGGAACGCGGGTATTCTTCGTGAAAGCTTAACGTCTATAGCTGATCACACAGACACGCGAACCGTCATCTGGATGAATAATCATCAAGGGCATGTTAAAGAGGAGACAAACCTCTGGGCGTCATGTGCCAATTACATCATTACACTTTCACCAGAATCCGCAGGGTATTTTGCAGCAGCAGGTTTCGGCTCCAAAGTCATTGAGAGCCAATGGGGTTTTAATCCTTATACATATAACACATCATGCTTCAGACTCAGGGAGATCAGCTTTTGCGGCACCGCAAAAGGTAATCGTTCAGAAATTCTGGAGCAAATAAAGCAGAATGGCTTATCTGTCGATGTTTTCGGATCAGGCTGGCACGAAGACTCATTCATTCCCTTTTACGATATGGTAAGGATTTTTGTTCAATCCAGGATTAACCTGAACCTCAGTGGCACATCTGAACTTACGACCAACCAAATCAACAGGAGGACTTTTGAAGTGCCTGGGAGTCGTGGGTTCCTCCTTACAATGCCTGCCGACCATTTGGAAGATTACTATGAATCTGGTAAGGAAGTAGTTGTCGCTTCCTCGCTGGAAGAACTGATTGACAAAGCAAAGCATTATCTTGCCCATGAGCGGGAACGGGAAAAGGTTGCACAGCGCGGGCATGAACGAACCATTGCCGAGCACACCTGGTCGAATCGCTTTATCGATATCTTTAAGCATATCGGGTTTACGGCCATACCCCAAAAACTGCCGACCATAAGCGGAACATCACATTTCAAACAATCCTCTCCGCAAAGTATGCCTGTCTCCGTAAAACATTCTGATCCTGAGAACTCCGCGGAAAAGCCAGTGGACTGTGATTACGAGAATATTGAAACGAGTATTTTTATGATGGCATACAATAAGTTACAGTATACAAAACAGTGCGTCGAGAGTATTCTGCATTACACAAAAGGCAATTACGAGCTTCTGCTTACTGACAATGGCTCGACAGATGGAACATATGAGTATTTTGAATGGGTAAAGAGCTTTCACCCCCGTACGCGGGTCATAAAGAATTTTGCGAACCGGATTGCAGAGTCCCTCGGCAATCATGGATATTCACTCGCACGCGGGAAATACGTTGCAGGTATCGCAAACGACGCCGTAGTACACGAGGGTTGGGTTAATAACTTCATAGCACAAATTGAATCTGCGCCTGACATAGGAATTGTCGGGTCACGTTCCAACAGTATAAGTGGTCCCCAAGTGGCGCAGGTAGACTATAATACTTTAGAAGCTTACCATGCTTTTGCTGCTGAATGGTGTAAACAGTATAAGGGATCTAATTTCGCCATCCAACGAGTAGTTCCAATGGCAGCTATATTTAAAAAAACAATCTTAGAACGTATTGGATTTCTTGATCCTGATCTTCCAACCAACGGCAGGGATGGCGGATATGGGTTCAGTGATGACGATCTTACCTTGCGATTACGCATGGGAGGATACAGATCCCTTGTTGCCAATGATGTGTTTATTCATCACTATGGCAGTGTAACTGCAAAACAGGATCGTCCTGATCTCTTCGGCGCTCCCCAAAATATCAACAAAGAAAAGTATATAAGGAAAATTAGAAATAATAACAGGATCATCATAGGAGCTGATGGTCAAATGACTATAAAACCTTACAGTCTGCATGATGTTATTCCGATTGATGAAAGAACGGCAATACGAACTCCGCGAATATGTTTCGTTGAGACAAACGACACTATTTCAAAGAAAACCGACGCCGAAAGCCTTTACGCTGCCGTCGCCCGAAAATATAACGGAGAAAATATCCAGAGTCAGAGCGAATCGATTCAATCCCTGATCCTGAAAATCCTTGATGACAAGCAATATGATTTTCTGGTTCTGATCGATTCTCGCCTCGCCCCTCCTCCGGAAATCATCTCGGCTCTTGCCGAATCCTCTCTGTGTTATCCGGATGTCGCGGTCATGGTTCCGGTTGGAAACTATGCGCCAGCCACCCACACACATAAAACAGATTTGGCACAAGAAGTTGAAATAATCCCTTATGCGGATTTGTCCCTGTGTTCGATCAATCTCAAAATCGTACGGCCCTTACTCCCGGGACTGGCCCGATGTGAAAATGACAATGAATTGATCTGGTTTATGCAACGGCGCATCCGGGGAGAAAGTTATTATATCGCCAAAGCAAACAATATTGAAGTAAATTGCAGTGTGCCGATAATTGCACATCCTTACGATACACAGACACTTCCGGAAAAACTGATAAAAGAGAAAAAATATACGGAAGCTATTGCGGTTTACCAGAGCGATCTGCTGAAAGACCCGAACTTTGCCGAAGCCTACTATCACCTTGCCTGCATTGCCAGAGAACAACGACAGAAAGAAGAAGCAATAAAGAGGGCACAACAAGCGCTAGCGGTAGATCCGCATCACATTGAGTCTTTGATTTTCCTGTCCAGACTCTTTATGGATCAAAACAAATGGGAAAAAGCGGAATCTTTTATACGTCAGGCCAACCTTAAGCAGTCGGGACATCCGGACGTTTTGCAGATCGTGGCACAGTATGAAAAAGTCGTGAAAGAAAATCCCGGCCTTTTACAGACCGAAGAATCTCACATAATCCCAGATTTGACAAATCCTGAATATGTTAAAGGCAGGACGTCCATCATCATCGCGGCATCTTCAAATCACGCACGCGAATGCCTCGCCGCTATTAAAAAACATACCCCTGAGCCTTATGAGCTGATTGTGATCGACGCGCTTGCCACTGCCGATTTGAAAAAGAAGCTGAAAAAAAGCGTTAAAGAGCACAGTCCCTATAAAATTCTGGAACATCAAACCAAAAAATCTTTATTGCAGTCCATCAACCAGGGCATTAACAGTTCCACAGGTGAATATATTGTTCTGCTGAGCAATGATACTCTCGTTTCTGAAGACTGGCTGACCGGAATGCTCACATGTCTTAATTACGCACCTGCAGCCGGCGTTATCGCCCCTATGACAAACAAAGGCACCGGTCCCCAGCACGTAACGGACGAGTCTTATCAATCGGTTAATCATCTCGATAAATTTGCGGCAGAGTTTAAAGAGCGGTTTCATCACCGCCGGATTCCCTGCCGGAACATTGCCAGATTCTGCATGTTGTTCAAACGAACACTCGCAGAAAAGATCGGTCTATTCGATGAACGTTTCGATACCAGACAGTTTGAAGATGAAGATTTCTGCTGGAGGTCTGCCTTGGCCGGCTATCAAAATTACATCGCCGGCGATGTTTTTATCCACCATCACAGAAGCAAAGAACCTCAAGGCGACAGAACAATCCTCGATAAAAAATGGACACTCAGCCTGGACAGCTCCGAAGGCAAGAAGCTGGCAGTTATAAAAGCGATGGAATTCGCTGATATTTTATATTCACGAGGGGAAACAGATCGAGCCGTTGAAGCCCTCGTCAATTGTATTACATTTACGCCTGACACTAAGGAGATTTATTATGAACTATCCCGCATTTTTATTGAATCTAAGAAATTTTCCGAAACGTTGGAAGTTGTCGGTACCATGCCTGAAGCGGCGAAAAATGATCTGAAGGGTCTGGAATGCGCTGGTTACGCCAAGGAAGGTTTAGGGCTGGATGATGAAGCGGCTGCATATGCGGACAAGATGTTGTCTCAGAATGAAAAATACCCGGCGGCGCTGAATCTGAAAGGAGTTTTGGCATATAAAAAAGATGACAAAGAAAAGGCGGTGGAGTATTTCCGTAAGGCAATAGATGCTGATCCGGGTTACGGAGATGCATATACAAACCTTGGCGTTCTCTACTGGGGCATGGATAAAAAAGATGAAGCACTGGCGCATCTGCATAAGGGCTTTGTCCTGTCCCCGACAACACCTGATAATAGTTCGATTTACTATTCGGTTTTATCTTCTTCGGGACTGCATGGTGAGGCAGAAGCCGACTTTCGTGAAGCCTGCAGATCATATCCCCGTCATAAAATACTTGCTTTTTTATATATTGATATTCTCATCTCGCAAGGCAAGTTTGATATCGCAATGCTCAGGATAGAAGACACAATCGCTTTGTTTGGCCTGGATGAAGGCATTCTGAACGCAGCTCTGTCTGTCCGCGAAAAAATCGGTCCTCTGCAAATTGATAAATCGTCAAATAAAGGAACACTATCCATTTGCATGATTGTGAAAAACGAAGAAAAATTCCTTGTTAAATGTTTAAGAAGCATACGGGATGTTGTGGATGAAATAATTATTGTGGATACCGGATCAACGGACAAAACCACTGATATCGCCAAAGCCTTCGGGGCTAAATTGTTTGACTTTCCCTGGACAGGTGATTTTTCAGCAGCTCGCAATCATTCGCTTGCCCAGGCAACAGGTGACTGGATTTTCATTCTTGATGCCGATGAGGTGATTTCATCACTTGACTTTGATGAGTTGAAAACGATAGTTCACAAGCGACCTTCAACGGCAGTCACCTATAACATTCTGACAAGAAACTATATAGATCAGGAAAGCATCATTGGCTGGACCCCCAATGACGGGAAATATCCCGATGAATCACATAACGGATGGATGCCCAGCGCAAAAGTGAGGCTTTTCACCAGAAGAAAAGATATCTTTTTTACCAATCCGGTTCACGAGTTGTTGGAAACTTCAGTAAGAAAGGCAAAAATACCCATTTTACCAGGCAATGTCGTTGTGCATCACTATGGCAAATTAGACGTGGCAAGGGATACGCAAAAAGGCGAGGATTATTATCTGCTGGGGAAAATAAAGTATGAAAACGATCCAACAAACGTGAAATACATTCATGAACTGGCGAAACAGGCTCAAGTGCTTCATAAAAATGAAGAAGCAATGGAATTGTGGCTGAAGCTTCTCTCGCTTATAGATGCCGACCATCAATCACCGGCTTATCAGGAAATTGCCCGCATTTCATATGGTGATCCGATATCAGAAACATATACACTGCTTGCAGGATCTTACATGGCTCTCAATCGCTATGATGAGGCATTAGCATCAGCGCGCAAAGCGATGGAGACAGAGGTAAAACGCAAAGAATATGTTAATGTTTACGCAGAGTGTGAAATTATCGCCGGCTCAATGGAGAAAGCGTTTTCCGCACTGGAAGAACAACTTAAAATAATGCCTGATTACTCGATTGCGTTGATCTTGATGGCGGTTATTTCCTGTTTGAAAGGGGAAAAAGAAAGAACACAAGATTTATTCCAGTTATTGCAGCAGAAACATACTGAAATAACATTCCATTTAAACATAATTGCCAGAAGACTCAATAATTACGGGAAGAAGGATGAAGCCTTGCTTATCCTCAATGCGATGATTGAAAACA
Organism: uncultured delta proteobacterium; assembly: GCA_903907985.1. Classification (GTDB taxonomy): domain Bacteria; phylum Desulfobacterota; class Syntrophia; order Syntrophales; family Smithellaceae; genus MVRV01. The sequence goes on from CAIVQG010000035.1 coordinate 42,597, forward strand.
AGATAAGCAATCAAGAAACAATGAGGCTTGTTGGTGTTATACAAAATAGCAGGAGCAGTGCGTGACCGGCAGCCTCATAAATTACAAGTTTGCAGTATGACGATATTCAACAAAAACCCGCCGGGTCAGGTGACCCCGGCGGGTTTTTTGTTTTTTACAGATGTTTCCTGCAGTTTATTTCAAACACTAAAGCTTGTTGCAAAATGGTTCTTTTGCGGTTTTGGTAATGCCTGCCCCACCACCTGTTCGTTGTTGCTGGGGTTTTGGCTTAGACCAGCGGCGATGTTGAGATTAATATCGATGAGGATATTGAGCTTCTCCGGGGCCGGATACGCCAGAACCTCAAAGATTCTTTTATCGACAAAGATACTCAAGTTGAGAATATCCTCTTTGATTTGTCTAGGGAGGGGATTGTCCTCTTTGATCAACTCACTCTGTAATATACTCCAGATATTCTGATTGTTCATGAGAGCCTCTTGGAGCTGGAGATCCCGGTCCGCCGCGTTCCAGTTTTTCTGGCATTCTTTGATCTTGAATGCAGCCTGCATAAGCGCGCCTGCCTCGATCTCCCGTCCGGACATATACAACTTCTGGGTTGTTTTGTATGCTTCAAGTTGGTTTGCGGACACGATCTAGTACCTCCCGTTCATATTCTATCAGTTTCCTGGCCGATTTCAGTGCCTGATAATACTCGCTCTTGAGTATATGTTCACTGATCTTGTCGACATGAATGAGCGTGCTGGGCACTGCACCTACAAGATCTTTGACCAGTGACCAGTAAGTGTTATGATATCCGACAATATTTCCGGCATCAATGTACATGAGTTGAATTACAAAATATATTCTGCTGCAATAGGTCGTTGCTTCCTCCTCGCGCATGATGTCTTTTTCACGAAGCACCGCAACATTGTTTTCCACAACAAATTCGGAACGGTTTTTCCCGTTCTGTATTACCGCACCACCGATGATCAGTTTCTCCTGTGGTTTAAGCGCTATTTTCAGGGCCATATCGGACTCAGATCTTTACGGTCAGAATTGCACCCGGTTGAATATTTCCCGACGCCGCCGCTCTGACCGTTTCCGTTGCGTCGCTTTTCGATTTATTGTCTAAGTTCGTATTTTGGAATTCCTGCTCGGCTCCGGAGCGCTTAAACTCTGTTCCTCCTATACTGACTTTTTTGATGAGATCCTGTCTTTGGTACGTTGCTATGGGGAAAAAAGGCGGGTCATAGACATCTACCAGGTTGGACTGCCCCAAGCTTACAGAAGCAACCTCTCTGTTATCACCGTCTTCCTTACTCCCTCCGTCAGGGCGAAACGCATTCTGCAGCCCCTGATATGGATTAATATTATTGACATTCATAATTCTACCCCATTTATTTCAGATGGGGAGGAATTCTTCCTCCCCATCTGGGCGTTTAGCCTATGGTCTTATTACTGGAACAATCTCAGAACTGACTGGGCTGCCTGCGCCGAGAGGCTCAGAGCCGTGGTGGCCAGAGACTGACGGGTCTGCAGCATCAGCATGTTGGCGCCTTCTTCATTGGTATCGGCCAGTGTCAGGGCATCCGAACCTGCATTCAGAGTGTTAATCATGTTCGTCGAAAATTGCTGACGAACGGTGATAATGCTCAAGTTGCCGGACAGTTTGGACGCTTCCGTACGCATAGTAGATGAAGCAGTATCCAGCGCTGTCGTGGAGGTGTCAACCGAACCGCCTGTGACCCATGTTGCATCCGCAACGCCGAGGTCGCTTGCTTTCGCACTGAATCCTACCACAGACAGTGTGGTGCCTTCGAACTTAACGGTCATAGTGTCTGCGTTCAGAAGGTTTTTGCCCTTATACCCGGAGTCTAACGCCAACTTATCCATCTGGAAAAGCAAATCGTTAAACTGGGTTTGTAAACTCTTCAGGTCGGAAGCTGTTGTCTGAGAGAGAGCCGCCGTGATTCCTGTTGTGGGAGCCGTGTACATGGCAGTCGTAATATCATATTTCGCCCTCGACACCGTCACCACCCCGCTTTCTGCAGTTGCTGAATAGCCCAAGCCAGACAAGGTAGTGTTGGCGGTGATAAGCGCCTTCAGAGTAGTAGCGGTATCTGCAGCAGTAGCACTAGCTTTGTAATAGTTAGTAGCGGATGTCGCTGCTTTTGCCGCACTATAAACTGACGTCAGCGCTACGCCACCTAACGTCAGTACGGCGCCGAGTGCCTCAGCAGTTGCAGTTATTGTAGAAGCAGTTGAGACTTTAGTAATTGCGGCAATGTTTGCTTGCTCACCTGCACTATCTGTATTGTTGACACTTATAAGAGTCGTGCCGGTTGTAAGAGCCACAGTATAACCAGTAAAGTTTGCTGCGATTGCAGTCTTCAGATTAAGGGCGTCAGTAGTAGCGACACCTGTGACATAAAACTGAACACTCGTCATGCCAGCAGTCGTGCTTACGCCGGTCAGCGTCGTGGAACCAACCGTAACAGTTTCACCCGCTGTCATACTTGCGGATATGCCTATGGTTGCACTCGAAGCGTTGCCGCCTGCTATGGTGGCCGCTGGTGTTAAAGTAACTTTAATGCCACTGGCGCTCGAAGCAGATTGCGCAATACCTTTAGCTTGCTCAATCATCGTACTGATCGCCGTTATACCTTTGTCGGCGGCGGTGATCGTCTGAACGGCCTGGCCCATCGCATCCTTCAAACTATCGATAACAGCCGCACGAGCGTTCAATGCCTGGGACGCAAAATATGATACCGGGTTGTCCATTGCTGTGTTAACTTTTTTGCCTGTAGAAAGGCGGTTTTGCGTGCGGTCTAAAAGACTTACTGTGGTTTGAAGAGATAAAAGGTTGTTTCTCATTCCCGAGGTTAAACTGATATCATTAATAGCCATAATTTTTCTCCTTTTCTAGGTTGCTTTCTGACAATTCTTGCCAGAGTTTTTTTGTTCCAATGATGCTGCTCTTCTAAAAGTGTTCGTCTGAATTTACTTAAGATTATCCTCCCTTCTGATCATTTTAAACTTCCTTATGCTACATTATCGGAAATTCCCCATAATACTTTAGCCGCGAAGGACTTTTTTTAAAAATAAATCGGTGAATAGGCTGAAGACTGGAGGCTGAAGGAGAATGCGCTGAAACCTTTTGTAGGCCGCTTGACTCACGCGGCGAATAAACTTCAACAAATGCCGCCGGGTCAGTTGACCCGGCCTACAAGAAAATAGCTGTTTTTGTAGGCCACACCTTGTGGCCTTGCTTGACCTAGCACAAATACACATTGACATAAAAATCCTATCACCATTGTATCTTCTGGAAAAGATTGAAGAAGGTGAAACTGATATAAGAGAAGGACGCGTATTATCCCACCAGCAGGCCCTCGAAAGGATATCTGGAAAGTGGCAAAGCTGATATGGGCCCAAAAAGCAATCGAGTCTCTGGAAGCAATTTATGATTACATCTCACGTGATTCAATCCAATATGCAAATTATCAAACCCGTAAGATTGTAGAATCGGTCGAGCGTTTAAGTCTCTTTCCTGAATCAGGTAAAATTATTATGGAGTTGAACAATCGATGTACAGACAAGTTATTGTTGGCACATATCGTGTTATTTACAGGTTTGATGGATCGCTGGACACATTATTTATAATAAACATCGTACATGGTAGTCGCCTATTAACTGATTTTTATGTTGTTGAACCAACAGGCTAAAGCCAACAATAGTACCTCGTGTGATCTCGCGTGACCTTTAGGTTATCAGGTTATGACCCCATGCGTCGGGATCTCGCCATAATTCGCTGAGACCGTCAGTCTTGCAGTCAGCCTTTATCTTTCCACCTATTGCCATTTTTCCTCAAGTTTTATCCGACCAATACCGATAATTTAAATAGATCATATCAGATGAGGTTATTGATGAGTTCATCATTGGGAGTTGCCAATTCAACATACATAGATTATTTATTTGCTGCCAACACAACTCATTCGCAGGCACAACTGGATTCTCTGGCTAATAATGCCTTGTCGCGGGGAATAGATTTTTTCCAGAATGGTAATTATGACCAAGCCATTAAGGAATTTAAAACATCTGCCGGCCTGGCGCCCTTTACCGATAATTCCGCTAAAGCCTATAATTACATAGCTCAAGCCTATCTGAATCTGGAAAAAACAGATCAGGCAATTGCAACTTATAAACAAGCTCTTCAGATATATCCGGTGCGCGATGATTTGCATCTGGCTCTGGGTGATATTTACGCGCAAGAAGGCAATCAGGAGGAAGCCCAGAAAGAATATGAAGCGGCTGTACGATTTAATCCGAATTCAGCCGATAATAGATATTCGCTCGGTCAGAGTTATCTCGGCGCCGGTCAGTACAGTGCTGCCCAAGAGCAATTTCAAGCTGTCACCAAGCTGTTACCCAACAGCGTCTCCGGCTACTATGGTTTAGGACAGGTGGCACGGGCGTCAGGAGACTATCCGGACGCGATTGCCCAATTGAACAAAGCCATTGGCGTGGATAAAAATTTTGTAAATTCTTACCTGGAACTGGGATATACATACGCTGATATGGGCAATGATCAGAAGGCGAAAGAACAATTACTCATTCTGACGACAAAAGGATCTTCGTCAGCTACAACCCTTCAAAATTACATGTCCCAGGTGTCACAACCAAAAATACGTTTTGCTCTTGGTCTTGATGGATTCAATAATTATTTTGGACCGAAAACAAAAATTGCTACAATGGATGAAGATCTGGCAGCGCCCAACAGCACAAAACTTTATTCCATGAATTTTGTTTTTTCCAAAGACATGGATATTGCATCTGTCCAGAACCGTTATAACTGGGGTATCAACAGAGCATCCATCACACAAAACGGCGGCGTTTATAATGGAGGATTTACCGTACCGAAAACAGAAGCGAACATTCTTCCCATCCCTGTGAATGTTACTTATGATGCCGATAAAAATACGGCCTCTGTCCGATTTCGAATTTCTCAGAATGCCGCCGGCAACGCCACCCTGGACCCGGCACATATCGTTTTCAAATTCTACGGCCAGGATGCCTATGGCAAAGCCATGGATAAATCCGCCGATGAATACAGCGGTTTTTCCAGCATAGCGTAACTATAAAATTAATTCATCTGCTATGAAGTCGTAAAAAGTCAAAAACCAATAGAATCGTCGTCCCGGCGCAGGCCGGGAACCAGAAAACTGAATAAATTAACTGGATTCCGTATCAAGTCCGGAATGACATAACAATGGTTTCCCGACTTTTTACTGTCTCCTCAGTTTCCGTGCTATTTTTCTTCCTTCTTTTGACTGCCGTCATCAGATTTCTGATCTTTTTCCGGAGCGCTTTGGTCAATATCTTTCCTGTGGATGGCAATGAATCTGAAGCCCTGTCAGAATATGAAGCAGCTGTGCGATTGAATTCGAATTCAGCTGAGAATAGATATTCTCTGGGACAGAGCTATCTCAGTTCCGGTCAGTTCAGTGCTGCTCGCGAGCAGTTTCAAGCAATCGTCAAGCTTTCGCCTAACGGCGCTTCCGGCTACTATGGTTTAGGACAGGTGGCGCGGGCATCAGGAGACTATCCGGATGCAATTGCCCAATTGAACAAAGCCATTAGCATGGATAAAACATTTGTAAATTCTTACCTGGAACTGGGATATACCTACGCTGATATGGGCAATGATCAGAATGCGAACGAACAATTACTCATTCTGACAGCAAAAAAATCTGCGTCAGCTACAACACTTCAAAATTACATGTCTGAGGTCTCACAACCACGAATAAATTTTGCTCTTGGTCTTGATGGATTCAATAACTATTTAGGACCGAAAACAAAAATTGCGGAAATGGATGCAGATCTAACAGAGCCCAACAGCACAAAACTTTATTCTATGAACTTTGTTTTTTCCAAAAACATGGATATTTCATCTATACAGAACCGTTATAACTGGGGTATCAACAGAGCATCCATCACGCAAAACGGCGGTGTTTATAATGGAGGATTTACTGTACCGAAAACAGAAGCAAACATTCTTCCCATCCCGGTAAATGTTACTTATGATACCGATAAAAATACAGCCATTGTCCGATTCCGGCTTACTCAAAATGATACCGGCAACGCCACCCTGGACCCGGCACATATCGTTTTCAAATTCTACGGCCAGGATGCCTATGGCAAAGCCATGGATAAATCCGCCGATGAATACAGTGGTTTTTCCAACATAGCGTAACTATAAAATTAATTCATCTGCTATGAAGTCGTAAAAAGTCAAAAACCAATAGAATCGTCGTCCCGGCGCAGGCCGGGAACCAGAAAACTGAATAAATTAACTCGATTCCGTATCAAGTCCGGAATGACATAACAATGGTTTCCCGACTTTTTACTGTCTCCTCAGTTTCCGTGCTATCTTTCTTCCGTCTTTTGACTGCTGTGATCCGATTTCTGATTTTTTTCCGGAGAGCATTGGTCAATATCTTTCCTATGGATGGCAATATTGCGGGGGGCTTCAACGCCGATGCGAATATTTTTTCCCTTACTATCAAGGATGGTTATTTTAATGTCGTCGCCAATTGTAATAGATTCGCCAAACTTCCGTGTCAGGACAAGCATTTTGCCTCCAGCAAATTTTTCTATTTAAGGTAATCCAGAATCGTCATTTTCCCAACTTGTGCCGCCATGCTATATGACGCCTGCAAGGCTGTCTGTTTCATTTGATAGGCTACAATTAATTTAGCTAAATCGGCCGTTTCTATTTTAGAACTCAGGTTTGTAATTTGTTCGTTAAAAGCTGTATGGTTTTCTTTTGTCAGGGTTAAAGAATTAATTTTAGTGCCGACAGTCGCCAGATGGGTAACAACTTGCGTTTGCGCAACTTGCAATTCTTCTATTCGCGCAGCAATCTCATTGCCATCATTAGCCTCCAAGGCCGTCTTTATCGCAGTCAAAGTGGTCAGCAAATCAACTGTCCCCGGACCGTGAACGGTAACGGAGCTTAATGACGCCTGTGTTGCCGGTGGTCCTACCGTACTTCCGGTAATGGAAAATGATGCCGTGTTATTGGCACTCCACGTCTCGGTTCCGGACAAAGACAGCTTTATAACATCCGTTCCTGTTCCATCGACATCAATATTGACTGCGGTGTCACTTACCGAAGCAATAACCATATTCGGATATTGAGTGTGGTTAGTCAGAGTCCAACTGCCGGCAGTGCCTCCGCGCGTCAGCATGATGTTGTCATCTTTGGTAAGAGTGGTTCCGGTACCGGTGGTTAAGGAAGCGTTGGCAACAGGGCCATTGGCCGCTGCAAAAGCAGAAGAACCGGTGATGTTATATATAAAATTATTATTTTTACCGATTTGCATGGTCAGGTTGTCACCGTCGCCCCGATAACTACCTGCTGGATAAGCGTTCACCGTAAACAAATCATTGGCGGCAAGATTAACAGTATTTGGTGTAAAGGTCGTTGTTATCCCGTCGCCAAGCGTAATCGTTTTGGTTGTAGTTGCGGTAACTGCCCCAAAATCGAGAGAACCGCCGACAGGATTAGTGGTAACAAGGGTCATTGCCATCTGACTTTCGCCAGTCGTATTATCTGTGACGGTGATTTTTCCGGCGGCGTCGATAGATGCAGTCACAGTGCCGCCAAAAGTCGTTTCAATTTGTGTGAGCAAATCATGCACTGTACCCGTCGCTGCATTTGCTATGGTATATGTGCCTGGTCCGACGGCGGTACCATCATGCTTTTTCCCCGATATAGCTATAGTGGTACCATTCTGGACATTGGCGCCGGTTATTTTGTTCCAGGCGGTCGCAGCGGTAATGGGTAATCCGCCGGCTGTATTAGCTATGCTGCCCTTAACCTCCTGAGGCGGAAGAGCTTGCACTGCCCCCCAGGTCTTACCGCCGTCCGCCGATATTTTATAAGTGGAGACGGCCAATGTGCCGCCGGTAATAATTTTTACAGCATACGTTTTGTTTTCTGTTCCGGTATAAGTGCCACCGGAAGCTACTGTGCCGTTAAAAGCATTGGCTGTTGCCGCGGAAGCAGTGCCAATACCCGTAGCTATTGCCTTTACTGTAAATAAATCATCGGCGGCAAGATTATTAGTGCCGGCAGTAAAGGTCAATTTTATCCCGTCGCCTAAAGTTGTTTGTGTGGAAAGGCCTGTTTTTGTTGATCCCCAAGTCACGCCACCGTCGGAAGAAATTTTATAAGTTGCATCCGCCAATGGACCGCCGGCAATGATTTTTAAAGCATAAGTCTTGTCTACCATTCCCGTATAAGCACCACTGGCTACAACTGTGCCGTCAAAAGTATTAACCGGCGCTGCGGTTGCATTTCCAGTAATGGCAGCACCCGCATTCACCGTAAATGAATCACCGGCAGCAAAAGTACCTGCCGTAAAGGTCATGGTTGCACCGTTGGTTACATCGCTACTGTCACCTAAAGTAATGGTTCCACCAGCACCGACCGTATAAGTTGTGCCCCAGTGTGCACCGTTGTCGGTAGACATATGATAAGTTGCGGCACCCAACGCTCCACCAGCTACAATTTTTACAAGATACGTTTTGTCTGTTGTCCCCGTATAAGTACCGCCGGACGTAACTGTGCCGGCATAAGTATTAGGTGGTACTGCGGTTGCGGTTGCGGTTCCAATTGTGGCAGCTGTTGCATTCACGGTATATTTATCACCGGCAGCAAGATGCTGCGCTCCGGAATCGTTAATGGTGATGTTCATTCCGTCGCCCAGAGTAATAGATGTTGTTGTGGTTGTGGCAACTGTACCGAAATTAAGAGCACCGCCAACAGGATTAGTGGTAACAAGAGTCATTGCCATCTGACTTTCACCAGTCGTGTTATCCGTAACTGTGATTTTTCCGGCGGTATCGATAGATGCAGTCACAGTGCCGCCGAAAGTGGTTTGAATTTGTGTGAGCAAATCCTGCACTGTGCCTGTCGCCGCATCCGCTATTGTAAATGTGTCTGCCGGCAGTCCACCTACGACGGTGCCATCGTGCTTTTTCCCCGTTATAGCAACAGTGGTACCATTCTGGACATTGGCGCCGGTAATTGTGTTCCAGACGGTCGCTGACGTAATGGGAGATCCGCCGGCTGTATTAGCTATGCTTCCCTTGACCGCTTGAGGTGGAAGAGCTAACGTAGCGCCCCAGGTCGTGCCACCATCAGCGGAAATTTTATAAGTTGCCGCCGCTATTGTTCCACCATCAATAATTTTAAAAGCATAATTTTTGTTTACTGTTCCGGTATAAGTACCGCCGGATGTAACCGTGCCGTCAAAAGTATTGACCGGTGCTGCGGTTGCATCTCCAATACTACTCAATGGATTTGTCGAGAAAGGCGCAACATCCGTTTTTGATCCGCTAAACAGATAACTATCGCCACACTTGGCATTCATCAAGGACGCGACTTGATCAATCAAGCTGGAAAGAAATGTCACTGAAGAGTCTCTTGTATCAGATGTAGCAGAATCCCCCCCGGCTAGGGACTCGGTAGTAGCAACATTAATTGCTTTGGCAATAACATCTTTAATACCGGAAAGATTTGTATTCGTTAACGACAACCAGGTATTGGCGTCCGTAATGTTTTTTTGATACTGCTCAATTGAGGCCAGGGTCGAACGATAATTTAATGCCTGACCGGTGCCAACCGGATCATCCGACGGCCTGTTGATATTTTTTTGTGTAGTGAGCTTTTCCATCAGATCAGCGGATTGGCTCTGAACAGTATATAAATTGTTGGTCATCGCATTAAATTTCATATTTTCTGTAACTCTGCTAATCATAAATGCTTGCCCCCTTGTCCTATTTTCCCAGGTTGATCAAAATATCCATCATCTCTGAAACAACCGTTGTTAGCCTGCCGGCGGCATTGTAAGCCGTCTGATATTTAATCAGATTGAGCATCTCTTCATCCAGCGAAACTCCGGAAAGCGCTTCTCTTTGGTCGCTACGCTGATTAGCTATCGCTTGTTCACTAGCTAATGCCGTGGTCGAACTGGCGACGTCCTGGCCTATTCCAGCCATAAATGCATTGTAATACCCTTCTATATTCGTTGTGCTGTCCTTTTTGGTCAGGGAAAAAGAAAGTGCATCGCTATTGGTCCAAGTGCCGGACAAATTTAATGTTATATCGGCGGTTCCATTCCCGTTGAGATCGAGAGTAACACTTTTATCGTCAGCAGATAAAACTTTAAGTGATGTGTAACCGCCATTATTTGCTATAGTCCAATTTGCAGAAGTCGCACCACGCGTCAGCGCTATGGCAGAGGTTGTATTTTTATAGGCCTGCCCAATATTATTAATTTGACCCACGGCAGAACCTGAGCCGGTAGTTATTGAAATTTTCCCTAAAGAGGCATACATTTTATCTTCTCTGATGGTAGCCATGGCAGTGGCATTATCACCATCGGCATTGACAGTGGAAGAAGCAGCAATTTTTCTGGCATCGGCAACTATAGCCGCACTGACTTGCATGTTCCTTGCTTCCGTCATATTGATTGATGTATCTGTAGTCGAAGTGAAAAAAGCGCCACCCATATTGCCGTCCTGATCATAACCGGCCATATGTTGAGTGTTTACTTTATTGATAATACCGGCAGCTGTCTGATTTAACTCATCAATATAAGAGGCCAGAACAACATCTCTAATATCCAATAATCCACCCAGTTCGCCACTTGTAATATCATTATTCAGCGAATTGCTCAGGTCATCAGTAAAAACTATGTCCTTTAAATTGGCGTTGGTGGAATTACTCTGAGTTGTTAATTGCCATTTGTTACTTCCTTCAACCAGAGTTTTACCGCTTGCGGGCAGATAAATGTATAAAGAACCGTCACTGCGTTCAATATAATTAATATCAATTATTGAGCTTATTTTGCTCAGTAGCGTCATTCGATTATCTCTTAGCGAAGATGCCTGGCCGCCTGCACCTTCTATTCTTGTAATTTCTGCATTCATACCTGACATTTCACTTAAATATCCGTTCAATTTATCGACATCATCAGTTATCGTTTGATCAATGCTATACTGTATACTAGACAGTTCTTCTGCTCTTGAATTAAAAATACCGGTCAGATTTTGCGCTGCTGTTTCAAGAACATCTCTCTCGGCTTTGCCTGATGGGTTAACGGAAAGATTGTCCCAGGCGCTCCAAAACTTACTTAAGGCGTCATTTATACCGTCTCCCGAACTTTCATTCACAACACCTTCAACTTGAGTTAACAAACTATTCCGGGCTGAGGCGTTGCCGACGGCCGAATCCTGTGCAACTATTTGAGAACCGAGAAATTTATCATAAACTCTCTCAATATCGGCAATTTTTACCCCAATCTGTTCCTGATTTGATGAGGCATCTCTTGTTCCAACGGATTGAAACACCGGACGAATCCGCGTATAGCCGGGGGTGCTGACATTCGAAATATTCGATCCCGTAACATTAATTGCCGTTAAATTACTGAGAATAGCCTCTTTCGCAGTAATTAAAATTCTGCTAATGTCAGACATATTATCCTTCCTTATGCAAATACATACCGTTTTTATGGGCAGATTTCATTTTTCCGCATTCCAGATAAACGGATTCCGAAGACATGATGGAGCTTATAAAATCCAGTGAGCTTTTAATATTGCTCATGGACGCATCCAACAAATCCTTATTAGTTTCATTTAAGGCATTTATTTCCCGCGCAATTAATGCCAAAGTATCTCGGATCAACTCAATTTCCTTTCTTTGTTCAGGGCCTGCATGACTGGCTACTTGACTAAGTTTGACGACATTTGCCTTTATATCGAGGTTCCGGGCAATTCTCTTTAAGATGCTTGCTCTTGCTTCCTCCAGCATCCGCGCCTTGAGAATTATATTTTCTTTCAGGGCATTGTTATGGTTGAGCTCGTCAAGATTTGGTTTAATCAGCAATCTTTTTTCATTAATAAGGCAATTTTTCAGCTCCTGATAAATAGCTGATTCTTTTTCCAATATCTCGATCAGCGAGGTGAAAATACTCTCACAGGAGTTCTCTTCCCGGCAATTAGTTAAAATCATACCCTGTTCTAACATCAGAATATCCTTATATTAATTTAGTTGATAAGTTAAACGTTGGTGTGCCCGCCCAGCAGCGGGCCGAAGAAAAGAAACTTACAGGGATATGGAACGGAAGAATAAAAGATGGGAAAAATCTAATAATACGGAATTTTTTGCCTCTTCGTTAAGCAAAAAGATCGACGATCGATTCTCCCACCATTTTCCCGGCAATCTTTTCTCCACTAACGTTGTATTTACCATTCTCTACCTGACTTTTTATCTCCTGCACTTTTTGTTCGCGCACATCAGGTAACTGGGACAACGCATTTTTTGCTAGCTGAATATCTTTTGCCTGGGTGGAAAGATCAACTTTTTCTTCCGTTTTGGTGGGCGCACTGACAGCTTGTTTTTCAGTATTGGCGACATAATTGTCGCTTTTCTGATACTGCTGAACCATTTGCGCACTTACATCTTTAATATCGGAAATTTTCATTTAACTTTCTCCTTGATCTTCGTCTTACACCACCTATCGGCAAAATCAATAAATAACTTAAACATTATTTAATTTTTTCTTCAGGAACCTCCTTAATCTGATTTTTGGTTAATTGCTCATAAAGCATTTTTTGCAAACCCAACCCATTACCTTTATTGGCTAATTCATCAGCAAGTTTTTGATCCATAATCATAGTATACGTATCTTTTCCAGAAAAATTACTAAGACCGGTGGAGCCTTTAGGAATAGTCTGGCGCATCGTTTTCAGCAGATAATATGCAAATATTGATTCAAAATCCTTGCAAGCTTTTTTGATTTTTAGCAGTTCCTCTTTCTTTTGTTTCGGCGCAATTTCGGTATTTTTTGCCTGATCCGTTATATTTCGAGTATTTAGATCTATTGTGTCCATGGCAGTCCTTCAATACTTCTAAATGATATGCAAATCTGCTTGCAGAGCACCGGCAGCTTTGATTGCCTGCAAAATAGTGATCAAATCACGTGGTGAAACACCCAGAGAATTAAGTGCTCTGACCACATCATAAATTGTCACTCCCTGGGGAACCATCATTAAGAACTTCTTCTCTTCAGCAATATTTATTGTAGTTTGCGGAATTACAACTGTCTGTCCACCGGGAGCAACAACTGTACCTCCCGGACCGGGTGCCGGAGCTGCACCGCCTGCCGGCGGAGCAGGGGCAAAGGGCAGCGGCTGCGATACTTTAGCGTCTTCTTTAATTTGAATACTGAGATTGCCATGGGCAATGGCCACCGTTGATATACGCACATTATCACCCATAACGACCGTGCCGGTTTTTTCATTTAACATGACTACTGCTGCCGCATCGACGGGAACGTCCAGAGACTCAACAAAATATACAAGTTCCGATAGTGAACCCGCAAAGGCGTCTCTTGCCTTGACGGTAACTGAAAAGGAATCAATTTGTTTCGCTTCCACAAAAGATATGGTTTTATTGATAGTCGCAGCCATTCTGGAGGCCGTTGTAAAATCGGGGCGCTGCAAATTAATTACCAGTGACCGCCGGGAATCAAAATCATTTTGAAGTTCTTTTTCTACAAAGGCTCCATTAGAAATACCACCTGCCGTAGTATGATTCTTCGACGCACCGCCACCGGCTCCACCGGCGGAAAATCCGCCCAAAGTCACCGCGCCTTGGGCTACAGCGTAAACCTCACCGTCAACACCGCGAAGAGGAGTAATAAGCAGGGTGCCGCCTAAAAGACTTTTTGCCGATCCTAAAGAAGAAACACTCACATCAATTTTCGTTCCAATTTTGGCAAATGGCGGTAGCGCAGCAGTGACTATGACAGCAGCTATGTTATCTGCTTTCAGCGTCGCCGCTGTGCCTTTCATCGAAAGGCCCTGTCTGCTCATCATGTTTATCAGTGATTCAGAGGTAAAAAGATTCTTGGTCAAATCATCTCCGGTCCCCGCCAAACCAACGACAATTCCATAGCCGATAAGCTGATTAGCCCGGACACCACCGACAACGGCGATATCTTTAATTCTGGCGGCAAATACATTATTTGCCAACTGCAGCATTAATGTAAAAATGATCAGACAGATTGTAATTTTTTCTTTTTTCATCTTCGAGCTCCCGCGCTTTTACTAAATCCTGGAATATTTTCCCTGCTTAGGAGCCGTTACGAAACAACCTGCACTTTTTCGGTGTTTCGTTACGGCTCATTATGCCGTTCTCAGCATTTATTTGACCACCCATGCGGGTCTTGTGACCTCGCTTGACCTTCAGGTTATCAGGTTATGGCAAGACAAGTTATTTTTGAACAACGGCCTAAAACGGCCACACCCAATCCACCACTCTCGTCAGCCATCCCGGCCTCATTTTGTCGTTAATGACACCATCGCCTGTGTAAAGTATCCGCGCATCGGCGATATATTGCGAAGCCACTGTATTGTCTGCGGTAACATCGTCGGGCCGAATAATTCCGGTAATAACAATGAACTGGTCTTCGGCGTTGACCGTCATCTGTCTCTTTCCTTCAATCAGCAAATTACCATTATCTAAAACCTTTAAAACGCGGGCGCTGATGCTTGCTGATAATGTGCTGCTCCGGCTGGTATCGCCCGAACCCTTGAGAGCATTGGTAGATGTTCCACCTAAGCCAATTTTGCCTCCCATCGTGGCATTGCTGCCAATAATTGCATTCTCAATACCTAAAAGCGATGTAATAGCCGCCGATGTACTGGTGTCCTTACTGGTATTTGTTGAGGCCTTGTTTCCGCCGGTTGCTGTTTCAGAAATAATAATAGTTACAATATCATTGACATAGCGTGCTTTTTTACCGGAGAAAATTAAATTATTGCTGCTTTCACCAGCCCAGATGGACCCGGCGGCAGGCTGCGGCTTGACTATCGGGGGAAGAGCAACATCGTCCGGCCGGATATTTACCTTTTGTTCCGACAGACAACCGGTAACCATAAAAGCGGCTATGATTAAGACCAATCCCGAATATCTCTGTTTTATTTTAAGCATACGAAGGCTCCATTTCTATTGGAAATCGACTTTAACTTTTGATTCGCCGACAACTCGGGCATAAATTGTTTTATTGGATGTGATATTGCGCACTTTGACAAAAGATCCTTCCGCGCCATCTTCTTCCGAAAGACCCATCGTTGTAATATTAATTGCTCCACTGTCCAGAACGATCTGTACCATCTTGCCCCTTTTAACAGCGGTTACTTCTTTGAACATATTGCGGGATAATTCAGTATTCGGACGAATACTGACTAAGAGCAATTTGCCGACAACTTCATCCACGCCAGAAACCGAGTTTAAGGGAATTGAACGTACCCATTTTTTTTGCACAGAAACATCGTGGGCACCGATTATGGAATCTCTACCCAGATTTTTAACGCTGACAACAAATTCGTGGAGGATTTCAATTCTCACCCGAATTGATTCCTCCTTAAACATAATACCTCTATTATACAATTTAACGGCGAAGTAAGTATCTCCCAGGTAATTATCGTTTCCTTTAATATCTACTTTCCAGGAAACATGACCTGAAGGCAGAGCAATTTCGGGCAGACTGGAAAGGATTTCAAACCGCATCGTGCCTTGGGGCCAGGGCATATTTTTTTCAATATGCAAACCAATTGCTTTGTTTAATTTTTCCTGATCTATGACCGGATTTTCTGACGCGAATAAATTTCCCGCACCCAGGCAAATGATCAATCCGCAGATACTCGAAAGAACTATTAACTTGCCGGTTATTCGCTTAAACATTTCTTACCTCTTGAGGTTGTTAACAATGGAGAGGAGAGCATCAGCCGTTTGAATGGCCTTGGAATTTATTTCATAGGCCCGTTGGCCGACAATCATACGGACCATTTCATCGACTACACTGACATTGGACATTTCGAGAAAATGCTGGGATATTGTCCCGATGCCGTTTTCCCCGGGATTACCAACTATCGCCTCGCCGGATGATTCCGTCTTGTCGTAGAGATTTCTACCGATACTGGTTAATCCCGCCGGATTAATAAATGTCGCTAATTGTATCCGGCCTGTAGCTAATGTTGCTCCGGCCTGATCGGTTGCGCTCCAGGTTCCTCCGGCATCAACAGCGAAGTCCACTGTTCCTGTCGGGATAGTAATGCTCGGTATAAGTTTTAATCCCTCGGAATTGACCAAAGCTCCTGTCTTATCAATTTTCAGGCTTCCGGCTCTGCTGTATGCTGTCGTTCCATTGTTATCGAACTGAAAAAAGCCGTTTTGCTCAATGGCCAAATCAAATTTATTACCGGTTTGTTGATAATCGCCCTGCGTGAATATTTTTTGCGTAGACATCGGTTTTACACCCATGCCTACTTCAATACCAACCGGCAACTGGCCTCCACCAGACGTCTGGGAACCGGATTTAGAAGAAATCTGGTACATGAGATCCAGAAAATCGGCTCGTGACTTCTTAAACCCAACTGTATTCACATTAGCCAAGTTGTTGGCCACAACATCCTGTTCTATTTGCTGGGCGGCCATACCTGTTGCCGCTGTAAATAAAGCTCTGATCATATGATCCTCCTTTTAAGACTAGGACAACCTGCCCAGTCTGCTGGTAGAAATTTTATCTAAGTCGGCCATTGTCTGAATTATTTTTTGATACGCTTCAAAAGACCGATGCCCGTCGATCATCTCCACCATCTCTTTCATGGCATTGACGTTGGACGTTTCCAGATAACCGCTTGCTATTCGAGATGTGTCATTTTTCTTCAATCCGGCGTTTCCGTCATCGACATACTGCCCTCCGGCAGTACGAGTCAGTTGCCCCGGCTTGTCAAATGCAACTATCTTTAATTTCCCTGCCACATTGCCGTCAGCGGTGATATTGCCGTCAGCGTCTATATCTATCTGCGTACCGTTGATACTTATGGGTCCTGATTCTCCCAGGACTTTTGAGCCATCCTTTGTTACTAATTCTTTATTCTTATTAACTGCGAAACTGCCGTTACGGGTGTAGGTAGTGCCGTCTTTTTGTTGAATGGCAAAAAAACCGTCACCTTCGATGGCGACATCCAGCGGATTGCCGCTCCTCTGCAAAGTCCCCTGCGCAAAATCGATGACTATGGATGTTATTCCCAAATCAGAGCGGGCAGTTTCCTGCGCCGACTTTCCTTTCATTGCATAATATAGATGCTCTGCTTTGAATCCAGTTGTGGAGACGTTAGCAATATTATTGGCGATAAAATCCAACTGAGTCAGCTTTCTTGATCCGGCAATCGCAATTTGACTTATATCGAAATCCATTGTTTCTATCTCCCTATTTTGCATTACCCTGTTGCAATCGATATGCCATAAGATTTCACCAAGACAAAGCTGCCGGAAATGGGGGAGGAAACAACCTTCATAACACAGTTTGTCTTGACGATTAACAATAGTTATCAAATACTTAGCATCTGGCTAGAATAATTTGAAATATTGGATAATAAGAATAATTTAAATCAATACAGGTTTTCTGCAAAAAAAGTACGGCAGGAAATAATATGCCGGGGGGAAATTTTTTCCTTTAGGGGGTTAGTGAGGTTAATTTTTATAATTTAGCAGGACTTGATGATCTCTGGTTTTCATTGATCGAATAAACAAAGGCAAGTATTTCCGCTACGGCCCGGTATAATTCCACCGGAATTTCAGCACCGACATTCAATTTACTTAATATCTGAACCAAATCAGGATCGTTCTTGATGGGAATACCATTTTCTTCGGCAATGGCGATTATTTTTTCAGCAATTATTCCACGTCCACTTGCCGTCACTTTTGGCGCGCTATCTCCTGCGCTATCGTATTTTATGGCAGCAGCGAGGGCAGGTACCGGTTCTTTTTTATGTTTCATTATTACACCATCTATACAAAAAAATTAACCAAATCCGCAGCAAAAAAAGATTGCCTTGCTAAAAATTCTTCCTGCTCGTCCATCAAACCATCTTCCTGAACACAATCAATATAGTCAACCCGATAACCGGTTCCCGAAAGCGAATCCTTTAGTTCATCAAGATTGTTGGTGATTAGATCCCTTACTTCCTCTCTTTCGCACTTGATTACACAGCTTACGCCCCCTTCGCGTATATTGGCATTAACCGCGATTTTTCCCAGCAGGTCCAAATCTAAAAAAATGGTAACTGCGCAGGATGAAAACTTCGTCTGTCCCTGGCCATTTTTGTCTTCCGGGGTAATCAATATACAGGCTAAGCGAAAACCATCAGCCACAGCAACAGGGACTTGCAATACCAACCCATTGTCACTTAACTGAAAAACAGAATTTAGCACCTGCTTTACTTCAATCGCCTTTAAGGCTTCACCGGTAAATGCTGATATATTTGTCAGTTTCGCCGCCAATTCAATATCCAGCTTTGGGTTTTCGCGGAGAACTTCGCTTACTGCCGCTGACAATTTTAACAGTAATGCTTTTAAATTACCCTCTAGAGGTTTATCAATTTTTCCCTGGGAGGCACTGGCAACAAGTTGTCTTAATGAATTCTCCAACAACAGGCCAAGCTTGGAAACAAACTCTTTCAAAAATAATGGATTATTCTTCGTGCGAGGAGAAAGGATTATGTCATCAAACAGTTTAATTAATTTATCCCCATGGCTTTGTGAAATCGCCGCCGGCAGGTTAGCAGTCTGCAAAAGCTTCGCAAATTCGGCCACCTTATTGATAACGTGCAATAAAGATTCAGGATTTACCCGCCACTGCCGTAAGTTTTCATTAATCTGGGCATCGCCGGTTGAATTTTTGTTCACGACAATATTTAAAGTAATTTGCGGCTGTAAGCTTTCCACTTTTACGATAAGTTTTTCGCCAACACTTAAAGGGACACTACTTGTTGCCGGAATCTGCATATTTTTCAAGGCCAGTGTATATTTATTACCGGCTGACTTTTCCAGAACAGTTACCGAAAGAGTTTCTCCCAGGACAACTCCTTTTTGCGCCACGTTAGAGCGGGATATTTCTATGCTGTTTTTAGTTATGCTGTTCTGAGCTGGTGATATTGGTGCGGAAGGCATCAGGTATTCTCATTGTTTATGCGGGAAAGATCAACAATCAATCCAATTTCTGCCTGGGTAAAGCCGGTAATGCGTGCTGTTTCTTCTTCTCCATATCCCTGATTAATCATATTTGTTACTTCAGAATATTTACTGCGCGAAAAAGCAGAATCATTATTTGCCGCTTTTGCGTCCATAATTTCCTCTTCCCGCTGCGATTTTTCTAAAATGGTTTTTACTCTTTTTTCTTTCAGCTCCAGTTCCAGGGCAATTTCTTTCAAGGACAGCCTGCTTTGTTCCATAGCTTTCAGAAATAGATCGGAATTAACCTGTGATTCTATAATCAAAGATTTTAATTCGGCTGTCATTTTTCGATGAGCATCAAGGGAAGGATTTTTAATGTTGGCATTTATCCGCCAAAGCAGAATTATTATCGCTGCAAATAAAACAATATCGAGGGCAATTTGCATGATTATCGGATTGAGAAAGTCCATTTTAAACCTTGATGTTGATGAGTCCGCCCTCGCCTTCCAATTCGCTTCCTTCACTTGCAGCAAGATGTTCGTGATTTTCTTTCGCGTGCTGTTCTTTTCTTTTCCGGCCGCTCTCGCGTTCTTCTTTTTCTTTGATTGCAGCCTTTTCCGACTCTTCCGATTGTATGACTTTTTCTCTTAAAAGACGATCCTGCTCAGATAAATGTAAGGCAAAATACCTCTGTTGCATATCCGGATTTTGCTGTTGGATCTGCTGAATTTTTTCCATCACGCTTGAATGGAGAATTACTTGTTGTGCATCTATTGCCCTGACCATGAATTCTCACCCCCTGACTATTATTATCATGAAACAGGACCTCTCATGTATATAAATCGTCAAAATGACGGAATTTCTTAAATTTCCTTTCTTCTGATTTTTTCGTTACGATAGGGAAAACCAATGGAAATAGTGCTAAAGTTCTCCTCACTGAAAAAATTAATTCTTGCTTGATATTTATCAAGGAGAAGCAACGACAGTAAAACTCCCTGATCAACTGCACCAGGAACATTCAAGGAATCAGAGTTCAAGTTTTCCATTAAGGCATCCAAGTCAGGGGCAGGCATAGCTTCACCTGAACTTTTAATAAACACACTGACATATTTATTATCATGATCCGTCTTGATAGAAAATTCTTTCAAGCGACTGGCTAAAGCCCGAGTCATTGCAAAACGAATGATTCTCCAAAAGGCCAGCGACAAATCCGCCGTGTTACCCTTGAAATCGGGGACGTCTTTATCCCATTGAATATCTTTCTTTATCTCATGTTTAAAATCCAAATAGAAATTGACAAAGCGCATCTCCGCCGCCAGTAATTGAGAAATATTGATTCTATCTTCATTTTTCGCGGCCAGTGCATAAAACTTGCCGGCAACATCTTTGAACATATCGAAGAAATAATCCGATTCCTGATTAACTGAGCGAATATCAGTCTTGATCCGCTGCAAATCATCCATCATTCCGGCTGCAGCCTCTGGATACTTTTCTTCCATTTTTCTTACATTTTCCTCAATACGCCGCTGCAGCAGTTTTGATCTGCCCATTATACCGTTTAGAGGATTGGCAAAATTATGAAGAATACCAGGAATAAGTTCTTCAATAAAAGTTGCTGCAAAATCTTTTTCCAATGCCCGGTAAATTTCGCCTTTATCCATTTACTACATCTCCAAATGTTCTACATTATTACATAATTGGTAAAGTATACGTTTTTAACAATACCGGCGCCTAACATCTTGTTCAATTCCTGCAATATTTCTTGCTTCAACCGCTTGCGCTCTTCAATCGATCTTAAAACGACAGCATTTCTTCCTGTTGCCGTTGAATAAATTATGCTCCTGATGTCACTTCTGTTTTCTAATTCAGCAGGCTTACCCGCCTCACTTAAGTCAAAGACAACATCGCACAGCAGAATTTTGCTTTTACCTGTTTTATCTTTCAGGTCAATGATAAAATCTTTAAAATATACATTATTTACTTTTAGCGGCTCTACTGCAGCCTGGATAACGACTTTCTCCTCTTTTGCAGATTTCTTCTTCTCGATCGCCGTAACCTGTGTGCCTGATTTAAGCTTGGTCACATTCGGATCTGTTCGCGTAAGATAAAACCACAATACCCCGGTAATTACAAGAACAACGATTACAGCCGGCGCAGCGATCAAAAGAAGTTTGTTTAATGCCCATTTTTCTTGTGCAACAGGAAATGACTGCTCTTCAGTCAGAATCTTTACATCCGTTATCTCTATATCCGGCAGATCTTCCAGAACATCTAATTTTGCTTTTTCTACCATAATTGATCCCACAAATTGTTGATGAACAACGGCTTAGGGGCCGTTACGAAATTACCTGTTCTTTTTCTCTATTTCGTTACGGCTCCTTATGCCGTTTGCTAACGGCTTACCGGGAAAATTTGACTATGCTTCTTAATCTTAAAACCGCTTGTGCATGAAGTTGACAAACTCGTGATTCGGTTAAATCCATAACCCGACCGGCTTCCTTCATGGTTAATTCTTCATAATAATAAAGTGAAAGAACAAGTCTTTCTTTTTCCGGCAGTTCGTCAATTGCGTTCTTTAGCTTATCTTTTATCTCCATGCTTACGAGTAAGTTAAGCGGACTTCCGGCGCTAATCTCTTCCATTATATCTTCGCGGCTGTTACGTTCCAGATAATCAGGCGGCAAGTCTTCCGTCGATATCAGAGGAATGCACTTGGCGTCATCCAATAATTTGAAATAATCCTCCAGAGAAATATCCAGTTGCTGGGCAATTTCGTCTTCACTCGGCGCTCGTCCTAATTGTTTCTTCAGCGCTCCTATTGCACCTTCCAGTTTGTTGTCTTTGCTGCGAGTCGCCCGGGAAACCCAATCTTTCGCCCTTAATTCATCCAGCACGGCTCCTCTAATCCGAAAACTGGCATACGTTTCGAATTGGACATTTCTACTTTTATCAAATTTCTCTAACGCCGACATCAAACCCATAATGCCGACATTGACTAAATCTTCTTTATCTGCCAAATCAATAGGTAATTTCGCAGCCATCCGCCCGACAATATTTTTTACGAGCGGTGCATATTTCATTATCAGTTCTTCGCGTTTTTTTTTATCCACAATTCCGATCAATGATATTTTCCCAGAAGAATTTTACGCTGCCTTCTTCATCATCCTGTGCAATCTCGCTGCCAATCTTTTCGGCAATTCTGGCCAGGCATCTTGTTGCAGGAGAATTCGGATAAATTTCGGCGACAGCCTTTTGTTGCAAAACAGCCTGTTTTACTTTCTCATCTAACAACACATAGCCCAAATATTCAATAGTTAAATTCAAAAATTGATCGGTGGCATTACTCAACCGCTTATAAACCTCTTTCGCCTCCGAGGGGTTGCGGACCATGTTGACAATTAAGCGAAAACGTTTTTTAGCGTGGCGTTGATAAAGCACTTTAATTAAAGCGTAAGCATCCGTCAGTGCTGTCGGTTCCGGAGAGGTAACTACAATTATCTCCTTCGCCGCCATGTTAAAATACATCACATTGGAAGAAATACCGGCACCAGTGTCTATTAATATATAATCAAGAGAATCATTGAGAGAATTTAATTCATCAATCAGGGTAAGTTTCTGACCACGGGAAAGATCGGTCATTTCCGGCATTCCCGATGCAGAAGCAAGAATCTTAATGCCCCCGGGTCCTTCTACCAGTGTTTCCGCGAGAAGTTTTTCACCATTCAATACATGGGACAGATTGTAGGGGGAATTAATTCCGAGAATAACATCAATATTAGCAAGACCTGCGTCCGCATCCAGTATCATTGTCCTTTTATTTATCATAGAAAGAAGATAAGCGAGATTGGCCGCAATGTTGGTTTTGCCCACACCACCTTTCCCACTGGTAACGGATATCATCCGTACTCCATGCCGGTAATAACCCTTTTTTACACCCGCATTACCCGTTCCGGCCATTGTTGTTTTTTCTTGTTTCCTTAATGTTCTAAGAGCCTCTGCCTGATCCGTTGTCATATCACTCCTTAAGTATTTACATTTTACAGCTTTTGCTTTCTGGCTTAATGAATAACTCTTGTCATCATTAAATTTGCTATTTTTTGCGGTGTAACTTCTTCTATATCCTGGGGAACATTTTGTCCACATGTTAAGAAACTTACCGGTTTCCTTGCCTTATTAATTACATCATAAAGAATACCGAAACGCCTTGATTCATCGATCTTGGTTATGATCAAATTATCATAATTGAAAGGAGAATATTTAGTAACCATGTCGAGCAAATTATCTTCACTGGCTGTGGTGCTAACCAGCAGATTGGTTTCGATATTCTTGTTTTGCAGCATGGTATCCATAATGCCTAAATAACCATCGTCAATACAGCTCCGGCCCGGTGTATCGATCAATATGATATCTTTATCTGATAATAATTGCAGTGATTTTTGAAATGATTCTTTTGTCGTAGCCACTTCCATCCTGATCCCCATAATCTTGGCATAGGTTCTCAATTGTTCGATGGCGGCAATGCGAAAGGTATCAATGGTAATCATACCTACACTCATTTTTCTCATTATTGAATAACGGGCAGCAAGTTTTGCCAGAGTAGTTGTCTTACCAACGCCGGTCGCGCCGACATAAGCTTTAATTCGCTTTTCTTCCTTTGATTTATTTCTCACCGGCAGGGATTTAATCACATGTTTCTCGACAATCTGGAGAGCAATTTCTTCAGTTATCTTATCCTGGGAGGATATTTGGGGACCAATTTCTTCCAGGATGCTGCAGGAACTGGCACGCGTAAAGCCGCACGCCAGCAACGAATAATAAATCTTGGAATTAATATCCGGATTGAATTTTCTTTTTCGCGCGCCCAGAATATCAAAGAATTTATCCATTGTTTCTTTCAACTCTTCGAGCTCTGAGCCCAATGATTTCTCTTTCTGCCCCGAACGGATGATTTCTTTGAGTTCACCTATCTCTTCCCGAATGAATTTATAAATATCATCCCTGTTTTCTGACAAGCTACTGCTTTCCGGCGGCATTAGATTGACCAAACCTTTCCCCGGCATCTTCGCATTTTCATCACGCGCCGCCATTACTTCTATTGCGGAGTTACTCGTATTATTTATTTTCTTTGCCGAAAGAATAATTGCATCCGGCCCCAGATCTTCTTTAATTTTAGTTAGAGCCTCACTGATGCTGGATACTTCATAGCGTTTAACTTGCATTTTATATTTCTACCATCCCCAGAGATTTTACATTAGCTTCCCGTACAATTTCATTGTGTGACAATACTACTATACTGGGATAAAATTTTTCCAATATCTTGCGAAAATGAATTCTCGTATTCGGTGAACAGAGGATTATCGGTTGTAAGCCACTGGTAGTAAACGTGTTTACCAGACGCTGTAAGCTGGTGACCAGTTTCTTCACAATATTAGGATCAGGCAACACAAACGATTCATAATCTGTATGCTGGATGGAACGACTGATCTTATCTTCTACATCAGGCGACATAAGCATTACCGTGATGTTTCCATCTTTATCCTGGTACTGCTTTGTTATGGAACGTCCCAGATTCTGCCTTACATATCCGGTAAGAAGATCGGCATTTTTCGTGATCGTGGCATATTCCCCGATTGTTTCCACAATGGTCATTAAATCACGAATTGAAATACGCTCGCGCAGCAAACGCTGGAGGACTCGGTGAACTACAGTTACCGGAACAAGTTTGGGAACAATTTCTTTTACCATTTTGGGGTATTGCTCCTCCAGGTTATCCAAAAGTGCCTGCACTTCATTACGTCCCAAAATCTCATCGGCATAAGTTCTAATCAACTCTGTAAGATGAGTCGTCATCACCATGGCCGCATCAACAACAACATAGCCTTTTGATTGAGCTGCATCCTTATCCCGTTCGGCAATCCACATTGCCGGAAGCCCGAAAGCGGGATCTTTGGCCGGAATACCTTTAATCTTCATGTCCCGCTCATCGGCTGAAATAACCAGATGGTGCCCCATCATTATGTTGCCTCGCGCGATTTCTATGCCTTTGAGCAGCACGTTGTATTCATCCGGCTTGAGTTTTAAATTATCACGAATGTGAATTGCCGGAACAATAAAACCCATTTCTGACGCCAGTTGATGGCGCAGCGCCTTGATACGATGCAGCAGTTCACCACCCTGGGCGGAATCAACCAGGGGAATCAAACCATAGCCTACTTCTAGGCCCAGAGCATCAAGTGGCGCAATTGCATCTATTGCCTCGGCCGGTGCAGGCGCCGCTTCCTGTTCAATTTTTTCCTGTTCTTTAGCCCTATTGATGCTGTTGACAATACGGAAAGCAGAAAAGGCAACAATTGCCGATACAATTAAAAAAGACACTTTGGGCATTCCGGGAATCATTGCAAAAATGAAAAGCATTATCGCAGCAGTGGCGATTACCCGCGGCTGCATAAATAATTGGTCTTTCACTTCTTCACCCAAGTCGGCCGACGCCGCACTCCTTGTCACCAATATACCGGCTGCGGTAGAAACGATCAACGCCGGCACTTGCGTCACTAAACCGTCACCAATGGTCAAAAGAGTATAATTTCTGGCGGCATCGGCAACTGCCATTCCCTTTTGGAGCACACCAATAATCAATCCACCGATGATATTGACAAAAACGATAATAATGCCCGCAATCGCATCACCCCGCACAAATTTACTGGCGCCGTCCATTGATCCGTAAAAATTAGCTTCCTGCTCAATTTCAGAGCGGCGGTGGCGTGCTTCATGATCTGTTATCAAACCGGCATTCAAATCAGCATCAATGCTCATTTGCTTTCCCGGCATTGCATCCAGAGTAAATCGCGCCGCCACTTCAGCAACACGTGTTGCACCCTTAGTGATAACCACAAAATTGATCAGAACCAGAACCATAAAAACAACCAGTCCGACAACATAATTACCACCCACAACAAATGTGCCGAACGATTTGATAACCTGTCCGGCAGCGGCAGTCCCTTCATTGCCATGCAATAAAATCAATCGAGTGGATGCCACATTCAGCGATAAACGCAAGAGAGTAACAATTAATAAAACCGAGGGGAATACGGAAAACTGCAGCGGCTTTAATATGTACATGGACATCAGCAAAATAATGATTGAAAAAGTAATGCTGAAAGAGAGAGATATATCCAATAAAAACGTTGGAATGGGAATGATCATGACCATCAGAATCGTCCATAACGGCCATGGCCATCATGGACGAACTTGATTTCACTGCGTCAAGAAAAGCACCGCTGTTAACTGCCTCAGAAGTTGCCATATTTTTCTATCCAAATATCTTAATTTTTTTCTGGCCGTAAACAAACGCAAGAACTTCCGCCACAGCACGGTAAAGATCTTCCGGTATCCACTGATCTACATCAACCATCTTATACAATACCTGTGCCAGAGGCTTGTCTTCGACTATCGGAATATCATTTTCCCGGGCAATCTCTTTGATTTTTTCAGCAATTATGTTCGCCCCTTTAGCCAATACTTTTGGCGCCATCATATTTTCGTGATCATATTGAATTGCTACCGCCAAATGGGTCGGATTGGTAATAATGACGTCTGCTTTCGGCACGGCAGCCATCATCCGCTTTTGGGCGGCTTCGCGCTGCAAACGGCGGATGCGGGATTTAATCAAAGGATCACCTTCCGTATTCTTGTATTCGTCTTTAATTTCCTGTTTGGTCATCCGCAGGCTTTTCTCGTATTCCCAGCGCTGATAAATATAATCAAGGATAGCCAGAATAACGAGTACGATAGTGGTGGCCAGAATTATTTTGAAGCAGATACGTCCAAAATAAGTCATCATCCCCCAAACGCTTTGATCCATCAAGATAATCATATTGGATATTTCGTCTTTAACAACAACGTAGGCGACTGCGCTAACAATACAAATCTTAAATGTATTTTTGATCAGTTCCACAATTGAACGTAGGGAAAATAACCTTTCAATACCTTTAATAGGATCAATCTTGGAAAATTTAGGGGTCACAGATTCCGTCGAAAACATAACACCGATTTGCAGCATATTTCCCAAAATCGCCGCAACAACGACTGTCAGCATAATGGGAAAAAGTATAGTGAATCCCTTTAAAATATAATCAATAAATAAATAGTGCAGGCTATCCGGCGTGATGTTAAACTGACCGGCGGTTCGAAATCCGGAAGTCATTAATTCCATGATGTTCTTGAGAAGTCCTGCGGCACCAAAGTAAAAATAAATCACGCAGGCCACCAGAATTCCTACGGACACAATTTCCGTAGAACGCGCAACCTGGCCTTTTTCACGTGCATCTTCACGGCGCCGCGATGTTGCGTCTTCAGTTCGTTCCTGATCCTGATCATTATCCGACATACATTACCTGCAGCTTTAGGAGCCGTTCTCAGCATTAATTTTACCAAGCTACTTCTACACGACGGCTTAATGACATAAGCGTCAATATTTTGCTACTTCACATCAAGCGCAAAAGTGTTAAGACCTTGCCCTCGAAATCAAGGAAATACCCTTGGGTCATCTTGACAAACATCGGCGCGGTTACCCCCAGAAAAATAAGCCCGATTGCTATTTGCAGCGGCATGCCGACGATGAAGATGTTGATTTGCGGCACTGTGCGGGCAACAATTCCCAGACCGACATTGGTAAAGAGCATTACCGCGATAAGAGGAGCCGCCAGTTTAACTGCGATAACAAACATCTCTTGAGAAAAGCTGAAAATGGACTGCATTAATGACCCGGAAAAATGAAATGCCAGTGGATTTAAAAGGGAATAACTCTGGATGATTGCCGAAAAGAAAATATGATGAGCATCAACGGCTAAAAATATGAGTAGGGCCATAAGATATTGCAGCTCCGTAATGATGGATACTTGCTCGCTGGTCATAGGATCAAGAATATTGGCAATAGATAATCCCATTTGAAAACCAATAATGTCGCCGGCCATCTGGATACCGGCAAGTATGAGTCTGGCCGCATAACCTATAATCAGGCCAATCATAACTTCACCAGCCATACGGTACATTAAAATCAGTACAGGATAATTTGTCGGTTGCGGAATTTTCGGCAAGACAAGAGGAAATATGATTAAGGTTATCAGAATGCACAAAGCGGCTTTAAATCGCGCCGGAACGGATTTATCACTGATTACCGGAATGGTAAAAACCATGGCACTGACTCTCAACAAAACAAGGATGAAAGCCTCTAAGTGCTCGGCGGATAAGAAAGGTAAACTCATTTTTCACTGTTACCTCTTTTGGTATTTTCATGTAGTACTTTACCATCGACAATCTTTCGATGGCCTCATAAAAGGCCATCTATGTTCACTTGATATATGCCGGTATATTAGCAAATATATTCTGGGTAAAGGTAATCATCATGCTCATCATCCAGGGCAAAGCAAACACCAATACAGCCAAAACAGCCACAATCTTAGGTACAAACACTAGCGTCATTTCCTGAATTTGCGTAACTGCTTGAAATAAGCTGATCAAAACACCTACAACCAAACCTACTATGAGCATCGGGGCTGCTACCAGAAGCGTTATCTTAATACTTTCAGCCATTAATCCCACAACCATATCTGGGGTCATTTTGTTGCCTTCTTTATATTAATGGAAACTCTGTACTAATGAACCGACGATTAAATACCAGCCGTCCACAAGCACAAACAACAGCAATTTGAAAGGTAAACTGACCATAATCGGAGGAAGCATCATCATACCCATGGACAGCAAAACAGATGCCACGACCATATCCAAAACCAAAAAAGGCAGATAAATCATAAAACCGATTTGGAAGGCCGTTTTCAATTCACTAATTGCAAAGGCCGGAACCAATACTGTTAAAGAAATATCTTCCGGTTTAGTTGGTCTCTTTTCTTTTGCTATTTTAACAAATAGAGCCAGGTCTTTTTCCCTTACCTGTTTGAGCATAAAGGCTTTTACCGGAACTACGGCTTTATCGAAAGCGATCTGGCCGGAAATCTGTTCTTCATAATATGGCTTTAGAGCTTCATCGTTGACACGATTAAAAACCGGCGCCATTATGAAAAAAGTGAGGAATAAAGACAAGCCAACGATGATTTGATTCGGCGGCATCGTTTGTGTTCCCAGAGCATGCCGCAAAAGGGATAAAACGATTATAATTCGCGTAAAAGAAGTGACCATCAAAAGAATAGCCGGGGCCAGAGAAAGAATCGTCAATAAGATTACAATCTGAATGAGCGTGGAAACTTTTTCCGGTTCCGTTGTGCCGCCGGACATACTCAAATTAATATTGGGTAAAGCAAAAGACTGGGCGGCGTAAACACTCGACGAAGTTATTATCGCCACAGCTATAAAAAACAATGAAAATAAAATTATGACCTTATCTTTTTTCATTTTTCAGTCTTGTCCTTTTTTTTATGCGGATAAAGACTGAGCTGTGACATATATTTTGCCAATTTGCTTCCTGGAAAATCCACTATTCTGGAATTAACCTTCTCGGTTTTTATTTTTGCTAAAGCCAGAGGATCATCAATACAGGCCAGAGTCGTCATTTGCTGATCGGAAATTCCTACAACAAGCAGCTGGCCCAATACTTCGACTAAAGCAATTCTGCTTTTCGGTCCCAGATATTTGGTGGATATTATATTTATCGGAGATGAACTATCAGACACAGTAACCTTCTGCTGCATAAACATCTTGACAAAATACATGATGCCAATGAGCAAACCCAGCACAATCGCCAAGGCAAAAATCATCTTCAAGAATGAAGAAATAAGAGAAATTTCCATTGATAAACACACTCACACTAATTTATTGACTCTCTCTGCCGGAGAAACTATGTCCGTTAAACGCACGCCGAATTTTTCATTGACGACAACGACTTCCCCACGGGCAATTAATCTTTGATTAACATAAATATCCAGGGGCTCGCCGGCCAGCTTGGTCAGTTCCAGCACGGAACCTTGGCCCAGTTGCAGCAATTCGCTGATCAGCATTTTGCTTCTGCCCAACTCGCAAGTTAAGGTAAGTGGTATATCTAAAATAAAATCCAGGTCAAAGGTCGTTTTATTATCCGGCTTTTTCTTCTTGAGCTCATCGAAATGGACATTGGTAACTTCTGTTCTCGTTGGCGGTGGTGATTTGGACTGTTCCATTTCATCCTTCACATCATCCCAACTTATTTTGTCCTCTTCCGGCGCGGCCGCTGGTGATGCCCCTGTACCTTTCATCAATTCATCAATTTCATTTTGTTCCATATCAGCCTTCCTCTTTTCCCGTCACTATACTTGAAATTTGTACAGCCTGGTTTCCCTTATAATTACCGGGATATCCATTATATTTCTTAATCCCTTCCACGTAGATATCCAGCGGATCCGAAGCATAATGTTCAAGTTGAATAACATCGCCTTTTTTAAGATTAACAATATCTTTACCTAAAACCTGTGCCCTACCAAGTTCAACAAAAATATCAACATAAGACTTAAGAAGTCCGGATTTAAATCTGTTTGCCCAGGCTTTATCCACTTCCAGGTGTTCACTCTGGAAACCGGCAGACAGTTTTTCTTTAATAGGCTCGAGCATGGAATAGGGAATGCAGATGGATACAACTCCCGATGTGTATTCCACTTCAACTTCAAAATTCATCACAACGACAACATCTGTCGGCGGAACGATTTGTGCAAACTGCGGATTAATCTCTGCTCGCTGATATGTTATTTTCAAATCGATTAATGATTTCCAGCATTTTTCCAAATCGGCCAGCGCACTCAATACTACTTTTTTGATCAAATTATTTTCTATTGCCGTAAATTCGCGGCCTTCAATTTTAAAAGCTGCTGTTCCCGTACCGCCGAATATTATATCCACCAGAGTAAAAATAATTTTTGATTCCATAATAAAAATAGCATTGCCGCGCATGGGATCCATACGAAACAAATGCAGGCTTGTCGGAACAGGCAATGTCTTTAAAAATTCCCCGAATTTGATCATGTCAGCAGAAACTGCCGTTACAGAAATAACTTTGCGCAGCATGGAAGAAAGAGTCTGACGAAACGCCCGAGCAAATTTCTCATTGGTCATTTCCAGAGTAGGCATACGCCCACGGATAATTCTATCCTGACTGGTCAAGTCATAGGACATTATCTCGCCCGGCTCATGGTACTCTTCTGGCTGGGTTTCTATTTCGCCGCCGGAGATACCGCGTAAGAGGGCATCAACTTCTTCTTGCGAAAGGATATTCGTCATGGAACCTCACTGGTGATTATGTTCTATTCTTTATTTTACTGAATGACAAACTCGGTAAAATATACTTTCACTATTTTTCCTTTTGTTAAAAAACCATTCGCCCGCAACGCAATTTCATCCCTTAGACGCTGCTTCCCGATGGGGTCAATCATCTCTTTAAATGTTTTGGCAGACAGCAAATCAAGGATGCTATCTCTGATCTTCGGTTTGAGCAGGTTTAATTCTTCCAGCGCCAGTTGGTCGGATAATTCCAACTGCATAACGACTTTTAGATACCTTTCCCCTTCATTATCGATAAGATTGACAATAAAAGGGTCCATGGGCCAAAAAACAGCAACTACAGGTTTGGCCGCTTCGGCCTGTTTTTTCTCGGCCGCCGGCGGATGGGATTTAAACAGGAAAAAATACGCCCCGGCCCCGCCGCCTCCCAGAACCAACACCGCTATCACAGCAATGATAATCCACTTTAAACTAGAGCCTTTTTTCTGTTCCGGTACTGGCTCTTCGCCTTCTGTTTCTTCTTTTTTATCTTTGTCTGCCATTATTCTCTCCATAAGCGGAAATATCACTCTACTGATTTGCTTTAAAGCAAAGAGCATACCAAAGGCCAGGCACTTTTTTGACAATTATTTTATAGATATTACGGATATTTACATTAGATGAGATGGAAAGATAGATATTTTTATCCGTGTAGAATCTTTTTATTGACGAAAAGTCAAATAATTGACAGGGAGGAAAAAAGGCTGAAGCTAAAGGAGGGAGATGGAGAGAGAGATCATCCTTTAGTCTTCAGCCTTTATATCGTCTGGATCCCGGATAGCTTCGCCCATCAGGGCTGCGCTTCCGTGATCAATTCCACTGGCGCTTCAAACTTCGCTTTGCTTGTCTTCAGCGAGTGTCATTGACTTATCTCTTGAGATTCATTAATTCCTGCATAATTGCATCCTGAGTCGTAACAACTCTTGCGTTGGCCTGGTAGGCCTTCTGGGCCGTAATCATTTTAATGAACTCCGTAGCGATATCGGTATTGGACATTTCCAGTGTATTGGGTGTCAATGAACCCATGCCGGATTCTCCGGGATAATTCTGCACCGTAGCACCGGAAAGAACTGTTTCACCAAAAAGGTTGTTGCCCATTTTTTTGAGGCCCCACGGGTTGGGAAACTGGGCCAGCATTATTTGCGCCAAGTCGGCTGTCTGCCCGTTGGTGAAGAATCCGCTGATTCTCCCGTTCCCGGAAATGGAAAGAGTCTTTAAATTACCGGAAGAATATCCATCGGCAGTCAAAGCCCGGATAACGGAAGCGGTGGAATATTGGGTAATATTTAAAGCGCCGGTTCCTGTCAAACTCCAGGTCATATCACCACCTGTGCCTATTGTCGCCCCGCCGTCCAGAGTCACCCCGGAGTAGTTAACCGTAATATCATTGAGAGCCAAAGGCGTATGGGTCAACGTAAATACGGCTGTATCGCCCGTCACCCAGGTATTGGTAAGTGTCATGGTTACATCATCCGTTCCGGTACCATCAAGGCTGACAGTAATAGGGCCGGTAAGGCTGGAGGAGGTGACCTTGGCATTAGAATATCCTCCGGTACCTTCTACCGCCCAGGCTGTGGCACCCTGGGTTAGCTTTAATGTGCCTGTCTGGTAAATCATGCCCGGTCGGTCTAGGGCCAGCGTGGCCGTCTTGGCGGCAGTTGCATTATCCAACGTAAATGTTGCCTTATCGGTATCAGCCCATGTGCCACTCAAACTTAAATGAGCGTCAGTTACACCGTCACCGTCGAGATCGACATTTACTGTCGTAGTGTTGGCAGAAACAATAGCGGCGCTGGCATATCCGCCTTTGTCAGCTGCAATAGCAAATTTCCAACCAGAAGCAGTCGTCGAATCTTTTGTTAATACCATTGTCCCATCCAAGGAAGCTGTTCCCGGACGATCCAAAGTTGCTGATGCCGTAGCAGCAATATGTGTTGAACCTGCTGTAACTGCACCCAATACCGGGGTTACGGGCCCTACTGGATTATATGCTGTTGTTATAGAAAATGAAGCAGTGTCCGTCGCTGCCCATGCTCCGGAGAGATTCAGTGTCATATCAGCAGTTGCATCATTATTGGCATCAACTGTCACAGTGGTCGCAGTGGCTGAAAGAATCTTCATATTCGGATAATTAGCATGCGTAGTTACTGTCCAGTCAGCCGCGGTTGCTCCCCTTGTTAGAACGATAGAATCAAGCGCAGTAAGCCCAGTACCGCCGCCAACTAAGGAAGTGGTAGCCGATGGAGCAGTATGTGTAGGCGTAACAGCGCCCACGACATTATGCTCGGCTGTAACTGCGCTTGCAGTTCCCGTATATATTCCCGTGCAAGTGCCATCGGAATCAAAAACTATTCCATTAGCGCTGATTGTAGTTGACGGATTCGCATCCAGAGAGCTCTCCACACTCCAGTAACCGGTACCAACGCTTTCAGTTCGAGTAAACGTAGTATTCAGAGTACGTTTGGCGCCCAGGGAATCATATATTGTCTGCGTGGTGCTATACTCACCACCTGCAACTGTTCCAGAGTTTAAATTGGCGCCAATGGAAAAGTTGGTCGTAACAGTCGGCTGCGATTTGCTGGCCGTTAAATTAATGTCGCCCAGCGGTCCGGTCGGAGTACCACCTTCAACACTCCTGCCCTGGACTTTATAACCGTTGGTGTCAACCATTAAACCATCCGCGTCCAAATGAAAAGCACCAGCCCGCGTGTAGAAGGTAGCACCTTCCTGATCGTTCACCATAAAGAAGCCGTCGCCGTCAATGGCGACATCCGTAGCGTTGCCGGTCGTTTCAAAGGCGCCGGCGCCAAATTGTGTTTGCACTGCCGACACGGCAACACCGCGTCCCACCTGCAGAGTTCCCGACGCGCCTCCGGAAAGGCTCGAACTCAAAACATCCGAAAAATAAGTTGTACCGGATTTAAAACCAAGTGTATTAACATTAGCCAGATTATTGGCGATAACATCCAGTTGTTTAGAAGATGCATTCAAACCTGATATTCCTGCCCATAGTGCGCTGCCCATATTTTATTCCTCCCTTTTACGGAATTTAATTCGTTGCCTGATTGATAGAAACAATATTGGAAAATGCTACTTCCTGACCATTAATCGTCAGATATGCTACGTCATTTTTAAAGGAAGCGCCGGTCACCTTACCGGAAATTAATGTCTGCGCGGTAACTGCTACTCCGCTGGCATCCTTCGCCGTGATTTCAAAGGTATAGTTACCTGGATCAACACTGCTTGTATTCCAGGTAATACTATTATTCCCGGCTTTCAGGCTGCCCAGATCAGCGCTGCCGACCTCCACGCCACTGGAGTTATAAATTTTAAGAGTGCCCGTGGCAATAGCCGAAGGCAGAGTAAAGGGAACATTTGTTGATGAGCCGCTGACATTAATGACATTTCCTTTCGCCACTGCATTGTTGCCGATCATGCCGACCATCTGGGCATTACTGAATGATTTTAGGTAAGTTGGAAGAGAACTCATTGTTGTGTTTAAATTGCTCAATTGTTGTAAGGAGGAGAACTGAGCCAGTTGCGCCGCAAAATCCTTACCATCCATGGGATCCAATGGATTTTGATTTTTTAATTGAGCCAGCAGCATAGTCATAAATGCGTCCTGCCCTAAAGTAGTGTCCTTTTTTTTTGTCGCGTCACTGCTCGTTGCATTATTAGTAAGACCTGATATTACATTATTTACTGTAGTCATTTTCCCCTCCCCAAATTGTCCTTTCAGGCAAATAAACTGATACTATCTGTTGATTCTCTTAAAGTATTTACCGGCCGCTCGGAAACAATCGGCGGAATCTTAACATTTTCCCCGAGATTGTCCCGACGACTGCTATTGCTGTCCTGCCCTGATCTGCCGTCCTGATAGAAGGCCTGCTGGCTGAAACTTTGCTGATACTCTTCGCGTTTATCCTGCATAAAGACATCACAGCGTTCGATCGTCAGCCCCTGAGTTTGCAAACTGCCTTTCAACTTGTCGATATGAGTGTTCAATGCTTGCTGAACATCTTTGTTATCGGCGACCAGTACCACTTCTACTTTACCATTGCGAACAGTTACATCCATATCCAGCTTTCCCAAAGAAGGCGGATTCAATGTAATTTTTACTCTGCCACCGTCGTTGGCGGCCATTTCTTTAATCTCATGTGTTATCTGGCTGATTATTTCCCCGGAAGAGATGGAATTACTTTTTTCCACCTTCGCCGAACCACCAGCGGCTGCATTAACCGGATTTAAATTAATATCTTCATTTCTTTTTTCAGTGGCAATAGTTTTTCCCTTTTGCTCGGCCTTGATTTGACCTGCCACCTCTTCCATAATTGCCTGCATCGTATCTATCTGAGCCTTATTCCCGGCATTCGCATTGGCTGTATTCTGATATTGCACCTGGGCGAAGCGAAGGTTATCTTTACTGATTAAGGACTCCTTCGTTTCTTGAATGGATAAACGAGAATTATTGCCCCTGACATGATCTTCTTTTGCTGATTCCGAAGCCTCGATATCTTTGCTGATTTTGTTTTCTTCTTTTACGGGAGCTGCATTAACGGCAATTTTACTGACAGTGCTGGCGGAAAGTTGAGCCTCCTTGGAAATCACCTTCTCAGGTTGTACCGCTCTTTCATCACTCTTGAATACGGGTAGTTTTTCTTTCTGGAAGCCTATGGATTTAATTTCGCTATCAGCAACTTGATCTTTTGATAGTGTTTGTGGTTGCGGATCAATTATATGAGTTTTCTCTTCGCCGGATTTCGTCGGGATTACTTTTTTAAAATCCATTCCGGCAACTTTAACAGAAGTAATTGGAGAAGATTCTTCCTTGGACTGTAATTGAGGATTAATAGTACTGGTATTCTCTGCTCCGGATTTCGTCGGGATTACTTTTTTAAAATCCTTCCCCTCAATTTTAGCAGAAGTAGTTGGGGAAGATTCTTCTGGGGAAAAAAGTTTATTACTGCTTTTTTCCGCAGTTGTTCCGACGGGAGAATTCAAGATAGCATTTTTATCATTTATTGCTTTTTGTTCATTTTCGCTGTTGCCTGTTCTTGCTATAAGTTCAGTATCCGAAAGGCTGGCTTTATTATCGTGCTTTCCATCCGCATTAGTTTTATTATTTCCGGCAGCCAGATTTTTTTTCAATAAATCAATTTCTTTGATCAGAGCGTCAACGGGAATTTCCAGCTCGCCATCTTGCCCCTGACCTAATTTAGCTAAATCTCCGGATTGGGCCAGACTGGCTAATGCTTTTTTCAGTTCTTTCAAATCAACATCGCCCTGAAGCAATAACATTGCCTGTTCCATGGTAATTTTGGGCCCTTTGATATTTAATGCAGCAGCAGATTTATTTTTCTGGAGCATCTGCTGATTCAAATATTGGAGAAACGGAGCCAGGGAATTTAAATTTTCTTCACCCAAAGCAGCTTTGTTATCCTTTAGCTTACTCTTGCTCCTGGCAGCACCGATCATGTTCAACAGATCGGCAGATCCTTTGCTTTCCGTGTTGACTGAGGATGACGATTGTATTGCCTGTTCCATATTATTCCTTTAGGGACCGTTGCGAAATAACCATTACATTTCTAAACATTTCGTTACGGCTTCTTATGCAGGTTACGATATTAAAATGTTACAGTCTTGCCATAACCTGAAGGTCACGAGACCCGCAGGTGTGGTTATTGTCGATGAACGGCTTAATCTTTTTATAGACTCTTCAGCAAGAGGCATGCCATCAGGAATATATGTTTTTTATTCAATGATTATGCTATGTTAAAGACAATGCTGGTTTTTGAAACTCACCGGTAGGAAAATATTTCCCAGGTAATACAGAAAATATTTATCGTCGTCTGGCAAAAAAGCCCTCATAAACAGAGGGCTTTTGATATGGGCTGAATTTGCTGTACTAAAGGGCACGATAGAATAAGGGATATTGCCGCCTGCCTTTGTGTCGGCTATCCCTTGTTCGGGGTTATGGAATTATTCGGTTTGCTTGCCACCGCCGGAACGCGTTATTTCTTTTGTAATCTCCACAGCCTTTTGCGGGCTAATATATCCCCAGATAGCGCCTGCCTTATCTTTTTTCATATTCATAGTAATACCGGCGGCAGTTTTAATATCTAATTTTTCCAGCATGGACCCGGCTTTGGCGGCAGGTGTGGCCTCATATACTTTGGCCATTTCCTTGTATTTCTTGACGTCGGAAGTTTGACTGGCCTCGAGTACCGCAGTTAATTTTTCTTCTTGGCTCTTCAATAGTGCAATTTTATCCGTTATTTCTTTTCGTAAAGCCAGCAGACGTTGTTCCTCCGTACGCAAAGCATTTTCACGGTTATCCAGTTCATTTTTTTTGGCTAAAAGTGCTGCCGCCAAGTCTCTTTCTTTGGACAGACTACCATCTGAGGCTTCACTAGCCGGTGGAACCGGCATAACCGAGCCAACTACAGAAGTAGACGCTGGTGCAGGCGTTGCTGGTGGTTGCTGTGCCTGAGCCAGACTGGTAAGCAAATTAGCTGAGGGCAGAATATCTGATTTTTGAATAAAGCCCACGACCGAGGCAACCTTGGTAAGGATCAAAACCAATATCAGTATTTGAACTCCAATAAGTAATTTTTTCATTTTTCTCTCCTGCCAAACTTTAAGACAGCCATTTCGTCGGAATTTTTTTGTTCAAACGCTCTGGCCGCTATTACATATTCTTCAGCATGCCGTTCTTTAAGCTTCTCCATAATTTTTCTTTTTTTCACCGCTTCGAGCAATTCATTTCTTTTTGTTTCTAATTGTTCGGAAACATGAGCTATCGTTATACGTTGTTTTTCCTCGTTTTCCCTCACTTGTTCCACGTAAGAAATATAGCGGGCAATATCGTCAACTGGCAACGGTTTGTTTTGCATTTTTCTCAATTCGTCAATTAAATTTGCCCTTTCAGTAATTAAGTTTATCAGCCTCAATTCTTCTAATTCGAGTTCGCGCTTTTTTTCCGAAAATTCTCCCAGAATTTTTTCCTCAATATTATTTCTATAATCCAACACTGACTGGAGTGAGAAGACAAACATAGTTTATATTCTATACTTTAAGAAGTTCCAGAAGTTGAGTTCCGGCAGATTCAAAATCAACTCTTTCACCGATATTCTGCCGCAAAAAAGTGTTCACTTTATCAATCATTTTTATGGCGTAATCAATTTCCGGATTCGAACCCTGTACATAAGCGCCGATATTGATCAAATCCTCCGCCTTTTTATAGGTGGCAACAATATTTAGGAGTTCGTTCGCCTTGTTTTTTTGTTCCTCACTGACAATGTCGATCATAACCCTGCTGATGCTTTGTAAAACATCAATTGCGGGATAATGATTTTTATGGGCTAAGCTCCGGGAAAGTGAAATGTGGCCGTCAAGTATGGAACGGGCCGCATCAGAAATCGGCTCGTTAAAATCATCACCCTCCACTAAAACTGTGTAAAGCCCGGTTATTGAACCGACACCTTCCACAATACCTGAGCGTTCCAGCAATTTCGGCAACAAGCTGAAAACGGACGGTGTGTAACCTTTTGTCGTAGGCGGTTCACCGACAGACAAACCTACTTCTCTTTGCGCCATGGCAAATCGAGTCAATGAATCCACCATCAGCAGAACATCATTTCCCTGATCGCGGAAATATTCGGAAACAGTTGTGGCAACATAGGCAGCCCTCATGCGAACCAAGGGGTGCATATCTGAGGCAGAAACAACGACAACAGATCGCTTCAGACCTTCTTCTCCCAGATTTTTTTCCAGAAACTCCCTAACCTCCCTGCCCCGCTCACCAATCAAGCCGATTACATTTACATCGGCGTTTGTGTTAAGGGCAATCATACCCATGAGTACGCTTTTGCCCACACCCGATCCTGAAAAAATACCCATCCTCTGGCCTTTGCCACAGGTAAAAAGTGCGTTGAGCGCGCGGATGCCTAAATCCATCGGATGGGCAATACGGCCGCGAGCCAGAGGATTAATTGGATCTGCATAAATTGGATATTCATCGGCAAACTCAATCGGGCCCTTATTATCAATGGGATTTCCCAGCCCATCGATCACTCTCCCCAGAAGACCACGACCTACACCGATACTTGCTTTTCTACCCAAGGAAAGTATTTTACAGCCTGGCCCCAACCCCTGAATGCTTTGCAGGGGCATTAAAAGCACCCGATCATTTTTGAAGCCGACTACTTCAGCCTCCAGCGGAATGTCACCATTTACCGGCATAATACCGCAGACATCCCCTATGGACGCAGCCGGACCACACCCCGCCACCATCAATCCAACTATTTCCGTCACCTTACCGTTAACGCGAATCGGATTAATTCGTTTCAAGAGTTTTTCATATTTGCTCAAATCAATCGCTTCTAAATTCATAATTAACCCTGACACTTTACCAATTATTCCATTTCGCTATCAAAATGATACTGCGGCATATATGCAGCTGGTAATACACTCATGTTCTCGGACCACCTCGCGTGACCTTCAGGTTATCGGGTTATACGTTTAGGAAACCGACACCGCCACTTGTGACATTTAGGTTATGAGTCGGGGCATGCTTTGCCAACAAACGAAGCGCGAGACGTGAAAATGGAATTACAGCTTCAACATTGCCGCTCGGATCTCTTTTATCTGATTTTCCAGCCTTGCATCAATCTCGCCAAACATCGTTTCCACAATTACACCACCCCTTTTAATGGAAACATCTTCTTCAAAAACAACATTACGCACACCATTAACTGATTGCAGAAAATCTTTCTTTGCTTCCATTATATAACGAAAATCCTGCGGATTAATTCTGATCTTCATTCCTTCTGTTTCGGAAATATTTTTTAAAGCACCCCTGAGGACTCCCAGAATAACTTCTTTGCGCGTTGCCACTTCCTGATTTATTACTTTTTCGGCAACTGCCAGGCTAAGTTTTACTATCTGCTCTTCAGTTTTGGCGATAATATCTTTCTGAATTAGAGGTATCTGTTGGGTCATGGCGGATAGCGCATCTAAAACCGGTGATATCTCTTTTTTTTGAAATTCAACGCCTTCGTTGAATCCTTTCCGGTAGCAATCGTCACTGACCTGGCTCAGATGTCGATCCATCTCGGCTTGGAGTTTTTCTTTTTCTGTTTGCGGGGCTACCGGTAATAAATCTGTATCTTCAGGTAAATAGGCGCCGGGAATTTCTCCATCAGAGAAAACACAAAGCAATGATACAGGGTTGCCGGAATCGATCACCTCTTCAGCTTTGATGACATTAGCTTTATACAAATCCATCTGTTTCACCACCGCGCAGAATGACGATTCTGCCTTCTGCCTCCAGTTTCTTCGTAACTTCCACAATTTTGCGCTGAGAGTTTTCCACCTCGGAGAGTCTAATCGGCGGCATGAGGGAAATCTCTTCACGCAACATTTCGGCGCCTCGTTTGGACATATTCTTGAAAATCTTTTCCCGCATGCTTTCATCGACCATTTTGAGTGCCCGGGACAAATCTTCAGAGCTGACATCTTTCATCAACTCTTGCAGTGACTTGTCGTCCAGCTTCATGACATCATCGAAGTTAAACATGAAATTACGGATTTGAGAGGCTAATTCCGGCTCGGAATCTTCTAATGATGCCATAATGGCGTTTTCCGTGGAACGATTCATCCGGTTCAAAATATTAGCCATTAATTGTACGCCACCTAATTGCTGATCGCTCGTGCCGCCGACAATCAATTCCTTCTCCAGTGTTTTCGCAACTTCCTCAATAAATTCTCGAGGAACACTTTTGAGTGTAGCCATACGTTTGGAAATTTCGTACTGAATTTCCGGAGAAAAATGTTCCAGCACCAGAGCTGCTTTTTCCGGTTTCAAATGAACTAATATCAGTGCTATCGTTTGAGGGTGTTCCGTTCGGGTAAAATCCGCCATCACCTTGGGGTCGACATCTTGCAACATTTCTATGATAGGATTATCACCGGCAGAAATGTCCACTTCGCCTAAAATATCTTTTGCATCTTGCTCTCCCAATGCCTTAACCACAAGGTTCTTCGGAGCACCGTCACGGACTGAAATCATCCCGCCTTGCTCCTTAGCCATAGTGCAGAATTCTTTTGCCACGTCACTCAGTGTTTCGGCAGGAATATTCGTTACACGGCTCATTTGTTTACCTAACTTGCGAATTTCCGCCGGGCGCAGATTTTTCATGATATTTGCCGCCAAATCTTCATCTAATGATAACAGCAATATTGCCGCTTTCTCTTCGCCGGTCATCTGGTTTTATCCTTAATAATTAGTGCTGATGTTTTTTATTTAATCCAGTTTCTCAATATGTCGGCAAACTGTTTGGAATCCGCCCTGGCCATTTCTCTGGCAATCTCAGTTGCTGTAAGCGGCTGCCCACTTGATGCTTGCATTTCTGCTGCAACTTGCCTTGCGTATTGTTCGGCCTGTGTTTCTCCGGAGATACTGAGCGCTACATTCGCGCCGGGCAATTGTCGGACGGGCACTGGCGCGGCTTTCGTGATATTTGTAATTAGCGGCCGGACGATAAATAACAGGATGAATATAATTACACCGGCAATAGCGATGTAACCAAATATGGGGATGAACGTCTCCACTCTTTCTTTTATCGAGGGGGATTCTGCTTCTTCAACGTCAGCTTTTCTGAAGGGCATATTTGTTACAACAACTTGATCACCTCTTTGCGCATTGATTCCTGCTGATTTGCGTACTAAATCCTCAATTGAGTCGATTTCGTTTTTGGTGCGAGGCTGATAAACTTCTTCTCCCTTTTCATTTTTCTTGTAGGTGCCATCCACCAAAACAGCAATTGAGAGCTTCTTTGTATCCCCTACGGGCATAACCGTTTTATTAGTTACTTTATTAATCTCATAATTGATAATTTCATCTAATTTTTCCTTTTCGGGATTTTCCGATAACGCTCCCGTTTTCAAGACGGCGTTTGTTTTATCCGAATTACGCTGGACACTTCTCACCACCGGTGCTTCTGAATCGTATGATTCTTCCGTTTTCTCTGTTACACGAAAATCAAGTTCCGCCGTAACTCTGACAACAGCTTTACCTTTACCAACGACATTTTCCAGCATTGATTGGATTCTGCCCGCCAGGTCTTTTTCTGTGTTTCTTTGAAAGTCGACTTGCGAGCTGGTCAGCTTGGAAAGCTTAGAATCATTCTGGCCGGCAGAAAGTATCGTCCCGCGTGAATCCACAACCATGACATCATCGGGGTTCATTCCTTCTATGGAACTGGCAACCAGATGAACAATCCCCTCGATCTGTCCCGGACGAATTGTCTTGCCTGATTTCAAGCGCAGGGTAACAGAGGCCGTTGGCCTTTTTTGCTGTTCGGAAAAGAGAGAATCCTTGGGCAAGGCAATATGTACACGGCTGGACTGAATTTCATCCAGCCCATTAA
This sequence comes from uncultured delta proteobacterium, assembly GCA_903907985.1. Lineage (GTDB taxonomy): Bacteria > Desulfobacterota > Syntrophia > Syntrophales > Smithellaceae > MVRV01. Next base: position 85,395 of record CAIVQG010000035.1, read on the forward strand.
TCGTGCGGGCAAGCTCACCCTGCAGGGCGCGCCGGTAATTCAATTGTTGTTCAAATTCCGTTGCACCCAGTGTTTTATTATCAAATATTTCAAAACCGACACCGCTCCCCTGCGGAAGTCCTGCAGTGGCAAGCTCCAGTCGCAATTCCGATACCTTTTCGGCAGGCACAGAAACAGCATTCCCCGTTGATGAAATTTTATAGGGAATTTTCTTTTCATTCAATTTCCCGACAATAGAGCCGGCATCTTCTGCTGACAAATTGGAGAAAAGCACCCGGTATTCAATTTGATTGGTCAAATAGACCATAAGTCCGATACTTGCCGCGGCAACCACTGCAACTAAGATCACCGAAATTTTGCGACCTGAGCTTAATGAATCAAAGCCCGCCCATAATTTCGTCAAAAATTTTAAAAGTGAATCCATAAGAAAATCCGATTATTAAAATTAAGCAATTATATTTGCATTCGCATAACTTCCTGATAAGCATCCAGGATTTTATTGCGAACCTGCATCATCACCTGGAAAGAAATGCCTGCTTTTTCCAGAGCAATCATCGCTTCATGAATAGAACCTGCATCTTCCAGTTGAACTTTGGCTATTGTTTTATCCGCATCATTTTGCAATTTGCTGATGTCCGAAATCGCATCTTTCAGGACTGAGCCGAACGAACTTCCCCCCGCTTGCTTTTCACTATCTGGTTTTTCGGGAGTAATACTTACCGGATTTAAACTACCGGAAATGTTGACGTTTGTCATATCATTTGCTCCATTGTTTATTATTTACCGATATTCATGGCTGTTACCGCCATATTTTTCGCTGCATCAAAAGCTGTGGCATTTGCTTCATAAGTGCGGTTGGCCGTTATCATCTCCGCCATCTCCAGCATTGCATTTACATTAGGGAAAGATACAAAGCCATCTTTATCCGCATCAGGATGGGCCGGATCGTACACTCTTTTGATACCTTCCTGGTCTTCTGTTATCCCTTTAACTTTTACTGCCTGCACTGCACCTTCGAGAGTCTTATCGAATCCCTGTTTTAAAGGTTCGGCCACAAAAGTAATCATTTTTCTTTTATAAGGGCCTCCCTCGGGAGTACTTGTTGTGTTGATATTGGCCAGATTACTCGTGATAACGTCCATCTTAGCCCTTTGTGTCGAAAGCCCCGTACCGCAAATCTTGAAAGTTGTAAAAAAATCCATATTATTTAGCCTCGGTTAAAATGTTTTTAATGCCTCTGAATTTTCGCGCCAGCAACTCGGCACTCAAATTATACATCAGTTGATTTTCAGCCAAATTAGTCATTTCTTTATCTAAATTCGCTTTTTCGTCAGACTTGACCAATTTAAAATCGTTTCTGGTAAATTCATCCTTGGCATTGGGAAAATGTTTCTCGTTTGTTTGGGATAAGCGAACTTTCAAGTCTACTGCCCGGCGCAAATTTTCTTTAAATACGTAATCCGCCGTTTTGTAATCAGCAGAGTCCAAGTTACTGATATTAGAAGCAATCACTTTATTGCGTTCAGAACGATAATCCATCATTGTTGATAATAAATTAAATGTCTTCCCGAATAAAGATTCCATTACTAAACCTCTCTGAACAAAATTATGTGCAAATCGCATACCAAAGGACTACTTCATCCTTTTTCTTCGGAAGAAAGATCCTTAATCCCATATTCATGAAGTTTATTTCTCATTGTTCTGACACTAATGCCCAATATTTTTGATGCCTTGGTTTTGTTCCAGTTAAACTTGTTTAACGTATCAAAGATCATATTCTTTTCCATATCATAAAGGGTTGAGTCGTTTTCGCTTTGTCTGTTCTTATCTTGCACTTGGTCTGCTTCTTCCGTCTGCGTATTTTTTTTGACGCTGGCAGCGGCACCGGCATTTTCCAGATATAGATGCTCGACACCAATACGGGCATCGTTACACAACAAAACTGCCCGCTCCATTACATTTTCCAATTCCCGCACATTACCCGGCCATGCGTACGCCGTTAATATGTTCTTGGCGGCATCGCTGAGAATTGGTTCTTTTTTTTCATTGACCTGACTATACTTTTTAATAAAATGCTCCGCCAATAAATTGACATCTCCATTTCTTTCCCTCAACGGTGGAACTAAGACCGGAATAACATTTAACCGGTAATAGAGATCACTGCGAAAAGTTTTTTGCGCAATGCGATATTGCAGATCAGCATTGGTCGTAGCAATTATCCGGATATCAATCGGTATGGGCATTTTCCCGCCCAGTCTGTCCACTTCAGCCTCCTGAACAACCCGTAACAATTTAGCCTGCAACTGAACATCCATTTCTGATATTTCATCAAGCAGCAGCGTACCCCCATTGGCCAGTTCAAACTTGCCAAGTTTCCTGACGGCCGCCCCTGTAAAGGCTCCTTTTTCAAAACCGAACATCTCGCTTTCCAAAAGCTGGGCCGGGATTGCCGCACAATTAACTGCCACAAAAGGCATATTACGGCGGTTGCTGTACCGGTAAATGTAACGGGCAAAAAGTTCCTTTCCCGTGCCGCTTTCCCCCTGAATGAGAATACTTGATTTACTCCTGGCCACATTCTTCAGCATTTCCAAAATTGCCAGAATTTTTTTATCTGCCGTAATTATCTCCTTCACGGGATAAATACTGTCGAGATTTTCACTGCCTTCCTGCTCTGCATTTATTTGTGCACTCGCCGCCAATACATTTTTTACTGCAAATTCCAGATCATCCAATGAAAATGGCTTCATAATAAACTCTGCGGCACCCTCTTTCATTGCTTCAACGGCGGTGTTCACAGTCCCATAAGCCGTAATCAAAATTACCGGTGTTTGAGGTGATATCTTTTTAACTCCTCTTAAAACATCCATGCCGCTCATCATAGGCATGCGCATATCTGTAACGACAACAGCAAATTGTCCTTCTTTAAACTTTACTAATGCATCAGCGCCGTTTTCTGCGGTTTCCACCTCATAGCCGCAACTGCTCAAGGATTCATAGAGGGCTGCACGCATCGATTGATCGTCATCAACAACAAGTAATCTTTCGGCAATAATCATTTAACCGGTCTCTCCAATTTTTCATTAACTTCTTTCAGAAGGGGAAAACTGACATTCACAATTGCTCCCCCCCGCAGCGAGTTTTCCACATTAATAGAGCCATTATGCTGACTGACAATATTATGCACTATGGCTAGCCCCAAGCCTGCCCCGTCTTGTTTTGTACTGAAAAACGGATCAAATATTCTGGATAAATTTTCTTCCGGAATCCCCGGCCCGGAATCTTGGAAGATTATTTCAGCGACAGCTGATTCTGCCGGGATAAATCCCCCGGCCGAAGCTATCGATTTAATTTTAAGGACCCCGCCGTCCGGCATGGCTTGCTGGGCATTTAATATTATATTTAAAAATACCTGCTTGATCATATCCGCATCACCTTCAATGCAAGCCTGCTCGCCGTCATATTTTACTGATATGTCAATGCCCCCTTGTTGCATGATTTGTTCAGAAAAATCAAGCACCTCGGCCAAAATATGGTGCAGATTAATTTTCTTCATTTTCGGACTTTGCTTTCGAGTAAACATCAGCAAATTGGATATTTTATTATCTACATTTTTTACTGAAGAAATAATGTGAACGACTCGCTCTTTATCTTTTTTCTCCTGCAAATTTTTCAAAAGCAGCGAAGCAAAGAGTTCGATGCTGCCTAAAGGATTGCGAATTTCATGAGCGATATTTGCTGCCATCTCTCCCATTGCCGCAAACTTTTCCGTTCGCTTGGCCATATCTTCCAGTTTTTCAATTCGTGTGATATCTCGCAAAACAAAGACGTTACCGATCGTGGCACCACCGGGTGACTTAAACGGTGAGCAAAATATTTCCAATGTCCGGCCATTTATTCTTACTTTATTTCCCGATTCACCTTTAAAATACTCGGCAAGATTTATTGTTGGCCATTCATTAGCAACCGTATCTTCAAAAAGAATACTGACATGCTGCCCGATAACATTTGCCTGATCAGCACTGACAAACATTTCAGCGCATGAATTCATCGTCTGAATCTTTCCATCAAGATCCGTTACAATTACACCATTAATCAAACTTTCTAAAATATTTTGCAGATAATTTTTTGTTTGTTCTTTTTCCGCAACTGTCTTGACCAATTCAGTATTCTTTTCTTCAAGCTCTTTATTTAAATTGGCAAAACGCTCTTCGAGTCTTGCATAAGCCAGCTGAAGATCAACGGTGGCTTTGTTAAAATTTTCAAATGACTGCTGGAGTAAAGTTATATCTTCCATAGACTTTCTTTAACCTTCAATTTTTCAAGTAATCCGAGTATTTATTCCACCATTGTTGATCACTAACATAGTAATCAACAACTTTTGTCCAAAATCCTTCCGGCCCTGATTGGGTTTTGATTTTGGTAAATGTTTTCTGCGCCTCGGCATTGTTATCCATTTTTTGATATGCCTGACCTATATGGAACAGAGACCAGGATTTGATATCCGGATTGGAAGACTGATTTAAAGCTTTATTATACATTTGCAGACTATTTCTATAATTGTTTGCCTTGAAGTATAAGTCACCAGTCTCTTGATAAAAATCACCCAAGATCGCTACTTTTTGCTTGTCTTGATCAAAATATTTATCTGCTATTAAATAATTCTGCAGAGCAAGAGAATCTTCTTTTTTTTCTTTCAAGGACGCCGCATAGCTCCAATAAGTCTGCCCCGGATCATTTATATTCTGACCGGACTTAACAACAGCAGCAAAATCAACAACAGCCTTGTCATACAACTTTTTCCGGTAAGCAATTTCCGCCATATCCTGTTTAATTGTGGCAATTAATGGGTTGTTTTTGCTTGATGTTTTCGTCATCAATTCACCAATAATTTTTTCGGCATCATTGTATTTATTTCTGGCCATCTCTGCTTCGGCAATACGAAGCATGATTTTGTCAGCAACCTTATCATCTTTGCAGACATTTTTGTAATTTTTCAAAAGAGCTATGTAATCATCAGAAAGACCAACATTGCTTAAACTGACTGCTATTTTGTCAACAATATCATATTCAGCAGCATGAAGCGGGACAATTCTGTAGGCTTTAAAATAAATATCGGATACCGCCAAATAATCTTTTTTCCGATAACTGTCTTCAACCAACGTTCCGGCAGCCAATTTTAAGCTCTTTCTCGCTTCGGCCACCATATTGCTCTGCGGATACATTTTTAAAAATTCCAAATAAATGTCAGCAGCCTTCCTATCATTCTTTAATTTACGGTAAGCATCTCCCTTTTGTAACAATGCGCTTTGGGCAATCTCACCTGTCGGATTTTTCTTCAGTAACAGACTATATGCTCCCAGCGGATCTTTATAATAGTTAATGTTCCCTAAAGCTAAAAGCACTTTGGCGCCAGGTTTATCAATACCCAGAGAAGCCATGGCCATAATGCTTTCTTTGGCTTCTTTACTATCCGGATACTTGTCAATGATCAAGTTATGAACAGTTAAGGCAGCGGTTACCTGGTCGGCTGCCTGATATGAATTGGCAAGTAGCAGTAATACTTCTTTTAATTTTTCATCATGCGAATACAAATTGGCATAAAAGGAAAATATTTTAATTGCCTCATCATAGCGGCGCAAAGAATATTTATGTTGCCCCATATCCAGAATAACTTCTTTAGGAATACCTGTAAAATCAGGCCATTTTTTTTGTGCATCGCGAAACCATACTTCTGCACTGGCAGATTGTTGCATTTTGTAATAACAGTCCGCCACCAGATAGAAAGCTTGTTTGGCAAAAGGACCGCCCCGATATTTCATCAGATATGCTATCAGTTTATCCACGGCCAGGCTATATTTCCCAACCTGATGCAACAGCGCACTGGATTTGAAGGACGCTTCGGGTATATAAGCAGATTGAGGATATTTACTGATCAAATTTTCATAATTTTTTAAAGCATCCGGATAATTATTCAAATATTCGTAAGCTTTGGCTAACCGGAAATAAGTTAAAGCATTATTTCTTTTCTGATCGGGAAAACTCTGGAGCGCATTTTTATAGAATTGAACAGCAAGGAGCAGATGATCTTTACTGCCCTTCTCTCCAAGAAAAAAGTGGCAATCGGCCATATGGCGCAAAGCCCGTTCTCCCAAATCGCTGGAAGTATCATCACGAGCCACAAATTCTTTAAATGTTAACAGAGCTTGGTCATAGTCTTTATTTTTCAATTCACCCAGAGCCTTATCATAGAGAATTGAACCGGAATTAGCTTCCTCCTTTTCCACTGGTTCTGGCTCAGTTTTTTTTTGTTTTGCCGGTATTTTTTTCCAACACCCGAGCAGGCGGAACCGGACGTATTTTCTCTACTGTTTTTGCCTTGGCGTCAATGGGCTCTTTTTTGACATTTGCCTGCCGGGACTGCATTTCCTGTTTGAGCTGCGCAGAACTGCTTTTCTCCAGATGTTTTTCTGTTACCGGAACTGCTGCCTGCTTGTCTTTTGCCATCTGAATATTGGTATTACCGGACTTGTAATAGCCGGCATTAATTGCTTCGCTCTCTGAATTGAACACGACACGGTGATGCTTTTTTACTTTGTTATAAAAAGGCATTCCGGGTAAATGATATCGTTTAGAATCGCTGTTAGCAATAATGACGGTCGATTTACCTGTGGACGAATCTTCTTTTATAGTATTTTTATCTTTATTCTTAGCGGCCTTATCGGCAGATACCGGGAAAATAGAATATTCACTGAGTACCTTCTTTTTCACCATCTCTTCTGCTGCAAGCCTAGCCTTTTGTTTCGTTTCATATTTGCCGGTATAAACCCGGTACCATTTGCCCTTCTCCTTGATTTCTACCTGCATAATAAATGCAGGATAACCAATTGCAGCCATTTTTTTAACATCTGTAACCGCTTGCTCACTTGTTTTGTAAGAAGCGCAATGAATAGTATACAAATTACCCGCAGCGGCAACGCCGGAGAGATTTGCCAGAAAAACAAAAAGCGTTACCCAAAACATAAAATATATGGGGCTGCCATTTTCTGTATTTAATATTAATTTGTCCGTATTTAGTTCTCCTCAGGGGAAAAAATATCTATCCGCATTCAACATCACATGAATAACAGCAAATTATATACCAGGAGAAATTCACGGCTCATTTAATTGAGTTAGGACCGTTGCGAAATAACCGCCCATGAAGGTAGCAAGACCTGTTCCATTTCTCTATTTCGTTACGGCTCCTTATGGCGTTAGCTATAATTTTTAATCAGGTTGTTTTTAAACAAAGGCTGATCGATTTATGTAGCCCTGTTTTATTCTCTTCCAATCCTGATTCTGTCAAATAGCCAGCCCAATAGCCAATTATTTGACGCAATGCTCCAGAATTGGAAATTCATCTGATTGCTGATCCGCAAAGCATTTTTTCTTAAAGTTCATTTGACCATCAACATGGCATTTGATTTGCATTAACTAAAGCGAATAATTTATTTTTTTGAGGTTTAATTATGGACTGCCAGGATATGCAAAACACAGAGAATCAACGGGAGTATTCCCGGGTTGATGCATTGATCCCCCTCGAATACAAATTAATTGATCCACAGCAAAGGCAATATCTTCATTCACGGGTTGCCGGAGAAATAATACTGGCTGAATTTAAGTCTTTGCCTGATCCTGACGATCAAGTAATAGCTCAATGGTTAAAAACAATTAACACTAAATTGAACTCGATTATTCGCATGTTGACCATGCATCACCAAGGATTTGACCAATTGCCCATGAAAAGAGTCAACATAAGCGGCGGCGGGATAAGTTTCTCTCCGGATACGCCATATTCGCAGGGCGATATTATCGAATTTAAATTAACGCTGACAATGCAATACCCTTTATCGCTTTATTTATATGGCGAAGTGGTCGAACCAAGCAAAAACAATCCGGACTACGATACATCCGTCCAGTTCATTGCTATTGATGATTTCATCCGAGACGAGGTAATTCGGTTCGTCTTTGAAAAGGAGAGGGAAATCCTTCGCGAAAAAAGGAAGTAGCCCCCTAATAATTCATGTTTCCTATTATTGGCATTATCATCGTCGCCGGATGCGTAATTGGCGGATACCTGCTGGAACACGGCAATATGTCCGTTCTTCTTCAGCCCGTGGAATTACTGATCATTGGCGGCGCTGCCTTGGGTGGTTTTATTATTGCTTCTCCAGTACATGTTATTAAGGCAGTAATTTCTTCTTTTATGGGCATATTCACACATAAAACTCGCGAAAAGAAAGAATATATCGACATCCTTATGCTCCTCAATGGAATATTTTATAAAATACGCCAACAGGGACTTGTCTCCATTGAAAATGATGTAGATACACCAAAGGAGAGTCCATTATTTACAAAATATCCAGATATATTGAAAAATCACGCTGCAATTGATCTGATAACCGACACGTTGAGGACTGTTATGACCACCACCATCGCCCCTCATGAATTGGAATCACTGATCGACCAGGAACTGGAAGCTTATCATGAAGAATCGATAACACCTGCTCACAGTGTTGCTGTAGTTGCAGATGGGCTGCCGGGTCTGGGAATTGTTGCCGCCGTTTTGGGTGTTATTTTAACTATGGCTAAGATCAAAGAACCTCCTGAAGTTCTGGGTGCCAGCATCGGCGCCGCTTTGGTGGGAACATTCCTGGGAGTTTTGCTCTGTTATGGCTTTGTAGGTCCTATGGCCAAGCATATGGAATTTATCGCCATGGAAGATTTGCAGTATATGAATGTAATTAAAGTCGCACTGTTGGCTTTCATCGGCGGTGGAGCCGCCCCTAAAGTTGCTGTTGAATTTGGCCGCCGCGTCATACCAGCAAACATGAAACCTTCTTTTATGGAAATGGAAGATGCCTTTCGTGAAGCAAAGAAAACTTAGCGAGCAACTTAATGTATCATTTTAATAATCTAAAAATATTTACATTTGATGGATTTATATGGATGAACGACCTCAACAGATAATAATTAAAAAAGTGAAAAAGAATAAAGGCGGTGGCGCTCACGGGGGCTCCTGGAAGGTAGCCTATGCCGACTTTGTGACGGCCATGATGGCCTTTTTTCTCATGCTTTGGCTTTTAAGCATGGTTTCTGACGAAAAGAAAGCGTCTCTTTCCGTGTATTTCGAGAAATATAGTATTTTTCAGGAAGGCGGCCGATCGGCAATTACTACAAAAAACGCAAAATTAACAGATCCCAATTTTATCAACCAGAAGGAAGATACCTCTCAGGCATCTAAAACGGCTGTTAAAGGAAAAAAAACGGGCGAGCTTTCCCACAAAGTAAAGCAGGAGATAGATGCCCGAGATGAAGAATTAGTAAAAAAAATAAGAGCCTCTGTTGACGAAAAGATGGCCGGAGTACGCGATCAAATATTAGTCGATGTAATTGAAGGAGGTGTCAGAATTCAAATTATTGATACGGAGGGAAGCATGATGTTCCCCTTGGGGTCCTTTCAGCCGACACCGAAAGCAAAAGAGATATTGAAGCTTGTTTCGTCAAATCTCAAAGAGATACCCGGACGCATTGTTGTGGAGGGACACACTGATTCCGCACCTTTCAAGGGAGGTCAAATAACAAACTGGGAGCTTTCCACCTCACGAGCCTCATCTGCCCGTAAGGAGCTAGAAGTAAATGGAGTGGATTCATCAAGAATTGCCCGGGTAGTCGGCTATGCAGACGCTGAACTGCTGATTCCCCTTGATCCGCGAGATCAGCGCAATAGAAGAATCAGTATAATTATTTTGAACACAAAAAACTAAACAAATACTCAATTAAATTATTCGGCCAGACAAACATCCACGACAAAAGTGCCCTCATCAATATCAAAAGGAATGATTAAACTAGGCCCTCCCATAACATGTGTTATTGAATGTCCCTTCCCGGCGACAACTGTCGGAATAGCTGCCTGAATATAAAATCCTTCCGCCTCCAAATTTTTCCTGGCCACACCAGAGATCATATTAGTGATTTCACCAACTGCATCTTTAATATCACTGTTGATGGATTTTATATCCTCCCCCAGCATGTTGGATACTATTTTCAATATTGCTCCTTCGCTGAAACTTAAAGCAAGAGACCCGGCTGCAGAACCCGTCAAACCGATAATACCGGAAACATCTCCCTTGGCAGCACTATCAACCTTCAGATAAGGTTTCCCTGCTCGAGGTTCTACAAAAGCCATCGTCTTCAAAACACTTATGGTACCTTCCAAAAACGGATTAATAAATTTTACATTCATAAAGCACCTATCCCACTGTTCAACATTAAACCTTCTTTCTTATTTATCCAGACCTTCCACTAATTTTTTAATTTTCTCATTTAGTACTTCCGCCGTAAAAGGTTTAACAATATAATTATTTACTCCGGCCTTCACTGCTGCCACCACATTGTCCTGCAACGCTTCAGCCGTTACCATGAGAAATGGTGTTTTTGCCAATTCAGCATCAGCCCGAACTGCTTTAAGTAATTCCAAGCCGGACATATTCGGCATATTCCAATCGGAAACAACGACATCAATCTTCTGCGACTTCAGTGTTTTAAAAGCCATCGCACCATCTTCAGCTTCCACAATATCATCGTATCCGCCTTGCTTGAGCAAGTTGCGGACCACCTTTCTCATTGTGGCAAAATCATCAACAACTAAGATTTTGACGCTTCTATCTGCCATAATTATACCTCACTTTATTTTTCCTCTGAGAAATGAAATTTCAGATCAACGCCCTTCACTTAATTCAAATAGACCTTCGATGTCAATAATTAAACCAATGCGCCCGTCACCTAATATTGCACCACCGGCAACACCTTTAATGCTTTTCAGACCTTCACCAAGGCTCTTGACGACTACTTCTGCTTTGCCGATAATTTTATCAACCAAGAGACATTTGGAACCGCTTTCGCTGTCCACCACAACAACAATACCATCCCATGGTTCTCTATGTCTGGGTTCAATATTAAATATCTCATATAGCCTGATCAGGGGCATTAAACGACCCATTGCATCGAGCATTTCCCCCCTGCCAACAATGTTAGTATAAGCTTCTTGAGAAGGCCTTAAAGCCTGGCGTATTGATAACGTCGGCAAAATGTAACTTTCGGTTCCTACCTTTACTATCATACCATCAATAATAGCCAATGTTAAAGGAAAGCGAGTAATAAAGGTTGTCCCGACACCGACAGTGCTTTCAATTTCAATTTTACCCCGTAACTTTTCCACGGCCCGGCGCACAACATCCATACCCACACCACGACCGGACACATCTGTAACCTTTTCTGCCGTTGACAAACCGGGCAGAAAAATAAATTTGTATATTTCCGAATCGGTAAGACCCTCGGCACTTGAAATCATCCCGTTCTTCAGTGCTTTCTGCAATATTTTGTTTTTATCGAGACCTTTCCCATCATCTGTTATTTCAATTACAACATTACCCCCGCGATGATAAGCTTTCAACTGAATTAAACCTTTTTCCGATTTGCCCAATTGTATCCTGTCTTCCGGAGATTCCAAACCATGATCTACCGAATTGCGAATCATATGCACAAGAGGATTGTAAATTTCATCCACCATGTTTCGGTCTATTTCCGTATCTTCTCCAATTAATTCTACCGAAATATTTTTGCCCGCATTCTTCGCTAAATCCCGCACCAATCGAGACATTCGCTGAAACGTTTGCTTGATTGGTATCATTCTTAAAGTCATAGAAACCTGTTGCAGCGTTGATGTAATCCGGAAAAATTGTGAAATATCTCTGGTCAGCTGTTTATCAGGATTCAGCTGATTTTTTAAATCCTGTTGAATCATGGACTGCGTAATGACCAACTCACCCACCATATCAATTAAATCGTCAAGTTTTGTTGTATCAACGCGAATTGTAGTCAGATCTGTGACCTGTTCAACTTGTTTCCGCAATGCCTGCGATACTTGCTTGGGCTTAACGATACCTTCTTCAATTAAAGTTTGACCGATTTTTTTATCCGGTGTGCCTTTATTTATCTGCAGAGCTTCATCCAATTTATCTTTGGAAATTATTCCTTCATCAACCAGGATTTCACCAACTTTTTTGTCGCCCATGTCGGAATCAAACCCTTGTTCAATTCTAGTGATTCTTGTTTTCAGAGCAGGAATATCAAGTGCGGATTCATCAACCTTCTTCCCCTCTAAGGTATCTCGAAGCTGGCCGATTAATGTTTTTAAGGCATCAGAACCGTCTAAAACCACATCAATTAGAGGCGCTGTAACCGATATTTCGCCGTTTCTTGCTTTATCCAGAAGATTCTCTAAGCTGTGAGCCAAAGAGCGAATTTTTTCTAAATTAAGAAAGCTGGCTACGCCTTTAATAGAATGAAACGGTCGAAATATAGTATTGATATACTCCTTGTTTTCCGGCTCGTTTTCCAAATTCAAAATATTAACTTCAATTTCCTCAATATACTCGAGCCCTTCTGCAATAAAATCTCGCATCAAAGATTCATCTTGGACTTGCAGGGGTTCTTCTTTTACCTCTGTAACATTTGTCTCGGCAGATTCTGCTGCCACAGAAGAATCACTTCCGGAAATAGCTACCCCAGTGATTGCAACTAATTTCCCCATGAATTCCTGAATACTGCCATCATATTTGCCCGTGTTTTTAAAACTATCGGCAATTTGCTGCATTAAACGAATTCCCTCTTCCAACAAATCAGCTGCTTGATTTTTATCTTTAATCATATCCAGAATAATTTTTTCCAGAATTTGACTCAAGCCCATGCCACAACTATTTAACTGAGGTGTTTTAATTTTCTGGGATTCATTGATAATACTTTCGAGATTATTAAGTAGTTTTCCTGCAGTAGGGATATCAATATTTTTACAATCTAAAAAAAGATATTCTTGTGCCAATTCATCCAACAAGCTAAGCATTGCATCATAGTTCATACTCACACCATTCTAATTATTTCTGAGGGTATCATTTCTAAAGAAACAACCTTATCTGCCGCACCTAATTTTATCGCCTCTTTGGGCATACCGAAAACAACGCAGGATTTTTCATCTTGAGCAATCGTACTCGCACCCTTGTTTTTCATCTCCAGAAGTCCTTCGGCACCATCAGCTCCCATGCCGGTGAGAATTACGCCGATAGCATTGGCTCCTGCATATTGAGCAGTAGACTTAAAAAGCACATCAACCGCGGGACGCTGATGATGAACCATTGGTCCGGTTTTAACTTCGACATAATAACGGGCGCCACTTCTTCTTAAAATCATATGAAAATTGCCGGGAGCAACTAAAGCCGTACCGGGGATAACAGAATCATTGTCTTCGGCTTCTTTTACCGATATCTGGCAAAGATCGTTGAGTCGCGCCGCAAATGCTGTCGTAAAATTGGCCGGCATATGCTGAACGATAACAATACCCGGTGAATTGGGAGGCATCTTTATTAATACTTTTTTTAAAGCTTCTGTACCTCCTGTAGAAGCACCGATAGCAATAATTTTGTTCGTCGTCTGGGTTAAAGCTTTTATAGGTTCATAATCAGTAACATTGACATCCGCAGTGGAATCCCTCTTTGTTAACGTCACTCGTGATGCCGCTCTGATCTTTTCCACCAACTGGGCAGACATATCCCCGACACTATAGGCAGCTCCCGGTTTACCGATAACATCAACCGCCCCGATATCCATTGCTTCCAGAGTTAACTTACCGCCTTTGGGAGTCAATGAACTGACAATAATTGTCGGCACCGGATAATATTTCATTAACTTCTTTAAGAAGGTAAGTCCATCCATGCGGGGCATTTCAATATCCAGAGTGATAACGTCGGGCTTCAAACTTACTATCTTGTCGCGGGCAACATATGGATCCGGCGCAACACCGACGATTTCTATATCCGAATATTTGGAAAGTTCTTCCGAAAATATCTTTCTTACTATTGCGGAGTCGTCAACTATGAGAACTTTAATTTTACTCAATTCACCCTACCTCTGTAAAAGTTAATTAATTTTATACCATTTTTATCTGCCCAACAAAACCATTATAATTATCAGGCGATATCTCCAAAACATTTACCGGGAATGCCTTGAATTCAAGAAATACTCATTTTAACTCCCAGCAGGCTTTCATTTGATTCAAAAGACAAGTTCCAGACTGTCTCGCTTGCAGCTATTTCTTGCGTTGCAAACACTCCGGATTCATTTTTAAATACGGGAATGGAGAGATCAAACACTTTCGATGAGTCATATTTTTGCAAAAAATTCCCCCCGATCATGTTAACGGCTTCTTTTGCACAATCTTCAATTAGTTTCAGGTTTACTCCAACCTCATCAACGCCCAGCATGTTTTGCACCATGGCTGAGGCTAAATCGCGTGTAAAAAATACATCGATATCGCCTTTTATCGGTCCGATAAAATTAATCGATGCAATCATCTCGTATTTGACATCTTCATCCAAAGGCTCCAGAAAGACGAAGAACATTTTTTCAAATACTTCAAAAATCGCATTCATCAGTAGTTCTTGTATCTTCTTTGTATTCTCCATTTTCGGAAACTCCTATGACTTGATGAAGGACTTTTCTGATATCTTCCGGCAAAAAAGGCTTTTTGATAAAACCTTTTGCCCCTCGTTTAAAGGCTTCCTGCATACGCTCGGAACTTCCTTCAGTTGTTATCATGATTACCGGAATTTCTTTTAAGGTTTCGTTTTTCTTCAATTGGTCCAGAAGTTCCAATCCATTCATTTCCGGCATGTTGATATCGGAGATTATGACGTCAACCCAATTTTCAGCAAGGACTTCCAAGGCTTCTCTCCCATTCCCGGCCTGCAAACATTGATCCATTTGAAACCCGGAAATAGTTACAATTTTTTTAATAACGGCCCTCATGGCGTTGGAATCATCTACAATTAACACATTGAATGACATAACGTCACCTTCCCTTTTTTAAGTTCGTCTACGTTATTTATCATATAATACTGATGATTTCTTTGGCATGGTTCAAGTCGTCCGATAGCAAGACCATACTCATTTCCAAATCCTTCATTCTTAAATTGAATTTTTTTAATACCTGGCTGACCGCACGGTAGGAAAGCCCGTCCACGCCGCCACCGAAGCCCAACATCAAGCAAGCTTGATCAGCAATGTAAACCATCCAGGGCATCATCTTTTCTTCTTTTTCCAACAAATCCGGCCGGTGATGGAAAGATATCGCCTCGATAATTTCTGTCGGAAATTTCCAGTATGCTGCAATTTTGCCACCTAACTCTGCATGATTGATTCCTATTACACTTTCTTCAGCTTCTAAAAAAGATACATTTTGAGTTGACACCAGTGCGGATATCTTAACCAGAGAGTCACGAACAAATTCACCCATAATTATTTTTCCCACATCATGCAGAAGAGCAGCTGTATAAAGAGTGGTATCTTCGTGCCCAGTTACTTTTTTGGAAATAATCTGCGACATCAGAGCTACGGCCACAGAATGTTCCCATAAATCTGTCACCTTATCAAAGTAGCCGGGAGCACCCTTTTTATAATATTTAGAAACTCCCGCTGTCTGAATTGCTCTCAATAAGTTTTGTTGACCAAGGTAAACGACGGCATCGTTGATGTTGCTTATTTTATGCCGGGGCCCGAAATAAGCAGAATTGGCCATTTTTAAAATATTTGCAGTTATGGACGGATCAAATTTAATTACACCTGCTACTTCATTGACAGAATAATCCGGCTTCGTCAGTAACTGAGCCACCTTGTTGCCAGTTGCCGGAAATGCAGGAATTGTATTTATTGATTTTAATATGCGATCAAGTGTTTTCATAATTCTTTCATTTCACCCCCGGAAGTGCGCACAAAAACTTTACCAGTGGATATTTCTAAACGAACGGTACGATTATAATTCAGGCCGATATCTTCCTTGTCGATCATGACGTTATTCTTCCAAAATATTTTCCGCATGGCCATAATATTTTTTTGCCCGATACGGAAAAAATTGGTGTCATCCAATATACTGGCTCCACCGGCTGCTTTAACAACCATTCTCTTTTTATCTGCACCCAACTTATAACACGATTTAAATAACAGCGGGATACCTGTATCGGCGAACATCTCCGGATTTTCTCTGGCCTTATTTTGATCCAGACTGGATTCAGGCAACATGTAATGTAACATGCCGCCGACTTTGGCAATTGGATCAAAAACAACTATCCCTATACAGGAACCTAAGGCATAAGTTATAATTACATCGCCTGCATTATTACTAACTTTAATATCCGATATTCCTACAATTAAATCGCTCATATAATCACTTTTGATAAACGCTCGGCTCTATGTATTTAAAAGGGTGTTTCAAACTAGTTAAGCTTTCCGAATGTCCGACAAAAAAATAGCCGTCATTTTTCAAACTACCATAATATTTATTAACCAATTTGGTTTGAGTAATTTTATCAAAATAAATCATTACATTGCGACAAAAGATTACATCATAATTAGAGTCTGACGGAAATTCATCCATCAAGTTAAACCTCTTAAAAGTAATTATATCTTTGATATTTTTTTTAATCCGGTAGTAACCTTCAGAACGGCCATTTCCTATTTGGAAATATTTTCCCAAGACAGCGGAACTGATCTTTTTTACTCTTTCTTCAGGATAAATTGCCGCTTCAGCTACTCGCAATACTTTTGTGGAAATATCAGTAGCAAGAATTCTGGCATCTAATGGCCTCATTCCGGCTACTTCCTTTATGGTTATGGCAATCGTGTAGGGCTCTTCTCCCGTAGAACAGCCCGCAGACCAAATATTAATTTTGGGAATAGCACCGCCGGAACCTGCTCTTTCCAGTATCGATGACACGATAGACCGTAATCGGACAAAATGACTTTCTTCGCGAAAAAAAGATGTTAAATTGGTAGAAATAGAATCAATCATTGCGATCAATTCGTCTTTACCATCTTTCGTTGTCACATAGCGGCAATAATCACTGAAAGATTTATAGTTACCCTCCCGCAAGCGGGCACCCAGACGGGCTTTTACTAATTCTCTTTTGCCTTCGTGAAGATTTATTCCACATTGCTCGTAAATAAGCTTACTAATTTTTTCAAATTCGCTATCTTTAAGTTCAAATTGCATCATAACACTGTCATTCGTCAGATTTAAATTTTTAAAAAATTCTCGCAACAAGTCATTAAATTTTTCATGTTACTTTTAAGCTGTATATCCATCTTTGTAAAGAAAATAAAGATTTTTTGCTAATTTTATGTTTAAAAGAATAAAGTTGTTTTTGGATAATTTTCAATTCTTTTCTTAACATTTTTTGATATTACCATAACAACAGGCAATTCGAAAGAACATAAGATTCATTTGATTAGTAGCCTTTCTTTTCCCGCCAAAGGGGTAAAAATTAAAATACAAACATACTTAACTGAAAGATAATGTATTTTAGCAGATTAAAATGATTCCCCTGCCCCTTTCTCTGAATCCGCAAGAGGGTGCATTCTTCTGTTATTACTAATATTTCTATAAATACCAAATAATTATTGCAGGTTAATTGACGCCACATAAATCTTATGATTGTTTTTTGACGCTTCTTTAATTGTTTACTATTGTTTTTTTGATATTTTTATCTTAGGATGAGCATCAGTCTTATCCACTGCGGCAATTCCGCAATAACAGCTATTGAACTATTGGAAATTAAATGAAACATGGTAAAATTCTTATCGCTGATGACAATGAGTTCAACAGAGATAACCTCGCTCAATTACTTAAAGAAGACGGGCATGAAGTTAAAACTGTCTGTGACGGTAGGGAAGGAATTGAAGCATTCCTGGAAGATAAATTTGATCTGGTAATTACTGACCTACAAATGCCCAACGTTGACGGATTGGAATTCCTTAAATACATTAAGAACACCAATAGCGATAACATTGTCATTATGATTACAGGCTACGGCACAATAAATTCAGCCGTGGAATCAATGAAACTGGGCGCTTTCGATTATATTACCAAACCTATCAAAGAAGATATTGTTAAATTATCAGTTAATCGAGCCCTGTCTTTTGCCAAATTACATGAAGAAAACATTTCTCTTAAAGAACATCTCCAGGAGAGACAAAAGTTTGACAAAATTATTGGTTACAGCGATTGCATGAAAAAAGTTTTTGCGACCATCGACAAGGTTTCCGCTTCCGACAGCACCATCCTTATTGACGGTGAAAGTGGTACGGGTAAAGAATTGGTCGCCCGGGCTATTCATTTTAAAAGTGACAGAAATAATCAACCCTTGATTGCCGTCAACTGTGGCGCCATACCGGAAGACTTGCTGGAAAGCGAACTTTTCGGTCATGAAAAAGGGGCTTTCACCGGGGCAATTCGCAATAGAATGGGACGGTTTGAGCTTGCGCAGGGGGGAACAATATTTCTCGATGAAATTGGTGATATGAGTCCGGCCCTGCAAGTTAAAGTTCTGAGAGTAATTCAGGAAAAGCAATTTGAACGGATTGGCGGCATAAAAACAATTAACGCTGATGTCCGTATTATAACCGCAACGAATCAAAATCTGGAGAAGGCCGTTGCGGAAAAACGATTCCGCGAAGATCTTTTTTATCGTATTAATGTTATCCCCATTCATTTACCGGCACTACGTGAACGTGGCTCGGATATCCTGATTCTGGCCAATCATTTCCTGGCGAATTTTAATATATTAAAAAAGAAAAACGTGAAGCGTATTGCACCCGATGTAGTTAAGTATTTAAAACAATATCTATGGCCGGGTAATGTCCGCGAGCTGCAAAACTTAATTGAGATGATTGTCGTTATGAAAGAAGAAGGCGAAATTTGCGTCGAAGATTTACCCTTAAAATTTCGCAATATCAATAAAACAATTGAGAGTAGTGCCAGTATCCACATAACTGACGAAGGCATTAATTTTAATGATCGCGTCAGCCAACTGGAAAGAGAGCTTCTACTGAAAGCTTTAAAAATTAGTGGCGGCGTGAAAAACAGAGCAGCCAAACTCCTTAATCTTAACCGCACCACATTAGTAGAAAAATTAAAAAGATTGAATATCGTTGACGGATGGATTGATTAAGTATCCGAGTATGGGCTGAGCTGAACAACGACAGCAGATGCAATGAAATAACTTCGTGCTGAATCCTTCTTCACATGTAGTTCACCTTAATTTAAGTTTCATTAGATCATTATAATCACTTTTTCAATGATGCCGACGTAAACCGGCGACAGATTAATCGTTTGCCGGAAACCCATTGTGCACACGATGAAGAAGACAACGGCGCAGCCAACAAAATCATCCCCAGAAAGCTAATTGGTGTCATTCTCTAAGTAGTAATCCGTCAGGCATTACCGTCCAAAACGCAGAAAAGGGACTAGCCTCATCAGCTAATCCCTTTTAATTATTTGGTAGCGGGGATAGGATTTGAACCTATGACCTTTGGGTTATGAGCCCAACGAGCTACCAAGCTGCTCCACCCCGCGATATTGCAGTATTCGAAAACTCCGGTTTTAGACCATTATCTCCAATATTTGTCAAGGAGTTATTTGGACAAACACCCGCATCATCTGAAAGTGCACCATGTCATTCAGTTATATATCCCATAAGACGGTATATAAGCTTTGCGGCCATAAAATCCGGGGCAACAATACCGGAAATGGGGGCCAGTTCCACCACATCAAAGCCACGAACTGTGCATGACCGGGAAACTGTTTTCAGTAAGCGTAGAACATTGCTCCAGTAAAGCCCCCCTGGTTCCGGAGTTCCTGTTGCCGGCATGATGGATGGATCAAAGACATCCAGATCAATGCTGATAAAAACATCGCCTTTTAAATCCCGGCAAATTGTCTCGCACCAGTCTTTGTTTTCTAAAACGAACTCCGATGAATAGGATTTGACTTTACTCTTAGGCAAAAAATCGGCTTCTTCTTTACTCATGCTCCGGATGCCTACCTGAACAAGCGGACATGTCTCGGAAATTCTTCTTGCTACCGAGGCATGGTTGAATGGGCTTCCCTGATAGCTTTCGCGCAGATCCGCATGAGCATCAAGTTGCAGTACTATCAATTCCGGATATTTTTCTTTGAGGGCTTCAACAGCACCGAAACTGATGCTATGTTCACCGCCCAGCATAACCGGTATCTTATCCATTTTCACGATTCGGGAAATTTTCTTACGCACGGCACCGACCATATGTTTGGGCCCGCGCGCATCAATGGACAGAGGCAGTGTTGTATGAATGCCTGCTGTAAAAGTTTCTTTTTTCAATTCTTCGTCATAGAGCTCCATATTTGTGGAAGCTTCAATAATTGCCAACGGTCCCCGGCGGCTTCCCGGTTGATACGTTGAAGTTAGATCATAAGGAACGGGGACAACAACAAACAATGCATCCCGCATTGAACATTCCGGATAAATTCCACCAAAATTCATAATTAAATCCCCAAACCCATTTACCAGCTATTATTTTAATAGTCCCGATATCAAAACAATTCACTCAACCGGTTTGCCATCATCTTGAAATAATTAGGCTTTGTATTTCAAAAGATTACTCTTCCCGAAAGACCGAATTCTCTAACATATCAAATGCAATAAGTCTATTTTTTTATGAATTTTGCATCATTCTCCGATAAAAATCAAAACATTACACCTCTTAACAGAACAAGTATTTTATTGACATAAAAGTTTCTTCTCCTTATAGTCATCAAACATAAAAGCAAATTTCTATTTAATCCATTTTCCCAATATGGTGCACTATATGAATAGTCAAGATCACCATGTAAATGGACCACCTGAAGACATAAATGTTCTGAAGGCGAGAATCCGGGAACTTGAACAGAGGGTAGCCGAAGGCGAGGCTATTCGGGAATCTCTAGCCATCAGCGAAGTCAAATTCAAGACAATCATCGATAATCTGAAAGACATCATTTTTACTCATGACGTAAATGGGACTGTAATCTATGTTACCTCCAGCGTCGAACAATATGGTTACAGCGCAGATGATATTCTGGGCCAAAATATGTTGGATTTTGTTCACCCCGACGACTGGCAGATGGTTTCAGAGATTCATAACCATTTTATCAATTTCGGCGGTGAAATGGCTTTTGTCGTAAAGCTGTTAACCCGATCCGGCCAGGTCCGATTGATAGAAGACCATGCCAAAGCCGTACTGAACCGCGAAGGAAAGGTGACACATGTCGTCGGCATCCTGCGGGACATTACAGACAAGGTGGCAACGAAAGAAGCGCTGGAGAACATGAATGCGCAACTGGAAAAGCGTGTCTCAGAGCGTACCATGGAGCTTTCCAAGGTATATGAAGACTTAAAAATCGAGATGAAGAAGCGTAAAAGGGCTGAAGATGCCAAGGGGAAATCGGAACATCTGCTCTCCGCAGTTATCGACTTTCTTCCCGACCCGACCTTTGTCATCGACGCGAACGGTATGGTTATTGTTTGGAATCATGCCATGGAGGAACTCACGGGTGTTGAGACTTCATCCATATTGGAAAAAGGAGATTACGAATATTCCCTGCCTTTTTACGGGATAAAAAGACCAGTCCTTATTGATTTTGCCCTATGTCCGACAAAACGGCAAGACGACAAATACCTGGGGATCACGAAAAAAGGGGACACGTTTATTGCCGAAGCCTTCGCGCCGCTTCTGAAAAGCAAACCTACTTATCTCTGGGGAATTGCCAAACCTTATTACGGTTCTAAGGGCAAAGTAGATAGGGATTAAGTGACAGATTAAGGCACTATAGCCGTGTCCGGGAACTGATGTGAAATTTATTTCTTGTCCAGTCCTGCCTACCGGGACCGGTAATATCCCAGAATAAAATTCTTGTTTTCGTAATAGAGAAATGAATAGTGATTGATCCAATCTCCTAAGGCAACAAATGTTTTTCTTTTTCCGGCAACGGTATAATGGCGCAAAACCGGTATGTGACAGTGGCCAACGATAACGGCATCATAATCTTCCTGAAATTTATCCACAGCAAAAGACAGCATTTTTTCGACCAGCACATCGCCATCTTCGATTGTCATTTGCTTACTGGCCACGGAGCTTGCGTTTGCCAATGCCCAACGAATACGGGCCGGGACAAAGCGCTGGAAATGATAAAAGACTCGACTGCGCAGAAATTTTCTAAACAAGAGATATTTAAAATTATTTTTATCAGTTGTATCGCCATGAGCGATTAAAGCTCTTAAACTATCTATTTTAACATCGGCCCATTCCTCAAAGACTTCCATCCCTAAAACATTGTGAAAATATTCCTTCATGAAAAAATCGTGGTTACCTTCGCTCAGATGGATATGAATACCTGATTTTTGCAATTCAATTAATTTATTGATGATCAAAATAAATTCCGGGTATATTTTATCTTTGTTACAAAACCAGAAATCAAACAAATCACCGACAATGAAAAGATCCGTAACAGCGGTTGCTTTCCCCTCCGCTTCTGCGGAATCAATAAGCGACTTGACCTTCCCGTCTCTTATGTCATTGAAGAAATTCAGTAACTGACCATATCGCTCGTCAGTGGCGCTCTTTAAATGAGTATCAGAAATGAAGATTGCTTTCATAATTTCGACTCGAAAGATTATTTTAATTATTCTTTATCAGATAAATACAATTAAGGTCAACACCCACATAGACTAATTGACAAGAATAGTATCTTTCCTGTAATAAACCTGCATAACTAATATCTATTGAAAATTTCTTCTCTGGAGGAGGCTAACGATGAATGGCAATTACCCTTTTTTTCAGCTCGAAAAATTCCCGGAAAATAAAACAGCAATACTCTATTTCAACCGCCCGGAAAAACTAAATGCTATGAGCTGGCCTTTCTGGCGTGATTTACCTGCTGTTATTAAAGAAATCGAAGAAGATAAAGATATTGTGGCTGTAGTTATTGCCGGCAAAGGAAAGTCTTTCAGTGTCGGTCTTGATGTAATAGAACTAGTTGTTCATCATTCCGAAACCATTGCCGCCGCTACCGCAGAGGCCAGGGAAAAGCTTCTGGAGATGATTTTAGCAATGCAGCAGGGATTACGCGCCATCGCCAATGGAGAAAAAGTTTACATTGCCGCTATTCACAGACATTGCATCGGCGCAGGGTTGGATATTGCAGTTGCCTGCGACTTGCGGCTGTCCACAACTGACGCTATCTTCTCCTTGCGGGAAACAAAAATCGCTATTGTCGCCGATATGGGTTCTCTAAACCGGCTCCCTTTAATAATCGGACATGGCAACACACGTCTTTTGGCGTATACAGGCCGGGATATTGGCGCCTCGCAGGCCCTGAATATGGGTTTGCTCAATGAAATATATGAAAATCAAGATACCTTAATGACCGCGGCGATAAATCTCGCCAATGAAATTGCGGCAAATCCGGCAGCAACGGTTCGAGGAACAAAAAAGATTCTTAATTTTATGGAAAGCCACGGCCCGGAGGAAGGCTTGAATTATGTTGCCACCTGGAATGCCGCTTTTCTGGATATCAAGGGAATTGAAAAAGCAATGGCGGCAGCCATGAAGAAATAATAATTGATTGTTGTCATATCCGGCTTTTTTTGCTAGCTTGCAGCCGGATTTTCGCATACCCAAATAAGATTTAAAGGGGAAATAATGACAAGAAAACTCGAATCAATTAAACGAGCCAAAGAAGTATTACAAATTGAAGCTCAAAGTATTCTTCGCTTAATTGACAGGATTGATAAAAACTTTTCTCGTGCTGTGGATTTAATTTATAAATCCAAAGGACGTGTAATTATTACCGGAATCGGCAAGTCCGGTTTAATTGGCCACAAGATTGTCGCCACCCTGACCAGCACAGGAACACAGGCAATCTTTCTTCATCCGGTGGAAGGCATTCACGGTGACTTGGGTATCGTCACGAAGGAAGATATTCTCCTGGCCATCTCCAACAGCGGCGAAACCCGTGAACTTATGCCTGTTATCAGTTCCGTCCGCCACATCGGCGCTCCTGTTATTGCCTTTACCGGCAAGATGTCGTCAAGTCTGGCCAAAATAAGCGATATCACTATTGATGTCTCCGTCGAAAAAGAAGCCTGCCCCTTTGGCCTCGCCCCGACATCCAGTTCTACGGCAGCTCTGGCTATGGGTGATGCCCTGGCCATTGCCCTGATCGACAAAAGGAAATTCCGGGAAAAAGATTTTTATAAATTTCATCCCGGAGGAAGCCTGGGCACAAGATTGAAAGCGACAGTCCACGATGTCATGATTGTAGGCCGTCAGATTCCGCAAGTGCTGGCGGGGACAGATGCCCGCAAAGCAATTCAAGAGATAGATCACAAAAATGTAGGTTTTGTATTAGTCACCGATAAAAAAAACAAACTGCTCGGAATTTTAACTGATGGCGATGTTCGTCGTCTGATCAGCAAAGGAATACCTTTTGAAGGCAAAACAATTGACGATTTAATGACACGCAAGCCCAAAACAATTGATGAAACCGCTTCCCTGGCTGAAACTATTGAACATATGCAAAAAGATGAGATCACCGCCTTAGCTGTCATCAACAAGAAAAAAGAACTCAAGGGTTATCTGCACATGCATGACATTTTGGGCAGAGGTGGATCAATAAACATATCTTTGACTTATTAAAAATGGAAAGTTGACATATAATATATGGCGCTCTATGAATTTGACGGCAAAAGACCATCGGTTCCGACTGATTCTTTTGTTCACCCTGCTGCAGTGTTAATTGGCGATGTGCGGCTCGGCCATGAATGTCTGATTGCCCCCGGTGTCTCTATACGGGCGGAATTCGGCCCGGCGGAAATTGGCAATCGTTCCAATATCCAGGACAATTCCACGATTCATGTCAATCCGGACATGCGCGTAATCATCGAAGATAATGTTGTCATTGCCCATGGTGTAATTCTGCATGATGTCCACATCAAAGCAAGATGTGTAATCGGCATGGGTGCGATTCTGATGTTTAATGTTGTCTGTGCAGAAGATGTTATTGTGGCGGCAGGATCACTAGTACCTAAAGGCCTGCAAATTCCGGCCGGCAAGATTGTGTCCGGCAATCCGGCGGAAATCATTCGTGATGTATCCGAAAAACAAAAGTTGATGGCCCGGGAAGGGGTAGATGCCTACTGTGATCTTTGCCGCAAGTATCTAGCCACAATGAAATTGGTCGGTTAATAATAATTCGCCTGGCAGTCACCAAGTTGCAGGAGGTAACTGCCGCCTCTGTCATCCCGTATTTATCTTTGTCGTCATTAATTCTATAACTTATTTGCCAGAACGGCAGCCCCGATAGCGCCGGTAAGCTGGGCGTATTTGGATACGTCGGGTTTAAATCCCAGAGCTTTTTCCAGGGCTCCAAGCAAGCCGACGTTTTTGGCCACACCACCCGTGACCATTAGCGGCGTCGTCAAACCTGTGCGCGCGGCCAACGCAACAATGCGCGATCCGATAGATTCATGAATTCCCGCAATAATATTTTCTCTGGCAACTCCCTTGGAAATAAGCGAAATGACTTCGGACTCAGCAAAGACGGTACACAAACTGCTGATCTGGGCGGGATTCTGAGCGTCAAGTGATAAGGCGCCAAAATCATCCAGATTTATTTCCAGCGCCCGCGCCATTACTTCCAGAAAGCGCCCTGTTCCCGCTGCACATTTGTCGTTCATGACAAAGTTTTTCACCTTGCCCTTTTCATCCAGAAGAATCGCTTTGCTGTCCTGGCCGCCGATATCGATAATAAAGCGGATCTTCTCATTGAGAAAATACGCTCCGGCAGCATGGCAGGTGATTTCGGTGATGGCCTTATCGGCAAAATCAACACTGCTGCGGCCATAGCCGGTAGAGACAACTTTGATGCCGGAAGTATCATTCATGCCGGCGGCTAAGAGAAGCTCGGAAAACACTTTCTTGCCGGCGGTGGCGGAATTATAGCCGGTAAAAATCAGGTTGGTGCTGATCAGGCGACCATCCTGCAATAAAGCGGCTTTAGCTGTAATCGAACCAATATCAATACCTACCGTGTACATGATTTCCTTTCTTTAACTACTTCCATAAAAGCGTCGATACGTGTTTCAATCTGGCTTTCGGAGAAGAATCTTTCATCAACCATATCCGCTTCGATCATCAGGGAAGGCAGACCGCGCTTTTCGCGGACAATGCGCTGAATGTCGAGTTGCCCGAATGAATAGGGCTTGCAGCTTCGGTTGGAATGCATGACCAGCCCGTCAGCGCTGTATTTATCGATCATCGAGACAACATCACGCGCCATTTCATCGACGCCGATGTTCAAATAAATCCTGGTGTAGGCTTCCGCCATGGATTCGATGAAATTATTTTCGTCGATATATTTTAAAGTTCCGCACCAGGCCGATGTGTAGGTATCGGCAACCAGACAGGTATCAGCGGCGGCAAATTTATCCGAAAGCCATTTAGTGCGATACCATACCGGCAGGTTATCCCAGAGCAAACGGTACTTTTCGTTTTCGACCGCCCCGATATTATCGGCAATGCGCTCTCTCATTTCCGCCAGCAAGCCTTCGTAATAATCGACGGCCTGCTTTGTTCCCCGCAGAGTGACGATCAGCGCCAGATGGAAAAAGGCATCAAAGGCGGAAAGCGGGGCCGGTTTGTTCATAGCCGTATCCAACACCGCCTGCCATAGTCTCTGGCCTTCGACAGAAAGCCTGCCAACTTCTTTCATCCGGTCGTGGTCCATTTTCTTTTTGCAAGCATTTTCCAGAAAAACAATATATTCTTCAATTTGCCTGTGGACATATTTGCGGGCTTCCGGCAAAAATTGCGTATGACAAAAAGGCGTATCCAGAATAAACAACGGCACATTAAAATATCTGGCCTGGACTTCATACCATTTCAACACCGTGCCGCAGATATTATTGCAACAAACCAGCATATCGGGCTTGGGCAGGCCGCCAATGGGGCCGCCGTTGACCGTAGCACAGGAAATATCACTGCGGGCGTAGGAACAAAGATCGCTGGAATAACCCATGACTTCGGCCTTCTGACAAAGATCAATACCCATCTTGCTGGCGCCAATCATCGCTCCGTGATTCTCCGGATAAATTGGAATGACATCCATCGCGATTAAAGGCTCCACCGGGCCGCCGCTCGTAATCCAGGCAACTTTTTTGCCGTTTTGCTCCGCCATCTTGGCATCGATATAATAGTTCGTCATGATGTCTTTCATCTTTTTGACGGACTTGATTTTTCTCTTTTCTTTTGCGGGGTCTTTTTCAGCCATTATTATCTCCTTAAAGATGACAAATTATTTAACAACAATAAAACTATTAACTTTTAGGCAACCTTGTGAAACGGTTGCAGGCAAGGCGCACAAAGCCCGAGGAGTGAGTCGTACATTTAACGTACGTCGCAACGACGAGGGCTGCAGGACAACGCAGCATCCGGCCGTTTTACGAGGTTGTCACGATAACGTTTCCAGAAAGGCCTCTATGCGTGTCTGGAGTTGTCCCTGCGCCTGCGGCTGATCCTCTACTTCCAGAAGCAGACTGGGGATGGAGACCGCAGCCAGCGACTCTTTCAAATAAGGATAATCGAAAGCGTGCGGATCGCAGAATTTCAGCAGCATAAAAATGACTCCGGCGGCTTTGCCGTCTTGTGCGATTTTGATTAGATTTTCCGCCCGGGCATTTTTATCCAGATGCTTGGCCGGACAAACCGGCCGCTGCCAATATCGTTCGGCGATCGCGGCAATGGGATTGCCTGCGGTTTTTATTGAGCCCTCAAAATATCGGGAGCCCGTACAGAGATCATCACCGACAACCACCCCGCCCGCATTTTCGATTACGGAATAAATATCCGGCTGGCTGCAGATGCCCCCCGAAATAATTAATCGTCTCTTCCCGGTGGATTTTATCGTGCTGCCTTTCGTCTCCAGTTCGGCAATTACATTGAGCAGAATTCTTAAATAGTCATTTCTATCCATAATCATCGCCGCCCGAACCAGCGCAGATAGATCCTTGCCACTGATGACTTCCGGATTTTTATTTTTCAATTCGTAAACTTTTTTCAAGCCGCCGCGGATTTCATTGTAAAGGGCAATAGATTTTTTAATGTCGTCATCGGTAATCGTGACTTGCAGCGCCTTTTCCAGATCATTACGGAAGCGGTTTTGCACATCGACCATATAATCCCGGGAGCTTTTAGTGTCCAGTTTCACCGGTAAAACGACATCCAGATGGAATCCGTAAGAAATGTTAAGCCGCCAGATATCCGAGAGGCGCTGCACCGTATCGCAGGTATGGGGGAATATCATGCCATCGAGAAAATTTAAATCCCCGGAGAGTGCGTCTTCCAGAACGCCGCGCACCAGCGAACAGCAATATGCCTGCAAATGGCCGTCAGCCAGAAAGATATTCTTGTTGGAACCGAACAGCCGCAACGGATGCGCACCGGCAGCCTGGATAATTTCTTCCGGTGCGTATGTGCACATATAGCCGATAATTTTTTTGCCGCTTTGTTCTTTGAGCTTCCTCGCGTAGCTAATCGGGTCGCCCACAATCGCAGAAAGTTCCTTTATTGCTTGCATTAATTATATCTCCTTAACCATAATCATTTTTCTCCGGCATATTTACCGGCGGCCTTCAGCTTGGCAATTTCTTCTTTTTCCAATGCATTGAAGGCGACTTTACCGACCAGTGTTTTAGGCAGTTCGGAGCGAAACTCTATGGACCGGGGACAACTCCACTTAATCAACTGATCACGACAATAGTTAATTAATTCCTTCTCCATTTCCGGGCTCGCCTCCGCCGTATTCTTCAGGACGACAAATGCTTTCACCACCTGTACCTGGGCTTCATCGGGCACACCGACTACGCAGGCATCACGGACCTGTGGATGCTTGTAAAGAATTTCTTCCACCTGCGCGGGATAGACATTCATGCCGGATGATTTGATCATCCGCTTTTGCCGGAGTTTGAAGTAAAAGAATCCGTCTTCGTCCATCGTACCGATATCTCCGGTGTGCAACCAGATTCTGCCGTCAGCATGCTGCTTCAAAGTATCGGCTGTTTCCTGCGGCGAATCGAGATAACCCATCATCACTGCGGGACCGGCAACACATATTTCGCCTTCTTCACCGATTGCTGCTTCATCGGTTGTATCGAGCCGGACAATCTTCGCCAGCATATCCGGAAAAGGCACACCGATACTGCCTTCCCGATAGCAGCCCAGCGGCATCGCCATAATGGCCGTAACAGCCTCGGTTAATCCGTATCCTTCCAGAAGCTGGACATTGCCACCCTGCTTTTTAACCATTTCTTCAAACCGCTCTTTGACCGGCCGGGGCAAAGAATCGGCGCCGGAGAAGGTGGCCCGCAGGCAACTGAGATCCGCCTTGTGCATCTTCGGATTGCTGCTCAGGGCGTCAAACAGAGTTGGCACACCAATGACAAACGAAGGTTTCTGTGAATGGATAATATCGGCAACTGTCTCCGGTGTAAACATCGGCACCAGAATACTTTTGCCGCCTCCCATAAAGCAGGCATTGATGCAAACGCCCAGACCGAAGCCATGAAAGATCGGTAAAATGGCCAGTATGGATGTAGCATCGTCGAGCTTTCCCCATTCCGACACCTGTTTGCCCTCAGAGATAAAATTCATATTGGAAAGCATGATGCCCTTGGGAATTCCAGTCGTCCCGCCGCTGTATAAAATAACCGCCAGGTCATCGGTATTCATTTGCGCCTTGGGCGTTAGGGCATACCTGCCTTTCATGAGAGCAGCCCACCACCTGACCATCGGGTCCTCGGGCACCTTGGGAATCAGGCGGCCTTTGGTTAAATTAAAGCCGATTCGCTTGAAGACATGCAAATAATCGGGAATCCGCGCCAGAATAATGGTTTCAAGCGGTGTAGTATTTTGAACTTCTTTGAATTTGGAGTAGAAGGCATCGATCGTCAGGGCAAAACGGCTTTTCGCCACATTGAGATAAAATTCAATTTCTTTGGCCGTGGATAAGGGATGAATCATGCTGGAGACAGCGCCGAGTTTATTGGCAGCGTAAAAACATATTATCCCCTGCGGCGATGTGGGCATCGAGATGGTAATTCTTTCACCTTTTCTCAGTCCCAGCGCTGCCAGAGCATCGGCGCACTGGTCAATCTCGGTCATAAATTGGCGGTAGGTTGATGTATAGCCGAGAAAATCATAGGCAATCGCAGCAGGTTTTTCCTGCGCCGTTTGCTCGAGGGCTTCATACATGGTGACACGGGGATAATTAATTGTATGAGGCACGTTGCCATAATGCTTCAACCACGGCTTCA
This sequence comes from uncultured delta proteobacterium, assembly GCA_903907985.1. Lineage (GTDB taxonomy): Bacteria > Desulfobacterota > Syntrophia > Syntrophales > Smithellaceae > MVRV01. Next base: position 115,706 of record CAIVQG010000035.1, read on the forward strand.
GCTCGTACATGCCATGACCTCCTTATGCCAATTTTCATTAAAGCTCTATATTTGCCGGCGGATCTTGTCGGCCGCATGGCGGATCATCGTTTTTCAATGTACACTTAATATATGCCTGCTAACAGAAAAATGCGGAATTGCGCCGAAACTATAATACAACCTGTTCTTCTTTTAAAGGATTATTTATCAGAAAACCTTTCCTGCATAAAAAAAGGGCTACGGCGTAAGCCGTAACCCTTAATTATCATGGTAGGCGGTGCTGGGATTGAACCAGCGACTTCTACCGTGTGAAGGTAGCACTCTCCCGCTGAGTTAACCGCCCAAGTGCCGTTTGCTATAGCCTAAAGTTTCCTCTATTTCAAGGGAAATATATTTTCCTGTTCCCGCCAAGTTTACTATTTTCTCCCGCAGCGAAAAACGCATCTCTAATTTAACTTAACCTATTGTACTAAATCCTGATACAACTCCACCCGGCGATCGTCAAACAAATCATTGTACTTATTCAAACGTTTGTTGCGGGCCAGTTGAACGTTAATTTCTGCTACGCCGACTTCATCATTTTCTTCATCTGCCCGATATAATATTCGCGCATCGGGCGAAGTGATCTGGCTTTTACCTGTATAGCGCCATTTCCTGCCGTCGCGTTGCTCAACTCCTGTGCGATTAGCTGTAATCACATAAATTCTGTTTTCCAGGCAGCGAGTAATCATGGCATCCTGGCAATAGGGAAGAACAAGATTGGCGGGATGGCAAATTATGTCCGCACCTTTCAGGGCCAGAATTCTCGCAGATTCGGGAAAATACCAGTCAAAGCAAATCATCATCCCGATTTTACTAGAACCGATATCATAAACGGCAAACCCTTGATCTCCCGGTTGAAACCAAAGCTTCTCTTCGTTAAAGAGGTGAATCTTCCGGTAAGTAGCAATATGCCCGGAAGGCGAAATTAAAACTGCAGAGTTATATAATTTTCCGGCGGATACTTCGGCAATACCGGCAACGATATGGATTTTCTTCTTCCGGGCCAGGGAAATAAGTGCGAGACTGGTTTTACCCGAGGGAATCTCTTCGGCCAGGCTGGAGGCTTCCTGGGCGGAAATAAAAAGATAACCGGTATTGAAAAACTCCGGCAAAACTATCAGGTCGGCATCGGCCTTTTCCATTAGGGATAAAGCTTTTTCAATATTAACATCAACCTTACCAAATTCCGGTGCAAACTGAACAAATCCTGCTTTCATATAATATCTCTTTTCCTGCAAGTATAACACTGCGACGGCAAATAGCTTCTTCCTGCGGGAGAAGCTTAATCGGAACTAACTATGTTTCAAACCATTTTCATATATTTTTAATGCTGACTTGATTGTGGAATGGATTTTTACTCTTCTTCTGTTTTCTGCACCGGAAAAAATATGAAGAGCTATAATACCGTTGAGCATACCCCAAAGGGCAAACTGGTTATATTTAATATCAACAGTGGACGGATATTCTTTAGAATCAATGCCAAACTGCGATATCGAACCTATTACATCAATAGTTTTTCTCATGGCGGCAACAATATTTTTATATTGTTCTTTGGAAAGATTCATTTGATCGGGATACAGCATGAACGTCATAAGTATTCGGAATAGCTCCGGAGCATCGAGAAAAAAATCTGTATAGAAGCAGGAAAATTCAAATAATGACTCAGTGGCGGTTTTCTTTTTATTAAATAAAGCCAGGGCTTGCTGATGAAATATATCAAGATCATTGAGCAATAATTGCGCATAAATTTCTTCTTTGCTGCTGAAATATAGATATATTGAACCTTTTCCCAGCTCGGAGAATTTGGCGATTTCATCGACGGTAACATCTTTGAACCCTTTGGCAAAAAAAAGCTCACGCGCCGCTTTGAGGATAAGCATCCTGCGGTTATCTTTCTCTTTTTCTCTACGCTCGGGAAGCCCCATAATACGCTCCTTATTTGTTGGTAATAGTTTTTTGGAACTCCTGCTGACCACAGGTCGGCATGTGACCGCAGGTTCAGCGGATTTGTAAATCAATTATTTTTCGCTGTCAAGAGAAATAGGGATTGAAATGTTATGCGGAAGATTCTGACAACTTAAAACTATTGTCATGTCAACGATACTCTGTCATTTCTGTCATTTCTTCATTGACGAGAAACTCGTCAGGAATCGCGAAACTCCAAAAGCTATAAACACAGCCCCCAGAACCAGCATAAAAAAAGCCAATACCAGCGATGGACTCCGCCCATATAAAGGAATGCTGCGCTGGGGATTGGACTTATCATACCTTATTTCTAAAGTATCACCAACTTTCAAGGCATCCCACTGCTGCTTGGATATGCCGCTAGTGGCGCCGATTTTACTGCCATTAGAAGGCAAGAACCAATATTCCAGATAAAAATTGCCACCCCCGTCCCCTGCCGTTTGAAAATGCTTTTTCATTACATGACCTACGGCTTGCCCGCTATACTCCTGCACACGGTTATGGTCTAAATAGGCTCCCCAAGTGCCGGCCAGAAAGAAACATCCTACGCCAACGCTGATAAATCCCAGAATAATACCGGAAAAGGAAACCTTCAAACTCAATACCTCCGACTTTGTTTCAATCCACAAGGAAAGGGGTAAGGAATGTATCCCTTACCCCTTTCTTGAACTCACAGATACTGATAATTCTGTTCTGCTATGCAGGTCTGCTGATTAGATGGTTGGTACAACCGTCATTGTTCCGGTCTGGTTTATCGTGGCTATGTTAGCGCCAAGCCCCCAAGCAGTGTCCCCGGTCGCCGTAACTGTATAAGCACCGCAGTCGGTAAAAGCAACAGTGGGAGTAACACCGGGAGACTGTGCGTAACCAGACGAATTAAGATTGGCTACTGTCATGGCCGCAGGAAGGGGTGTTGCACTGCACCAGGAAGACGCAGCAGTAAACATGTTCTTAGCATCGGCGGTCAGGGTCGCCAGATAACCTTTCTTTTTATAGGCAGTAAACTGCGGGACGGCGATGGCGGCCAGAATTCCGATGATGGCGATAACGATCATAAGTTCGATCAATGTGAAACCTTTTTGTCCTTTTTTGCGAAAAATCTTTAACATAATCTTCCTCCTTTTATAATTGCTTTGATATTTTTTGTTTTTTTACATTATTCCATAGTTTTTGTCCAATATTTTATTTACCCCTATCACCTCCTCTAGATTAATAAATACATTGGTTTATGATCTGATAATTTCTCTTTGCTAGATCAGCAATTCACGTGCCAAACAAAACGGATATGTCCTGACATTGGAATAAGCCCGAATTAGCTTGAGGAAAATTATCAATTAATTTTTTTTTATAATAATTTGTCCACAAAAATAGTTTTTGAAGTTCAGAAAACAGGTGATTTTCACCAGGCGATTGTCAATTTCCTCTTTATTAGGCTGAAGACTGAGGACTGAGGGTTGAGGACTGAAGGTTAAGGTTAAAATGAAGGCGCCAAGCGCGCCATTCTTATAGCCTAATAGCCTTCAGCCTTCAGCCTCCAATTTATCTATTCCCCACGACAACAAAGTGTGCTAGAAAATATCAGATACATTTCCGGAGAAAAGAATGTACGAAGTTACGATAATAAAATCATTTTCCGCGGCGCACATGTTGGCCGCCATCGGCGGAAAATGTGAAGAATTGCACGGCCATAATTTTAGCGTGGAAGTAACGGTAGCGGCGCCAGACTTAAACCCTTCGGGAATTCTTATTGATTTCCGTGATGTAAAAAAATGGCTCCAGGAAATACTCGACCACTTAGATCATAAGCATTTAAATGAATTAGCTTTTTTTAATAAGACCAATCCTTCTTCCGAAAATATTGCCCACTATATTTACCGGGAAATGAAATTAAAAGCAGGGCGGACAGAAGTTAAGGTATCACGTGTTAAAGTCTGGGAATCGGAAAACGCGGCGGTAACTTACATAGGGGATTAGGCTGAAGGCTGAAGGTTAAAGAGAAAGGACAAAGACTTAAGATTGAAGATTAATATTAGGAATACAGCATTAATATACTATTATCCCCTAACAGTCTTCAGCCTTCAGTCTAAACACCTATTGTTATGATCGACATACAAAATCAAAAAGATTTCCGCAATATTGACATCAAAAAGGTTGGCGTTAAAAATATCAAGTATCCGATTATTGTTCTTGATCGCGCCCGGGGAACACAACCGGTCAATGCGACAATAAATATGTATGTGAATCTGCCGCATCATTTCAAGGGCACACATATGAGCCGTTTTGTGGAAGTGCTCAACGACTTTAAAGGTCAAATCAGCATTAAAACTTTTCAAACAATACTGGAAAAAACACGCCAGAAATTGCATGCACAATCTGCACACATGGAAATCGAATTTCCCTATTTTCTGGAAAAGATGGCTCCCGTTTCTCATGCTAAAAGTTTTATGGAATATCGCTGCTTTTTTGCCGGAGAAAACAATGCCGACCGAACAGATTTTTTAGTTGGGGTTATCGTTCCGGTTACCACAGTCTGCCCGTGTTCCCGTGAGATCAGCAAATTCGGCGCTCATAACCAGCGCAGCCTCGTTACGGTAAAAGTGCGTTTTAAAAAATTCTTCTGGATTGAAGACATTATAAAAATGGTTGAGGAATCGGCCAGTGGCGAGGTATATTCTCTCCTGAAACGTGTTGATGAAAAATTTGTTACGGAAAAGGCTTACGAAAACCCGAAATTTGTCGAAGATGTCGTCCGGAGTGTGGCGGTAAAACTAAACGCTGATAACAATTTTATCTGGTACAGCGTGGAAGCGGAAAATTTTGAAAGCATCCACAATCACAGTGCCTACGCCTATGTAGAGAAAGGATGAACTCATGCCCGCTAGAAAATCGAGCCGGTTCTTTAATTTATATAACCAGGGTTTTATCCGCACGGCTGTTTGTATTCCGGAAGTCAAGGTTGCCGATACTTTTTTCAATACACAGAAAACTATTGAGTTGGCCCGCAAGGCTGCTTCCCAGAAAGCAATTCTTGCAATTTTTCCCGAACTGGGCCTCTCTGCTTACTCCAATGAGGATCTTTTTCATCAGGATGCTCTTTTGCAAAGCGTCCAAGAAGCACTGATAACAATAAAAAAAGCTTCCGAAAAAATAAATCTGATTATGGCAGTGGGCGCGCCTCTGCAAATTGATTGCCGGCTTTTCAATTGCGCCGTTGTTTTTTACCGGGGTCAGATCCTGGGCGTTGCCGTCAAATCATACTTACCCAATTACCGTGAATTTTACGAAGGAAGGCAATTTACGCAAGCCTCGGCGGCTCTTTCCGGTAAAATAGAATTAGCCTCGCAAAAAGACATTCCTTTTGGCGCCGATATAATTTTTAAAGTTGCCAATTTAAATAATTTCAGCTTTTTTCTGGAAATTTGCGAGGACGTCTGGGTTCCCATACCACCGTCGAGCTTCGCCTCCATGGCCGGAGCTACCGTTATCGGCAATCTATCCGCATCCAATATAACCATTGGCAAATCCGAATACCGTCATCAGTTGGCGGCCAACCAATCGGCGCGCTGTGTTGCCGCCTATCTGTATGCCGCTGCCGGTACCGGCGAATCCACAACTGATCTGGCCTGGGACGGCCATGCCATGATTTATGAAAACGGCAATCTGCTTAGCGAATCGGCCCGCTTTTCCCGACAGGCGCAAATAATTTACAGCGATATAGATTTGGACCGGCTCACGCAAGACCGGATGCGCTTGAACTCTTTTTCCCAAAATGCCACTACTCACAAAGACAAGCTTGTCTCGTTCCGCAAAGTTGAATTTAAAGTAGAGGTTCCGGAAGGCCGGCTTCTTCTGGATAGAGAATATCCCCGCTTTCCTTACATCCCCGCCGATCCTTCCAAGCGTGATCTGCGCTGTTATGAAGCCTATAACATCCAGGTACATGGCCTGGCCAAACGACTCCAGGCATCCGGAATTAAAAATATTGTTATCGGAGTTTCCGGGGGACTCGATTCCACACATGCTCTCATTGTTGCCGCCAAAACTATGGACCTGTTGGGTTTACCGCCTTCTAATGTTAAGGCTTACACCCTCCCCGGTTTTGCTACCACCGCGAAAACATACAGCAACTCTCTGAAATTGATGAATGCTTTAAATGTCGAAGCAAATGAAATTGATATCAAACCCGCAAGTATGCAAATGTTTAAAGACATCAAGCACCCCTTTGCCCACGGCAAAAAAATTTACGACACTACTTTCGAAAACATTCAGGCCGGACAACGGACATCTCATCTCTTCCGCCTGGCCAATATGAGAGAGGCACTGGTATTAGGTACCGGAGATTTAAGCGAATTGGCTCTGGGCTGGTGCACTTATGGTATCGGCGATCATATGTCCCATTATAATGTCAATACCAGTGTTCCCAAAACACTCATCCAGCATTTGATCCGCTGGGTCGCCCAGACGCAACAATTTTCGCCGGAAGTCTCTAAAATTCTCCTCGATGTATTGGATACGGAAATTTCGCCGGAACTTGTGCCCGGAAAATCAGACACTACCCCTTGCCAAAAAACCGAACATTTTATCGGACCGTATGAATTGCAGGATTTTAATAATTTTTATATAACGCGTTTCGGATATTTACCGACCAAAGTTGCCTTTCTGGAATACTGCACCTGGAAAGATGAGGCCCGGGGAGTCTGGCCGGATATTCCCGCCGACAAAAGGAATTCCTATACTTTAAAAGAAATAAAAAAATGGCTTTATGTTTATTTATATCGGTTTTTTAAGACATCCCAATACAAACGTTCCTGCGTGCCCAATGGACCCAAGGTCGGTTCCGGCGGATCGCTTTCTCCTCGCGGTGACTATCGCGCCCCCAGCGACAGCGAACCGGATGTCTGGCTGAAAAACTGGGAAAACATTCCGGAAAGCGACCATTAAATGCGCGAGACATATAAAGATTTCGATGCAACTGAATTATTCTGTTCTCGATGCAAAAGAGCAGTACCGGTAAAAAAAAGATTGATTTTGATTCTTCCGGAAGGGGAAAAATACAATTATAAGTGTGTGTACTGCGGCGCTTCTATCGGCGATAAAATGGTCACTCAACAAAGAAATATTAAAGTAACTCTGCGCTGAAAGATTTAGCTGAGTTTTCCTTTTTGCAAAGCTTTTTTTAACTTTTCGGCCAAAATACCAGTACCGGCTTCAACTTGTTTTTCCTCATAGACAACGCTGAATTCACGGCCGGAACCGTCATTCCCCAGATACTCCGCCAATACACCGCGGCTGTGAACATCTTCATGACAATAGACACAAAGATTTTCCCAATTGCTGCCGTCGGCGGGATTGTTGTAATGATTGCTGTCTTTGTGATGCACGGTTAAAAGTTTTCTCTTCGCTTCAGCAAACTCACGGCCACAACGGGCACAAACCGGGCCGTGAATAGCCAAAGATCTTTCCCGGTAATCTTCACCGGCCGGGGGCTTTTGGGCGGCCTTCATCTCCCGCACTAAGTCTTCGGCTGATTTGTTTACTTCTCCGGCAGCAATTGGTTTTTTGTCCGTCTTGACTTTACCCCATTTGCTGCTGAATGTTACTTTAGACATAATTAATTATCCCTTTTTTAGCGTTTGGCCAATAATACGTCCAGAAAAGCGCGAATTCCTTTGGCAATAGCAGCGATATTTTTAACGGTCTGAATAATCGGTAACTTCATGGCCACTGGAGCGATGCTTTGAATATTATCAACAATACTCTTCATCACCAATTGAAAACGGTCTATCGTCCCGGTTATATTTTGCACTTCCTGATCAATAGCAGATGTTGAACTGTTTATATTTCTCGTAATGTCTTCCAGATTTTTCAAAATCACGGGCAAACTCTGATTTAATGTTTCCAGTGTTACCGCGACATCTTTTGCGGTACGCCATAGCTGCATAAGAACCGGAATACAAAAAATCACTAATACAAGGATGGCAAGGCCAAAGATTATTAAACATATTTCCAGATACATGGATTTCTCCTTCTTTGTAAAACCCCGGAAGAAAGGGAAGCTCGCACAAAAAATATTTTTTAGTTAAGCTGGTTTCCCTGTTTTCTCTTCGCGATAAGCCTCAACTCCGGCATCAATTGCCTTTTTCAGTCTATTTTTATTCTCGGCGACAGTTTCGGCGCTGTGATGGGCAAATTCACTGACCTTATTTTCCACTTCATCCACTTTTTCCTTCGCCGATAATTCTAATTCGTGCAAACGTTTTGTTGCCGATTCGTAAGCCAGCTTGCTTTTTTCTACGGCTTGTTCATACTCTTCTTTTGCCTTGTTAAGAAGTTCTTCTGTTTTGCGGGCAATATCTTCCCTTGTTTCCTTGCCGCTCTTGGGCGCATATAAAATCCCCAAAGCTGCGCCGATTAATCCACCAACAATTAAACCTTTCAGTAAATCGCCACTGCTTTCTGACATATACCACCTCCGTAATTATTTAGTGCTTGTATTCTTATCTTACATCCTATCACTTTTTATAAAGAAATACATACTAAAACATACAGATGAAAGCCTCTGATCCCATTTTAAAATTAAAGATGAAACCGCGGCCGCCGGGAGGACGCGTGACCTCAAGTGACCATCAGGTTATACGTTGAGGAAGCCGACAACCCCGGGCTGCGCCGGGGCAGGCTCTGCCAATTAAAGATAAAGCGCGATGGAAAATTGGAATAACCACAAAAAAAACCGGGCAGCCCAAAGGGTTGCCCGGTTATTGTCCTGCGAAAATCTAATAAGCAATTATTTTGCCGGAGCAGGTGCCGGTGCAGCCGTTGCAGCAGGTGCTGCGGGTGCTGCCGTTGCTGCAGGCATTGCTGTTGCAGCAGGTGCCGGTGTAGCAGCGGGTGCTTCAACTTTCGGAGCCTCTGCTGGTTTTTGCTCTTCTTTTTTACAGCCTACAACTGCAAGAGACAGAGAAGCAAAGAAAAGCACGCTAACAAAAATGGCAAATATTTTTTTCATTAAAGCATATCCTCCTTTCACAGATTTTCATAATTTCGGGGTATTTTATTGCCCCAACTTTTGATCGCAGACATTACGCTTTTTTTTTGCCTTGTCAAGATAAATTTAACAATATATAAGACAACAATAATAATAACAAAAGGCTGCAAAATGATCCTGGGCATTGATGTAGGCGGAACTCATACTGATGCGGTTTTAATAGAAAATTTCCAGTTAAAAAAGAAGGTCAAAGTTCAGACCGATAATGCCAATATTATGTCTTCACTTTTAGCCGCCGTGCAAGAAATCGCCTTAGACGGATACATTAATAATATCAAGAGGATAGTGCTAAGCACGACCATTTCCACCAATGCCATCGTCTCGGGCAAAACAGATCGGGTGGGAATGGTTTTGCAAAATGGCCCCGGATTATCACCACAGGAATTAAATTCAGGCAAAGACTTCTTTTTCGTCAGCGGCTATATCAATCACCGTGGACTATCCATGCAAACCGTGAATGAGGGAGAAATAAAAGATATCGGGGAATATCTCCGGCAGGAGAATATTCAGGCAATCGGAGTTGCAGGCAAGTTTTCGTGCCGCAATCCCCAACAGGAGCTAAGCATTGCGGAAATACTTCAAGATGAGCAAAGAAATATATCTTTAGGGCATCGTTTATCCGGAGCACTCAACTTTCCCCGCCGTGTCGCCACCACATATCTTAATGCTGCCGTTCATAACATTTACAAGGGATTTGTCCGGCAGGTGCAGCAATTTATACGGGAAACTCAAATGAATGTCCCTGTTTATATTCTGAAAGCAGATGGCGGTACAATTTTAATTGATGAGTCTCTTTTGTATTCGGCACAGACCATTCATTCCGGACCGGCCGCCAGTATTATGGGTGTATTGGCAACCGCCGACATTAAGGAAGATGCCGTGGCTCTGGATATCGGCGGGACAACAACCGATATTTCTGTTTTCGCTGCCGGCATCCCTCTCCTGGAAGCATCCGGCGTAACAATCGGCGGCCGAAAAACATTGATTCGCGGCCTATATACAAAATCCATCGGTATCGGTGGCGACAGTGCAGTACGGATAAAAAATGGAATAATTACCGTCGGCCCCGACAGAGAAGGTCCGGCAGCATCCCTGGACGGAGCATTGCCGACTCCCACCGACGCTATGATTGTACTGGACATGACAACACTTGGTGATAAGCAAAAAGCCATTGCTGCCATTTCCAGTTTAGCAACTCAATTGCACATTGATACTGTCTCGGCGGCACAAAGCATTCTGGATAAAACTGTTGCTATCATTGCTGATAATGTCGGCAAGATGATAGAAGCAATCAACAATAAGCCGGTTTATACAATCCATGAACTTTTAGAAGGCAAAACAATCAGACCTCGCTCGGTCTATGTTGTCGGTGGGCCAGCCGCGGCCATTGCGCCAGGCCTTGCTTCCCTTCTCGGCTATCCTTATATAATTCCCGAACACTCCGAAGTTGCCAATGCCATCGGCGCAGCGCTGGCCAGAACGACGGCGGAAGTGACCGTGCTGGCCGATACGGAAAAGAGAGAATTGATCATCAGTGAAGAAGGAATTATGGAAAAAATCCCGCACAATTTTTCATCCCAACAGGCGATTGAAGCAGGCAAGGAAGCTCTCCGGGCCAGGGCCATTAAAATGGGTGCAAATTTAAATGATTTGGAAATGGAAGTAACCGAAGCACAGGAATTCAATATGATCAGGGATTTTTGCACAACAGGAAAAAATATTCGCACCAAGATTCAAATCAAGCCTGGATTGATTTCACTCCGGGAGGCAAGGAATCAGTAAAATGACGCGAAAAGAAAAAAAAACCGGTTTGATCTTTTTCCCGGCCTTCGACTGGGCGATTTCCGAAACTCATCCGGAAAGAGAAGAGAGGCTTCTCTATACGCAGGATCAGGTTTTTGAAGAAGGCCTGCTGGATTTGGAAAATATCGTGGAATTTAAGCCCGGCATGGCTACCTATGATGATATTAACCGCTGCCACATTTGCGTTCCCGATGCTCAAAGCCTGACGACTCCATCACATCTGATCTCCGCCGGAGGCGCTATAACCGCCGCCCAAAAAGTTCTGCAAGGCGAGGTGGACAATGCGTTTGCCCTGGTCCGGCCGCCCGGACATCATGCCATGCTTGTGGCTCATGGAGCACGGGGTTTCTGTAATATCAATATTGAGGCTGTGATGGTCGAATATATCCGTAAGAATTTCGGCATCAAGAAGATTGCCATTGTCGATACGGATTGCCACCACGGTGACGGTACGCAGGATATTTATTGGAATGATCCTGATGTTCTGTGTATTTCCCTCCACCAGGATGGCCGCACACTCTATCCGGGAACCGGTTTTATTGAAGATTTCGGCGGGCCCAACGCTTTAGGCGCTACTATCAATATTCCCTTACCGCCCCGAACATCTGATGATGGTTTCTTATATGTTTTAGATCATGTCATCAGGCCGGTTCTGGATGAATTTCAACCGGAAATCATCATCAATTCCGCCGGACAGGACAACCACTATAGCGATCCCATTACGGATATGTGTTTTAGCGCCCAAGGATACGCTCTCTTAAACGAAAAGTTGGCCCCGCATATCGCTGTACTGGAAGGTGGTTACTCTATTGAGAGAGCCTTGCCCTATGTAAATGTCGGCATAATCCTGGCCATGGCCGGACTCGATTACAGCTACGTTCGCGAACCGGATTATGATCCTGATAAAATCCGCCAATCCCTGCAAATATCAAAATTCATTGAAAATGAAGCCCGCGAAATTATCAAAATGTGGAAAAACAGAAATATAATGAAGGAACAGATAGTTGGTTCAGCGGCTTATGTAAGGCGCGTGAAAAATATATATTACGATACGGACGGTATCTCCGAAAAGCAAACCGAAACAGTGCGCGTTTGTAATGACTGTGGAGGATTAGTCATGATTGACTCGGCAGCCGACACCGGAAGAAAAATCTTCGCCGTGATTCTCCCCAATCGCTGTTGTCCCGAATGCCGTAGAAATGGAGAAATGTTTTTTGAACGCGTTAATGGCGGACAATACAGCAATGTTTATTTGCAGGATCGTGAGAAAGACATATTTATCGCTAAATAAATAATTTTATAATACCGGAGCAATAAATGGATGAAAAAGACATTAAAGTAAAAACAGTGCAAACGGCAAAATTGCTTTTTCCCGGCGGAGCCAAGCTTGATCCACCATATCTTTTATAGCGGGAATTAAACCACGAATGGCCGATTAAGAAATAGCCCGCCAGGAAACTTGTGCGTTTACCGGCACATTGAAAAAAAACTCCCCTGCCTATCCGGCCAAGGGGAACTTTTTATTATTCCAGAACAATCAATAACTGATTTGTATCAACCTTGTCTTTTTCTTTTACCTTGATTTCTTTGACTGTACCTGCAGCCGCTGCGCAAATGGGATTCTCCATTTTCATGGCTTCCAGAATAATCAGCTCGTCATCGACTTGGACCTGATCACCAACATTAACCAGAATCTCGGCAATTGTCCCCGGCATATGTGCTACAACATTTGTACTCATAGTTATATCTCCTTATTATTTTACATTCCTGAATGGATAGTCTTACAGTATTGCTTATTAAAATGTTAAGATACTCCGCACAATAAACAAACCCCCTCGATACCTCGGTTATAAAAAGAGAGATCTGCTCCGGCTTAGCTATGCAGATATCGAGGAGACATTTTATAATTCCGACAATTTTTCCTGAACGGGCAGTTTGCTGTCCCTGAGTCACTGAACGATTGTGTGAAATAAGTCGGCCACCACTCATCCACAATGACATTGAACAATTTTTCCTTATTCATAAAACAATGATAAACCAGACCATAAGACTCCGGCATCCGCAGCGATGTCGGCCATGCGCGTGTCGGCGTATCCTTTCTTACGGAATGCTTTCAACGCCGCATCAACAATTAATTTTCCCCGGTCTTCTTTTTTATAGTGAAAACAAGTAGCAATAATTGATTGACATGTCAATAATATTCAATATATGAAAATAATATAAGAATTATGTTCACGAAGCATATTGCAGACAATCAGTAGATGGCTTTGTTAAAAGAAAGAAACCATCCTGTCATTATCGGTGTCGGTCAGATAACGCACCGGAAAAATTCAATGATGACAAGAACAAGTATCACCGAAGGGATTTAATGCAGAACAGCAATGTATTTTCCACGACGACCCGAATATAGATATTTTCACATCGTGATTACCCGGAAACGGAAGTGAATATGACAGTTTACAACGAATTGGCCGCGCGCCTGCACGTCCCCGACTCCATTATTATCCCCAGGCTGCTGCAAATGCTGGCGGATGAAACCGATGCGCAGATTCTTCTTGCGCTTCCCGCCGATGTACCCACTCTGGCGGATAAGTTTCATCTTCCTTCGGCAACTCTTGAGGCCAGGCTCCACGAACTCTATCTGAAAGGAATTGTCTTTCCTTCTAAAAAAACATCTCCTGCGACCTATCGGATGGCCCGGGAGGTTCTGCAGCTGCATGATACAAGTGTGCAGTGGAAAAATGCTCCCACGGAGTTTCGTGATCTCTGGCAGAAATGGGTGGAGACGGAATTCACCGAAATGTCCAAACTGCTTGATGAACAGCTTAAAGGTGCAAAACCATTTACCAGGATTATTGCAGCCAATGTATGGCTCGAACCGAAATCGGAAATCTTGCACTTCGACAGCATCAAGGAAATAGTAAACAACGCTATGAGCCTCGCCGTTCTTCCCTGTACCTGCCGCATCAAAGCAAAAAAATGTGATCATCTTCTGGAAGCTTGCATTGTTTTGAACAAGTCCGCTGACTATAATATTGAAAGAGGTACCGGCAGGAAAATAGATGCCGAGGAGGCTCTGGATATCTTTCGAAAGTGCGAAGAGGAAGGTCTTGTCCATCTTACCGGCGCCAATTCACAGAATGACCCGGGACCGCTTATTTGTAACTGCTGCCCTTGCTGTTGCATGGGAATACCATTAATTCAAAATGGCCTGAAGTTACATGATCCATCCCGTTTTTGTGCACGGATCGACAAGGAACTCTGCAATGGATGTGGCATCTGCCATGATCGTTGCTATTTCGGTGCCATTACCCAGGAAGATGGAGATGGAAGCATTACTGCAGTGAATGCAGAGAAATGCATGGGGTGCGGCTTGTGCGAGTCCAAATGTCCCGTAGATGCCATAAAAATGATCGAAGCAAGAGCTGCGAATTTTGTACCAATGACCGGAGCTTCGATCTACGGTTAATTATAGCAAGATTCATGCAGTAACCCTAAAGGAGAAGTGTTTGGAAAGTTTATGTCGGGATCTCCGGGAGGAGCACGAATCACTAGATAGAATGGTTGCCCCTCTGACGGAAACAGACTGGGACAAAGCTACGCCGTTTGCCGACTGGACCATTCGTGATGAAATAACACATCTTACCTACTTTGACGGTGCTGGACTTCTCTCTGCTACAGACACCGCCGGTTTTGCGAAGCATATTGAAGAACTCATTAAAAACTTCAATCATTTTGAAGATGATTATCTCCAGGCCGGACGTTCCCTTTCTTCATCAGCACTTCTATCCCGCTGGCGGGAGGACCGGGAAGCCCTGCTGCAAGTGCTCATGACTCTCAATCCCAAGCAGCGTCTGCCGTGGTATGGTCCTCCCATGAGCGCCAGATCATTTGTGACGGCGCGCATGATGGAAACATGGGCCCATGGCCAGGACGTCGCGGATGCCCTGGAAGTGGAGCGCATCGCGACAGATCGTCTCCGGCATGTTGCGCATATCGGCGTAACCACCTTCGGCTGGAGCTATGCCAACAGGGGTATGAATATTCCTGATTCGCCGGTTCGCGTGGAACTGACGAGCCCCGGAGGGGATAATTGGAACTGGGGGCCGGAAGATGCGGAAAATACCGTTCACGGGCGGGCACTGGATTTCTGTCTGGTCGTTACTCAGCGGCGGCATGTAGAAGATATGGATCTTGTGACGACAGGAAATGTAGCGCAGGAGTGGATAAAACTGGCTCAGGCCTTTGCCGGACCGCCGGAAATGGGACCGGCACCGGGCAGATTCCGCAAGAAGCGGCGTATTGCGTGAAATCCATATTTTCTATTGGAACAAGTGGCACCCAGCACCTGATATCGGAATGCTTTTCTGTCCCAGGCTTTTCTTCTTGTTTATATTTTCTTGCCATCCTTTTTCATGGTCATCAAAACAAAGGTCACCAGGATCAGAAGTGTGATACCTCCCTGCCAGGCCAAATCGCACGAGCCCGACTTGTCGTAAATATAACGCCGAGGATCGGTCCCAAACATGCGCCGGCCGCGACAAAGAACATCAAGATGCCGTATATCGGCCCCAGTATACTGCTGCCAAAGCGATCGGCAATTAAGCAGGGCATTATGGTTGCAATAGAACCATGCCCGAAGCCGAACAGAGCGGCACATCCGTACAAACCATAGACTGCCCGGAATTGCAGGAGGATAAACATACCGATCGCCATTACAGCAAAGCCAATGCTGGCTGCATACTTGGCGTCACGCAGGCGATCACGGATCCCGCCGAACGGGTATTTTAAAATTGCCACCCCGGCGCCAAGGCATGGTTAAAAGAAAATCCCTGAATTTTTCGCTTAATTCATAACCGCGCTTGAACCAACTTACTTACGAAAAGATATCACAGGGGTAGGTATTTTCTTGTTATTTCGTCACTTCTTTGCTATTAATCTATTATAGATGTTTACGATACAAAAGAAATATTTATCCAAAAATCAAGAAATCCTGGTCAGAAAAATATGCCGTCAAAAAAAATACAAGTATCGCCCCTCTCGCAGGATGAAAAATCAGCAAACAACAATTCGCCTCAAATTATGATTATCGATGATTCGCCGGAAATCCTGAAACTCCTAAAGGATATTCTCGACTATCATGGCTATCTTATCCGCCCTTTTTCCAGCGGAGGACCGGCACTAAAGTCCATGATGGGTGAGGTGCCTGATTTGATCCTGCTGGATATTAAAATGCCGGTTATGGACGGTTACGAGGTTTGTAATCATATCAAATCCAATGAAAAGACCAGCAAAGTTCCGGTGATTTTTATCAGTGGACAAGATGATGCCGCTGATAAAGTCAAGGGCTTTAATGCCGGCGGTGTTGACTACATTACCAAGCCGTTTCATTTAGCGGAGGTTATGGCGCGGATTGAGACGCACCTGTCTTTGTGCCGTCTGCAAAAACAATTAGAGGGACAAAACATCCACCTTCAGAAAGAAATCGCTGAACGCAAAAAGGCGGAAGAGGAACTGCTCAAGCATAAGAATAATTTACAAGTACTAATTGCCCAACGTACCGCGGAACTGAGCAAGACCAACGCAGAGTTGCAGTTGGAAATCGCCGAACGCAAGCATCTAGAGGAAGCATTGGAAACTGCTAATTACAAACTGCATTCTTTAGTTTATGAATATGGATTGCGTAACCGGCGAATCGCCATCTTTAACAAAATGTCGGAACAACTCCAGGCATGCCTCTCGCGGGAAGAAGCTTACCCCATTATTAACTATTTCGTTCAGAAATTATTCCCTGCTAAAGCAGGAGCTATTTTTATCTTTGATCATAAAGATAATTTTTTTAAAACCGCCACGGCATGGAAAACGACACTGTTGGGAGAAAAGAAGTTCACATCTGAAGACTGCCTGTCTATCCAGAAAAGGAAAATGCATTTATCTCTAGATTCACAACGGGAATCATGCTGCCGTCATCTCTGCCGTACCGAAGGAAGAAGTAGCATCTGCCTTCCACTGTTAGCTCAAGGGAATATTTTCGGCATACTGCATTTGCAGATACGGACTCCTTCAAAATTATCTCGCCCCAAACCTTCACTGGATGAAGCTTCTACCGATATTAGCATAGACATACAACAATTAGCAGTCACTATGGCTGATTTTTTTTCGCTGGCTTTGGTAAATATCCAACTAAGGGAAACCCTGAAACAGCAAGCTACCCGCGATCCCCTTACCGGTCTTTTCAACCGCCGTTATATGGAGGATACCCTGAGTCGCGAGATAAGCCGGGCTAGTAGGCAGGGAACTCCGATGGGAATTATTATGCTCGACCTGGATCATTTCAGGCGATTTAATAATATTTTTGGTCATGAAGCCGGAGATTTAGCACTGCAGGAAGTGGGGAAATTTCTGCAAAACAATATCAGGAAAGAAGATATTGCCTGCCGTTACGGCGGTGAAGAATTTACATTGATATTGCCGGGAGCATCTTTGGAGATCACCAAGAAACGTGCCGAAATGTTACGGCATAATGTGCAGAATTTGCAGATTAATTACAAAGGTAAAACATTGGATAGTGTTTCATTTTCGCTGGGAGTAGCTATCTATCCTGATCACGGACAGACGCAAGACGCTGTTATCCGGGCGGCCGACGAAGCACTGTACAGGGCAAAACACGCGGGGCGCAAGCGGGTTAGATTGGCAAACAATGCAAAACCGGCAGCCGGAGAAAGCAAATCCCTTTATCCGGCAAGCTAATACCCCGCTCTTCAGGTGTATATCTTCCCGGCTACAGATCCGATGGCCGCCAGATACCCTCATTGCACAGATTTTTCTGAGGCCATTTCAACCTACTCCCAATCTCCCTATTTGTACATCGATAGTAGCTTAGCTAAAAGCCACTCCAAACTATATTTGCCACCGGCCCGATCCCAGAGTTTCAATAACGGATAATAAATAAGCAGCAATAATACCGCCATGGCCAAGGCCGTCGGAGTGCTCACGAAATCTCTCAGATAATATATCCCCGTTGCCGACTTGATGATGCGCAGAGGAATGAAAAATAATGCAAAATGAGTGACATAAATAGTCAGCGAGTATTTGCTGATCTGCCGGCAATAACTGAGAAACAGGCCGGGGGGATTTGTGTTATCCGATTGGGCATCGTAAATACGCCAGAGAGTGACAAACAGGATCAGGACAATTCCCAGAAGAAGCATCACCATGCTGAAGGAGCTGGGATAAAATGACAGCGGAATTATATAATCATTAGCCACGGAGAAGGTTGCTCTCATTGAACCGGCAGCTGCGGTAAAAAGCCCCATGAAAGCGAACATCATCCCGATAATCAGAATAAACGGAGAATCGGCAGCCAATCGGCCCTGCATCATTCTTTTTCCGACTACAAATCCGATTACCGGAAAAATAATCCAGGGCAGGAGAGGAAATTGGCCGATGAGGATAAAGCCGATGATCCCATGAAACACGGTCTTTCCTCCATCATAATCCATTGCCGGATCAAAAATAAAATTGGGAAAGAAATCGGATATCCATTTTACGCTTTCAAATTTTCCTCCATAAAAAGGGGTGATGTCAATAAATGACCGGAGCCAGGGCGTGATAAAAAATATTCCCGCACAAGACAGCAGCAGTGCCCAGGAGGGAGCTTTGCGGCAAAGCAGCAAAATGATGGTCGTGGCGCCGATAAAAGTCAGAATGTCCCAATCCCAAAGCTCTTCGTACCCTTGAACAACAAGTAAAAACAATAATCCGATAATAAATATTGCCGCACCGCGAATAACAACCCTGCTGACATTCTTATCCGGAGCGGTGTCCCTCTTCTTCATGGATAAAGCCTGGCAGAGACCGACTAAAAAGACAAACCAGGAAGCCGCGCAATCCCCGCCCAGGAAATGATTAGTAAAAAAATAGAGCATGGCGTCTGATCCTGCTCCGCTGGAAAGGAAAATCGGATAGTGACATATTACCATGCCGATCAACGCTAACGCCCTTAAGACATCAACAGAATCATTTCTTTGCATAGCCATTCTTATAACCTTCCTACTAATCCGGCATTTTTTCTTAGTCTTTTCGTTTCAGATGCTCTGCGGTTTAATTGCCCATACCCCATCGGAGCATTCTTTCTGTAAATGTTATTGCGATTGATACGGCGGTATCCGGCTGATGAAATCACATTCTTTTTTGTATAAGCGTTTACCGATGTGTATGGTATCTGCAAATTCCAGGTTCAGGTCGGATTTGCTTTGATATGTAGGCCAATGAACAAGACCCGATCCGTTGGGATTCCCCGTTTTGGCAAAATTCACCCAGTAAGACATCATTTTACCCGAAAGCTCCCTGTCTATGTCATTATAGCCATCAGACTTATTCATATTGCCGAAAACATACGCCAGTTCTACTCCATGATGCACTCCGAGTTTGCGTGCCAGCGCTGTGTTGGGACGGCGGGTGAACCGGTACAAATAGGCCTTGGATTTATTTTTTCCCATTGATTGAGCCACAAACCTTGCCGGTTGGGCGTTTGCTGCCACTGTCAAAAAATGATCTATAGCCGGGGCAACATCTTTAGCTTTGTACGCCGGGAATATCTCCAATGCTTTGGCGTAATTTTCTGCAAACCTTGCTTTCAGTCAACTATCATGAATTCACCTGCGGACAGAAAGTTGTCCGTTGTGTCAGCATGGCATAGATGACACGGATCAACTTATGAGCAGTGGCTAACACAGCCTTCTTGTAAGGCAATCCCTCCTTTCTTCGCTTGAG
>CAIVQG010000036.1 GCA_903907985.1 uncultured delta proteobacterium
GAGCACCCACCCGCTCATAACTGCTATTGATAAGAACTTACTTTTTCAGAAAGGGATTATATCAATTTATGTAATAATTTGCTTTTTAAGGAAGGGAGTATAGGAAAATTGTAATTTTATGTCAATGAAAACTAATCGGGCCAACCGGTAATGTATCCCATGATTCGTCACAGATACCACCGGACAAATCAGCGAGAGGGGAATGACGTTATTCCCCTCTCGCTGAAAATCGTTATTTGTCAATGATTTCCTGAATAAAGGCCGGGTAGGCCGTTTTCGCCGGCAGGAATATCAATTCGGCATCAACGAACTCCCTGAGAACGAAGAGTTCACGATAGGTCGGACGGGGAGTTTCACCTTTAACCTGCGAGACATTCAGATCGAACCCGCAATTTTCCTTGACCTGTTCCACCGTGACGCCGGGATGATACGTTTCCAGATAAATAATCCCTTTGTCATCAAAACGGTAGACGCCCATATTCGTCACGACAGCACAGGGGCCACAGTTAGCAAAGGCGGTTCCCTTCCAGACTTCCTTCTTGGGCTTCCATTCCTTGGTGCCATCTGCTTTGAAGTCCCAGCACCACCAGCCGGGCGTTGTCGTGTAGTCGTTCCGTTCCAGGAAACGTCGTTTTTCCTGGAGGATGATATAGGCGGTTCGATGCGCCATGCTACCGATGTCGGAGTTGCCTCCCGAGCCGGTGAAACGATGGGTCGGTTTATAGTAATCGCCGATCGAGGTGACATTTACACCACCGTATTTATCAATGGCGGCGCCGCCGAGGAATCCCAGGGTTACAAATCCCTGCTGCAGGTAATACCCGAAAGTATCCACAAGACCACCCAAAACGGAACTCATATAGGCCGCCCGCTGATCTCCCACGGACATGGGAACATGCAGGGTTTTCCCATCGCAGACACCTGATTCATAGATAAGTGTTGCGTTGGGTGCATTTGTTAAGTTTGCCGTCATTATTCCCACCATGGGAAGTCCTGTACCCGCAAACACGATATCATCATTACGTACTTCATGAGCGACGGCAATACCCATCAATTCCTGCAGAATAAACTCACCTGGTTTAGACGCTTCATTGGGAATCTGCTCAATTACGTCTATCAACTGTTCCATAGTTTTAGCCATATTCATCTCCCCCCTTTCTTAAAAACCGCTTTTGGCAACGGATAAAGGCATCTTCATCCGCGGCGCCGGTTTCTTGCCTCTCATCATCCGGGTGCTATAGCCGGTTGTACTGTCAGCTCTCAGATCCAAAAGATTTTTTGCGCCAATTTTGATAATAAAATCTTCCCAACTCTTGGGAGCATAAACCCATTCGTCGAGCCATTTTTTCATTGTATCGGCATTTCTCGATGCGGCATCCATCCCGCGCATGAAGGGAGCATCATAATCATAATAATAAGGAACGGAGCTCGGATAAGCCCCCCAAGGACATTCCACAATGGCATCTACAGTAAAAAAAGGAATCTGATTGGCATCCGGGTCTTTCCTCATTTCTGCTTCGGGCACAACTTCTTCCGCTGTGATGACCACTTTGTCACAAGCGAAACAGAGTTCTTTGTCGATGGTTCCCACGCCCTTCCATCTGGCTGTTCCCTTGTCGCCGACAATGGGCACATGTATGATAGCTAGATCCGGTTTTGCTGCTGGCAGCAGCACTACCGTGCCGTCGCCCCAGAAAGGTTCTTCCATTTTGATGAACTTCTTCTTGGCAATTTTGGGATTTTTACCGTCCCTCAATCCGGCTTTTCCAAGGGCATCGTATTCTTCATTGTATAGATCCGATCCCAGGGGTGCAGCGTAAGGAATAAAAGGTGCACCAATGGCGCCGGCGAGGAATCTCATTGCCGTGGCGCCGTGAGAATAATCCTCAAGGATCACCTTGCCCGCTTTATAATTCTTCTCAAGATTGATGTCGAGTTTGCCTGCCATTTCGCCCCAACCCATCCAGTTGGTCTCAAAGATCTTAATGGCGCCAATGGCATTGAGAAGCCAAGTGCATTGGCTTCCGTGTCTGTCCATGACGTGGATATCCTTGATGCCCTGCCTTGCCGTTTCCCAGGCAAAGGCGAAAGGATTTCTGTTAAACCCGGTAAATCCACTGAATGCACAAATGATCCCATCATGCATATACTTTTTGACCGCTTCTTCTAGGGTCAATATTTCTGCTTTTTTTGCCGATCCACGAATTCTAGGCATATTTCCCTCCCTTTTTTTAAATACCCCAATAACCAACAAAACAACATTGAATCAATCCAACCTTGGTGATCTGTCACCTCCTTCCCACATATGTAATTCGATTTTTTAATTGCAGATTAAAAACTTGGAAAATGAAGAGATACAGATGACGGAATGAACGCATCAGTATAAACATCCTCTATAATGTTTGTTAAATGAATGACAGATGAATCTGCCCCTGTAAAGCCTTCGATATCCGCTAACGAAAAACTTATTCTTGAAAAGTGGTTTTTGATGATTCTGGAAACGATATTTTGACAACAGTAATTATCGTCATTGTATGTTGGAGAATAAATAATAAAACAAATAACGTCAATATTAAATATTATTTATAAAATATTTCATTATTTGTATATATATTGAATTCGTAAAATTTTGCAAGGCATTGAAATATAATTTAAAACATCGTGCATACTTCAAATAGGCAAGCACGAAGGTATATGGGGCAATTCCTCTAGCGTTATTTTTTCTTCTTTTTGAGCTTCTTCTTTTTTGTGCCGACGATTGACGCCATTTCCTCAACAAGTTTTTCACGAAACTCAGGAGATATGCTATCTCTTACCTCTTCCAGTCCGACGCATAAGACTTCACAATATGCGTGGACGAATCCTTCATAAAGAGGAATTAAATAATCCATGCCACCGTCCCGGCCGCCTATCTTATTTTCCTCCTCAATAATGGTGCTGATAAACTCATCTTCAGCAAGTAGCAGCGATGATCTCCCAAGCAATTCCAAATAATGTTCTGGTTCAGCGAAGACGTTTTCGTGAAGCTGGCTCAGCTGAAGATATACACAGTAGCAATATTGAGCCCTTTCTCGGATTTCTTTCTCGGTGAGCATATATTCTCCTAATAAAGTCGTTCTCCCCGGCGGCTTCTGTCAAAACAGTACGTTTCCACTCCTAATACAATCACACCAAAGGTCGGCATTCCGCCTTCCGGGCGTATCAGGTCGATTACGATGACTCTACCCAAACCGGCGTTTTTACCATGGTTATGACCTGCTCGATATCCCATAAAATGTCCTGACTGAATCCGATATCGAGGTCTTGTATAAATTTTTCCTACTTCGCTCTTTTGATTAATAATTGCGATATTTTTTTCATATGTTTTCTCTTTTAATTATACAGTTTTATTCTCCCCCCCCTGTCTGTGTTCCGCCCTTTGGTTTAACTTGAACAATAATCGCTCAGATTTCCAGCTTGCCGTAATGAACCATCATCATAAACATCTTTGCCCTTTTTATGAAAATACTTCATTATCCAGTCTCTATCCATCTCGGCAATTAAAATATCCCCGATGTTGTTCGTCTAGATGGTCAAAATATTCTTGAGTCATTTCTCTGGGAATTCATCCCATCATGGGCTAATGATTCTTCAATCGGAAACAAAATGTTCAATG
Source organism: uncultured delta proteobacterium (assembly GCA_903907985.1). Taxonomy (GTDB): domain Bacteria; phylum Desulfobacterota; class Syntrophia; order Syntrophales; family Smithellaceae; genus MVRV01. Next base: position 3,656 of record CAIVQG010000036.1, read on the forward strand.
CAATAGCGCAAAGCATTGCGGAGAAACCGAGTTTCAAGAATGCCTTCCAAAAAAGACGATGCCTGATTCCGGCAGATGGTTTTACGAGCGGCAGAAATTGGAGAAGATGGAAAAGCCTTTCTGCTTCTCATTAAAATCAGGAGAATCTTTTGGATTTACCGGACTCTATGAAACATGGCTGTCCCAATGGGTACCGCAAGCTCGATGACGATGTCATCCATGTCCATTCACGGTTGTATCCATGGGGGAAGGAGAAGCACCGCTGCTAAGTGCATCTGTACTACATCCTTACCATTTATACATGGTCTGGTTCATTGTTCCCGAACTGAAAACATTTTGGTCCACCAGGACGTTGATGCAGGCGGGCTTGCCAGATGCTCTGGCCCGCTCCAGCGCAGGGCGAATGCTGGACGGTTCCGTGACGTACTCTCCATATCCGCCCATGGCCTCGACAATCCGGTCGTAACGGAGCGCCGTTAACACATTGGCCACGTTGCCGCGTCGGGGGCCAAATTTTTCGACCTGGCCGTAACGAACCTGATTCCATGCCGCATTGTTGCCGACTATACCGATTATCGGCAGATTGAAACGAATTAGCGTGTCGTAATCGAAGCCGGTCAATCCAAAGGCACCGTCTCCGAAAAGTACGATCACCTCCGCGTCCGGCAGGGCGGTCTTGGCGGCGATCGCGAAAGGCGTTCCCACACCAAGCGTGCCGAGCGGTCCCGGATCGAGCCATCGTCCTGGTCTGCGGGGAACTATATGACCGGCGGACATGGTCACGACGTCTCCTCCATCTGCCACGATAACCGTGTCGTCCCTCATAAACTCTCTGATTTCTCTAGCAAGCCTGAGAGGATGTATCGGGACAGCATCCGAAAATAGAAACAGCTTCTCTTTTTCATCGCATTCGGCTTCGATCCGATGCAGTTCGTTAAGCCACACCGAACCCCCGCGGGAAGGCGATATGGCGGCGGTCAACTGCTCTAGGACGGCGCGGGCATCGCCCTGGATGCCGACATCCACGTCGCGATTGCGGCCGATCTCGGCGAAATCCAGATCTACCTGAACGATCTTCGCCTCCTGGGAAATACGCTTGCCGTAGGCCAGCCGGAAATCAAAGGGCGTGCCGATAACCAGCGCCACATCGGCTGCGGACAGGGCGTGCCTGCGGGATCGGCTTAAACAGAAGGGCGAATCGGGGGGCATGCATCCCCTGGCCGCACCGTTCAGGTAAACGGGAATCTCCGACCTTTGGACGAACGCCGCCAAAGCCTCCACGGCACGACAATGCCACACTTGGGAACCGGCCAGGATGGCCGGACGTTCGGCGCTGCTCAGGAGTTCGGCAGCCTGGATGATCAAAGCCGGGTCGCCCTGCAAACGTCCCTTCGAGCGGTATGCCATGGGCATGACCACCATATCTTCTTCCACGGCGGCATCCAGTACATCCACCGGTATTTCCACAAACACGGGACCCGGACGGCCGCTCCAGGCCTCCCGGAGGGCAGTGGCCAGCAATTCGGGGATCCGGTCCGTATCCGGAATCGACAGGGATATTTTGGTGATGGGCTTCATGATGGATACATGGTCCAATTCCTGAAGACCTCCCATGAGAAATTGTCGTTTCGGCGCCTGACCGCCGATGACCAGTATGGGGGTCTGGTTGCGGAAGGCATTGGCCACGCCGGTCACGGCATCCGTAACGCCGGGACCCGCGGTCACAACAGCAACGCCCGTCACGCCGGTCAGTCTCGTCCAAGCTTCCGCGGAATGAATCGCCGACTGCTCGTGGCGGACATCGATGATGCCGATACCCTCGTCAATGCAGCCGTTATAGATGTCCATGATATGCCCGCCGGCCAGGGTAAAAATGGTCTTTACCCCCTCTCGGCGTAGAAACTTTGCCACCAGTTGTCCTCCTGTCACGGCTGCCATATCTTCCTCCTTTTTCCGGATCTAAATTAAAGTACTATCTTCGTTGGCTTCTTTGTCGGCTCCTCGACATAAGGTACTGTATGACTGCGCCGCCTCCTCCTTGGCGCCTTGATATCATCTTTGATTTAGAACCGGAATTAATAAATTGTTATTTACCGTTATATTGTCTCGGCAAACAGATCGCTCATTCCGACATTTGATAATAGATTGCTTGTTCATGATAGAACTATAGGAATTCAGGTTTTGCATGTCAAGGAAATCTTAACTACAAAATGTTAGGTAAGGTACAGATGACCGTCACATGGTGATCATTGAGCTAGGTCGGACAAATTACTGCTTTCCGCTAGTGTCTTTTCAGCTATTAAATTCTTTTTAGGGCAAAAAAATAGGTGGGGTTGCATCCCACCTATTTTTTATGGTTTCAAAATCATGGAATAGGGAGCGAAGAAAAAACTCATTTATCGACTTGAATTCAACAAGCTTGTTTTCAGAATCCTTTGAAGGCAGGCTTTCTTTTTTCAAGAAAAGCCTTCATGCCTTCTTTCTGATCATCTGTACTGAAGCATTGAGCGCAGCATTCCGCTTCAAGGCGAGTTGCATTATCCAGTGACAGATCATATCCATAATTTATGGAATGTTTGGCCATCTTCAGGGCGAATGCCGGTAATGCTGCCAACTTGGTAGCATACTTCTTTGACTCAACCATTAGCTGATCCTGCGGATAAATCCGATTCACAAGCCCAATCTCATAGGCTCTCTGAACCGTAATCTGCTCCCCGCCCATGACCAACTCCTTAGCTCTTCCCATCCCGATGATCCGGGCCAGCCTTTGTGTACCGCCCCATCCGGGGATTAAGCCGATCAAAATCTCCGGCTGACCAAACCGCGCATTCTCGGAGGCAAAGCGCACATCGCAAGCCATTGCAATCTCCGTCCCACCACCCAGGGCGAATCCGTTGACTGCCGCAATAAATGGCTTTGACATCGTTTCTATGAATCGCAAGGTTTCCTGACCTTGCTCCATAAAAGACAACGCCGCTTGCGGACGCAGGTTTTGCATCTCAGAGATATCCGCGCCGGCAACAAACGCTTTATCTCCGGCACCGGTCAAGATTACAACCTTAACGTCCTCATCGTCTCTGCATTTTTTTGCCGCCTGATACAACTCCCCCATCGTGATGGAGTTCATTGCGTTCAGGGCCTTCGGGCGATTGAATGTAATCGTCGCTACACTATTTTTTACTTCAAGCAAAAGATTATTAAATTCCATAATGCCATGTTCCCTTCAAGTTTCAGTTATCGACGCCTTTTACTTGTATTCGTAAAAGCCTCTCCCGACTTTTCTTCCCAGATAACCGGCGTCAACATATTTTTTCAAAAGAGGACAGGGGCGATATTTGGAATCACCGAAGCCTTTGTGCAGGACATCCATTATTGCCCAGCATGTATCGAGTCCGATCAGGTCGGCCAAAGCCAGAGGTCCCATGGGATGATTCATCCCCAGCACCATAATATCGTCAATTGCTTTTGGCGTTCCCACACCCTCCATGAGGGTATAGACCGCTTCATTGATCATCGGCATCAGAACCCTGTTGGAAATAAATCCGGGAAAGTCATTGCACTCGACAGGCGTCTTGCTGAACTGTATGGTCAGTTTTTGTGTAAGATCATAGGTTTCCTGGGATGTGGCCAGTCCCCTAATGATCTCGACGAGCTTCATGACGGGTACGGGGTTCATGAAGTGCATCCCGATCACCTTATCCGGGCGCTTTGTGGCACCAGCTATCCTGGTGATTGGTATGGATGATGTATTCGTCGCAAGAATCACTCCGAGCTTGCAAACCTCATCGAGTTTCCGGAATATGTTCAGCTTCAGATCCTCACGCTCTACTGCTGCTTCCACAACAAAATCGGCGTCCTTCATATCCTCCAGGTTCGTGCTCTTCTTGATCCGACCAAGAATCTCTCCCTTCTGATCCGCAGTCATTTTATCCTTGCTCACAAGCCGATCGAGATTCTTCGATATAGTGTCAAACCCTCTATCCACAAACTGATCGGCAATGTCATTCATAATAACATTCAAACCGCCAAACTGTGCCGCAACCTGTGCAATACCATTGCCCATCTGACCTGCACCGATAACACCAAATGTCTTTATCGTCATAATCATTACCTCTCATATTTTATTATATTCAAATGGCAAAGCGCCATCTTACTTGTCTACCTTAATCAACATGGCATCACCTTGAGCATGACCCGAACAGATGCCGCAGACACCGATTCCGCCACCCCTTCTCCGGAGCTCATAGGCCAGGGTCATGACAATCCTTGCACCGGTAGCACCGATAGGATGTCCATAAGCAATGGCGCTGCCATTGACATTCACCTTTTTTCTCATCTCTTCCTTCGACATCCCAAGAATATTACGCGCGCTCACAAGCGCGACGGCGGCAAAGGCCTCGTTAATCTCTATAAGATCAACCTGATCAAGCGTCAGCTTATTCTGATCCATGACCTTCTTTATGGATAAACCGGGAACTGTTGCGATATCCTTCGTAGGCTGCGATACCTCCGCATAGTCGATTATCGTGAACAGAGGTTTCATACCCAGCCTGTCAGCCATCTCACGGCTCATCAGCATGCAGACATCTCCGCCGTCGTTGACGCTTGGCGCATTACCCGCCGTTACACTTCCCGGCTTTCCCGTGACGGGACTTTTGTGATCAAAAACCGGTGAGAGTTTGGCCAGAGACTCCGGCGTCGTCGCAGGGCGCGGACCTTCATCCTTATCAAAAACGATGACTTCCTTCCCCTTCTTCACGAGCACCGGGAAAATCTCCTCATCCAGTTTCCCCTCCGCCTGAGCCTTCGCTGCATTCATCTGGGAAACCGCGGCCCACTCATCGTGATCCTCACGGGATAATCCGAATTCATCGCCAACCTCAGATCCATGAATTGCCATGTGCCTGTTGTAAAAAGCGTCCCATAAGCCATCCAAAACCATGGAATCTACCACCTTGCCGTTAGGTAACCCCATACGGGCACCCCAGCGCATGTCGGGCAGGACATAGGGACAATTCGTCATGCTCTCCTGACCGCCGGCAATGACAATCTCCGCACGTCCTACTTGAATCATCTGATAAGCAAGATCGATCGTCTTGATACCTGAAGAGCATACTTTATTGACCGTAATCGATGGAACCGATTCCGGAAGACCCCCAAGCAACGTCGCCTGGCGGCTGGGTACCTGACCGCATCCGGCAGGAACCACATGACCCATGATCACATAATCAACATCCTCCGGTTTCACCTTGTCACTCGTCCGCCTCAGGACCTCCTTGATCGCCAACCCGCCAAGCTCCGCAGCGGAAAATTGCTTCAAAGATCCGCCAAATGTTCCATAAGGTGTCCTGCATGCCTCAACACAGACCACCTCTCTGATCTTCGTCGCCTTCTCTTTGATGACTCTACCCATCCCGGTAAAATCGGGTTTTCTCTCCCCAAATTTAGTAACAACCGCGTTACTATAATATTCTTTTCTCGTCTTATCTAACTTCTGCGGTACTTTATCCATTATCTTCACCTTTATAAGCATAGATTAGTTAATGATTTCTACTTCAGGCTGCTCAAAATATCTCTGGCGATAATCAGACGTTGTATCTGATTCGTGCCTTCATAGACCGAGGTTATCCTTACATCGCGTGCAAATCTCTCGACCGGAAACTCCCTTGTATAGCCATAACCGCCTAAAATCTGCATAGCATTGTAGCAGGCCCGTTCCGCAGTTTCTGTGGCAAAATATTTCGCCATGGAAGCCTCTCTAGCAAACGGTCGGCCTCTTTCCTTATTGAACGCAGCATTCATCAGCAGGAGCCTTGCTGCCTCAAGTTCTGTATAGGACTCGGCGATCATCCATTGAATAGCCTGGAATTCACTGATGGATTGATTGAACTGCTTTCTCTCCAAAGCGTATTTGGCCGCGTACTCGATCGCCGCCTGGCCTATACCGAGCCCCAGAGAACCAATGCCGATGCGCCCTCCGGCAAGTTCTCCCACGGCGGTCCGAAAACCTTGATGCAGTTTCCCCATAATGGCGGATTTGGGAATGCGACAATCCTCGAAGATCAACTCATTGGTCACCGAAGCGTGCTGACCCATCTTGTGTTCTGCACGACCGACGGTGAAACCTTTCGTGCCGTTCTCCACAAGGAACGTGCTGATACCTTTACCCTTAGGGGCCGATTTGTCCGTTATGGCCCAGACAACGAAAACACCCGCATATTCTGCACTCGTAATGAAGATCTTGTTCCCGTTGAGAACCCATTGATCACCGTCCAAAACTGCCGAACAGCGCATACCGGCCGGATCTGATCCCGCCGTCGTCTCTGTCAGTCCAAATCCGCCGGCAGGATATTCACCAGAGCATATCTTGGGGATATATGACTTCTTCTGTTCCTCTGTTCCGATCGCCTGGATGACCTCGCAAACCATGTTATTCACGGATGTGGTCACACCCGTGGAAGCACAGGCTTTGCCGATCTCGGTAATCGCCAGACTGAACGCAACTACGCCCGCTTCAGAGCCGCCGTATTCACTCTTTACATTGATTCCCATTAACCCAAGTTCAGCCGCCTTTTTCAGATTTTTGAGAAACGTTTCGCGATCATCTGCTTCGTCAAGCTTGGCTGCCACCGGTTCCAACTCAGTCTTTGCGAAGTTTTCGGCCATGTCCTTAATCATTCTTTGGTCTTCTGTTAAATCTAGATTCATGTTGTTTGGCACCTCCTTTCCATTTACCAATCTTTATATTGGCATATTAATAAAATATTTCGTCAACTCAAGATGATCTCACTTTTATTCGAACCGTCACACCAAATTCATCATTTAAGTCGGGATTAACAACCAATATCACTATTATTTAGATGCTCTCACGGCATCGTTGTGGAAAAAAACACTAAAGGGAACTACTTTTGAGAAAGGAATCAAAGTATACGACAGCTATGGCAATAATGTCCTTAATCTTGAGATATAAAGCACTATCTATACTAGCAACAAAGATTATCACTGTCGATTCTGTGTTGGAGAATAGATAATAAAGAGAATAAGGTCAATGTTAAACATTATTAGCAATATATTTCATGTTTTGTATATATAACGAATCGGGCAAGATCACGTAAGGTGCTGATATTAAATTTAATGGTCATAAATCAGTAAAATGAGTTTATGGAAGGGAGGTAAGATAGATTTTCAGGTTATCCTGTTTTTTCAAAGCCAATTTTTTACGCAAGCGATATCTGTTAATATTGACCGTGCTTTCTGTCACATTCAAAAGTTCTGCAATCTCTTTCGATGACTTTCCTTCTTTTATTAATTCGGCAATGCGAACTTCTCTGTTTGTCAGACTCAGATACTTCACAGACAATCTATGACTGAAGGGAGATAGGATGTTCCTAAGATTTGACTCAAGAATATTAACATACGTCATAAACCGATCATCCATTTTCGTACGCTTCAATTCCTCCACGTAAGGTATAACGAGCTCATTGATATTAACAACCAGCATTCCCTCAAGCTCTTTTCTGTCATCCTCCCTTCGTTTCAGAAGAACCGTAAGTGCACTATTGAGCTCTTCCAACTCATGGGATTTTGTCTCCAATTCCCGCTCTCTTTTTATCAAGGACTCCTCTGCCAACTTGCGCTTTGTGACGTCGCGAAAGACTTCGATGGCCCCGATGATATTCCCCTTATTGTCGTAAAGGGGGCCCGATTTAGCCCAGACATAGGCATTTACACCCGGCACCCATGTCTCAACGACCAACTCGTTCTTCTGTCTGTCAAATCCTGAAGATTTCTTTTCCAACTCCTCATCCGGTTTCAGTACAAGATCTACGATTAGAGGCCGTCGGTCCCCATAAAACGGCAAGGAATATTCATAATTACCCTTACCCACCATATCCTTTGCGCTGACCCCAGTCATCTTCTCAATGGCCCGGTTCCAGGCAATAACCTCTCCGGCGCAATTGACCACCAGAGTTGCA
>CAIVQG010000037.1 GCA_903907985.1 uncultured delta proteobacterium
TATTTTTATAACAAAGAGCAGAGAGAGAAAGTAAAGCGGCCAGCACCAGCACAAGTCATCATAAACAGATGACTTGCCCCCGATACTTGTAACACATATTAGCGGCTTTTCCTCGGCGGTCGTTTTTTCACGCCAGCTTCAAATCTCATAATAGCTGAACCCAGCTCCGCGGCATTTATTACATGAATATTCACCGGCGAGTTTTCCAGTGCCGTTGCAGGTGGCACACTTTACCTTGCTGAAAGCTCGCGGTGAGCTCGGCTCAGAATTTACCCAAAACCTGATTAAAGAATTGATCGTCAAGCCGTACTTCGCCGCCCTTTTCCGGAGCATCTGTTTCTCACCGGCGGTCACTCTGATTGTAATTGGGATTCTATCCATCTTTCATTTCCTCCTTCTTTTAATATCTCTGTTAATACATTGAGATACGTGCCATGTTTGGCAAACTTAAACTGATATGACATCAAAACCTGTAAAATGATCAAAATCACTGCATTTTCTGAAGAGGCCAGACTTTTTGATTTGCAGCAATAACCAAATAATTCCCTGTGAGAACAAGTTGATACAGAATGAGCGCTGATTTTGGCAATTGGCGGAGTAGGGGAGATAGGCGTGTCTGCAATTCCTCGGATATTTTAGCGGCTCCTCCAATCCCCTTCATGCGATCTCCTGTGCCTAAAATTGTGCCCGCCGTGCCCTTAAACCTTCCGAAATAACCTGACACTAGCCGACTATGGTTTTTTGCGAATTTGCTTGACATATTAGCAATTTCGTTATTAAACGCCGCATTACAAGCGGGCGGCTGGATTTGCTTGAATGGACTTAGGATCCAGCCCGCTTAGCGGATAAGGGTTCAAGTCCCTTCTCTCGCACCATTAATCAGAAATATTGCCAAACATTTCATGTAAAAAGGAGATAAAGTAGTGAGTCCAGTTGCCATAAAAATGGAAGAATTAAGTGCGGTTAATAAGAAGCTGTTGTTTGAAATACCCTGGGCCGATGTTAAAGAAGAGCTTGAAGCCGTATATCGTGATATTGGGAAAAAAGCTAAATTAAAAGGTTTCCGGCCGGGAAAAGCACCACGTAAGGTGTTGGAACAGTATTTCAAAGAACAAGCCGAAACTGATACTATTACCAATATTATCAATAAGTATTATTGGCAGGAACTGGAAGATAAGGGAATAACGGCGATTTCCAAACCGGAAATCACTCAGGAAGGATTAAAAGAGAATACCGATTTTTCTTTCACGGCGTCTTTTGAAACGGAACCGCAACTTGATCCCCAAGGTTATAAAGGCATCGAAGTGGAAAAAGAAAATATTTCAGTGACCGACGATGATCTCGAAAAAAGGCTGACAGAAATCAGGCAAATGTATGCCACGATGGAAGAAGTCAAAGAAGACCGGCTTGTTGCCCAGAGTGATTTTGTAACGATGAATTTTACCGGTTCTTTAAATGGGGAATCACCCGATGAACTAAAAGCGGAAAATTATTTACTGGAAATCGGCTCGCAGCGTTTCATTCCCGGATTCGAAGAGCAATTAGTGGGCATGAAGAATGGTGAAACAAAGTCCATTAATGTAACTTTCCCCGAAGATTACCATGAAAAGAAATTTGCCGGCAAAGAAGTATCCTTTGCCTTAGAGATAAAGAATATCAAAGAGAAGAAATTGCCGGAGATGGACGAAGCTTTCATTAAGAACTTTGACCGCTACAATTCCTTGGATGATTTAAAGAAAGACGTTCTGCAATCATTAGAAGAAGAAAGTAAAAAGGTGTCGGAAGCCAACCTGCAAGAAAGTATTATGCAGATTTTACTCAAAGAAAACGAGATTGAAGTTCCGCCTTCGCTTCTGGAAAGGCAAATTTATTACATGATGGCTGATACGCACAAGAGAATGACTTCCGCCGGTATGGATGAAAAAACTGCTATGGATCTCAGCATTAAAATGCATGACAAATTTAAAGATGAGGCCGCTAAAATAGTCAAGTCTTTCCTCATCTTGAAATCTATTGCCCAGAAAGAATCTTTCGTAATTGAAGAATCAGATATAGACAAACACATTGCTGATTTGGCCGCAAAACATGGCCGTGATTATCAATTGTTGAAAAATGCCTATGAAAAAGAGGACAGAAGAGAAAGCCTCAAATCAGAGTTGGTGCAAAAAAAGGTATTTGACTTTATCGAACAGCATGCCAATATTAAGCCCGTTGAAAAAAAAGGCATGAATGCGGAGGTTAAATAGTGAATTTGATTCCCATGGTGGTGGAACAAGATGGCCGCGGTGAAAGAGCTTTTGACATTTACTCGCGCCTCTTGAAGGATCGCATCATATTTTTAGGAACAGCAATTGATGATAACGTTGCCAATCTGGTTGTGGCCCAAATGCTTTATTTAGAGGCAGAAGACCCCGACAAGGAAATATTCTTCTATTTAAATTCTCCCGGTGGTCATGTAAGTTCAGGTATGGCTATTTATGATACAATGCAATATATTAAATCACCGGTATCCACTGTTTGTATGGGACAGGCCGCGAGTATGGCGGCGGTACTTTTAGCAGCCGGGGAAAAGGGGAAAAGATTAGCACTGCCTCATTCCCGGATATTGATCCATCAGCCACTGGGAGGTTTTCAGGGACAGGCAACGGATATTGACATTCAAGCCCGGGAAATTCTAAGATTAAAAGATGAATTAAACGGTATTATGGCTGATTTAACTGGGAAACCGCTGGCCAAGATCATAAATGATACGGAACGTGATTATTATATGACCAGCGCGCAAGCTAAAGAATATGGATTAATTGACGATGTCATATCAAAGAAACCGGCGATTCCAGAAAATAAATAAAGGAGATGCCAAGTGATAAAGAAAAGTAAAGATAACCGGACAGGGCAGGGTATGCTTTTTTGTTCATTTTGCGGAAAAATGCAGAGTGAAGTAAAGAAGCTGGTCGCAGGTCCGACGGCATATATATGTGATGAGTGCATTGAGCTTTGCCGTTGTATTGTTGAGGAAGATGAAGATAAATCGATCGAGAAGGATACTAAAAGGGGTTTGCCTGAGCCCAAAGAAATTAAGAAATTCCTGGATCAATACGTAATCGGTCAGGAAAAGACAAAGAAGATTCTGTCAGTTGCCGTATATAATCATTACAAACGATTATTTTCTCATGTTGATGCCGACGGTGTGGAAATTCAAAAAAGCAATGTGCTTTTAGTCGGACCAACCGGTTCCGGTAAGACACTGCTGGCAAAAACTCTGGCGAAGATTCTTAATGTTCCTTTTACGATTGCGGATGCGACAACTTTAACGGAAGCCGGCTATGTCGGTGAAGACGTAGAAAATATCATTTTAAGTTTGCTGCAGAATGCTGATTATGATGTCACACGCGCATCAAAAGGCATTGTTTATATCGATGAAATCGATAAGATTGCGAAGAAATCAGGCAATCCTTCCATAACAAGAGATGTCTCCGGTGAAGGAGTACAGCAAGCTCTGTTGAAGATTATGGAAGGAACGATGGCCAATATCCCTCCCAAGGGTGGCCGCAAGCATCCCCAGCAGGAATTCATTCAAGTTGACACCACTAATATTTTGTTTATCTGCGGCGGAGCCTTTAATGATCTGGAAAGTATTATATCCAAACGATTGGGTGCTAATACTATGGGTTTTGGCGCTAAGATAAAAAGCAAAAAGGAAAAACGAATAGGTGAAGTGCTTGCTGAAGTTCGCGCGGAAGATTTATTAAAATTCGGTTTAATTCCGGAATTCATCGGTCGTCTGCCGGTAATTACCACCCTTGATGATCTGGACGAGTCAACTTTGATTCGCATTTTGATGGAACCCAAAGACTCCATTATCAAACAATACAAAAAACTGTTTGAAATAGAAAACGTCAATTTAAAATTTACTGACGGGGCTCTGCGCGCTGTGGCAAAGCTTTCGATGGAGAGAAAATCCGGTGCACGGGGATTGCGATCGATTCTGGAAAATACCATGCTGGAAGTAATGTACGAAATTCCTTCGCAGCGTGATATTAAAGAATGTGTTATTAATGAAGATGTAGTTACCAATAACGAGAAGCCAATTCTGATTTACGAAACAAAATCCGAATCAGCTTAAAACAATATATGGAATAAAGAAATGTTTGATCAAAATAATACTAATGAAGAAGAAAAATCAGTGGTAATCCCGCTGCTGCCGTTAAGAGACGTTGTGGTATTTCCGCACATGATCGTGCCTTTGTTTGTCGGACGAGAGAGATCCATTGCCGCTTTAGAATCGGCAATGAAGTACGAAAAGGGCATTTTCATGGTAGCCCAGAAAAATGCCAAAAAAGATGATCCGACCGAGGAAGATATATACAGCGTAGGTACAGTAGGCATCATTATTCAACTTTTACGTTTGCCGGATGGAACCGTTAAAGTACTGGTTGAAGGTAAGATGCGAGGGGAAATCAAGGAATATTTACCCAATGATGATTTTTTTCTTGTTAAAATAAATGAGATCGCTGACATCGACGATCATAATGATGTAAAGAAACAAGCGCTGATGCGCAGCATTAAAGAATCATTCGAGCTTTATCTGAAGCTCAGTAAAAAAATCCATGTCGAAATGATGGGTACAATTGCCGCGATTGATGAACCTTCCAAGCTCGCTGATGTGGTTGTCACTCATCTCAATGTGAAGTTGGAAGACAAGCAGAAGATCATGGAGATATTCAATGTTACCGAACGTCTTGAAGCAATTTACTCTCTGATGCTTTCGGAAATTGAAATTCTGCAAGTTGAAGAGAAGATCAAGCGGCGCGTTAAAAAGCAAATGGAGAAGACGCAGAAGGATTACTATCTCAATGAGCAAATGCGCGCCATCCAGAAGGAAATGGGCGACAAGGATGATTTCCGCAATGAAATAGTTGAATTGGAAAAACGTCTGAAACAGAAAAAAATGTCGGAAGAAGCGACAAAAAAAGTTCGGCAGGAAATTAAAAAATTGCAGATGATGGCACCCATGTCTGCAGAAGCAACCGTTGTGAGAAATTATATCGATTGGTTGTTAGACATGCCGTGGTCGGAAAAAACAGAAAATAAATATACATTGAAAGAATCAGAGAATATTTTAGAAGAAGACCATTATGGATTGAAGAAGGTTAAAGAGCGTATTATCGAATATCTTGCCGTACAATCCCTGGTGAAAAAGAATAAGGGTCCCATAATCTGTCTGGTTGGCCCTCCGGGAGTAGGTAAGACATCTATAGCCAAATCGGTTGCCCGGGCAACAAATAGAAAATTTGCACGCATATCTCTGGGTGGCGTACGTGATGAAGCGGAAATTCGCGGCCATCGCCGAACATATATTGGTGCTATGCCGGGGAAGATTATACAGTCGCTGAAGAAGGCCGGTTCGAATAATCCGGTTTTCTGTCTCGATGAAGTGGATAAGCTGACCTCTGATTTCCGGGGTGATCCTTCCTCTGCGCTGTTGGAAGTTCTTGACCCGGAGCAGAATGTTGCTTTTAACGATAATTATCTCGATATAGATTATGATCTGTCCGATATAATGTTCATTACTACGGCTAATGTATTGCAGACTATCCCGCCGGCGTTGCAGGACCGCATGGAAGTAATTCGGATAGCCGGATATACGGAACAGGAGAAATTGCAGATTGCAACGAAGTTCCTGGTCAGCAAGGAAATGGAAGCCAATGGTTTACTGCCGGAAAATGTTGAATTTACCAAAGGAGCATTGCTGAGAATTATCCGTCAATATACGCGGGAAGCGGGTGTGCGTAATCTGGAAAGAGAAATTGCCTCTGTTTGCCGGAAAATTGCTAAAGAACTTGTTAGTAACGGCACCAAGAAAAAAATAAGCATTGCTGCTAATTCGATTCCCAAATATCTCGGTGTTCCCA
>CAIVQG010000038.1 GCA_903907985.1 uncultured delta proteobacterium
TACCACGGCACCGGCTTTGGCATTTTCCACGGTCACAAACACATTGGGACGCAGTGAAGCCATCTGGGGTGTTGTACTGGTAACAACTTCGCCAAAGCACTTTCCTGCATACATGGGGCGGGTAGCAACCATTTTGCCGCCATCCACTTTAACATCTGTACAATCTGTGGCCAGACCGGTGGCTAGTTTAGCGGCCACGCGGGCGGACAAATCTTTACCCTGAACCGAAGCGCCTAAAAGCAGAATCGCCGGATCATTTTCTTTCACTGCTTTAGCAACCACTGCGGCGTGAGCCTCAGTTATATATGGTTCCATTGCCGGAGAGTCTCCGACATAAACTTTATCCACACCGTATTTGCCCAACTCAGCGGCCAAACCTTCTATACCTGAACCAAGGAGAACCGCGCCAACTTCTACTCCCAGCTGATCAGCCAATTTTCTGGCCGTGGAAGCAAGCTCAAAGCTTATTTTACGCAGGGCGCCATCTCTCTGTTCTGCAACTATCCATACATCTTTTGCCATTTTTCCAATCCTCCGCTTTTAAATTAAATAACTTTAGCTTCTTCCCTGAGCAACCGGGCTACTTCCGCTGCCTTTTGCGCCGGATCATCACCGCAAATTATTTTTCCGGCCGCTCTGGCGGGAGGCGGGATGGTCTTGGCCACTTTGGCTTTTGATTCCGTGGCAATTCCCAGCGCCGCCGCGTTTTTCACATCCACTGGTTTCTTCTTAGCTTTCATGATACCGGGAAGCGAAGCGTAGCGGGGTTCGTTGAGACCTTTTTGCGCCGTTACCACGCAGGGTAAGCTGGTTTCTATTAAGAGCTGGGCTCCTTCAATCGGCCGAATTACTTTCACGGAAGATCCGGCAAAATCCAATTTAGTGACCAAAGTCAGCTGGGGAATTCCCAAAAGTTCGGCCAACATTGCTCCGACCTGACCGGAATCATCGTCAATGGCACGCTGTCCGCAAAGGATAATGTCATAGGGCACTGCTTTGATAGCCGCGGCCAGAGCTGAGGCTGTAACAAAAGCATCGGCGTTATCCAAAACCGGGTCGCAGATATGAATTCCTTTATCCGCGCCCATTGCCAGAGCTGTCCTGATTGATTCCATTGCCCGCGCCGGCCCCAAAGAAATAACTGTTACTTCTCCGCCATTTTTCTCTTTCAGCTTCAGAGCTTCTTCTACACCGTACTCGTCATAAGGATTCATAACCCATTTGATCTGGCCGTCTTCTATCCCTGACCCGTCGGCTTTCACTTTGATCTGGGCTTCCGTATCCGGTACTTGTTTTACACATGCGATAATGTTCACTTTGTCCTACCTCCTTCTTCTGCACGTCATTTTTTTAATGAATAAACCTGCATTTTTATTTTTTTGTAGGTTTTATAAAAAAGTCCGATTCCCTCTCCAAGAGAATCGGACTTTATGTTTACTGCCTGTTTTTCACGATATCATCAACCACAGAAGGATCGGCCAGCGTACTGGTGTCACCCAGGTTGCCCAGATCATTGGCGGCAACCTTCTTCAAAATTCTTCTCATGATCTTGCCGCTGCGTGTTTTGGGAAGACCATCCGCCCACTGGATCTTATCGGGTGTCGCAATCGGTCCGATTACCGTACGCACATGAGCAATCAATTCTTTCTTCAGTTCGTCGGATTTAGCGACGCCAGTCTTCAGGGTCACGAAGGCGTAAATGCCCTGTCCCTTAATGTCATGCGGCATGCCGACAACTGCTGCTTCGGCAACGCCATTATGAGCAACCAGAGCGCTTTCGACTTCGGCTGTTCCCATGCGGTGACCGGAAACATTGATAACGTCGTCGATACGGCCGGTAATCTGATAGTAACCGTCTTTGTCCCGGCGGCAACCGTCACCGGTTACATAGTAGCCGGGGAACTGTTCAAAATAGGTTTCCTGGAATCTCTTGGGATCACCATAGACGCCTCTCATGATGCCGGGCCATGGTATTTTGATGCACAGTGCACCGCTGGCCACTGTATCGGTGAATTCTTTTCCTTCATCATCCACCAGCACAGGCTGAACGCCGAAGAACGGCATAGTGGCCATACCGGGTTTGATGTCGATAGCGCCGGGCAGCGGGGTAATCAGGATTCCGCCGGTTTCTGTCTGCCACCAGGTATCCACGATGGGGCATTCGCCTTTACCGATCATATTATAATACCAGTTCCATGCTTCGGGGTTGATCGGCTCGCCGACAGTTCCCAGAATGCGCAGCGATGAAATATTCGCTTTATTAACCCATTCGTCACCCTCTTTGGCGATGGCGCGGATAGCGGTCGGAGCGGTGTAGAAAATGTTGACCTTGTATTTCTCGACCACCTGCCAGAAGCGGCTGTAGGTCGGATAATTGGGAACGCCTTCAAACATAACGGATGTTGCGCCGTTACAAAGCGGTCCGTAAACGATGTAGCTGTGACCGGTAACCCAGCCCAGATCGGCGGTGCACCAGTAAATATCTTCTTCATGATAATCAAAAACGATTTTGTGTGTATAGGAAGCAAAAACCAGATAACCGCCTGTGGTGTGCATAACACCTTTGGGCTGGCCGGTGGAACCGGAGGTATAAAGGATGAACAGAGGATCTTCGGCATCCATCCATTCCGGTTCGCACTTGGCGTCCACTTTCTTAATTTCGTCATGCCACCATTTGTCACGGCCGGCAGTCATATCACACTTGATCTTGTCGCCAACTCTGTTGACTACGATAACAGTCTTGATAGAGGGACATGCTGTTAAAGCCTCGTCGGCTGTAGCTTTCTGGGGAACAGCCTTGTTGCCGCGGAAAGTGCCGTCACAAACGACCAGCAGTTTAGCGTCGCAGTTGACAATTCTGTCACGCAGGGCGTCGGCACTGAAACCACCGAAAACGATGCCATGAACAGCGCCGATCCGGGAGCAGGCCAGAACGGATATTGCCAGTTCCGGCACCATCGGCATATAAAGAACCACACGGTCGCCCTTCTTTACGCCATTGGCCTTCAGAACGTTAGCAAATTTACAAACTTCTTCATGCAGCATTTTGTAAGTGAAAGCTTTTTCTTCGCCCGGCTCGTTGCCTTCCCACTGAATAGCAACCTTATCGCCGCGGGTCTTCAGATGTTTGTCCAGGCAGTTGTAAGAAACATTAAGCTTGCCGCCTTCAAAGAACTTTACATAAATGGGACCTTTTTTGATGTCAAAATTGTAATCCATGACTTTGTCCCATTTTTTGAACCATTCGACCTGCTGTTCGGCCACTTCCGCCCAAAACACATCCGGCTGCTCCACAGATTTTTTCCACATTGCATCATAAGCAGCTCTGCCGCTTACCCAAGCATTCTTTTTCATTTTTTCTGTAACCGGATAGACTTCTTTTAACTGAACCTTTGCATCGGCCATATTGATACTACCTCCCTATTTTTAATTTTCTGACTTTAAACGCTTCTGCAACGTTTTTTAATTTTTGCAAAAACACCTTATTAATACTGCTATTTGAACTGCCCTGAACAACGGTCATGATTTGACCGCCGGTAACCTTCTACGCCGTGCTGGACGTACCTTAATATCTCTTTGATGTCAAGAAATATTTAAGAAATCTGGCTACCCTAATCCCATTAATATAATTGAACTTTTCAAAAACAAATTTGACAATTGTTACCGCAATGACTTTTTAATCCCCGGAGGAAAGACCAGAGGCCAAAGACTGAGGGCTGCCCATCCGTGAATACTTCCACCCCATGCCCCGGAGGCATTATGTTCTTTAATATCCAAGCAAGATGAAGTCCTAAAAAGTCCAAATATCGTCATGCCGGTCTTGTGACCTCTTGTGACATCGCGTCACCTTCAGGTGGTTAGGTTATCAGGTTACGCAACAGACTGTGTCGTAATCATCCTTGGTCATTGCGAGTTAACGATAGTGAACGTGGCAATCTTAATGGATTCTGCTGCTTACAAGATGGCTTCGCTTATTAAATTTGCTCGCAAAGACATTACGACACAGCCTCCCAGTCCGGAAGGACAAACAAGCATAGCGCTTGACCGGCAATTGGAATATTTTACCACAAAAGATGTGAGGGGAAATAGGAGGTGTGTTAATATTGACACATAAAGAAGGCTGAATACTGAGGACTGAAAATAATAAGGGAATAATATAAGTTACCCCTCGCCAATCGCCCTCGGGCAAGGAGACTATGCCGCAATTTATTTTTCGTCATTTCGAAGTCCGGCATACGCCGGATTATACTCCGCTAGAAATATTGTTTCAATAAATTCAACAATTTAAGATTCATCACATACGCTTGGAATGACAATAAGGGCAATTGCGACACAGCCTCCTGGCGGAGGTGGGCAAATACGTTTGAGCATTGAGCTTCAGCCTTCAGCCTAAACATCTAAGAACTGGCACATGTATTGCTGTGTTTCATGAAGTCAGCAAGGCGGCAGGAAGCTCAGAAAAATCTTGACAAGCTTATCGGCCGATGCTACTGACTTAACGGTTTATCCTGCTTTCAGAGCAGATTAGAAGTTGATGGATATGTTTCTGACAGCGGATATATTGGAGTGGTCGTTAAAAAATGCCCGTTTTTTAATGGCTGAAATTTGAAATTCAAACCAAATATTTAGGAGGAAAAAATGAAGAGATTTTGGTTAGTTTTGCTTTCACTGGGGCTGGTTATGGCCTTCAGTGCATCGGCCTTTGCGGGCGATGTAAAGTTCAGCGGCGAAATGTACGTCGGTGGTATTTATTTGGACAAAACCACTTTGAAAAAGGAATCAACATCTGATGGTCCGTCCACGGCGTTCTATTTCCAGAGACTTCGCGTGAATACTGAGTTTATTGCTGCTCCCGGTGTTTCCGTGGTTACCCGTGCCGATATCATGGAAAGAATCCTGGGTGGCGGGAGAAGCGGTACTGGAACAACTGCGGACTATGACTCTGCCGGAACAAGAGCGGAAAATGAAAACATCGCCTTTGATCTGGCCTATATCAGGGCGGTAACCCCCATTGGTATATTATCGGCTGGTTATATCCCCTTCGGCACATGGGGAACAGTTTTCGGCAACTCCGGCTCCCCCAAGGGCGTACCCGGTGTGAATTTAGCTATACCCGCGGGAGATTGGATGCTTCTGGGTTGGGTCTTTAAAGTTGCTGACTCGAGCTTAACCAGCACAACCACGACTACTGCCTATGCAGACGGCGATTATGACCTCTACCTATTGGGCATCAAATACGCCAAGAAAAACATTGAGGCCGGTATTTTGACGGGTTATGCAAGGCAGGCATCCTACAAACCATCAGCTAGTTACACTAGAGAAGCCTTCGTCGCCACACCTTATTTCAAGGCAACTTTTGGCCCCGTGTATCTTGAAGGTGAACTAAATGTTGGCTCGGGCAAGGACAAGAAATATGAAGCTGGAGTAGGCACAGCGGATAAAGATGTCGCCCCCCTGCAAGCCTATCTCTCTGGAACAGCAACTTTTGGCCCGGCTTATGTGGGCGCCACCGTCGCTTATTATGCTGGTGATGATCCAAACGATTCTTCTAAAACAAAGTTTGACCCTCTATTCAACGGAATTGAATGGAGCCCGAATTTGATCATGTGGAACAAAGATCGCGCCTATACTGTCGGCAACTTGAATGGAAATTTTACTTCAGTCACCAACGCTACTGCTAACGCCACCGCATTTGGAGCTAATTTCCAGAACGCCTTTTTCTGGCAGGTCAGAGCCGGTGTGAAACCTACCGACAAGTTGGATATTATGGCGTCTTTATCTAGCTCCACTGCCGATCAAAATCCTGCTGCTGGCTGGGTTTCCAAAGAAATGGGTTATGAAATTGATCTAACCGGTACCTACAAAATCACCAACAACCTGTCTTATATGCTGGGCGGTGGTTACCTGATCACCGGTGATTATTTCAAAGGGACCAATTCTGCTAATCAGATCAGAAATGACTACATGGTCATCAACAAGCTGACTCTTTCTTTCTAAGGGCAGCCGTTTAAAGTTTAATCTTAATCCCCGGGAGGACGGGCAATATTCTCCCGGGGATTTTTTATTCATTAGAGAACCAGGCCGATGGCCGAAGACTAAGGGCTGAAGGCTGAAGCAAAAACTCCTTTTCGTGCGTAGCTTGCCATACTTATAATGGGACGTCACTGAAGCAAAATTTGTTTCTTATGTCGCAGTTCAAAATTATCTCTACCCTCTCCTTTCAGCCTTCAGTCCTCAGTCCTCAGCCTTTAGATAATAAACTTATTGAAAATAATAGATTCTTCGGATAAACAAGCAGGATAATGTTTTGAACAAAACTGGAGAGAGATATGCCTATATACGAATTTGAATGCACCAAATGTCATCATAATTTTGATTGCCTGTTAAAAGTTGATGAAAGTTATGCCCGACTGACTTGTCCTAAATGCGGTAAAAAGTCACCTAAAAAACTGGTCTCTTCTTTCCGGACCAATAACTGGTCAACATTTCTTGACGACATGGAAAGAAAAGTCAGCCCGCAGAAGTTTAAGTGAGATAGGCTGAAAGCTATTAGGGAGTCGATCCTATCAATAAAATTTCCGGAAATATAACCGCCCTTAGTGCCGGGCAAATCAAACAGCTGGAACACCTTCATCGCAAAAACATTTCGCCGGAGGATGTCATTACCCCGGAATTATCCCGGCAGTTTTGTTTTCTTTCCCGCGATATTAACCGGCAAATCGGCTTACTAATCAGCAGGCGGGGAGAAATCAATGCTGTCATCATCGGCGACCACAAAAGCATTCTCCTCCCTTCCCTCGAAGGATTCCGTTCATCGTCCACGCGCTTTAAGGGTCTCAGGCTTATTCATACGCATCTAAATGGTGAAGAATTGTCCGCTGAAGACTTAACCGATCTGTCTCATTTGAGACTGGATCTGATCGGCGCCCTGGAAGCAAAGATTGACGGTTCACCCGGAATGCTCCATTTAGCCCACCTTCTGCCCGAAAATCCGGCCGGCGACTACTGGCTGGTAATGAAGCCAATGCAACTGGCTCATCTTCAACTGAATTTTCTTTCTTTTATTCAGGATCTGGAAAATGAATTTGCCAAAAGACAAAAAACGCGCAAGATTGATGCGGCGGAAAAGGCCATTCTTTTGCGGGTAGAAAAAAATCCTCTGGCCGACGCTGATGAACCACTGGCCGAACTGGCAGAGCTGGCGCGCACTTGTGGCGTTGCAGTTTTTGACGCCATTGTTCAATACCGCCGCCTACCTGATCCTAAATTCATGGTGGGAAAGGGTAAGTTATCGGATATTGGCTTGCGCGCCACACAAATCGGCGCCAATTTGCTCATCTTCGATCACGAATTAACACCGGCCCAGGTGCGCTCAATTAATGATTTTACCGGCTTAAAAGTAATTGACCGTACACAGGTTATCCTGGACATCTTTGCCCGGCGCGCCCACAGCCGGGAAGGAAAAATTCAAGTGGAACTGGCTCAATTAAAGTATTTACTGCCTAGGCTTTCACATAGCGACAGTTCTCTTTCCCGTCTTGCCGGTGGCATCGGAGGTGTGGGCCCCGGAGAAACGAAACTGGAAATTGACCGCCGGCGTATTAGAGAACGCATTACCCGTCTGGATAAAGATCTCCAGACAATCACCAAATCCCGGCAGCAGCGGCGGGGCAAGCGACAGAAAAGTGACTTGCCGGTAATTTCTATTGTCGGCTACACTAACGCCGGCAAATCGACGCTTATTAATACACTCACGAAAAGCTCTGTGCTGGTCGAAGACAAACTTTTCGCAACATTGGATACGAAAAGCGCCCGTTTGCGCTTTCCTCGAGACACCGAAGCAATCATCACCGATACGGTTGGCTTTATCCATAACTTGCCGGAAGAATTATTTACCGCCTTCCGGGCAACACTCGATGAGCTTCATCAAGCCGACATTCTTTTGCATGTCGTTGATATCAGCAGTAATCACTTTGAAAACCAGATTGCGGCGGTAAATAATATTCTGGAGAAACTCGAAATTAATGACAAGCCTATAATTATGGTTTTTAACAAGGCTGACTGCCTTACTGATAAAGCCCTTCTGCAAACCCTTTGCCGGCGGTTTGACGCCGTTGCTATATCAGCCCTGGATAAATCAACTCTGAACGGACTGCTGCAGAACATAGAATCTTTTTTGGCTGATCGGTCACATGCACACATTTTGCGAAACCGTTAAGTTATGATAAACAATTATTGACTAGTAAAAAAGAAATGAAAAACGGAGGTTATCATGGATCTGGGATTAAAAAATAAAGTAGCTTTTGTTGCCGGAGGATCTCAAGGCCTGGGAAAAGCCGTAGCTCTGGAGCTGACCCGCGAAGGCGCCAAAGTAGCTATTTGCGGCTTAGAAGATAAAAGCCTGCCGGAAGCAAAAGAGGAAATAACCAGGGAATGCGGGGGAGAAGTTTTTGCAATCGCGGCCGATCTGACCGATGCGGCCCAGGCTACAGATTGCATCCGCAGGACTATCGAGCGCTTCGGCAGCGTGGACATTCTGGTCAACAATGCCGGTGGGCCTCCCGGCATGTCTTTTTTAGAAATCGACGATAAACTTTGGGAGTATGGCTTCCGGCTCAATCTTCTTTCGACAATTATTTTAACCAGAGAAGTGCTCCCCCTGATGAAACAAAAGCAGTGGGGACGCATTATCAATATGACTTCAATCTCCGTCAAACAGCCTATTGACGGGCTTATCCTTTCCAACACGATCCGTTCCGGAGTCATTGGGCTTAGCAAAACTCTTTCCACGGAATTGGCGCCATTCAATATTACGGTCAATAGTGTTTGCCCGGGATATACTCTCACCGACCGCGTGCTCACTCTTGCCCAGGCCACCGCAAAGAAAGAAGGCTCAACGGCCGAGGCAATAATCAAAAAATGGACCGACACAATTCCTATGGGCCGCCTCGGAACGCCCGAAGAATTTGCCGCCCTGGTAGCCTTTCTGGCCTCGGAACGAAGTTCTTACATAACCGGCGCGGCCATCCAGATTGACGGCGGATGGTATCGCGGGATAATGTGAAAATCAGGCTGAAGGCTAAGGGCTGAGGGCCGAAGGTAGAAGATTTAAGACGCAAGGCTGATTTTGATTTGTTTATCCAATCATTTCTTTTCCCTCAGCCTAAATTATTTATTGACAATTGAACTTATTTATTTTAGTTTTCGTCAAATTTTATTGAGGATTTTAGAAATGACCGGCGAATATAAGAGAAGCAATTCCATTTTGTTTGAACTCCTGTTGTGCCTGCTCCTTCTGGTGCTATCACTTTCCATCGCCCGTCGTTTTTAGGAAAAACCGATAAAGAACAAAATCCTAAAGGCCATGGGCAGAAAAACCATGGCCTTTTTTATTTCAGGAAACTTTTATGCATGAAATTATTTGGCACGGCAGAGGCGGACAAGGTGTAGTCGTCGCTGCACAAATTCTCGCGGAAGCTGCATACCTGCAGGGTTATCTGGGGGTGACATCCGCTCCAACTTTCGGACCGGAACGGCGCGGCGCGCCGCTCACCGCATCAACGAGAATTTCGGACACACCGCTGAGAACTTTCTCACAGATTGAATCAGCCGATATTGCCGTTGTTCTCGATCCATCCTTGTTGAAAGTTGTCGATGTGCAAAGTTCAGTTAAAGACGGCGGATTAATTATTATCAATTCATACTTACGACCGGATGACTTTCATCTGAGGGCAGGATTGACAGTTGCTGTGGTTGATGCTGTGAAAGTCGCCCTGAAATTTCACTTGATGAAAGAAGGGGCGCCGGTTGTCAACACACCATTATTAGGTGCATTTGCCCGGGCAGCGGGTCTGGTTTCCCTGGAATATATTGAAAAGGGATTAAAAAAGAAATTGCCGGCAAAAGTAGTTGCTGTAAATAGCATGGCCTTAAACATGGCTTATGAAGAAACGGTTATTAAAAAAATAGGCTGAAGACTGTTATTTGTCACTTCGACCGTAGGGAGAAGTCTTGAATGGTATTTACGAAAAGCTACTATGTTTATTTATTGACTAACTGGAATAATAGAGTGATTTATGCCGGTGTCACTAATGATTTGAATCGCCGGCTTTATTAACATAAGAATAAGTTAATTCCGGGCTTCACTAAAAAGTATCACGTAAATAAATTGGTTTACTTTGAAGAAACACAGGACATCAATGCAGCAATCGCTAGAGAAAAGGAAATTAAGAAATGGCGTAGAGAAAAGAAGGATAAGCTTGTTAATCAAATGAATCCAAACTGGCGGGACTTGAGCGAGACACCACAAGATTTCTCGCTACGCTCGAAATGACATTTAGTGTTCTCTAGTTGTTAGAAAATAAGGCAAAACTCTCTAGACTAAGGAGTGGGTGTGGAAAAAAAAGATAAAAATATTTCCGCCATGAGTACACCGGCAATAGGTGAAGCAGGATTCACAGGTGACTGGCGCGACATGAGACCGGTTATCAATCACGGCAAATGTATCCCTTCTGTAAAAAATAAGCCGGCCTGCTATTTATGCTGGTTGTATTGTCCCGAAGGAGTAATCAAAACCGGCATTCCGGTGGAAATTGATTTGAACTACTGTAAAGGTTGCGGGATTTGTGCGGAAGAATGTCCGGCCAAAGCAATCACCATGGTAAGCGAGGGGGGATGACAATGGCTGAAGTGCAAATAATGACCGGCAATACCGCCGCGGCAACAGCAGCAAAACTGTGCCAGGTTCAAGTAGTCTCTGCTTATCCGATAACACCGCAAACTTCCGTTACGGAAACCCTTTCGCAATTCATCGAAAGCGGAGAGCTGAAGGCCGAATATGTAAGAGTGGAAAGCGAGCATTCCGCCATGACGGTCTGCATATCCGCATCCACCGTAGGAGCAAGAGTTTTTACTTCCACCAGCTCTCATGGTTTGCTTTATATGCATGAACAACTGCACTGGGCGGCGGGATCGCGCCTGCCCATCGTCATGTGCTGTGTAAATCGCGGCGTTGGTGCTCCGTGGTCAATATTTAATGATCAGCAGGATTCCATTTCTCAACGTGATACCGGTTGGATTCAATTTTATTGCCGCGATAATCAGGAAATCATAGATACGGTTATTCAGGCTTATCGTATTGCCGAAGAAGTTTATGCACCGGTAATGGTTTGCTATGATGGCTTTGTCCTTTCCCATACAATGATGCCCGTTTGTATCCCGGATGCCGAGATGGTAGCTTCTTTTCTGCCACCCTATAAGCCGCATACAATTCTTTCTCCCGATAATCCGTACAATATTAACCCTGTTCTTTTCCCTGGCATGCGGAAAAATTCAGCAGGAATTCTCTGCGACGGCTATATGGAAATGCGTTATAAACTTCAGGAAGCTCTGGAAAAGGCAAGAGATGTCATTATCGCTACAGGAATAAAATATTCAAAGCTCACCGGCCGTGATTACAGTGAAATGCTGTGGCGCTACAAAACCGATGACGCGGAAGTAATTTTAACCGGCATGGGATCTATTGCCACAGAAGCCACCGTTGCTGTTGACCAATTGAGACAGAAAGGAATCAAAGCCGGCGTTATCGGGGTTCGTGTTTTCCGCCCGTTCCCCCGCATTGCTGTCCAACAGGCCCTCAAAAATGCCCAAGCCATTATTGTTTTGGAGAAGGCTATCAGTTATGGCTTTGAAGGTGCGCTCTGCTCGGATATTAAAGCGGCCCTTTATGGCACAGGTATTAATCCACCCCTGCATAATTTCATCGCCGGACTTGGCGGGCGTGATGTAAAAGCACGGGAAATATCAGAAGCGGTCCAGGCATCACTTACAGAAATGAAGAATAAAAATGCACAAAATAAAACCATCTGGATAAATTGCCGTAAATAGACCCCGTAATAAACAGCGGGAGTTCCGTGATTAAAGGTGTGTAAATTAGACCGACAACTAAATGAAAAGATTAACATTCGACAAGCGTTAGAGACTTTTTCTAACAGGGTAGAGGAAGCTGGTCATGCCGGAAAATTTGTTTAAAATTAATAAAGAAGAATATATGCTGCCCGGAAACAGGTCCTGTCAGGGATGCGGCCTATCGTTGTCTTATCGCTATGCTCTCAAAGCGTTACGCGAAAATACTATTTTGACTCTTCCGGCCTGTTGTCTTACTGTCCTGCACGGTTTATATCCGACAACATCCGTAACTATTCCGTGCCTCAACTGCACTTTTGCCAGTACTGCTGCCTCTGCTGCCGGCCTCGTCGCCGGACTTAACGCAACTGGTAAAACCGACACTACAGTTGTGGCCTTTGCTGGAGATGGTGGAACCTTTGACATGGGCATTCAGGCATTAAGCGGCGCAGCGGAAAGAGGCACCGATTTTATTTTTGTCTGCTATGATAATGAAGGTTATATGAACACGGGAACCCAACGCTCCAGCGCTACCCCGATGGGTGCAATTACAACAACGACCCCGATTCTGACCAAAGAACAGCATAAAAAAGATATGCTGAAGATTATGGAAGCTCACGACATCGCTTATATCGCCACCACTTCGCCAGCATATCCTATTGACCTTTACGATAAATTCGTCAAAGCCAAACGTATTAAAGGAACCCGGTATATGCAAATTTGCGTTCCCTGCCCGCCAGGCTGGGGTTATCCGCCACGGGACACGGTAAAAATAGCACGATTAGCTATCGAAACCGGTGTCTTTGTCCTCTTTGAAATGGAAAATGGAAAATTCCGTTTTACCGGTCGTAGTAAATCACTGGCTGAAAAGGGTAACCGCTTACCCCTGATAAATTACATCGAACGCCAGGATCGCTTTAAAAAAATCAGCGAGGAGCAACTCAGCCTTTTGCAGAAATTTACTGATAATAAGTGGAATGAGTATTTGAAAAAGGCTGAAGGCTGAGGACTGAAGACCGAAGGCTCATCCTAATAGCATTCAGCCTAAATGCCTGTTAATCAACTCCGCATAACGAGCGGCGGCACCCATATTGGCGGCAACAATTGCTTTTCCTCTGGCGCCCCTTCGTTCCAGTTCTTCCGGATTTTCCAACGCGCGAATAATTCCCTGCAATAAATCTGCGGCATTGCAAATCGTTACTCCGGCATCAGCATTTTCCAGCAAGGCCTTTTCGTCAGTAAAATCTTCCATCGACGGGCCATAGAATATTACTCTGCCCCAAGCAGCTGCCTCCAAAATGTTCTGCCCACCTTTCGGCACTAGGCTTCCGCCACAATAAACAATCGTTGCCAGCGAATATACTTTAAATAGTTCGCCGATAACATCAACAATAATAATGCGCTCACGCTGACGATCCTGACCGCCCTTCATCCCGGTAACAGTAATGACATCTTCCAGATTGTATTTATGCAAAAGCTCGAAAACGTCTTTGGTTCTCTCAATGTGCCGCGGGATGATGATTAATTTAAAGTCCGGATATTTTTTTAGAAGTTCAAGATACACATTGACAATGACCTCTTCTTCTCCCGAATGAGTGCTACCGGCGACAAAAAATCTTTCATTTTCCCTTACTTTAAGCAAAGCCGCAATTTCCTTGTGCAATTCCGGGGAAGCCAGCGCTGCCAGGGCATCATATTTGGCATTTCCTAATATTTGAATTTTTCCGGCATCGATCCCGATCTCCTTTATGCGCGCAGCATCAATCGCCGAAATCATCGCGGCGGCCGACAGATGCCGCAGAATCATCCGCCAGAAAAATCTCGTCAATTTATACTTACCAAAAGAGCGCGGCGAAATCCTGCCGTTAACCATCAGTGCTGTAATATTGTATTCATGGCATGTTTTGAGGAAATTAGGCCAGAGTTCCGTTTCGACCATTACAAACACACCCGGTTTTACCAAGCGGATCATTTTGCGCACAACATAGGGAATATCCAGGGGAAAGTAAATGAAGGCGGCAACGTCTTTTACGAGATGCTGCGCCATTTCCTGACCTGTTTCCGTACTGGTGGAAAAAATTATCTCCACATCCGGCCGTATCTGTTTTAAAGAGGCCACGATGGGCGCGGCGGCGGTTACTTCACCCACAGATACGGCATGCACCCAGATACGCGGCGCATTTTTTAAGTTTACCAATATTTGCGCCTGCCGGCCGCCCAGTTTCTGAATAAAGCTTTTGCGGTATTTACCGGTAAAAACAACTTTAAAAAAATAATACGGCATCCCGATGATTGCCGCCAGCAGCAAGATAGTGTTATACAAGATATACATATGTTGTATATTTAATTTTTCCGCATTTGTGTCAAGAAACTTTTCCGGCAGGATAAGAAATAAAATCGTGTTTATCCCGTTAGAAAAGACCATTGTTATTGTAAACAGTCTGCGAATCATTTTTTCTATCGGGGTTACACGCGAGATTTGAATTATCAGGCTGAATTTCTAACGGGATTGATTGACAGTGGCGGGACATTAGTATATTAAAACAAATAAATCAATTGGGGAGAATTTAATTTATGAACCTTATTGCCCCTTCTATCCTCTCAGCGGACAGCGGCAGGTTCGCCGAAGAAATTACCGCTGTGGAAAAAGCCGGCGCCGATTGGATTCATATTGATGTGATGGATGGCCATTTTGTCCCTAATATTACTCTGGGACCGGCAATAATCACTGCGTTGAGAAAAACAACCAGGCTGCCTTTTGATGTGCATTTGATGATTGAGAATCCCGACCGATACATCGAATCATTTGCCGCCGCAGGGGCCGATATCATTACCGTGCATGTGGAGGCGGCCAATCATCTACACCGCACTGTTGATCTGATCAAAAAATGCGGCAAGAAGGCCGGAGTATCTTTAAATCCGGCAACACCGCTGGCCCTGATCGAAGAAATTCTACCGGACATTGATCTTTTGTTGATCATGACCGTAAATCCGGGTTTTGGCGGACAGCAGTTCATAAAAAGCACATTACCGAAAATTGCCCGGGCCAGCCAATTATTAAGTGCTTTACCCAACAAACCGCTTTTAGAAGTTGACGGCGGAGTGAATTTGCAAAACATAAAAAGCATTGTCAAAGCCGGGGCCCAGGTCTTGGTTGCGGGAAATTCTGTTTTCAGCACCCCGGATTACGGAAAAACTATTGCCGAACTAAAATCCGCTATCGTTTAGTTTTATTTTACTCTTCATCCAGTAGCATGTGAAGTAATCGTCGCGCTGCTTCGGAATCTGGTCTGAGGTAAATTGCCGCTCGAAAATGTTTTATTGCTTCTTCCCGCTCGCCTTTTTGGACCAACGCAATCCCCAAATTGTAATGCGCACCGAAATTATCCGGTTGTATTTTCAGCTCCTGCCGGTAGTGATAAATGGCCTCCTTATGTTTGCCTTCAGCATCGAGCGCAACACCAAAAGCATCATGCGCTTTATAATTATTCTTTGTAACGTGCAGAACATGACTAAAGAGAGAAATGCTGTTTTTCCAGTGACCACATTGCTGAAAGGTTAAAACTGTTAAAGTAATGACAACAATGGCAGCCATAGGGATTAAAATTATTTTTCGAAGATTCTCTCTAGGCAATAAATACACTCCGTAAACGATGCCCCACGTCAGCATTATGCCAATCCCTATCGAGGGAAGATAAGTATAGCGATCCGCCATGGCCTGTGAACCAGCTTGCATAAATCCAATAACCGGGAACAGGGTGCCTAAATACCAAAACCAGCCAACCGCAAGAAAAGGTATTCGCTTAATCAAGCAAATAACAGCTAAACTTATCACTAATAAAACGGCGGCGGCGCCTGAAACCTCCCACAGTTGAAAAGAATGCTCGTAAGGATAAAAAACCGCCAAGCAGGAAGGCCAGAAAGTTTTACCCAGATAAGCAACGTAAGATACAATAGCGTTCATTAAGCGTTCGGAAAATGGGTTGACTTGCAACGAAACCATATAATGGTCGGCCCGTAATTGCCGGATAAGCATAACACCCAAAGATATTGATAAAAGAAAAAATGGCACCTTTTCCAAAAAAAGGTTGTTGATCGACGGGGTACTACTTTTTAATCGGAGCAGCTATCTTCTTCTCCATTGAGGAGGCTTTACGCTGTTTATTTTTTTTCTTGTCGGTTTTTTGATCAGCTGCTATCGGAATATATACTGGAGCTAATTGTTTTTGCCACCGTGCCAGCGGCCAATAATCAAGCAAAAGCAGGACACAGGGCAAAGTAGTGAACGTAGGTTTAGCCATAAGACTCAAAACAAACAACATCAGACAAAGCAAATATTTAGAAACTTGATGCTTTTCCACATAATGAGCATAGGCATAGAGTGAGGCCATGCCGAAAAACATGCTCAACACATCCTTATGCTCGGCGGCCCAGGCCACCGATTCTACGCGTAACA
>CAIVQG010000039.1 GCA_903907985.1 uncultured delta proteobacterium
CGCAGACGGCGCGCTTCACGAATTCCCATGGCACCCATCACCTCGAGGAGCTGCGAGTGCCACGCGCTCATCAGATTAATGATTCTCTGTCGCACTGTTTTAACCGTAATTTTTTCCAGTCCATCAGGCAGAACAATTATTTTCTCCGGTTCTTCATAAATCCTGGCGCCGACGGCAATAAGCAATGGTAAATCTATCGCCGTTAAATCTGCGCCGCAGAGCATTGCCTTGGGCACATGCTCGGCCATGGCGATACCTCCGGAGGCAATAATTGTAACTTCATCGCGGATGCGGCCATCCACCAGTTTCAGGTGAACAGCGCGGATAATATCGTTAATGAGCCGATAGCTACAACCTGCTGATCCCTGAATTTCCCTTCCGCGATAATCGGCTAAGACATGGATTATTTCCGCACCGCCCTGCGCCAGCGCCAAAACAATACTTTCTACCGCATCCGTTGCCGGAACGCGGATGATCGTCAGAGCCTTGCCTGCTTTTTTAATTTTATCTTTTAATGCCGGCAATTTATTTTCCAGACCACCGGTATATTCCACGGCCACAATTCTGGCATTTTTTATCAATCCCTGATGCTTATCAATTCCTTCCGGAGTAAGGAGCACAATGATATTGTTTATATATTTTTCCATCTTCGGTGTAATTTCTTTTACCGGCAGAACAACAAATGTATTGAGCTCTGCCGCTGCCATAACCTGTGCCATCTTGACATTCGGACTCAGATTATCCGCTGGAACATCAAAGATAATAGGAATAGGAACATCAACAGTTGGATTAATCTTGGAAAGCAATTGCCCTTTGTCGCCAAAAGCCAGGTGATTGAGTTTCCTTCCCAGCTCGACCGATGTGCTGATGTATTCCCGCCCGTGAATTCCGTCCCGTGTCGGACGCACAATCTCGGACATGTCGGTCCACATGCTGTCAAACCCATCCCCTGTAAAGGGCCCACGGTAGCCGGCGCCGGTAACGGGAACCTTGCCGTCTTCGGCCTGCTTCCATAAGGTAATGAACATATCCGATTTCCAGTATGCCCCTCCGATGTTTAAGAAATCCTTGTCCAGAGATTTCTCGAGAGCTCCCCGCGGGCATTCCTGAATGCACCGGAAACAATTTCTGCAAACCACGGTATTCGGCTCCGCCATTTTCCGGGGATCATCTTTTCCGCGTTTATGTGCCTCATAGATGCACACTTTTGTACATTTACCGCAATTGATGCAGTTTTCTCCCCGTTCAATCTTGAATTTGAACAAAGAATTCAGATTAAGCGGCATTACCTTAGGGTGAATATGATATTTTTTGGGCATAGTCTTTAATTCATCTTTTCCATAATATTATTTGTTGTTTAGTTGTTGCGGTCCACCATCTCCCAGTATTCTTTACTATCATCTACCTTTTTAAGAAATGCACTGATCTTATCTTCGGGACGGCCAAATTTAGATTCCACCCTCTTTTCCAGTGCATCCCAGAGCATCATCAGTTCCAGATTC
This sequence comes from uncultured delta proteobacterium, assembly GCA_903907985.1. Lineage (GTDB taxonomy): Bacteria > Desulfobacterota > Syntrophia > Syntrophales > Smithellaceae > MVRV01. The sequence goes on from CAIVQG010000039.1 coordinate 1,503, forward strand.
GTCTGGCAGATTTCTTCACAAGCTTTGCAATGCATGCACATGAAAACATTTTCTGCTTCTTCTTTAGTTACCGGCCGGCCTTCAATGAGTTTTTTCGCCAGAGCAATTTTACCTTTCGCCGTAACCTCCTCATTATTTGTGACGAGGTAGGCGGGACAGACAGCAATACAATTACCGCATTTAGCACAGGCATGCGTTGTAAGTTCAAAATCGAGACTATCGATTTTCTCGTCTTTTCCCAAAAGCAGCGTCGCAACCTTCCCGATCACCGGCGACAGCAATATCATTAGCTTCATGGCAAGGCCAAAAATTGCCGGGCGGAAGACGAGTGCCGGAATATTCATAAATTTTGATTGGACGCTGAAGAACTTACCCGGATTCATGATATTATTCGGATCAACTTTTGCCTTGTATGCTAACAACTCCTGTTTCCGGTCTTCGGTATAAAAATTATTAATGAAGGCGGCATTCCAGATACCTAATGCGTATGGCTTTGCCCCCATTGACATGGCTGTCTTATTGAGCATCTGCACCAGCGGCAAATTAATATAATATTTCAGTTTTCGTGAATCACAAAGGAAAGGCGTCATTACCAGTGCACTTTTGTCATCAATAATCGTGGAATCAACACATATTTCCACACCGAAAGCATTCCCCATCTTCTTTGCTTTTTCAATAAAGGCCGCAACCGTACCAATCGGAATAATGCTCTCACTGGGCAGGAGTGTCGGTCCCAGGCGCTTTGTTTTCATGGCAAACAAACGCTCATTCCACAGATAACTGGCGACATAACGGGGTGCTTCTTCCATGCTGCCGTTTTGCTCTATGTATTTCATGAACTTTTGATCTTCTTCAATACTGCCAAACTCCAGCAGCACTCCGGCGCTCTTCTTAAATACCTCGGAGTGCATGAGATAATTTACGTCGCTTAAGTGATTGGCATCCAGAAAACGGATCGTATTAGCGTTAATGTTTTGGACATCTTTGATTTTAATAAAATTTTCAATGAAAGAGAATGCGGCTTTATCGTTCGTAAAATAAAACAAATGAGGATATGATCCTTGCGGAACATCCCGTAATATAAGATCTATCTCAACGATGATTCCAAACTCTCCTTCTGTAGATTCAAAGTACTTAAAATCATAGTCAGTCGGAGTAATTTTTTTCGTCTCGCCGGACGGCATTATAACCGTCATTGATACTATTTGTTGCGATATATGGCCATAACGAAAACTATTGATACCGTAGCCTCCTGTGGCAATCCATCCGGCTACTGTGGAAAACTTACTCGAGGGATAGGTCATCAGACACAAGCCCTCTTTTTTGGCCACGATATCAATATCGCTCCATCTGGCGCCGGCTTCAACAGTTATCGTCTTTTGCGCCTTATTCAAATAAATGATTTTTCTAAAAGGAGACAAATCAATGACAATCCCGGCCTTGGTCGGAATAACGCCGCCAAATCCAAAAGATGCTGCACCTCTGGGTATTACCGGTACCTTTTTATCATTGGCAAATGCCAGGGTTTTTTTGATTTCGTCGGTGTTTTTTGGCTGGACTACAAAATCGGGCTGTATTTCAAAGAATGTTTTAGTCATAATAACAGGAATGTCACCGATATCGTGACTATACATTTCTTTTTCTTCAGCTTTATCGATAATTTTTATATCACCGGCGATTTTTCTAAATTCTTCTACAAGTTTCATAATTTGTCTATCTCTTCCGTTACTATATTAATAATAAATCATTGAGGCTCTATTTATCAGTGCTGTGAGGGTTACTTCATTAGCAAAATAAATGCCAACGGTTAAGTCTAAATGAATAAGTAACTGATAATTGAACAACAAACTGAATTATTTTATAAAAATTAAATTTTGGAAGAAGAATCCGCCGAATATCGATAAATAGATAGGAACAATATTGTCATTTTTCTGCTTTTGCAATACGAAATTGTTCTTTTTTATGTTTCGACGTATCTATTTCTACAGTGAAAACAAATTAAGATCAGGTTGATTTTAATTTTATTCTAGCTATTCGTCACCTGATGATTCGTCTCTCTTGCCAGTTATATATAGATGTTTTTTCCGGTTGTCTATAATTATCCTTAATAAGCCCAATGCATACAACCGAACATTAATAACTGATCGTAATATCAGGCCCGCAGGTAACCAATTATTAAGGTGGACGTATGGCGGTAAATTGTTATATCGTAGCCTTTAAAAAAAGGTGTGGCATATTTTTCGCAGTAAGCAAGTCAATTAAATTTACGAGATCTTTTCAGGAGCTGAGCCTGTTTCTTAAGATTTAATAGAAAATACCTTGTTGGAAAAATTTTAAAAATATTTTTCAATATAACTCAATGGAGGAATTATGAAAAAAACAAAACCAATCACAGCAGCGGAAAGAAACGATGTAATTGAAAAAGAAAAATTCGTTCCCGTCTCCGAATATTACGGCGAGGACACCTTTAGTAATAAGGTAATGAAAGAAAAGCTTCCCAAAGAGACATACAAAAAAATCATGGAGGCAATCAACGAAGATAAAACTCTCGACATCGAAACTGCAAATATCGTTGCCCATGCCATGAAGGAGTGGGCGCTAGCCAAAGGCGCAACCCATTTTGCCCACTGGTTCCAACCAATGACCGGTATCACGGCGGAAAAGCATGATGCGTTTGCCGATCCGGTTGGCGTTGGTGAAATAGTAGAAAGATTCTCCGGCAAGCAGCTTGTTCAAGGAGAACCGGATGCTTCCAGCTTCCCCAGCGGCGGCATTAGAGCAACATTCGAAGCGAGAGGCTATACGGCCTGGGATATGTCCTCGCCGGCTTTCTTGAGGAGAAATGGAATTTCAACTACGCTTTGCATTCCCACGGCTTTCATATCTTTTACCGGTGAAGCACTTGACAAGAAGACGCCTCTGCTCAGATCGAACAAGGCCGTAAGTAAAAGCGCCGTGAATATGTTGAAGATTCTAGGCAATAAGAATGTGAAAAAGGTTTTCTCAACGCTGGGACCGGAACAAGAATACTTCCTGATTGATATGGATTATTTTTTCAAACGTCAGGATCTGGTATTGGCCGGACGGACGGTTGTCGGTGCTCCTCCTGCCAAGGGCCAGGAGCTAGAAGATCAGTATTTCGGCAGCATAAAAGAAAGAATGTCTTCCTATATGCATGATATGGAAGAGGAACTCTTTAAGTTGGGTATCCCGGCAAAAACCAGACATAACGAAGTTGCTCCCAGCCAGTTTGAATTAGCTCCCATGTTTGAAGAGGCTAATCTGGCTGTTGATCATAACCAACTTGTTATGGACACAATGAAATCAGTCGCCAAGAAACACCATCTTGCCTGTTTGCTCCATGAGAAACCATTTGCTCGTATTAATGGCTCCGGAAAGCATGTCAACTGGTCACTGTCTGATAACAACGGGAACAACTTGTTGTCCCCGGGCAATACCCCACATGAAAATATTCAGTTCCTAGTATTTCTCATAGCAATAATTCGCGCTGTTTATAAACATGCCGACATCCTTCGGGCATCTGTTGCCACCTATGCCAATGATCACAGACTCGGAGCCAATGAAGCGCCACCGGCCATTATCTCCATTTTCCTCGGCGATCAACTTTCCAATATTCTGGCGAATATCGAAAAAGGAATAGTAACCAAAGCCACAAATGACCAGATCATTGATCTTGGTGTTTCGGCCATTCCTATGGTCAGCAAAGACAATTCAGACAGAAACAGAACGTCACCTTTTGCGTTCACCGGTAACAAATTTGAATTCAGAGCCGTCGGTTCAGCGCAATCAATATCGTTCCCCACTGCGGTAATCAACACTATAGTGGCCGAAAGTCTGGATTATCTTGCCGAAAAAATCAAAGCTAAGAGTGGCAGCATCAACCAGGCCGTATTCGAAATATTGAAGAAAGAAATTAAAGATATCAAACCGATTCTCTTCAATGGCGACAATTATACAAAAGAATGGGAAATTGAAGCCGGTAAAAGACACTTGCCCAATGACAAGACCACACCTGTGGCATTAAAAGCACTGATTACCGATAAGGCTTTAGACCTCTTTGAGAAATATCAAGTGCTTTCTAAAGTTGAGCTCAAATCAAGATATCTGATTTATGTTGAAAAATACATTAAAGACTTGGAAATAGAAGTCAAATGCCTGAACAATATCTGTATCAGTCAGGTAATTCCGGCTGCCACAGCCTATCAGAAGACACTGTCTCAAGCCATCAATGCAACAAAAGAAGCTCTCGGCAGTTCAGCTGTGATCAGTGCCCAGAAAGATATCTTAAAAACTTCTTTGGAGCTCATAAATAAAATTTATTCGACCAACAAGGAAATCCTAGCTAAAGTTGAATCGACATCATCAATTCATGATGAGGCGAAAAAGGCCGAAATGCTCTGCAGTAAAGTGAAGCCCAAGATGGACGAACTGCGCGAATATGTTGATGAGCTGGAAGGACTGGTAGATGACGAATTATGGCCGATGCCGAAGTTCTGGGAGATGCTCTTTATCAGTTAATAGCGATGTAATGAAGGGAACGGTCTTGTCAACCGCATTGGTGGCCACGGCCGTTCCCTTCATCTTTAATTATTGACTAGACCGGAAAAAAAAGATAGACACTCCCCTCTAGAGAGGTAAAATCTCACCTGAAAAAGCCTCAAGACATTAGTATTGCCGGGAGATTAATTCTTTATCATGCCCCTGTTAAATAAAAACCACAGCGCCTTACTGGTACTGGAAGACGGGAGTTTTTTTGAAGGTTTCGCCTTTGCCGGATGCGGCGAAACTATGGGAGAAGTAGTTTTTAACACAGGCATGACCGGCTATCAGGAAGTTCTCACCGATCCCTCCTATAAAGGCCAGATAGTGTTAATGACCTACCCCCTGATCGGCAATTACGGCATTAATGATGAAGACATGGAATCGGCCGGTATTTATCTGGAAGGTTTTGTTGTCAGGGAATATCAGCCCAACCCCAGCAACTGGCGGATGCGCCAAAACTTAAAATCTTTTTTAGAAGATCAGGGTAAAATCGGCTTGGAAGGGATCGACACCCGTGCGCTTACCCGTCGTCTGCGTATTTCCGGCGCAATGAAAGGAATCATTTCCACCGAAACAAAAGATATTGCGGCGTTGCTTACAAAAATCAGAGCCTACCCCGGTTTGGTTGGCCGCGATTTGGTCTGGGAAGTAAGTTGCCCCAAGCCTTATTTATGGAAAAAGGGTGCACCGCATAGCGGCAAAATCCCCGACAAAAAGCCCGGCAAAAAGTTGCGGGTAGTTGTCCTGGATTGCGGCGTCAAATATAATATTTTAAGACTTCTGGAAAAGAACGGCTGTGAGGTAATCGTTGTGCCGGCAGTTGCTTCCGGAAGCGACATTCTGGCCTATCACCCGGATGGAGTTATGCTTTCCAATGGCCCGGGTGACCCGGCTGCCCTGCCCTACATTGTGGAGACTGCCCGCTCGCTCGTGGGAAAACTGCCCGTGTTCGGTATTTGCCTGGGGCAACAAATTATCGGTCAGGCAGTCGGCGGCTTTACGGAAAAACTCAAATTCGGCCACCACGGAATCAATCAGCCGGTGAAAAATTTAAAAAGCGGACGAATAGAAATAACTTCACAAAATCACGGATTTGTTGTTGTTCCCGCATCTGTGGAAAAAATTGCTGTTAATACTCACTCTAATTTAAATGATAATACTTCCGAAGGCCTGCAAATGCCCAAGACGATGAGCGTGCAGTATCATCCCGAAGCGGCACCCGGTCCGCACGATTCCGAATATTTGTTTTTGCAGTTTGTGCAGATGATAAAAGAAGAAAAGGAGAAATTATCGTGATTTTAATCATTGATTTTGGTTCTCAATATAACCAGTTGATTGCCCGCCGGGTACGCGAGCATCATGTTTACTGTCAAATTGAACCGCCGAATATTTCTCTGGCCGCGATCAAAGCACTCCGTCCCGAAGGCATTATCTTATCCGGCGGACCAGCCAGTATCTACAGCAAAGGCGCACCGCGCGTGGACAAAGGCATCTTCGGCCTGGGCATTCCGATCTTAGGCATCTGCTATGGCCTCCAGTATATGGTTGATTCTCTGGGCGGCAAGGTTATTGGTTCCCAGAAAAGGGAATATGGTTTTGCCGAGCTTCACGTCAAAAAGCCAAAAGGCATATTCTCCGGTGTGGATAAAAAGAGCCAGTGCTGGATGAGCCACGGTGATTCTATCGGCTCGCTGCCGGATGGTTTCAGCATCATTGCTTCCACCGCGAATACAAAGGTTGCGGCGGCTGAAGATGTCCAACGCAATTTTTATGGACTGCAATTTCATCCGGAAGTTGTTCATACTACAGCCGGAAAAAAAATACTGGCAAATTTTCTGGCTGCTGTCTGTAAGTGCAAAAAATCCTGGTCGATGAAGTCCTTTGCTAATCATGCCATTGCCGAAATAAGGCAGCAAGTGGGTGACGGCAAGGTAATTTTAGGCCTTTCCGGCGGCGTTGATTCCTCTGTTGCCGCTGTTTTGCTGCACCGGGCTATTGGCAAACAACTCACCTGCGTATTTGTGGACAACGGTGTCCTGCGAGCCGGTGAAGCCGAACGCGTTATTGAAATGTTCAAGAAGCATTTACAGATTAATTTGCGCTTTGCCCGTTCGGGCAAGTTATTTTTGGACAAACTTAAAGGTGTAACCGATCCGGAAAAGAAGCGAAAGATAATCGGCCGTATTTTTATCGAAGTTTTTGATAAAGAAGCCCAAAAAATAAAAAATGTGAAATTTCTGGCCCAGGGGACACTTTATCCCGACCTGATTGAATCGCGCTCCGCCTTCGGCGGTCCCAGCGCGGTAATTAAATCGCATCACAATGTCGGCGGCCTTCCGAAAAAAATGAATTTACAATTGGTCGAACCGCTCAAGCATCTGTTCAAAGATGAAGTACGGCTTTTGGGCAAAGAGCTGGGTCTGGCCGATGACGTTACCTTGCGTCAGCCTTTCCCCGGACCGGGACTGGCGATCCGCATCATCGGCGAGGTGACCGCTGGGCGGCTATCCGTTTTACGCAAAGCCGACACAATTCTGATCGAGGAAATCCGGACTGCGAATCTGTACTACAAGCTGTGGCAGTCGTTTGCCGTATTGCTGCCGCTAAAAAGCGTCGGCATCATGGGCGATCAGCGCACATATGAAAACATCGTCGCTATCCGCGCGGTTAACAGCGACGACGCGATGACCGCCGACTGGGCCAGATTGCCGCAGGATCTTCTGGCGCGCATATCCACACGAATCATCAATGAAGTCCGCGGCATCAACCGCGTTGTTTATGATATCAGTTCCAAACCACCCAGCACAATTGAGTGGGAATAAATAATTTTTCTGTCATTCCGGGCAAGCGAGGTCACAAGACCGGTATGACAAAATATTCACTTAGGTAAAATGTAGTGCCGAAACGAACCGACATAAAAAAAATACTGCTCATCGGCTCCGGACCGATAATCATCAGCCAGGCATGCGAATTCGATTATTCCGGAACGCAAGCCTGTAAAGCGCTACGCGAAGAAGGTTATGAAGTTGTTTTAATCAACAGCAATCCGGCGACAATTATGACCGACCCGGAAACGGCCGACCGCACATATGTTGAGCCCATTACCCCGGAAGCAGTCGAAAAAGTTATTGCCCGTGAAAGACCGGATGCACTCTTGCCCACCCTGGGCGGACAAACCGGTTTAAATACCGCAGTCGCGCTGGCTGAAAGCGGCGTACTGGCAAAGTACGGCGTGGAAATGATCGGAGCTTCACTCGATGTTATTCACAAAGCGGAAGATCGGGAAAAATTCCGTAATGCCATAAAAAAAATAGGGTTGAGAATGCCGCAGAGCGGCTTTGCCCACAGCATACCGGAAGTAATGAAAATTGCCGGTGAAATCGGTTTCCCGATAATTGTCCGGGCATCATTTACGCTCGGCGGCACCGGCAGCGGCGTGGCGTATAACCGTGAAGAGCTTGTAGAAATTGCTCAAAGCGGTCTGGATGCCAGTATGATCCAGGAAGTTATGATTGAAGAATCCGTCCTGGGATGGAAAGAATATGAGTTGGAAGTAATGCGCGACCGCGCGGATAATGTTGTCATTATCTGCTCTATTGAAAATTTCGATGCGATGGGCGTACACACCGGCGAATCAATCACTGTTGCACCGGCCCAAACGCTGACGGATCGTGAATATCAGCACATGCGTGATGCGTCAATAGCCATCATGCGAGAAATCGGCGTGGAAACCGGCGGCTCCAATGTCCAGTTTGCCATCCATCCCCAAACCGGTGAAATGATTGTCGTGGAAATGAATCCCCGCGTATCGCGATCATCGGCACTGGCCTCGAAAGCAACCGGCTTCCCGATAGCTAAAATTGCCGCCAAACTGGCGGTGGGTTATACGCTCGATGAAATTCCCAACGACATCACCCGGGAAACAATGGCCTCGTTTGAACCGACGATAGATTACTGCGTGGTAAAGATCCCGCGCTGGACATTTGAGAAGTTCCCGGAAACGGAAGATTTATTAACAACGTCCATGAAATCAGTCGGCGAAACCATGGCCATTGGCCGAACTTTTAAGGAAGCGCTGCAAAAAGCCGTCCGCTCGCTGGAAATCGGCCGTTTCAGTCTGGTATATCCCCTGCCTGCTGATATCACCGATAATAAAGAATTATTAAAAAGCAAACTTACCGTGCCGAACTCATTGCGGTTATTCTATATAGCCGCCGCCCTCCAGAAGGGCGTGACCGTATATGAAATACAGCAGCTGACAAAAATCGACCCCTGGTTTTTACATCAGCTTGCGGAAATTGTTGCTTCGGAAGAAGAATTAAAAAATTCTGCCCCAACGGCTGCACTGCTCCAGGCAGCAAAGAAGATGGGCTTTGCTGATCGCGCCCTGGCCTACGTCTGGGGAAAAACTGAAACCGAAATTCGCCGCTGGCGAGAAGAGGAAAAAATTATCCCGGTTTACAAACTGGTGGATACCTGTGCTGCGGAATTTGAAGCTTATACCCCTTATTATTATTCCACCTATGAGACGGAAAACGAAACACGACCTTCGGACAAAAAGAAAGTGGCAATTATCGGAGGAGGCCCAAACCGTATCGGTCAGGGTATTGAATTCGATTACTGCTGCGTTCACGCTTCCTTTGCCTTGCGGGAAGAGGGCGTGGAGAGCATCATGATCAACTCCAATCCGGAAACTGTGAGCACCGATTATGATACATCCGACAAGCTATTTTTTGAACCGGTTACGCTCGAAGATGTTTTGCATATTCTGCAGACAGAAAAACCGGACGGGGTTATCGTCCAGTTTGGCGGCCAGACACCCTTGAATCTGGCCAAAGGCCTGGAGGCCGCTGGTGTTCCCATAATCGGTACTTCGCCTGACGCTATTGACCGGGCGGAAAACCGCGATCGCTTTCAGGAGATTGTTACCAAATTAAATCTTAATCAGCCGGACAATGACACGGCGAGAACCGTAGAAGAAGCACTGATCGCGGCCGGGAGAATCGGCTATCCGGTGCTGGTACGTCCTTCCTATGTACTGGGCGGCCGTTCGATGGAAATAGTATACGACCCGGAAACACTGACATCTTTCATGGGAAAAGCAATGCTGGTATCTCCAGATCATCCGATACTGATCGACAAGTTTTTAGAAGATGCCACGGAAGTAGATGTTGATGCCATTAGCGATGGGGTAAACACGGTAGTTGCCGGGATTATGGAACATATCGAAGAGGCCGGAATTCATTCCGGCGACAGTGCCTGTATTTTGCCCCCCCTGACAATACCGGCAAGTATACTGGAACTGATCGAAAAACAGACAATAATGCTGGCGGCCGAATTAAAAGTCGTCGGACTCATGAATATTCAATATGCCATTAAAGAGGGAACACTATATGTGCTGGAAGTTAATCCCCGTGCATCCCGCACTGTTCCCTTTGTCAGCAAAGCTATCGGCGTACCTCTGGCCAAGCTCGCTACCAAGGTCATGCTGGGCCGAACTCTTCCTCAACTGGGTTTTACTAAAACCATTAAACCCGAATATGTTTCCGTTAAGGAAGCTGTCTTTCCTTTTAACCGCTTCCCCAATGTCGATATTCTGCTGGGTCCGGAAATGAAATCGACTGGTGAGGTCATGGGTATCGACCATTCCTTCGGATTAGCTTTTGCCAAGTCGCAAATGGCTGCCGGTTTTAAAATGCCGCTAACCGGCACGGTGTTTATTAGCGCGCACGATTACCATAAAGATAAAATAGTGCCGATTGCCAAGACATTCCAGGAGATTGGCTTCAAAATACTGGCCACGCGCGGGACAGCCGAACATCTGGAAAAACATGGCATCAAAGCACAGTTGGTTTTTAAGGTCAGCGAAGGACGGCCCAACATTGTCGATCACATTAAAAACGGCGATATTTCCATGGTAATAAATACCAGCCTCGGACGTAAATCTACTCGTGACGCTTATCATATCCGGCGGGGTGCGCTTACTTATAATATTCTTTATACCACGACCATTGCCGGGGCACGTGCTTTATGCGAGGCCACTCAGGCAATTATTAACGAAGATTGGCAGGTGTGTTCGTTACAGGAATACCACACCTTGCCGACTGTGTAAAAGGCCCATATACTGTTTATGACCTCACGTGACCTTTAGGTTATCAGGTTACGTTGCGCTGCGGCCACCGGCTTACGGCGTACATCAAAGGTACGCCTCATTTCTCTGGCTTTGCGCGCCTTGTCTCTGGGCCTTTTACGCTGTCGGTTTGTATAATATAAAAACAGTCCCTTTGAGGACAGAGAGAATTGCAGATAAAAAAATAGGAACTTAATATGAACGAAGATTATAATTCAGACGATTCCGGACGTCCCCGCGAAGAATGCGGCATTTTCGCTATTTACGGCCATGAGGAAGCATCGCGGCTGACCTTTTTCGGGCTTTTTGCCTTGCAGCACCGCGGCCAGGAGTCAGCTGGCATTGTCAGCTCCGACGGCTGCCAGGTCTGGGATCACAAGGGAATGGGGCTCGCCTCGGAAGTATTTAAAGAACCTACTCTGCAGAAACTCCCCGGCAAATCAGCGATAGGGCATGTCCGCTATTCCACAACCGGCTCTTCGGTTCTTTCCAATGCTCAGCCTTTTCTGGTTCATTTTGGCGAAGAATATTATGCCCTGGCCCATAACGGCAATATCATTAATGCCCGGCAATTGCGGCAGGAACTGGAAAACAGCGGGTCGATTTTCCAATCGACAATGGATAGCGAAATAATAATTCACCTGATGGCGCCACACTTGAAGTATGGCTTGGAAAAGGCTCTTGTTGCCGCTCTTTCCCGGATTGAAGGCGCTTACAGCATCATCATGCTCACCCGCAATAAAATTGTTGCCGCCCGCGATCCCCGGGGCTTCAGACCTCTGGCCCTGGGTAAACTTAACGGCAGCTGGGTAGTCGCCTCGGAAACCTGTGCCTTTGATCTGGTTGCCGCCAATTATGTCCGTGATGTCAATCCCGGTGAAATTCTCATTATTGATGAAGACGGCTGCAAAAGTCTGCAGCCCTTTCCGGCAGTAAAGCCCTGTCATTGTATCTTTGAATTAATTTATTTCGCCCGTCCCGACAGCCAGATTTTCGGTCAGAATGTATATTTATGCCGGAAGCGCTTAGGCCACGAACTGGCGCGCGAATATATTCCCAATGTCGATATTGTTATGCCCTTCCCCGATTCCGGCAACTATGCGGCGCTGGGTTACGCCGAGGAGTCCGGCATTTCCTTTGAAATGGGAATGATTCGTAATCATTACGTAGGCAGAACCTTTATTCAACCGACCCAGCTGATGCGGGATTTTGGCGTACGCGTAAAACTAAATCCCGTGCGGCCGCTGCTGAAGGGCAAAAAAGTATTAATAGTTGAAGATTCGATTATCCGCGGCACCACCAGCCGCAACCGCGTAGAAAATTTACGGGGAATCGGCGTCAAGGAAATCCATATGGCCATCAGTTGTCCGCCCACTGCTCATCCCTGCCCTTATGGCATTGATTTTTCTTCCAAGGGAGAATTGCTGGCGGCCAAAAAAGAGAATGAAAAAGCTATTGCCGATTTCATCGGCCTGGACTCTTTACACTACCTGACTGTCGAAGGCATGGTCCGCGCCACTGGAATGAACGAAAATTGTTTCTGCCTGGCTTGCTATACCGGCAACTATCCCCTCGCCCCTCCCGAAGCTCTTGATAAGTTTTGTTTAGAACAGTCCTAGCCGGACAAATGTAACCTTCAGCATGGCATGTCAATAATTTAGTATACTGTATCCGGAATTCTTAGTATAATGTTTCAGGAATTCTCAGATAAAAAAGGTAAAGAATTATGTGGAAGGATAAAGTCGTTTCTCCGCAGGAAGTTCTCTCAAAGATCGAACCGGGCATGACCATTTTCCTCGGTACGGGAATGGCGGAACCGCGAACGCTGGTTAAACATCTCATGGCTTCGGAAGAAAACAACCTGCGGGATTTGGAATTAATTCAACTGGTGAGTCTCGGGGATACGATACCCATTGATGAAAGATATTCGTGGAAATTCCGGCTGAGGACATTTTTTTCCGGCTGGATTGCTTCGGAGGCCATCAGCGCAGGTAGAGTCGATCTTATTCCCAGCAGATTTTCCAAAATACCCGAACTGTTCAAATCGGGAGCCATCCATATTGATGCGACCTTCATTCAGATTTCACCCCCGGATGAAAACGGTTACGCCTGCCTGCTTGGTGTGGATGTGGAACGGCAGGTAATGGAAACAGCCCAACTGGTTGTAGGCGAGATTAATGAACACGCTCCCCGCATTATGGGCGACACTCTTGTTCACGTGGACGAATTCAATTATTTTGTTGAATCAACAGAGCTTCCGCTTTACATTCCCCGGTGGCCGGTGGCGGATGTTTTTCTGAAAATCGCCGCGAATATAGCGGCTGTGGTTCAAGACGGAAGTTGCATCTCTCTCGGCATAGGACCTCTCTACGAAGCTCTGGCCGTGCAGCTGGCTACCAAAAAGAATCTGGGCATCCATTCGCCTTTTTTCACCGATTCCCTGATGGACCTTGTAAAGAGCGGCGCCGTCACAAACAGGTATAAAAGTGTTTTTCGCGGCAAATGCTCCGCTTCTTATCTGATGGGTACCGAAAAATTAATGCACTGGCTAGATCGCAATCCGCTTGTCGACTTTCAACCGGAAGACGTTATTACTGATCCGAAGGTAATCGGCAGCAACGACCGGATGATGGCCATTCTTCCGGCAAGAAAAATTGACTTAACGGGAAATGTCGCACTGCACACCGGCAAAGGCAATATTACCGCAGGCCCGGGAAATGTGCAGGAGCTTTTTATGGGTGCAGCGCTTTCGAAAAAAGGCCGGACTATCTTTGGCCTTCCCAGCCGTAACATCAAAGGCATGCCCAATATTGTCCTCTCTGTTGATAATATGCCTTTTCAGTTTACCAATCGAGAATCCATGGATTTGGTCGCCACTGAATACGGAGTGGCATATCTTATGGGAAAATCAATGCGGGAACGTGCGCAGGAGCTAATTGACATCGCACACCCCGCTGACAGGGAAGAACTGGTCAGACAGGCCAAAGAAGCAAAACTGCTTTACGCCGACCAGATTTATTTCCCCGAATCGGGACACCTTTACCCATCAAAGGTAAGCTGTTCCCATGAATTCAAAGACGGCCTGAAGGTTAATTTCCGACCGATAAAACCTTCTGATGAAGATAAGATGCGCGACCTGTTCTATCGCTTTTCGGATCAGGCCGTTTATTCCCGCTACTTTACTTCCATAAAAACAATGCCCCATAAAAAGATGCAGGAATATGTTAACGTAAATTACCGTTGGGTGATGTCTATTGTAGGCGTCGTCGAGGTTTCTGCCGGCACTGAAAAAATCATTGCCGAGGCGCGTTATGCCCGGATGAAACAGGATACCTTTGCCGACACGGCATTCATTGTTGATGAAGCTTATCAGGGCAAGGGTATCGCTTCGTATCTTTTTGAATTATTAATCCGCACGGCCCGCGAGGAGTGTATCGGGGGCTTCACCGCCGACGTACTGGCGACCAATAAATCAATGCTGAAAGTGTTTGAAAAAGCGCCCTTCCCCGTTCAGACTGTCCTTTCCCGGGGCGTCTATGAATTAACCATACCCTTCACTCCTTTGTCGGAGTTACCGGCAAAAGATTAAAATTTCAGGAAATTACGTTTAGAACACACTTAATTATGCAGAAAATAATAATTGACATATAATTGGAACTTGCCTATCTTGCCCCTGTCCAAAAGCAATACCTTATTAAAACCAGACTTGCAGAAGAATATGGATACCCCCCGGAGGAAGTATTAATTCACCGTGCTGATGAAATCTAAAAGAGGTATAGTATGCTGCGGCGCTCTACTGATGACGGCATTGCTGTTTGGCAGTCCTTCTACGATCTGGGCTGTGGAAGGCGGTAAAGAGCAGAACAAAGCGGCGGTCAAAATGACTCTGGCCGATGCTGTCATCATTGCCCTGAATAATAACGTTTCCCTGAAGAGTGCCTACCTCGACCGCATTCTTCAGCAGTTTGATCTGCGGAAAGCGGAAAATAAATTCTTTCCGGAGCAGTCAGTGAAGCTGACTGCTGGCCGCACATCAAACTACAGCTCTCCGGACGAAAGAACCAATGCCGTTAACACTGGTGGCGACTACACGGCAACACTGACGATTCCTACCGGAGGCAATTTTAATTTTACCTGGAACAATGCAGGAAACAGTCCCGATACCAATCAGGCATTTGCCTACACTTCAGCCTGGTCACTCACCTTCACGCAGCCGTTGCTTAGGGGTGGCGGCATCGACAACGCCACCTACTCCGTCAAGGTCGCCCGGATTACGGAGGAGCAGAATATCCTGTCGATGAGGGACACGATATCATCGACGATCAAAACGGCTATTACAGCCTACAGAACATACTTGAGCGCCAACCGCCAGTTGGAGATAAGCAGACAATCGCTTTTGGAGGCGAAGAGGACTTATGAAACAAACGAAGCCCTCATCACAGCAGGACGGAAAGCAAGAACGGAACTGGTTGAAACGGAAGCCAACGTCGCCAATCAGGAATTAGCCGCCACCACGGCACAGAATTCGCTGGAATCCGCCCGCCTCTCCCTGGTTCAGGCCATAAATGTTGAGAAAAATACACTGTTTGAGCTGGTCGAGGAAAACGATTATCAGGTTAAGCCTCCTTCCCTTCCGGAAGCTATCGGGATCGCCAAAAAAAACCGAACAGACTATCTTAAGGCATTGCAAAATATGGAGATAAAAAAATGGGATCTTTCCAATGCCAAGTGGAACCGGATGTGGTCTCTCGACCTTGTGGCCGGCACAACTGACAGTGAGTCAACCACTGCGTTAGACAAATACGGCGATTCTTTGCGCCGGGCGACAAGCAGCGGCGCCCAGAGGAACTGGACTGCCGGATTAACCTTGACGGTACCCTTCAGCCTGTTGACCCCCGAGCGGCGCGCCTATATCAGCGCCCAAAACGAATTAGAGAAGGCCAAAATGAACCTGCAAAAGATGGAGGTTGATCTGGAAATAGCCGTGCAAAGTGCTGTCCGGGACGTGGAGACAAACTACCGGCAAATGGGACTGGCCAAACGGGCACGTTCACTTTCGGAGCAGAAACTGGAAGTGGAAAATGAAAAGCTCAAGGTCGGACGCACAACCAACTTTCAAATCGTCAGCTATCAAAACGATCTCAATAATGCCAAGACCAGCGAGCTCAACGCCGTAATTGCCTATCACAATTCCCTGACGTCTCTGGATGAAACGCTCGGCACAACACTGGCAACCTGGAAGATTGAAGTTAAAAAGGAAGATGACAAAGTCAAGCTGCCGCAAGCCGCAGTCAAACCTTAAAGAGAAACTAACTAGGCCTGGACAAACATGAAAAACGACGAACTGATCTACCAGAATATCCTGGCAAATATGAGCGACGGGGTTATGACCATTGGTCTTGACGGCAGGATCATAACCTTTAATGAAGCCGCCGAAGAGATCCTGCAGATGAAAGCCCCGGAAGTCATCGGCAAACCTTTCGGAGAGATATTCCTCATCCTCGAGGGTTACGATGATTTTAACCAGATCATCCTGGACGCTGTATATGAGTCGGCAACCATCCAGAACGGCGTCGTTTCTATTCAAGCTGAAGATACTACTCGCACTCTCACCCTGACAACCTCCTTTCTCAAGGCGGAGCGAGACGGCAAAAAGGAGAAAGTTGCCGTTATTGCAGTTTTCAGTGACATGACGGAGCTCGAACGCATGCGCTCCGCCGAGATCCAGCTCACGGGCCAGATCAAGGAAAAGCACAAGGAACTTCAGGATTCGTATCTAAAGCTGGAAGATTCAACTAAGAACCTGGAGGTGGCGCTAAAGAAAGTCCAAATTGTTCGGATCGCCGCCACGGCTTTCGTCATAGTCCTTTTTCTTTCCATCGGTTTATTCTCCTGGGTTAGAACAACTTCTACTGCTCACAAAACGGAAGGAAGCCAGGTGGAAAAGCCGGCGAAGGGAGCAGCGCAGAATTTTTATGCGGTAGCTCCCCAGCCCCTGTCGGACAGCATCTCGCTTAAAGGCTCATTAAGGCCGATTCAAGTCGTCAATATCCCCATCCCTTTTACCGGCAACGTGCAGGAAATGTTTTTTGAGTATGGCCAGCCGGTAGCAAAAGGACAAATTTTGCTAAAACTGGACAGGACGGAGGCGGAAACAAAACACCGTGAGGCGAAGTCCGCTTTTATCAAGGCGCATGAAAAGTTCCGGGAAGTTACAAAATGGGAGACAAGCGATGAGGTAATAAAGGTCGGACGTTCGCTGGCCAAGGCGAAAATGAGTCTCGATACCCAGAAAAGGACACTGACGGAAACTGAGTATCTGTATAAGAAGGGCATCGTACCGGCAACAGAATACGAAAATGCCAAACAGCAGTACATCAACGCGCAGCTTGATTATGAGTCAGCCGAACAGGAACTCAAAACAGCCATGGCCAAAGGACGGGGAGACAATTTCACTGTCATCCGCCTGGAGATGGAAAACGCAAAATCAAAACTGGCCGAAATGGAGAGGCAACTGAGCCGGGCGGATATTTTCGCTCCTGTATCAGGGACCGTAGTCATGCCGGACACAGCGGATAAGGACAAGAGCTCCAAAATGGTCTCCAAAGGCGCGTCATTCACTCAGGGAGAAATCCTGCTGGCCGTTGCTGATACCGAAGGATTTACAGTCCGGATGGATGTGGATGAGATAGAGGTATTAAAGATAAAGCGGGATCAGGGGGCAATTATTACGGGCGAAGCCTTTCCGGGGGTGGAACTCAAAGGCAGGGTCTCCCATGTGTCCGCACAGGCAGCCTCAGCGGAAGGCAAGCCGGAATCCCCTACATTTAAAGTGGCTGTAGCTATTGATAAAGTAGTTCCGGAAGTAAAGGAAAAGATTCGTCTCGGCATGTCGGCCAGCATTGTTATCCAGGTATTGCAGAAACCCCAGGCGCTTCTGGTTCCCATCACAGCAGTCACTATGGAAGGTGCCGGTCGATTTGTAACCATAAGGGACAAGACTTCTAAGGACTTAAAAAAGATTAAGGTGGAGACGGGTATCACAACTGCGAATGCCGTGGAGATACTCAAAGGTCTTAGTGCCGGTGATGAGGTGCTCGTACCTTGATTGATATCATACCAATTCGCGCTCACAGGCTGACTGATCATCAGAGGATGATCCATTTCCGGGGGGATGCCATTGCTGGTTTTTGAAGACATATGGAAGAGCTATCAAGTTGGTCCCACAGTACTGGATGTGCTCAAAGGGATATCCATCACTGTCGAAAAGGGAGAACTGCTGGCTATTGTGGGTCCGTCCGGTTGCGGCAAATCCACGTTAATGAATATTATCGGCCTTCTCGATAAGCCGAGTTCCGGCAGCTATCATATCGAGGGAGAGAAGATTGGTTATGATGACGACCGGATTCTATCCTCGATTCGCAACAAAAATATCGGTTTTGTCTTTCAGCAATACTATCTGCTGCCGCGATTGAACGCTCTGGATAACGTCGGCCTGCCGCTGGCCTATCGTAATGTACCCAAGACAGAAATTGCCGACAGATCTATGGAATATCTAAAGAGAGTGGAGATGCAGGACAGGGCGTATCACAAGCCGGATGAAATGTCCGGAGGACAGCAGCAGAGAGTTGCCATAGCCCGCGCCCTGGTAGGCAAACCTACGCTGATCCTGGCCGATGAGCCCACGGGCGCCCTGGACAGCTCCACCGGCCAGGACATCATGAACCTCTTTACGAAAATCAACGAGGAAGAAGGGGTCACAGTCATTATCATCACTCATGATCTAAAGATCGCCGCGCAGTGCCGCCGCAGTCTCAAAATGATAGACGGTAGAATTTGTGAATAAAAGGAAAGACTAGGAACAAATGATTCTCGGCGCAAACCTCAAAGAGGCTCTTACCAGTCTGACCACGGCCAAACAGCGTACCATTCTCGCTTTGATCGGGATAGTGATCGGCATTGGCTCCGTGATCGGCATGATATCTATTGGTGCTATCGTGCAGAACGAGGCTCTCAAGCAGTTCAAGGAGATGGGCATAGATATCATAACCGTTCGGCAAGATAGCGGAAATACCGGAAAGGGGGGTAGTTTCCGTCTGGACACCATCAGGGAACTTCCCTTGCATGTCAAAGATGTTAAAGAAGTTGCTCCGTATATCAATTCCTCGGTAAGCTATGGTCAAGGCAGAAAGACGGAAGGGATTGAGATGATGGGGGTTACTGAAACCTTCTTCCGGATAAACAAACTGCGCATCAAAGAAGGGCGGCAAATAACCGACCTGGACGAAAACCGTTACTTTTGTGTCATCGGAAACGGGGCAGCGAATATACTCCGCAAATTCGGTATTGCGCAACCGATGGGAAGCCAGGTTGCCCTGGGGCAGCGGATATATACCGTAATAGGAGTCATTGATAAGGTGCCGGAAGGCGGTGGCATGCGACCATATGGGCTCAATAATGCTGCGATAATCCATATTTCTACGGCTAAAAGGACTTTTCAATCGCCGGATATCAACGTGTTTCTGGCACGGGTTGGCACCGAGCAAAAATCAGCTCAACTCAAGCAGTCAATAGGCGACTATTTTACTTTTAAAGCGAGGGGCCTGCGCGTAAACGTACAAACAGCCGAAGAATTGATCGAGAAGATGCAGGCACAGATGCGTCTGTTTACTTTGCTCCTGGGTGCTATCGGCAGCATCGCCCTCATTGTCGGCGGCATCGGCGTTATGAACGTGATGCTCATCTCCGTGACCGAAAGAAGAAAGGAAATCGGCATCCGCCGGGCTTTGGGCGCGCAGCAGTCTGACATTCAGAGTCAGTTTATTATTGAGTCCGTAATGCTCTGCCTGGTGGGCGGCCTGATCGGTATTATCCTCGGCACCTTTGTATCCTATCTCTTCGCCTACTTTACCAAGTGGGAATTCGTTGTTTCCTATATGGCCATTATTCTCGGTTTTGGAGTGGCCACAGCGGTAGGCGTCTTCTTTGGTTATTACCCTGCCCGCACTGCATCCCGGATGGACCCGATAAAGGCCTTGAGGTCTTAAAGGTTAACTTAATAGTATGGTACAGATGTGAATAATGGATCATGTATTTCATTGACATACCAGACTATTCTGCTTATACTCCTTGCAAAATTTAATCAGGAAGTGTTGGGTAACATTTATGGAAATTCAGACAGCGAAAGAAAAGAATACGGTTGTTGTTTCCGTCAAAGGCAAAATTGATGCCGTTACAGCCCCGGAATTTGAAAAGGTACTGGGGAAACTGATTGCCGATGGCGAGAACACTTTTCTCCTCAACTTCAGCGGACTGGAATACATCAGCAGTGCTGGTCTGCGCAGTATTCTGTCTACGGCGAAACAGTTGAAGCCGAAAAGCGGAAGAATCCTTTTTTCCGGTCTTCAGGGTCCCGTTAAAGATGTGTTTAAGATATCCGGATTCGGCACCATCTTTAAAATCTTTGAAACCCGGGAAGATGCATTGAAGTAAGTCAAATTTATGGCCATACCCTCAACCATCACGTTGCCGGGGACATTAGACTCCCTCTATCCTTTCATGGATTTCGTTACTTCCTTTTCCCGGGAACAGGGATTCGGAAGTGAGAAAATCGGCGAGATAGAGCTGGCCTTGGAGGAAGTTCTCGTCAACATCATCAAACATGCCTATAAGGAATGTGATATTGAGGGCAATATCAAGATCACTTGTACACAAGACGATAAGCATAGCCTGGTCCTCGAGATCGCCGACTGGGGAACACCCTTCAATATATTCTCCGCCCGTGAACCGGACATATCTCTGGACATTGACGAACGCCAAATCGGGGGACTGGGGATCTTTTTTGTTAAAAAGCTGATGGATGAGGTCCGGTACCGACTTGAGGACGATCAAAACAAATTAACACTAGTTATCCATAATACTCATTTATCTTCCGACAAGAGATAACCTCTGGCAAACCCCGCAACCTATCTAATAAATAAAACAGTGAGACTCCAATTGCGCAAGCAAAGAGCATCTGTGCAGGAAAAAATATTTATAGTATTTTGTTCAACAGCGGAATGCGCAGCAGGATGTAGTAGGCGATCAGAAAGCACAGCGGAATCGAAATCAGTCCGGCCAGTGCCCACTTGAATACCGGCGGCATATCCAGTGTTGTCATGAGCATTGTTACGGCAACAACTATCGGCGGGTGGAACATATAAACGGCAAACGCGCCTGCGGACAATTTTTGTGTAAGTTTGTTGCTGATATTTAATTTATCGCGAAACAGCGCCAGCAGCCCCATGGTCATAGCCACAGCAACAAATGATTCCCATATGGCATAGTAAGCGGCTGGCCAGGAGAGGCCGCCGACTACTTTATTGCCTATGTTTACAGCCTTCATTGTCAGAGTGGAAAAATCATAGGGACCGGCAAAGTATTTCAATATCAGCCAACCGATAAGGCCTAAAATCAAACCCGCCGCCAACCATCTTCTGCCGGTGGCCGACGTCATGCTGGCAAAACAGTTCGTGCGGTAGGCAACAATCCCCGCGATGAACATGATAATGTATTGCGAAAAAAATCCCAGTTGCATTCCCCAGAACATTGACCCGATGGGAAAAAACAATCGCAGCAAAAAAGCAACCAGCGCAATGATGACAATGAGCAGCAGCAGGCGCCCGGTAGTCAGAGTGCCTTGCCGGGAATCAGGCGCTGCGGGCCTTGGCAAGAGCAGACGCCAAAGCGTATATATCAAGCAAAAGATAAACAATGCCAGCGCGAACCACATCGGGCCGATACCGAGAAGTTGCGTTCCGGCAGATTTAACGTATTGCCAGTAAAATTCCGGAAAACTGGCAGTGCTGCCTTTCCATAGGTTGGATGACCCTACCACTGCTATCATCAAAGGAGTTATCACCATCAGAAAAAACAGTGCCGGCAGGACGAGCCTCCGGCATCTGTCGGATATAAATCTGGTGGGGCTTTTCCGGTCATAGGCCAGGGGCGTAAAATAGCCGGCCACAAAAAAAAGCATCCCCATGGAAAACCCCTGGACGAAAGACTGGAAGAAGCTGAAGAACATATGGCTGAAGAAGCCCAGCGGCCGAACTTCGTTATAAATCCAGATGCCAATATTGCTGTAAGTTACAGCCAGATGAATCAGAATCACCAACATGATTGTTGCAACACGCAGATTGTCAATATAATAAAGGCGCTTTCCCCCCATTACAGTGTAAGTTTCCTTTCAATCAAGAAGATATATTGGGAAAAATTCCATTTCTGTTTACCAAAACCTGCCGGGAAAGTCAAAATATAACGGGCTTGCCAGTATCGGTAATTCCACTCCAGGTGTGGTGATTCTATCTTGCAGAATTTTTCCATGCCCGGAGAAATATCTATTCCTGTAAGCGCCGCCACTTCTGCCATTCCTGCCATCATATATATGGGGACACCTTTAATTATTTTGTCCTGATAAGTAGGTGGAGCAATCTTTTATGATGATGATTTGTTTTTTAAAGCGATTAAGGACAAACTAATTGACATGCAAACGTAACTTCCCTATATTCCACCTGTCAGAAAGCAATGTCTTATCAAAAAGTCAAATAATGCAGGGCTCCGGCATTTCGAAATCAATGCTGATGGCCAACTTTTATTGTTCGGAAGATAAATAGTTTTTGGCTTTGATTAGACTTTTTGTCTTGAGGCAATAATAAATTTTGGAATTTAATAAGAGAAGAAAGGATTGTTATGCGTAAATTAATGTTTATTATTTTCGTTGCTCTTCTGTTTATTCCGGCCTGTTCCCAGGAACCAAAAACAGAAGAACAGAAGGCCTTCTATGCTCTGGGCGTCAGTATCACCAAACAACTGTCTGTTTTCGACATGTCCCCCGAAGAATTGAAGTATGTTCAGCAGGGCATGTCCGACGCATCCGCCGGCAAGAAGTTGGCGGCAGAACCGGACGCCAACATGCAAAAGCTCGGCGAATTGGCGAAAGCCCGGATGGCTAAAGCCACTGAAAAACAAAAAGCTCTGGCCAAGCCGTTTTTAGAAAAAGCCGCCGCCGAAAAGGGCGCGCAAAAAACCGCTTCCGGCCTGATCTATCAAGAAATTAAGCCCGGCACCGGCACCCAGCCCAAGGCCACGGACGTTGTTAAAGTTCACTACACCGGCACTCTTACTGACGGCAAGGAATTTGACAGCTCCATCAAGCGCGGCCAGCCCGTGGAGTTTCCCGTAGGTCAGGTTGTTCCCTGCTGGTCGGAAGGTGTAGGCCTGATGAAGGTGGGCGGCAAGGCCAAATTGGTTTGCCCGTCGGATTTAGCTTACGGCGACAGCGGACGTCCACCCATTATCCCCGGTGGTGCAACGCTGATCTTTGAAGTGGAACTGCTGGATGTAAAAGTCGGCGCGGCATCCGGGCTTCAGGCACCTCCGGCTCCCGCACAGAAATCAAAAGCGAAAAAATAGTTTTAAATAAACACCATAGTCATTCAATCATATCTATCAATGGGGGGCTGATTGCCCCCCATACCTTCACCAATCGTGCCTCCATGGCGTTGGGAGTTCAGTCAAGATTTAATTGACATACGAGACCACGTATCGTATTCTGAAAACCAAGTGGTGGATAGGTTTGGAGAACATTTCGAATGACGGTAAATAAAGGTGGAAGAAAATGATTCAGGATCGTCTTAACAAGATTGAAGAGAAGCTGACGCAGAGCAAAGAAGTCAAAGAGAGCGACAAGGCCGAACTATTAACCATCCTGACGACCCTGCGGGCGGAGATTGCCGAACTTTCCCGGACGCACCATGAACAGGCGGAAAGCATCGTCGGATTCGCCGAATTATCCGCCCATGAAGCCACCCGCAGCGAAATGAGTCCGACGCTTTTTAATTTATCGATCGAAGGCCTGACCTCATCGGTTCAGGAATTTGAAATATCCCATCCCAGACTAGTAGGGATTATCAATAGATTATCCACAATGCTTTCTAATCTGGGAATATAGCCTCTCCTACTGCGGCCGCTTATCCCCTGGATTTGTTAATCAGCAAGAGCAATCCCCTGCCAACTCGGTTGGCACTCCCGCCCACAAAGTGGGCAGTTCTGAACTTACCCCACAGAAAATAAATATTGCCAACACCAGTCAATACTGGTTATGAGCAAATGGCACACAAAATGCTAATACTGTAGGCAAGAAGGCATACTGACAAGATTCCTTGTCTTGATGAAAAAATATTCGGAGGCGATGAAATGAAGATTTACAAAAGTTTTTTACTGTTGGTTATTTTACTTCTCGCGTTCACGACCAATGCCGGAGCATGGGAGTTCACTTTCAAAAACGAAAGCAAGCAGACCCTTACCTGGCAGGTTTACGGCAGCCAATGGGGCACTAAAGCGTATCGCTGCACGATAATAACAGGACCCAACCAAACAGGTCCCCAAGACTGCCAGATGCCTTGGGGCGAATGGCCCCTTGCCGCTGTTACAGTTATTTCAACGAGGTTCTATTGTGGGGAGAATATTTGCCATACGCCCTACCAAGATTTACAAGCGAAATGCGGAGGTCCGTGGAATTGCAGTGTTACTATTTATGACAAACTGAACCCTATGGAGGGTATCGGGATTAATATAATGAAATACTAACGCTCAGTCTCCCCAAATTTGTCCGGAATTAACGCGGGGGAATTCGGGGGACATAATACCTATAGCTATAGATTCAAGCGTTATGTCCCTTTTTTCTACACCCTAGCCTGTTAATGATCGAAGTGAAAAATAACTTTACATCGACCGTCTTTCTCTTCCGACTCAATCCGGTCCACATACTGTCTGATGATCCGGGAAGAAAGATTGGTCAGGGCATTATCATCGTCCAACAGGGCGTCTCCCTCCAGAAAGGTTTCGGCAAATTCGACGGGTGTACCCTCGTAACGGATCGTAATATCCAGATTGAATTCATCAAAGAAGACTTCCGCCGCAATTTTACCCCGGGCCAATTCCAGGTTTGTCGCCATTTCGAAGAATTCATTGAGCGCCATCTTGGCCTGCTGGATGACATCTCCGCGTGCCCCCCAGGTTGCTCCCTGGTTCTCCATGAAATGGAATATTTTGTTTGAGGAATCAACACCGGGCGTAAGCTCCAGAACTTCCCGACGGGCAATACCGATGCGAAAGACCAAATTCAGAATGATAGCGAGCATTGTCGTTACAGTAAGGGAAGATTGGAAAAATGGTTCCAGCCAGGGATGAAGATTGCGGTAAAGATTCGGAAATATGTCCGCACTGATCCCGAACATGAGCGATATGCCGATGACAAAGGTCTTCCGGATATCAATCATGCGGGAAGTCATGATCTGAATGCCGGAGATCAACATAAAGCTTACCATAAAAACAAGCGCACCCCCCATGACCGGCCGGGGCATAATACTGAAGACCGCGGACATCATGGGAAGAAAAGCCAGCGCGATGAACATTCCGCCGGTAACCAAGGAGATGATGCGGCTTGTCGTTCCCGTGGCGGCACTTAAGCCTACACTGCCCGCATAGAGTGACTGTCTCATCCCTCCCAGCAGGCCGCCGGCAACAGACCCCAGCCCGTCGGCCAACGTCCCTCGCTGGATATTATCCAGGTCGGCTCTCTTCCATTCCGCATCGTTGATCCTCTGGCACATGGTGAGCGCCGCTACTGCTTTCAAGACGGTGGCCAGTGTTGCGGCAATAAAGGGCACCACAAGAATCGGACTGAACGACCATCCGATATAGGAAAGATCGGGAAAGGAAAGCAGAGGGGATTCGATAATCAATTCCAAATCAGAAAACTTCAGCACACCTACCAAATATGCAGCAATGTAACCCGCGGCCATACCGATAATAACTGAATAAAAGCGCAGTTTCCCCTTGCTCCAAACATTTGTTCCCACCATACCCGCCAGGGTAACAACAGCAACGAAAATGTTGGCCGGGAGAACCTTACTTTCCGTTCCCGTTATACCAAAGAAATTGCTGATCATGACGGGAACGATATTCAGGCCAACCATGGTGAGAACCACACCCGTCACTTCCGGGGGAAACAGTATCCTCATCCGGTTGATAACTCTGGATATGAGGATCTCCAGGACACCGGAAAAGATGGACATTCCGAGAATCAGGGAAATACCGCCCGTCATACCAGCCAGAATGGAACAGGAAACAAAAGTAGGATCAATACCCGCCGTACAGAGATAACCGCTCCCCACGGGGCCTTTATTCAGGGCCTGCATGATGGTGGCAATACCCCCGGCAATCATGGACATGCACACGACACTTTGAACAAGTTCGGGCGGACAGCCGATCGCCCTCGTAACCATAGCGGCTACGATCAGCCCGGCGGTGAGAAAGAAAACGTGCTGGATGGCCAGGGCAATGATGATCCGGAGTGGTGGCTTATCATCCACTCCATAGACTAGATTGGCAGGTTTCTGCGGCATAGCGGCCTTTACCTTTTTTATTCCTGCTTGATTCCCTTGTACTGCAAAGCCAGGATTGTTATGTCATCCGACTGAGGGGCACCGGCAGCATGGCCGTGGACATCCGCCAGAATTTTTTTCAGCAGCGCGTCGGGGTGCTGCCCATTGACTTCCCGCAGTGATGTGAGGAGTCGTTCCTCGGAGAAAAGCTCTTCATTTTTGTTCATTGCCTCGGTAACACCATCCGAGTAAATTATGATGGTGTCGCCTACCCCGAGAGTAAATGTTTCCTTAACATAGGGACTGTCCTCAAATGAAGCAATGGGCAGGGAACCCTGCGTTTCCAGATACTCCGGATTTACTGCCCGGCGGCATAAAACAGGTGGATTATGGCCGGCATTGCTGTATTCCACCTTGCCGGTCCGGGTATCAATGATGCCGCAGAAAACGGTGGCAAACATCGACATGTCATTTCCTTCGCAGAGTTCATTATTTACTTTGAAGAGAACTTGGTCAATGCTGGTATCTTCATCGGCCACCGCTTTGAGAAGTGTCTTGGTAACAGCCATAAAGAGCGATGCGGGAATTCCCTTCCCGGAAACATCTCCCAGCAAAAAGACTAAATGATGACGGTCCACAAAGAAGAAGTCGTAAAAGTCCCCGCCCACCTCTTTCGCCGGTTCCAGTACAGCGGACAGCTCAAATTCCGGCCTTTCGGGAAACGGGGGAAACATCTTGGGGACCATACTCATCTGGATTTCCCGGGCCGCATTGAGTTCCCCTTCAATGGTGTGCTTTTCCTGTTCCCAGGAACGCTGTTTAACCAGATTGACAACGATGGATGTGTAGATGGCCATGCCAATTGCATTGGCCAAAATCATGGGCAAGGTTAACACTTTGACAATTTCCAGCGATTGTTCAAAGGGGCGAGCAATCAGCAGTGTTAATCCCGAGTGGAGTATCTGGTTGACAACCGCCACGACAACAGCGCCGGTCACACCGATAAATTCTCCTTTCCTCCACTTGAAAACCAGCCCGCCAACAAGTCCGGAGACAATAGTGGCGACGGAACAGGATACCTCGGTAAAGCCGCCCATAGAATACCGGTGAATTGCGCCGATCAATCCGGCGCCGAGGCCGGCTATGGGACCACCAAAGAGGCCCGCTAGGGCGGGACCAAGATCCCTCGTATTGGCAAAGGCGCCCATAAACTTGAAGCCGCTCAATGTCCCATAGATGGATAAGAGACCGAAAACCAGGATAATCAGAAACGTGCCCTTCCAGGTAAACTTTTTCTGTAGTAACTCGTCGTAGAACCGGCTCCGGGACAAAATATAGGCAATTACGGACATGACGGCCATGCTGTTGATCAGCGTCACGACCAGTTCCATTATCTCCTTCATACAACCTCCGGCCTTGAGTTGAATATTAGCGAAGGGAGTATAGTTAATCTATGTTTAGATGTCAAAGGAATAGGAATTGTGCCGTTAAAATATTACCTGGATCACAGGTAATATTTTAAAAATAGTTATGATTTTCTTGACATAAAGGCCGGCGCTTCCCATATTTTGCGGCACAAATTGGCAACGGGGAAGTTAATCTTTAATCTGACATTGTGGAAGATACGGGGATGACATCAATCAGGGCGAAAATGCTGCTTTGGTTCGGCCTGACACTGGGCATACTAATGGCGGCCTTCGGATTCGCAACCTATTCCAGTATCAAGGGCACGGTAATTCCCCTGACCCACGGCCCCCAGAATGATCCTACGGCAATAATTCATTACATCCGCGCCTGATTGCACCGGCACGCCAGCGGCGCTCCGCAATCGGACGATGTCACGATGCTGGCCATAAAATACCGGGGCACACCAGAAAAGAAAGACTAAAGGCCTTCTCCCTTCTCATACTCCGTCTCCACTGCCAACTTTATGGGCAGTGATGCCCACCAAGTTGGCAATCCAGAGCGGGCACTTACAGCCACATGGGGAATATTTTTCTTTATGGACTGACCGCGCTGTTTGTTATAGGATTGGGTCGGCATCGTCTCCGGCATTACCAGCTCACAGGCAAAAATTAGAAAGGAACCCGGAAAGTCAGTTATGAGCCGGGAAAGGTCGGCTCAAGAAAATGCAGCGCTTCAACATTTGAAATTTGCCTATTCGTTTTGCGCTGCCAACTCCGCCCGCAAAATTGCCAACATTCTGGGCGCCTGCACCTAAGCCGGAAGGGCAAATATTATCACAAACACCGGTTAATACTGACTATGCAGCACTGGCACAAATATTGTTTAAAATATCTGCAAGAAGATAAATAGGTGGGAACAGATAGAGGTGATTTATGAAAAAAAATACTATCACAGTTTGGGTGGTGCTGGCTTTCTTGATGTTGACTTTTGTTTCTTGCCAATATGCGGCAGCGGCAGATTGTTTCGTCGACAATAAAACGGCACGGTGACGGATACACAAACCAAGTTGATGTGGGCGACCCAGGATAATGGATCGGATATCAACTGGTATAGCGCCAAGAGTTACTGCGAGGGATATAGCAAAGGCGGTGGCGGCTGGCGGATGCCGACGCAAAATGAGCTCGTGGGGTTGTATCAATCCGGGTTGCGTTCATGGGGAAGTCATGCCATCAAACTTACCGGAAATATGGTATGGGCATCAGAAGCAAGTACAAGTATGTACGGCAGTCAAGATGGCGACGACGTATATTTCGTTACGGGTTGCGAAGGCTGGTTTCCCAAATCGAAAGGGGCTTATAATGTCTCCGGGTATACCCACCGGGCATTGCCGGTTCGCAACACCCCGTAGTATTGATTAGGGGATCAAGAGATGGTGGTGGAATTCATGAATGACCCGAACATTGCCAGCGTCTTCTTTCACCACATTCCCGAATGGGTTCTTGCGGGCCATGTTGCTTTCGGAAAAGATAAGTTGGTTCCTATCGGTCGAATTCATTATTTTTTCCACTGGCTCTATGGGAAATACGAACCCCTGATTTTGCGTTTGGTGGATTGGATTCTGCGCCAGACATTCATCACCCAGACGGCAATCGGCAGCTCAGTGATGACAGGCCTCGCCACAACGTCCCACTACCTGCCCCACGGCATCATCGTGCCAACTTCATCAGCCGTCCGTCTCGTCAGACACATCGAAAACCTGAAGGACGAAGAGAATACGCCCATACTGGCGGTTGGACCCTGCGTCTGCCAGATGTCGCTTAACCGCTGGCAGGAACCATCGTGCAAGGACATCGTCGTACTGTACGGCGCAGAAATCTACCTGCATTTGAATCGGGGATACAGGATAATCACCGCCGCCGAGGCTCAAGCGATCCTCGAACAGTGCCGGGATGCGGGGCTTGTCCACAGCCTGGATTTTTGCATGCAGTCCGGCCGCTGGCATTTTGTCATCTGCAATTGCGACCGGGACATCTGCGTTCTGACCCGCACCTTTCTGCTAACGGGAAAAATGCTCTATGCCGGCCCCTGGATAGTCAAACAGGACCGGCAAACATGCCTCGGACCGGAGCTCTGCGGCAATTGCGTGAATATCTGCATGTTCGGTGCGAATTACGTCAAAGAAGGCGTTATCTCCGTGGACGGAGGAAAATGCCACGGTTGCGGGCAGTGCGTACAAGTATGCAAGGGAAACTCCCGTGAAATGATCCGGCGGAAAAGGTATGCCCATGAACACATTATACCCGCAGATATCCTGTTGCCGGGGTGACAAATCGTTAAGTTGGTTTTCCTGAAAAACAGAATTGAGTTATTCAAAGAACAATGCAAGATTATGATGGAGAAAATAAACGACCATGAAAAAACCCTTATTCCTGTTAATACATCCGGCCGCGCTGAAAGATAAATGTCGTTCCCAGAGAAGACGAAAGTCATCAGTAGCCCAGTTGAATCTCCTGGTTATTGCTGCCTACGCCAGGAAATATTTTGAGGTTCGCATCATCGATGAAAACATTGAGAATATTGATGCAGAGGTCCACGCCGATCTCGTCGGCATAACTATCATGACGTCAACAGCACTGCGGGGATATGAAATCGCCGCACTTTACCGCAAGCGCGGCATTCCTGTCATAATGGGGGGCGTTCACGTGTTTTTCCTACCCGATGAGGCAGCTCTTCATGCAGATTCATTAGTCATCGGGGAATCTGAGGAGATCATAGAAGGAATCTTTAAAGACTTTTTCCATGGTGAACTGAAAAAAATATATCGCGCGGAACAACTCCATAATCTCCATGATCTGCCCAATCCTCCTCTTGATCTTCTCAAGGAGGGGGGATATTCCTTCAAAAATATCATGGAGACGGCCCGAGGCTGTCCCCATGATTGCGAGTACTGTTCCGTCAGCCAGTTCTGGGGACGAAAATTTAGATTCCGCCCCGTCGAGGAAGTAATCGAATCAATTAAGTCCATGCCGCCAGGTGATATTCTCTTTATCGACGACAATATTTTTGGACATCCCCATCGGGCCAAGGAACTATTCGAGAAAATGATTCCTCTCAAAAGACGCTGGTACGGGCAAGGAGATATCCGGGTGGCCCATAATCCCGAGCTCCTTGATTTGGCGGCCAGATGCGGCTGCAAATGGATCTTTGTCGGATTCGAGAGCACTAATCCTGACAATCTGAAGGCAATGAAAAAGGAAAAAATAAATGTTGTCGGACAATACGCCGAATCCATTTCCCTGGTACAGAAGAAAGGAATCAATATCTTTGGGTCATTTATCTTCGGTCTGGATTATGATGACACAAGTGTCTTCGATAACACCCTGCGTTTCTGTAAGGAGAACAGGCTTGGTGGAGCAAATTTCTATATCCTAACCCCCTTTCCCGGAACACGATTGTTTAAAAAGATGGAGGAAGACGGTCGCATCCTGCACAAGGACTGGTCAAGATATGATGCCAACCATGTTGTGTTTAAACCCGCTCTCATGACGGAAAGCCAGCTTATGGAGGGATATATCAATGCCTACAAGAAGTTTTATTCTCTTCCCTCCATAGCCCAACGGTTGTCCGGAAAGAGAACTGATTTTTTTGAAATTCTCGCCCTTAACCTGGGCAGATTGCTTAATCGTAAATACTTCGAAGAGGGATGCCGGATTTAGACAACCTTACTTACAGCAGGTGATATCTCCGTCTCCGAGCTATCTTTCCTTCTGCGGCTGCTATATCTCAATTTCCAGTCCGTCATAGGCCAGATAAATCTTCAGGGGAGAGGAATTGTCGATCAGCTGAAGATATTTGCACGTATCGCTCAGAAACTGATCGAGGGCTTCATCATCGTAAGTGTGCTCATTATGAAAAAGGCACAGACGCCGGACACCGGATCGCAGCGCCAGTTCCACACCAATGATATTGCTGGAATGCCCCCAGTTCTCCTTCGTCGCAACTGCATCCAGGAAGCTGTACTGCGCATCAAAAATCAATAAGTCGGCATCTTGGAAAAACTCGATAAATTCATAACTATCTTCCGTAGAGTTTTCCTTGTGCTCGGAATCGGTGGAGTACACTACTTTTTTCCCGTCCTGCCGGAAGCAATATCCGTAAGAATCACCGGGATGGTTCTGTTTTATGCCGGTCACACTAATTCCGGCAATGTCATAAGGCCGACCGGGTTCGAGAACATGGAAGCTGATATCCGCTCTCATCGCCTGCAAAGGAACAGGAAAGCATGGGGTATTCTGTTGATTGACAAATGCCTCTTCCAACTCTGCTTGAAATCCGTAAATATGAACACGATTGCCCGGTATGAAGGCCGGCGTAAAAAAGGGAAATCCCTGAATGTGATCCCAATGCACATGAGAAACAAAGATATGAAAAACATCCGGCACGTCATTTTGGCCGGTTAATTTTTTGGTTTTCAAAACATGGTTCCCAAAATCTCTCAACCCTGTTCCCGCATCGCAGAGAACGTGCTCCGACAAACCGCGGATTTCGACACAGGAGGTATTGCCGCCGTAACTTCCCCTGACGGCAAAAGGCAGTTCGTTATGGATGAATGTCTTTATGGCGTCGTCTGTACTAAGGCAGAAAGATTGCGCCGCTTGCAAAGCCTTGAATATTTTTGCCTCGATCATCGCAGAAGTTATGGAAGCGGGCAACGAACCCCTGGAGCCCCAGAAATATACTTTCATAAGTTTCCTCCTGATGAATAAGTTCAAAACAAAGCTACTGATTAAAATCACGCCGCCGGACGGTTTATGACTACCTCGCAATAAGCATCGCCTCGATTGAGATTCTTCGTGTGGGACACGATCAGACGAAAATCTTGCCCGAACAAGCCGCGGGCGAGGCCCTGATAGGTTTCAACGGTCGCAATACCACAATCAGCTACTCCGGCCTTGGCGATAGCTTTCTGCGTTTCACAGTCCGTCACCTGTACGGTGATGGTATCGCCGGCGACGGTGACGCTTCGTCCCTCAATTTTCATGACCGTACTGAAAATTTCGAGGGCATCCAGAAAACTCACGGGCCATACCGGGTCGGGTAAAAACCTCTCTCTCAGCATTTTTCCTAGGACGTAGGAAAAACGTTTCCAGGCCGCCACGTCGACATCCCAGGCGGCGTCCTTGCCCATTTTTTCCGCCAGGGCCAGAAACCAGGCTCCGTCCAGCCGGACAAGAGCCAAACGGGAAATTTCAAATAACTGCTCAGTTGTCAAATGCATCGCGTTTTTCTCCTTACTTTATAATACAGCCTTCACCGGCTGCCCTGATCCATTATTCATCTTCCTGCCGCCTCGATATCATCTCTGATTGAGAAATGGAATCATGGTGCAATTCTTTATTGCACAAACCAATATCGGAGTCAATCCTTCCGGCGGAGTTTGCCCGGATGACATTTTTGCCCTTAAGTGAACCTGCACCAGTTTAACGGATGCTGCAAAAAGCATACAGAACAGTATGCAGGGAAGCAATAGGCCGGGAGTTTAAGTCAGAGGCATTGGGATTATTGGAAGAAGACAGGGACCGTCTGGAACTTCTTTTTACAAAAGCAGAAAAATTTTCTTGACATAGAATCATATACTAGAATATGATTCTAATATGAAAAAATTGCAATCCAGACATGCAGCATCAGGTAAAAGAATATCAGATATTATTCAGGCCGCACTGGCGTGTTTTACCGAGCTTGGTTTTAATAACACATCCATGGCTGATATCTGCGCAAGGGCGAACGCTAGCACCGGCAGCGTATATCACCATTTCAAAAGCAAAGAATTACTCGCTGCTGCTGTTTATCTGGAAGGTATTGAGGCATATCAATCCGGATTGCTTAAAATATTTGAGACAGAAAATGATCCCTTTAGAGGGATTTCTTCTATCATAGAATATCATTTGAAATGGGTACAAAAAAATCCGGATTGGGCTCAATTTCTTTTTCAAAAAAGGCACTCAGCATTTTTAGTGGAAACTGAAGATACCCTGCTAACTCTGAATAAAAAATTCAAGCAAGGGATTGCGGACTGGTTTAAATGCCATATGAAGGCAGGTGCAATACGCCCGCTGGCATGGGATATGGTAATCTCCTTATTGCTTGGCCCATGCCAGGAATACACGAAACTCTACATGTCAAAAAAGACAGTTACAAAAATTAATGAAGCAGTTCACGAACTTTCTCTCGCTGCCTGGCGTTCTCTATCACAAGAATAATAATTTCATAAGGGGGTTTTATGAAAAATGTTATTTTGAATTTTAATAAAAAACCGTCAGATGTATTACCTTTACTGCAGGCATTTAAATCGAGGAACAGCAGGTTCAACCCCGAAGAGACAATTCCGGAAATTCATGTAATAAGATCTGATTTTCGGATTAATCCTGCACATCTAAAATCATTCAATACCATCTGTGGCATCGATCCAACTCCTCATTTGCATATCCTCTATCCCTTTACATTGGTCTATCCATATTTAATGCGAGTTTTATGCAGGGGGGAAATGCCTTTTTCTCAATTTAAAATATTAAACACCAGAAATCGTATCATCATGTTCCGCCCCATAACGCCTGACGAACAATTGCAAATTGATTGTTACAATTCCGTCGTAAGAATTATTCCCAAGGGACTCGAATGCGATTTTAAGGCTGAGATATATACCGGTACAGAAAAAGTGTGGGAAAATACCGTTACATATTTTGTCCCGGGCAAATTTGGTGAGATCGAACCGTCATACACTCAGCATAAACTTCCACCTCTCGAAAATCCGTCTATTGCCAAGGAATGGTTTCTGGAAGTAAAAAATCGTTTTAAATTTGGTAGAGTTTCCGGAGATACTAATGGCCTTCACTATTCATCTTTCTATGCACGAATGCTTGGCTTTAAAAGAGATCTCGCTCAACCTATTAGAGTAATAGCGTCGTGTATATCAAACTTGCCCGATCAGGCCGCTGATAAACCTGCTGAACTGGATTTTTTACATAAAGGTCCTGTCTATTATGAAAACATGTTGACGCTAAAAAATCAGAAGACAGGTCACATAGATAGATTTGATCTTTATTGCTCTGGCAATGAGAAACCTTGCATCATCGGAAGATTAATTCAAATTAATAACCGATAGAAATTTATTTCATTTAATGAATATAGGCGAAAGGAGATAATCTGATGAAATCCCTTAATGAGATCACAAAAGAAGAGTTGATTGATCTGGAAAACAGATGCTGGATGACACATGACGGTATGTGGTTTTTCAGCTGTCTGAGCAATTTCGGGATTGAACAGGCCAACATACTTAACAAATCAGCGATTAAGGGATTGGCGCCTTTTGAAATTGAGCGAACAAAGAAAACCATAGGCTTCGAAAAAGAAAAGATGGAAAGCTTTCAGGAATTCAAAGATTACTTTACTATTGCCAAGACATTGTTTATCCCACCCTTCATGAATGCCACCATGAGTTTTCCCAAAGAAAACGTTATGCGTTGGGAATTTGCACCGGGACAGTGTTTCGCCTACAAAGGGATCAAACGACTGGGCGTAATTGACCGGTATGAGTGCGGTGTTATCTATCGGATCGAATGTTGGCTGGACTGTCTCGGCATTAAATACCGGACAATACCCAAAGTCAATAACTGCCTAATGCATACGACGGGAAAATGTTCGGGCGAAATAGAATTGGAATTATCCTAAAAGTTATATTGCGAGAAGTTATCCTGAAATCATGCCTTTTCTATGCTTTTAAAAAAACCATTTTCCGAATTGGCACTAAAAGGAGATAATTATTATGGTAGAGAATAACAAAGACGGCTTGGATGAGTCGCTGTCGAGTTATAAACAAAACATTAATCCGGTAGTAAAGACTGGCCTCGTCTGGGAACGGGATCTTGTTTTTACCGGATCCACGCCGCAGGGCTACGAAATTGAATTCGATGCCAATGCCCAGTGGGGATGCAAACCGACGGAGTCCCTTCTCCTGAGTCTCGCCGGCTGCATGGGAATCGATATTATGACGATTCTGACAAAGATGCGGCTGAAAATTGCAAGCTTCCGGATAGAGACAAAGGGAGGGAGGAATGAACAGCCGCCGCAGTATTACAAAACGGTGGAAATGGTTATGCATATTGCGGGAAAAAATCTGGACCCGGTAAAAGTGGAGCGCGCCATTGCTCTATCCCGCAATAAGTATTGCTCGGTCTACAACTCCCTGCGCCCGGATCTGGAGCTGAATATCCGTTTTATACTGGAGGACAAAGATCTTCCGGGGGATGAAAAAACTGAGTCTAAAAGATAAGGCATTGCAGCGTGCGCTGGCATATGGTGGCTACAGGCTCATGCCCCCGCAATAGCCTTCATGACTTCCAGGAAACAGTCCATTTCCTGATCGGTTCCAATAGAAACCCGGATGAAGTTATCAATCTTCGGCTTATTGAAATACCGGACAAGAATGCCTTTTTCTCTCAACTGTTGAAACAGTACACTTCCGGGATATTGCCCAGAGCTGACAAAGATGAAATTTGCCTGTGAAGGAATCACCTTAAAGCCCATTTCCAAAAGTCTTGCGGATACCCGTTCACGGCTCCTGATAATTTTAGATCGCGTTTCCTGAAAATAAGCATCATCTTTAATTGCTTCTCGAGCTCCGGCCAGGGCCAGACGATCAACCGTATAAGAGTTAATCGAATCTTTAACCCGGATTAATCCTTCAATCAGATCCTCATTGCCCAAGGCATATCCTACCCGCAATCCCGCGAGTGAATGCGACTTGGACAGAGTTTTAATAACCAGCAAATTGGGATAATCGGTAATCAGCTCTACCGCAGATTGGCCGCCAAAGTCCACGTACGCCTCATCAATGATAACGACACTGCTTTCGTTCCGCTTAAGGATTGCTGCTATCGTTTCTCGGGGAACACCTTTTCCACTGGGCGCATTGGGATTGGCAATAATAATTCCGCCATTGTTCTGATAGTATCCTTCCTCGGGAATATTAAATTCTTCATCCACAGGAATAAGCTGGTAGTTAGTATTAAACAAAGCGGCGTAAACGGGATAAAAGCTGTATGTGATATCAGCAAAAAGCACCGGGCTGCCCGAAGGCTCAAAAAAAGCCGGAAAGGAAAAAGCCAGTAACTCATCGGAACCGTTGCCAATAAAAACATTGTTATTCCGTAGCTGGTAGTATCCGGCAATTGTTGCTCGGAGTTCCTCTCCCATGGGGTCCGGATAAAGTCGTAAAGATTCATCGGCCGCCTTTTTAATTGCCTCAATCACCCGGGCAGAAGGCGGATAAGGATTCTCATTTGTATTCAGTTTAATGAATTTTCGGTCCTTCGGTTGTTCCCCGGGCGTATAGGGTTTGATATTCTTTATCGTTTTACTCCAGTATCTGCTCATGATAATGCACCTTGTCTCAGAAAATTACTAACATGTTGGGATATAGAATAGTTTATATTATCGGAAATTTCCATTCTTAAATTATGGCATCAAAATATTGGTTTTCGGCTGGCTATTTCCATTAAATAGAATTAATAGAACCATCAACAATTAGTTTTACAATAAATGCCGAAGGATTGAGAAATCACCCATGATATACCTTGCACCAATCCAGGGAACAACCGACAGGATTTATCGCAACCTTTTCCCCGTTTATTTTAAGGGAGTTGACCTCGCTATTGCGCCTTTTATCTCCTCCGTAAAGAAAATGAAACCGGAAAATAACCTGCTGCGCGATTTGCAGCCCGATAAAAATACGGGCATTCCCACAATACCGCAGATAATGAGCTCCACCCCGGATGACTTCACCAAGCTCGCCAATACATTATACGACATTGGCTACGGCACGGTAAACTGGAATATCGGCTGTCCATTCCCGATGGTTGTGAAGAAGGGTCGAGGGGCGGGCATGCTTTGTTATCCGGATAGGGTTGAATCTTTTCTTATAAAGACCATACCGGCTCTGAAACCGAAATTATCAATCAAGCTCAGGATAGGTTTAACATATCCGGACGAGGTGTTGCAGCTCATCCCTGTTTTCAATCAATATCCGCTGAAGGAACTGATCATTCATCCGCGGACCGGTGAACAAATGTATGAAGGTCAAGTTGACCTCGATATGTTCGAACAGTGCATTAAGCTCTCGAACCACAGGGTCGTTTATAACGGGGACATCGATTCTGTTCAGAAACTGGAGATGCTGGTAAAAAGGTTCGGATCAATAGACCGGTGGATGATCGGCAGGGGCTTACTGGGAAACCCCTTTCTTGCGGAAAAAATTAAATTCAACACGGAAAAGCCTTATGATGAAAAAATTAAAATCATGAAGGCTTTCCATGATCAATTATTTGCTGAATATTCGCAAATATTGTCTGGCCCTGCGCATATTACCAATAAAATGAAAGAAATCTGGACTTACATGGGAAACTTTTTTGCAAACGGGGAAAAAATTCGCAAGAAAATTAACAAAACTCATCACCGTGATAATTATGTTGATATTGTAAATAAAGTTTTTAGTGAATCCCTAATTTCAGCAGCGTAGCGCATTGAAATTGGCTTGTTCGAATTATCCCACAAAAGCAACGGCATGAGACTCAAATTTCCGACATACTTTCAATAACCTGGTAACCTGAAGGTCACACAAGATCAAAAGCTGGCGCACGTTCCCCTAATTGCTGGCCTCACTCATTGCGCAGGACAACAGATCGTCGACAAAGAGGAGACCTGGTAGCGGGCTGCATCTCCTCTTTGTCCCGGACATTCTAGTTGCGTGATTCCTCCCGATACAGCGCCTCTATTTCCGGCATATGTTTCTTGAGGATGACACCTCTTTTCATCTTCATTGTCTGTGTGAGCATACCGTTTTCCACCGAAAAGTCCTGGTCTATGAAAAGAAACTTTTTAGGAATTTCGTAGCCGCCGTATTTTCCAGCAAGTGACCGGCTGATTTCCTGCGCAATCATTTTTTGAACATCCTTTCGCTGCAACAGCGTTGGCCTGTCAGAGGGCAAATTGTTCTTTTCAGCGTATTTTCCCAAGGCGCAGGAATCAGGCACAACAAGGCACACGGTGTATGGCTTGTTGTCTCCATAGATAAGGGCATTCTGCACAAGGGGAATAAATGTGATGTCCTCTTCCATGGCGGCGGGAAATACAAACTTGGCATTTTCCAGTTTGAACTGCTCCTTAATCCGTCCCGTTATGTAAAGAAAACCGTCGTCGTCGAGACGGCCCCTGTCGCCTGTGCGGAGACCACCGTCTTTGGTCATGACTTCGCGTGTCTGCTCCACCTTGTTGTGATATCCCCGCATGACATTCGGCCCGTAAATTATGATTTCGCCGTCCTGGGCGCCTTCTTCGACGAAGGATTTGTCGATGACAACCCTGACACCTTTCAGGGGAAGCCCCACGCTTCCTTTACGGTTGGCGCTGGGGGCATTGGCGGTGATGCCCGGAGAAAGTTCCGTCATGCCATAGGCTTCATAAAGAGGTATACCGATATCGTCAAAAAAATTGGATATGTCGGGGTTAATAGCCGCTGCTCCCGTGAGGGCCTGCTTGAGACGTCCTCCGAACCGATCCCTGATTTTCTTGAACACGATCTTGTCGGCCAGAAGGTAAGTAATTTCGTCTTTCATTCCTCCCTGTCCGCTACGGCGGGCCTTGGCGCTTTGCAGCCCCGAGAAAAATAGTTTTTTGGCCAGTCCCCCCTTTTCATTCATGGCCACGTGCAGGCTTTCATAAATCTTGTTGAAAACCCGGGGCACAGCCACAACAAAAGTCGGGCGAACCTGAGCCATGTCCTGAACTATGGTGGCTGTGCTTCCCATAATGCCAACCGATCCTCCATTCATGGTGAAAAAGTAGAGTTCCATCACTTGACCGAAAGAATGGGCCCAGGGAAGAATGTTCAGGCAACGGTCTTTGCTGGAAAGGTGCTGATAGCGATCCTTTGCCGCCAAGATATTGCTGCAGAAATTCCTGTGAGAGATGAGAACACCCTTCGGCTCTCCGGTGGTTCCCGATGTATAGATCAGACCGGCTATTTCATCGGGGTCGGGATGAATTGCTTCTACGGGATGCGAAGCTCCGATCTTTTCCAAATCCACCAGAGTGTCTTTTCCCTGCCCTTCAATGACGATTATTTTTTTCAGGCTCGGGATTTCGGCCGTAAAATTATTAACTTTATTAAAGATGTCCTGTTTGGATACCAGGAGAACCTTGACCGAGGCGTCGGAGACAATGTACTGGCACGTCTTGATCAGTTCCGATTCGTACATAGTCACATAACGGGCGCCAAGGCTATATGTGGCGAAGGCCGCAATGACCCATTCCAGTCTGTTGTTGGCGATTATTCCTACCGCATCGCCGCGACCAATACCCAGTTGGGCAAGCCCGCCACGGAGGTTACGGATACGTTTGTCCACATCTTTATAGGTGACCCAGTCATAGGTACCGGAAGCGTTGCGCGTTCCGATGTAAGGGTTGTCGGCATACCGCGATGCGGCTGTTTCCCAGAGAACAACTAGATTATCGATCTGCTGCTGTTGAACCATTCTGCTGTAACCTCCTCTATGATAATAACTGGTGAATGTTCACGTCGGTGTTCAGGAGACAAAGGTTTTCATACTTGCTTCCCATCCGCAATGTCGAGCGAATACCCCTATCAGTAAAAGACCGTCTTCTTTTTTATGCCAGGGCGTTATTCAGTCTGGCCTGTACCTCCTTGGTTTCCTTGGCAATGCGTGCGAAGAGTTCTGCGACGGTGGGTTCGTCGTGAATCAACCCCTGGACCTGACCGACGGGAAGAACTCCCTTATTGTTGTCTCCATTTTCCGTGGCCGACTGAAACTTCTCGAAGGCAGCCGCCAGAAAGGCGAGCTGTCTGGCGTTCGACCACCCCGACAACAGAACCCCGATAAAAAGCTTGAAGAAAGGCACTTTGAGCTGCCGGGCGATCTCTATGGAATTGAAAAACGCCGCGGGCAGATTCAGGCCTCTGTCAATGGCCTTCTGGGCGGCATCGGTCTTCATAACGCGACAAAAAATCCCGTCGACACGCTTTGAAAAGAGAGTGTCGTACACCTCCTTCTCGATGGACAGCTTCTTGTAATTAGCGTGCAGAGGACTCTCTTTAGTCGTCATGAGACGAGTCCCCATGGCGACACCTTCCGCCCCCAAGGCAAGCGCCGCTGCAACACCCCTTCCGTCGGCGAACCCCCCCGCGGCAATCACGGGAATCTTCAGATTCTCCGCTAGGTGGGGAATCAACACGAGAGATGTGACATCTTCACCGTGGGCGGCCGCCTCGTTCCCCGTGGCAATGACCGCATCGCAACCGTATTCCTCGGCCCTCCGGGCGTGACGAAGATTAACAACCGTCGCCACTACCTTTCCACCATACTTATGGGCTCCCTGCACCAGCCAGTCGCCCTTGCCGAGGGCAAAATTAATCACCGGCACCTTCTCCTCAAGGAGAACCTTGGCATTATCCGCAGCCCCGGGAAACATAAGCGATGCGTTCGCTCCAAAGGGCTTTTTCGTCAACGTTTTGATCTCCCTGATTGCCTCCCGTGTTTGATCACTGCTGAACGGACCCGTCGCCAGTATTCCCAGGCCACCGGCGTTCGATACCGCCGCGACCATCTTCGGAACACTGATCCAGCTCATACCGGAAAGAATAATGGGATACTCAATACCAAACATCTCTGTGATACGTGTCTTCATATAGACTCCTTACCTATTCTTTATTTCCTGAAACAGGATTATCCGCAAGCCTGGAGGGCCTTTTGAAGCTGTTCACGGGCTTCTGCGGCCATCCGTTCGAGCAGTTCCTTGCAGGTCGGCACATCGTTGATAAGTCCGATGGACTGGCCCACCATGAGAGGTGCGTAATCGACCTTGCCCGTTTCCCATGCTTCCTTGACTTTCTGACCCGCCAGCAGAGGAATCAGCTCTTCAAAAGTGCCGCCCCGTTCTTCGATGGCAAGCACTTCCTCGAGAACCTTGGTCTTCAATCCCCGGCCCTGAAGACCGATGGATTTACCATACAAAACCGTTTCGTATTCCTGGCGCCGAACAAGCTCCTGTTTGATATTCTCGTGGACGTCGCACTCCTTGGTTGCCACGAAACGGCTGGCCATCATTACACCCGATGCTCCCAGGGCAAGGGCCGCCGCCAGCGTTCTTCCGTCGGCCACGCCCCCCACGGTCACAACGGGAATCTTCACGCTCGCCGCAATGCGGGGTGTCAGAACCATTGTTGTTACATCGTCGTTGAGAGGATGCCCTCCTTCCTCGATTCCCGCGGCGTAAATTCCGTCGTAACCCACCTTCTCCGCATGGACGGCATGGCGTACCGATCCCACCTTATGGAATATCTTCACGCCCGCTTTCTTGATCATCTCGATGTACTCCATCCCGGCGGCCTTGTCGGCAGGGGTACCGGAAAACTCGATGCCGTCCACCCTCTCCTCCGCGCAGACACGGATGTACATTTTGTGGTGATCGGCGGTAATCCGGACGGAAGGCAGCATCGTAATATTAACCATGAACGGATTGTCCGTCAGTTTTCGCGTCTCCCGGATGGCGGCACGGAAGGCGTCATCCGTTTCATAGTTACCCGCCGTCAGATTCCCCATACCTCCGGCGTTGGAAATGGCGGCGCAGAACTGCGGCTTGCACAGCCACATCATCGCTCCGCAAATAATGGGATACTTCACACCGAACATCTCTGTAATTGCTGTCTTGAACATCTTATTCCTCCTGTTGTTTATTGTCCTTGCGGCGGCTGGAATCCCCCGTCTTCTGCTTGTTAAGGCTTTTCTGAATATTATCCTGGACCTGCTGTTTGAAGAGTCTCCGCATGATGTATTCGCGCAGAAAATCGCCGGCCGTGGATAGTTCCACGGTAATCTGGACGTTTTCCTTGACGGTTTTATCGGAAACGATTTTACGGCGGAGATCCATTTCCTTTTCCATGATGGTTTTGCCCAGATCGACGTAAAAGGCCAGTTCCTTAAGGCTCAGGCCGTAATCGACAATCCTTTTAAGGACATCCCGGCCAAGGCGGATATCGTCTTCATTATAAAGTGATTTTCCTCCTTCAGAGGCAAAGGGAATCATAATGCCGACTTTTTCCGCCTGCTTCAGGTCCGCCTCGGTCAATCCCGTTTCGGCCAGGAGGATATTCCTGTCCACGAGATTCTTCTGGCCGCTGTTCACGGGGCTAAAGACGGCGTTTTCGAGAGTTTCAGCTTCCTGCAGGCTCAGCCCATCATCCATCCGGCGCAGGATATTCTTAATGAGATAAAGAGGAAAGTATCTTGTTTCCTGAAGATACTGAATGACCTTGAGCCTCTCGATGCAGGCTTCGTCGTAATGGGACATCTTCTTGTTGATTTTTTCCGGCGACGGAAGAAGTTCCTCCCGCACATAGTAACGAATAGTGGATGCAGGGACGCCGCTCTGTTTCGATATGTGGCTGATTTTTAGTTTCATTCATGTCCTTGTTTAAAGATTAAAGTTATACTTTAATCTATCATGAAAAAAAAAGATGTCAATAAAAATTTCTGAGAATTTCAAAACTAAATAAACGGTACTGTTCAGAACAGTCTCAGTTCGCGGTGGCAGATCAGACGGACAGAGAAATTACAGGAGTAATTGAAGATGGCTTAATACGAAAAACGGGGTCTAATTTTGTTAATTTCCCTGAATAATCTTTCTTTTAAGCGCCTTATTTACCTCTCTATGCACTCTGGCTAATTATTTCAAACAGGCACGCTGGCAAAGCCGACCCCGGCCTGCACCGGGGCAGGCCTTGCCAACAAAGATAGTACGCGATTGGAATTATTTTTCCGGGAAGATTTCCTCTTCTTTTATTCAGGCAGGCCTCATACTCTCCGATCAGCGCCTGCAAGTCGGCGCGAAGGCCTCTGCATGAATGCCTGGACATCCCGATTCGCCTTCATGTTGACGTTGGAACAATGCCGTGACCTCATTC
The DNA here is from genome assembly GCA_903907985.1 of uncultured delta proteobacterium. Taxonomy (GTDB): domain Bacteria; phylum Desulfobacterota; class Syntrophia; order Syntrophales; family Smithellaceae; genus MVRV01. Next base: position 45,064 of record CAIVQG010000039.1, read on the forward strand.
ATGAATCTTCTGCCACAAAGTGGCATTGCTGTTGCCAAAACCACCGCACAGTGTGGCCACGCCATATTGGGCATCCCGAAAATCCGTCTTCATGATGCTGTTCAGAGTTACGATGATTCTGATCCCCGATTCACCCAGGGCGTGACCGAGAGCCAGGGCACCACCCCGGACATTGACATTATCAAAGGGAGCGTTCCGGGCAATACCCAGATCCCGGACAACAGCCAGGGCCTGGCTGGCAAAGGCCTCGTTCAGCTCCCATATGCCGATATCACGAACGTTTAGATTGGCGCGCTGCAGAAGCTTCTTCACCGCAAAGATGGGTCCAATACCCATCACCGTGGGATCATTTCCGGCCATGGCGCCGCCGGCATATTTCAGGTGGTATGTCAAACCCAGTGCATCGGCTTTCTCCCGGTTCATGAGGAGGAGGGCCGCCGCACCCGCCGTCAAAGGCGATGAGGTCGCTGCAGTCACAACTCCCCCGGGTTTGAAGGGCGATGCCATGGTGGCCATCTTTTCCATCGATATGTCTTCCCTGATCCATTGATCCCGATCCACCGTGAACGGGGTACCATCCTCTTTCTCGCCCTGCACGGGAATAATCTCGTCCTTGAATTTTCCTTCGCTCGTGGCTGCAAAGGCTTTTTTATTGCTCCACAGGGCCATGGTTTCCATATCCGTTCGGTTGATCTTGTAGATTTCGGCCACCTTTTCCGCTGTAGATCCCATGGGGATGTCGGCAATATTGTAACGGGAAAGCAGCGTCGGAGGAAAATCCATTGCGTATCCCATGGGAACTTTCTGCATATCTTCTACGCCGGAAGCGATATATATGTCACCTTCACCACACATGATGGCTCTGGCCGCGTGCTCTACAGCCGACATACCGGAGGGACATTGCTGGCAAACGCCGTTGGAGGCGACGGATTCAGGAAAGCCACCAGCCAGCCACGACAACCGCGCAATGTCGTTCTGCATCCCCACCTGATTGGCCGTTCCGCAGAATACGGCTTCTACATCCCCTGGTTTCACAAGGGGATTCCTCGCAAACAAGCCTTTGTATACCTGAATCAACATATCATCAGGACGAATGCTCCTGAACCAACCTTTTTCGGCATGAGCTCTTACATTGGCCGTTCTTAACCCATCAACAATGACACATTCCTTCATAATCTTTCATTCTCCTTTTCTCGCAAATAATATCTTCGTCATAAAAACTGGGATGGCTGAATTGTGTATTACAGATCTTCTTCCCGGATCTGAATGGCCGTCATGTCCTCCATCCTGATGATCCGCGCCCGACCGAACACCTGTGGGAGAAAATTCCGGCAGTAGTACCGGACCGTATCCACCTTGCCTCGGTAGAAATTGCGGTCTGCAGAATCGAGATTGCTGGTTTCCAACTTCGTCAGGGCAATTAGACCCTGTTCCAGGAAAAGGTGCCCGATCGCCGTTTCCGCCATGCTATCGAGAAACCGCGTCGATGTAAGAGGAATGAGGTCGAGTTTCCCTTCCTGAAAATAACGCCCGTAATCCATCGCCAGACCGACAATCGTCTGGAGAGCCTCATCAAGAAGGGCGATTTCACGGGTGAATGTCTTGCCCGATTTGTGCTCTCCGACAAAAGCCGTTACTTCCTCGACCCAGTCCATAAAGACCCGGCCACCGGCCATATTCAGTTTCCTCCCTGCCAGATCGGCGGATTGAATGTAGTTTGTTCCGTCCCAGATCGATAGAATCTTGCAGTCCCTTGTATACTGCTCGACAGGGTATTCCTTCGTAAATCCATACCCCCCCAGAATCTGGATGCCATCACGGCCCATTTCGAAAATCCGGTCTGAGCAGTATGCTTTCACCAGAGGCGTCAGCAGTTCCAGCCGTCTTTTGGCTTTCTTCCGGTCATCCTCAACCGGGCAGTTTTTGGAAAGGTCTTCGACGAGGTAGGCCTTGTACACCAGCGCCCGCATACCCTCCGTCAGCGATTTGAGATTCATCAGCATTCTGCGGATATCCGCGTGCTCGACAATCCGTACCCGCTCGCCGCTTTTGCCGAAGGGCGTTCCCTGAATCCGTTCTTTGGCATAGGCCAGAACGTTTGCATAGATATTGGCGCCGAAGGCGACCGATTCAAGACCCACGGCCATGCGGGCTCCGTTGACCATTTGAAACATGTAGGCCAGACCCATACCCGGTTCACCCACCAGATGACCGCGGCAATGGCCATTTTCTCCGAAATTGAGGACGCATGTAGCAGAGGCATTAAGCCCCATCTTGTGTTCAATCCCGATGCAGACCACATCATTCGTTTCTCCCAGTGATCCGTCTTCATTCACCCATATCTTCGGCACGGCAAAAAGGGAAACTCCCTTCGCCCCGGACGGTGCGCCCTCAATGCGTGCAATAACCAGATGAATAATGTTTTCCGTCAGATTGTGCTCCCCCGATGTGATGAAAATTTTCGTACCCTGAAGCCGGTAGGCATTTCCGTCAGGAACGGCCTTTGCCGTCACCATATGGGCATCCGATCCCACCCCCGGTTCCGTGAGACACATGCTTCCGCCCCAGGTTCCGTCATACATTTTCCGGCAGAAGAGATCCTTGAGCTTCTCCGATCCGTAATTCTCGATCATGTGCCCGTTGCCCGGTCCCAGCCCCACAAAACAACCAAAAGAGAAATTGGCGCTCATGAAAAATTCAGCTGCGGCTTCAGCAATGATGAGGGGCAATCCCTGTCCGCCATAATCGGTTTTCATGGCCAGGGAAAACCATTCGCCTTCCCGGAAGACATCCCAGCAGTGATGGAACGATTCGGGCACAGACACCGTGCCCTTGTCGAACCTGCATCCCTGGCGATCGCCGTCCTGGAAGGTCGGGGCGATATCGTTGGCAGCGATCTTCTGCGCCTGATCAAGGATCATGTCGAAATCGTCCATGGTGAATCCTTTATAAACATCAAAATCAAGGAGCCGCTCAATTCCCAGTTGCTCTTTCAAAACAAACTTAATGTCTCTGTCATCCCGCTTGTAAAAATTTTGTCCCATGTTTTCCTCCACACTGTTTACACTGATACCTGTTTGCCTTCTCCATACCTGAAATTCCGAAAATCATTATTCTTTCATGCTTTTGTATATGTTGGATTTTATTTTTTTCTGGAAGAGCCTTCTCATGAGATAGCCCCGGGCGACATCAGCCGCTTTGGACAACTCAATCGAAAGCTGCATGTTTTCCTTCATGTCCTTGCCCTTCACAATCTTCTTACGGATCATAAATTCTCTATCCAGCATCTTGTCCCCCAGCTTTACGTAGGCGGTAAAATCATCCCAGCAATGCCGAAACGGGAGAATTTTTTTCAAAACGTCTCTTCCCCAGAGGATGTCTTCGTGATTATAAAAATCTTTCCCTTCATCCTGCATATAGGGCATCATCATCCCCATTTTTTCGGCTGCCCGTAATTCCTCATACGTCAGCCCCGTCTGCAACAGGAATTCCTCCCGGCCCACAAGCTGCGAGGAAACGTTATTCAGGGGTGCACCGAAAATGACATCTTCCACCGATTCGGCTTCCTGCAAACTCAGCCCTTCGTCCATCCGTCGCATAATATTGGCGATAATCGACAGGGGAAAGTGCCTATTTTCCTGAAGGTAGGATATGGTCTGCAGTTTATGAATACAGTTTTCATCGTAATGAGAAAGCTGTTTGCCGACTTTGACGGGAGCCGGCAGCAAGCCATTGCTGACGTAATACCGGATGGTGGAAATGGGTACTCCTGTTTTCTTCGACAACTCCCCAATTTTCAATCCCATACAAACTCCTTTGTATTCTGTGATGAAATCCTGCGCCCCGAACGTTTGATCCTTCTATCCCTTGGCATCGGACAACAACTGAGGCGCCTCTTTTCGCAGCAGTTTTTTATCCAGTTTGCCTACAGCCGTCAATGGCAACTCTTTTATGAATTCGACATATTTCGGCATTTCGAATGGCGCGAGTTTTTCTTTTAGAAACGAGAGAATGTTGTTCTTTAGCGCCGCATCATCCCCCTGGAATGTATAGCCGGGATCCCGCTGAATGAAAGCTGCCACAAGCTCCGATCCCGGGCGGTCAGGATTGGGAACCCCGACCAGAGCCGATTGCATGACCGCCGGATGCTCCGCCAGGATCGCCTCTACTTTCACGGAAAAAACCTTATATCCGCTGACAATGATCATGTCCTTCGTCCGGTCGACGATTCGTAAATAGCCTTCCTCGTCCTGTATGGCGACATCGCCTGTATGCATATAGCCATTGGTGTCGATGACATTGCCTGTTTCTTCCGGCATGCCGTAGTAGCCGACCATGACCTGGGGACCTTTGACACAGATTTCCCCGGGCTCACCCAGGGGAACTTCAATGCCCGTCACCGGATCAAGGAGTCTGATATCCGTGTTGGGCAGAGGCATCCCGACTGTTCCCAGTTTTTTCTTCCCTTTGACTGGATTGCTGGCAGTGAGCGGTGATGTTTCCGTCATACCGAGGTTCTCCATCAGCTTCCCCTTGCCGACAATCTTCTCGAATTCCTTCTGCGCCTCTTCGGGAAAAGGCGATGCCGAGGATATGCATGTCTTGACCTGGGAATGATCCATCTGCTGAAATTTGGGATTGGCCATGAGCAACTGATACAGGGCCGGCACACTGACGAGGAGGGACGGTTTGTATTTTTCTATTTGTTCGCAGATATAATCCGTATCGCGGGGATTGGGTACAAGAACCTGCGTTCCGGCCATATGGACGGCCATGGCATTAACGAAGATTCCGGCAATGTGGAAAAAGGGGAATCCGGATACGACCGTCATGTCACCGTCTTTCCATCCCAGCCATTTCCTATATATCATCATGACGGCGACAGAGTTTCTATGGCTGAGCATGGCACCTTTGGGTATACCCGTCGTACCGCCCGTATATTGAAGATACGCAATATCGCCGGGGACAATTTCCACATCAGGAAGCGTGTCGGCAAATGATCCGTCCTGGAGAATATCGTCGAAGATATAAACCGTCTTCCCTTCCTGAGGCGTGACTTTTCCTTCAAGGCCCGGGAAAAAACTCGCCGCTTTGGCGGCGACGACTACGCGCAAATCGGGCAACTGGGCCGCCAGTTCGGGAACCTTTTCGGCAAAGGAGATATCAAGAATCACAAGAGCCCTGGCCTTGGAATCGCCAAGCTGTTGAGCGATCTGTTTTGTCGAAAGAAGGAGCGATACACCCGAAACCGTACAGCCGGCTTTCAGGGTTCCCAGCCAGGCGAAAAGATATTCGGGCATATTGGGAATATTGATACTGACAACATCGCCTTTCCGGAATCCATTGGCCATCAGCATATGGGCAAACTTGTTGCTGGCCTTGTCCAGCTCGGCGTAACTGATATGCTGACCCATATACGCATAGGCCGTTCTGTCAGGATAATTCTTGAAAGTAGGGCGAATCACCTTCGGATAAGAAGTTTCAAAGAGGGCCGGATCAATATCTTCCATGTGGTCGTCATAATACTTCTGCCAAAATCGTTCACTCTTCATGGGGACGTCTCCTTTATATTCCTGCCACAGAGCGGCATATCGTAGAAAAAATGTTTCAATAAGAGTTGACTCTTTCCGCTGCTTCCGCCTGGTGTAAATCATTGCATTGCAATGTGCTGCAATTCTACAAGATAATGAGTTCGTGAAACATGATCCCTTCCGCTAGAAACCGGGATCATTATTTCCCTTTCTGTGCCTTTATTCGCGCCATCTCTTCGTCGCGGAGGTTCCTGCGCAGAATTTTACCCACGCTCGTCTGGGGAAGTTCGGGCCGAAATTCGATATATTTGGGAACCTTGTAGGCCGCGAGTTTTTCCTTGCAGAAAGCGATGATCTCCCCTTCCGTCGCCGTCTGGCCCTGTTTCAGGACGATGAAGGCTTTGACTGTTTCTCCCCGGTAGGTATCCGGAATGCCTACGACGCAGGCAGCCTGCACCTTGGGATACTGATAGAGAACCTCATCGACTTCCCGGGGGTAAATGTTGTACCCAGCGGCAATGATGACGTCTTTCTTTCGATCCACAATGAACAGGTACCCCTCTTCGTCCAGATAACCGATATCTCCCGTATAAAGCCACCCATCCTTGATGGCTTCCGCCGTCGCCTCAGGATTTTTGAAATACCCTTTTGTGACCTGCGGTCCCTTGATTAGAATTTCTCCCGCTTCTCCCTGCTTCAGTTCTATGGTACCATTTTCGAGATCGACAATGCGGCAGTCGGTTTCCGGAATGGGCACCCCGACGCTGCCGATTTTCGTTTTCCCCCGCCAGGGGTTGAACGTTGCCAGCGCCGTTGTTTCCGACAATCCGTAGAGTTCCACAATGGTCGAGCCTGTCGCCTTCTCCCAGGCGCTTATGGTTTCCAGGGCCAGTGGGGCTGCTCCGGAAAGGCAGCCCTTGATGAAATCGAGTTTAGCTGAAGTGAATTTCGGATGGCTCAGAAGCCCCACAAACATGGTAGGAACGCCGCCGAACAGGGTGGGTTTGTATTTGAGTGTCAAATCGATGATCGTTTCGGGTGTCGGACGGGGGACAAGAATGATGCTCCATCCCCGGTATATGGCATTGTTCATGATGTCCGTATAGCCGGCCACATGGAAGAAGGGCAGAACGGCCAGGAGTCTCTCCGCCCCGTCTTCGACATCGACAAGCCAGCTTTTGAACTGCTGCGCCGCGATACTGGAGTTTGCATGGCTGATGATAACGGCCTTGGAAACGCCTGTCGTGCCTCCCGTATAGATGAATGCCGCGGGATCATCGAAGGCCACGTCCGTCCGTGGAGGGTTGATATCGCCGTTGGCCATCAGCTGCATGAATTCATAAACACCGTCCTGCGCTTCGATATCCAGATGAAGGCCATGGAGTTCCTTAATAAAGGGATCATCACCCGCCGGTGGCAGAAAATCGCGGATATGACAGGTAATAACCTTTTCGATTCCCGTCTTGCCGCGCAGGGAAAGGACCCGGGGAACGAAGAAATCCAGGCATATGGACATTTTTGCGTCGGAGTCCTTGAGGTTGTATTCCAGTTCGCTTTCCGTATAAAGAGGATTGTTCATTACCGCGATGGCGCCCAGGCGGAAAAGAGCGTAGGTGGCGATTACCATCTGGGGAATGTTCGGCAATACAAGGGCCACCTTATCGCCTTTCTTGATGCCCAGATGGGCCAAGGCGGAAGCAAACCGGTTGACGTTTTGGTTCAGTTCACCATAGGTCATTTCCCGCCCCATCAGGATCAGGGAGGCCAGGTCCGGATAACGTCGGGCCGTTCTCTCCAGAGCGGCCGACATGGTGATTTCTTCGAAGGCGATGTTGGGAGACACGCCATTGACATAAGCCTGATGCCAGATTCTGCTTTCCATGATAGTCCTCACTTTCTCGATCTAAGATTAATCCGTATGAAGCCGGAAATGCGATGAGTTTGCTGAAAAACCCGGCCTCCTTCTGATTCTTTATCCCTGGTGACCATATGTCTGGACTACACACATGGCCTGATTCCGATCCTCGATCTGAATGGCATCTTCGAGACTGAGGCCACCAACATTGCGGTTAAGAGCCTCTTTGGTTAGCCTCAAGCCCAGCTGGGTCTTGCCGGCCATGTTCTGCGCCATCTTCATGGCTTCCTCCATGAGATGTTCTTTTTCAACAATGGACTGGATGAGACCGATCCTCAGGGCTTCTTCCGCGCCAAACAGGTCGCCAGTCAGAAGATATCGTGCTGCATTGCCTGTTCCTACCAGCCGTGGCAGAAGCCAGGATGACCCCATATCCGCCCCGCCGGTTCCAATGTTTATATAAGCGGCGGAAAACTTGGCATTCGGCGAGGCCAGACGGACATCGCAGGCCATGGCAATGGAAAACCCCGCACCAGCCGCAGCACCGTTGATCGCGCCGATAATTGGCTGAGGGCAGCGCCGCATGAAGAGGATGAAATCGGAAAACAGCTTCTGCATTTCATAAATGTTCTTGGGGGTGTAACCACCGGCAGGTATCATAATGGCAGGGTCGTTGAGGTCAAGGCCGGAATTGAAGCCCTTTCCTGCACCGGTAACAATGATCACTCTCGTATCATGGTCGCGGAAACGATCGTTAAAAAAATCTCTGAACTCGTTGAGCATGGTAAAGTTCATGGCGTTGAGGCTCTGCGGTCGATTGAGGGTCAGAATACCAACAGGCCCATCTTTGACGAACTGGATCATTTCATAACTCATTTTTCCAAACCTCCTTGATTTGTTAAGCTACCTGATCATTAACGTTTTCTGCCTTATGTCGGCAGGATATTCATAAAGCAATATTCCAATCCACAGAAATAACAAATAAGTGCTACGGAATATTTGAAAAAGAAATTGGGATGGTCTTGAACAGCTCTTAGAGAAGTAGCGCATAGGGATGAATAGCTGTGTGTTATGGCCATAAGGCATGTTACGGGCATAGGAACCTCAACAGTGAAGTGTTACTTTACACTTTACACATAGACAAGAGATCGTGTCAAGATAAAAAAATGGAACGGGGGGGAGAGAAAAAAGAAAGCCATGACTCCGAACGGGGTCATGGCTTTTTGATACTGACATATTCAAAAGGACTGTTTACACAATTTCAAAAATGGCCGCTTTGCTCATATCACTGTCGTCGTGGTTTATATCGCCGGCCACCAGACGGTCTCCAATGCCGATCGTGCGGATGGGTTAATTTCGGGAACATAAAACATAATTCAGAACGTCTGTATCTGCTTTTAAGAAACCGGGACAGCGACTCTTTTCCAGAGGGTTACTCTTCTTAGCATTCAGATGGGCTTCATGCTATGCGATTAGCACCTGTAAGTAGGAGTTGGTGTTCATTAATACCCAGGGTCAGTCACAAAGAGACGTTTGGGCAACATCCTTCAGGGTATTACCTATATATTTTCACCCCTTCACTGTGCCGCACTGGCGGCATTTTCTGGCCCCGCGGAAAAGTTTAGTGCCGCAATTATCGCAGCTAAAAAGTTTTTCTTCAGCCCTGATAAACGCTTCCGTACCCAACTCTTTCCATAGTGGAATAGCACGCAGAATATTTTTCTTGCCTTCCGGCACCGGGAAATTATCAATTATATCACAAGGGAAACTGGTGCACTGCTGGCAGCCGCTGTATCCCTTTTCCTTCGTACAGCTTTTGATGGCGCAAACAGCACAATACCAGTAAACCGAATCGGACAGGCAGCCCCGGCAATTAATTTTGTCCGGGGTATCGCCATAGGCTTTGGCCAGTTTTTCTTTTAGCGTCTGATCTCCGCTTTCCGTCGCGTAATAAATGCCGCAGACACCGCAATAAAGACCGCATGGAGCAACCAATTCCTGATTAATCATGTATCTATCCTCCTAAATATTTCATTTATATTGCTTCTTTGTAATAAATCTTTCAGCCAGCTAACCATATCCGGCCCTTTGAAAAACGGCTGGTCCTGATAAAGCGTCAGAAATTCGGAATATGAATTTTCTATCTCGGTGATGGTCTTTCCCAGAACAGTTCGTATTGTTCCCAGCGAGTAGTGCTTAATGTTCATGTCCCCAGGCTTTATCATGCCTAATTGTATCAGGTAACTCACCTGCTCACTGCATTTGCAGGGATTGTGCTCGTCAAAAAGACCGCAATTATTTTGAAAATAATCGGCAACTTTTTTTCGCGAGCGCGATAGAATTTTACGGAAGTTCGCTTTTGAAATATCACAGATTTCCGCCCCGATTTTGTCGGTAACATCAAAGATTGCTCCCAGAATCAATACCATCCGCTCCATTCTGGTCAGACATAGAAGGACGCACATTGTGCAATAATTCTTTGTCTCATCGATGATTTCTTTATTGCGCATCGGGGCAAGTTTTAATGTATCGTGTAAATTGAGGATGAAATTGTTATAATCAGAACTTTCCGCATGAGATGCAAAGAATTGTTCCTTTTTGCTTTCTTTCATATTGATGACGTGATTGGCGACAATCCGGTATAACCAGGTGCGAAATGTTGCCTTTTGCCGATCGTAAGTCGAGAGCTTGGCAATAGTCTTAATCAAGATCTCCTGTGTTATATCTTCCGCCCGTTGGATGTCTCCTGTCATATTCAAAGCAATATTGAAAATCCAGGATTGATGACGCAAAATAAGCGCCTCCAGTGCCGATGCATCGCCTTCCAAGGCGAGCCTAATATAATCAACATCGCTTTCACGCTCTTCGATCTTTTCCAGAAATGGATTGTGCATGCTCTTTTCTCTTGATAAAAGTGATTTTACTTCTCCTACTACTTATACAATTTTTCCCTCAAAGTGTGACAGACATTTTCATAAAATGAAGGGACGTTCCACTCAAAGCGTCATTAATAGGAAAAAAATGCCTGGAAAATATTTCCAGTTGCGGAGCCAGCCCTTAGACAATTCCAATACAATATCTATACTAATTAGCTAGTTAACAAAATAATTAAGTCAATTATTCTCTGGCACATTTCCCGCATTACTAATATTCACTATGTAATCTCTGAGCAGGGAGTCGGCAATGATCGGACAAACATTAGGTTCTTTACTTCTCTTAATAGTCATTTTTCTGTTAGCGTTTAATCTCGGCGTGAAAGAGCTGGGAGTAGCTTCCAATCTCAATGCCCTGATGATCGTTTTAGGAGGAACCCTCTGTGCAACACTGCTTGCATATCCCTATCAAAAGTTGATTATGACATTCGATTTTCTCAAAAAGTCATTTTCCGGCCGGAAGGAAATTGACTGGTCCATACAAACTATTGTTCACCTTGCCCGGATCAACAAAAAAAACGACATCCGTTTGCTGGAACAAGAGGGGCAGAAACTGCCATCGGGACTGATAAAAACGGGAATTGAATTGATTGCCTACCGCTTCACCCGTGATAATATTGAGCAGATTCTGCACAAAGAAGCCCTATTGCATTGCAGCCGGTATGAGACAGCACATAAAATTCTTTCCAGCATGGCCCGACTTGCTCCGGCCATGGGGCTTGCCGGAACTATCGTTAATCTCATCCGTGTTTATGAGCACATCAGTAATCCCCAGAGTTTAATGGGATACATGGCTATTGCTCTGCTGAGCACTTTTTATGGGGTTGTTCTGGCCAATGTTTGTTTTGTTCCATTATCCAACAAGCTGCGTGAGTATATGGATCAGGATTTATTGCGCATGGATATTATTCAGGAAGCAATCCTTGATATTTATGACAATGAACATCCACAGGCTATCCAGTATAAGATGGCGATTCTGGCCGGTGTTCAAATAAAAAACTATCCGCCTCAAATAAGAATTGCAGTTCCAGTGCAGGCAAGCCACGGAGAGGGAATGGGAAAAGGTTAATATATGAATTATCCCTCCAATATTCCTCAGCCTACTGATAATCATTCAAATCACGTATCTTTTAAAAAGAGAGTCCGCCCGATGCGCTCGCTTTCGAAATCAGCTCCTGCGGACTCGGGAAATGAAATCTGGTTTCTGACTCTGAGCGACTTGCTCTTATTGCTGCTGATTTTTTTTGTACTCCTTTTTGGGATAGCGCTCAAGCAACAAGGCAACACTGAATCAACCCCTGCCCCCCGCACTGAAAATATATTACCTGCTGCTATAAAGGAGCAACCGGTTATCCAGCAGGTATCATCCAATCCTGACACAGGTAGCGCAACAGGATCACTGGAATCTGATCTTTTGAATATAATAGACGACAATTCAGGCTTACAGGGAATCACCGTTGAGCGCCATTCGCAGTTTGTTGTTTTGACCTTGCCGGAACAAATCAGTTTTGATTCCGGGCAAGCGCAACTTAAATCTTCCGTCTGGCCCAAGTTAAAGCAGGTCGCATTTTTTATTCAGAACAATCCCAACCTGTCCGTGGAAATACAAGGCCACACTGACGACAAGCCCATTTCCAACCGGCATTACCCTTCTAACTGGGAACTTTCCGCCGATCGGGCAACACAAGTCGCCAAATCACTGGTCCAGCTCGGTGTTAATCCTGCAAAAATTTCCACAAAGGGTTTTGGTGAATATAAACCGCTATATTCCAACAACACCGATGCCGATCGTCTGAAAAACCGGCGTGTGGAGCTGCAATTTTCTCTTAGTCCTTCATCTTAACTTCATATGGATGTAAGGCAGCTATTTGTTTATCTATGATCTGCAACCTGTCATGAGAAATATTGTAAACTCCCTGCTTCCCCCACCGGGAACCGGTTTTGATAATCTGGCTACAGTCCGGCATCTGATATTTCGAAATCCTGCATCCCTGATGAGACCAGTCAGTTTTTCCCGATTAAAGCCCGAGTGGAACACACCATCGTTATTTTCGTGGAACTGACCATCATCGAAATCCAAATCAGCAATGCAAAGATGCCCCGCCGGAAGCAGGACATTATAGAATTGCTCAAGAAGAGGACTTATTTCCTTAATGTGATGAAAAGTCATACTGCTGACAATCAGATCATAAGAGCCTTCCAGAACGCCGCCTCTCTCAACATCAAGACAACGGGTTTTTACATTACTCAGATTCAGATCTTGAATTTTTCCCCCCAGGACATCCAGCATTCCCGGCGAGCTATCCACGCCTGTAATAGAGCGAACTAATGGCTGCAACTGCATTGTCAAAAGCCCGGTACCACAACCGAAGTCCAGAACATCCATCCGCGAATTCAATTTTATTTCTCCGACTATCGCCTGAGCGATATCGGCAACTAATTTAACACGCCGGGGCTTGGCATCCCAGGATGCGGCCTCCTGATCAAAATTACGTTTTTCGCCATCCATGATAAATATTCTCCGGTAAATTATTTACTATTTACAATGTTTTTATATAGATAAATTGCATATTCGATTTCCTCTAATAGATCAAGATAACTCCTTTGCGAGACAATGACCGTACTTTTTTTATATTTTAACTTGACAGATTATGAGCATATGCCTATAAGGTGTTCGATCGGAGCGAAACATGTCCAGACCTAAATGCTGCCGGCACGTAGGATGTATGCCGGATAAAAATTATTTTAAGCCCAGAGGAATACCTTCTTCACAGTTGGATGAAGTGGTGCTTTCTCTGGATGAGTACGAATCCTTGCGTCTGGCCGATTTCGAGGGCTTATATCAGGAACAGGCGGCAATAAAAATGGGGATTTCACGGCAGACCTTCGGCAGAATCATCGAATCGGCTCATAAGAAAATTGCTGATGTTCTTATTAACGGGAAAGCTCTGAAAATCGAAGGCGGTGAAGTTGCGGTTGGAGAAACAAAACATGTAGAGTGTCCTGAATGCCATAAGGCATTCGGCCGCAAAGGAGAATTAACGCAGGAAGAAATATGCCCTTACTGCCGGAAAATCAATAAATTATCTTGAATATAAAAAGGAGTAAGTTATGAAGATCGCATTACCATCGTGTCAGAATCAAATCGACGCCCACTTCGGGCATTGTGAATATTTTACGGTGTTCACTATCAATGATAAAAAGGAAATCGTAGCGGAAGAGAAGATCACTTCCCCGGCCGGATGCGGCTGTAAATCGAATATCGCCGGGACACTGGCCCATCAGGGTGTAAACTTAATGCTCGCGGGCAATATGGGTCAGGGAGCGGTAAATGTATTGAACAGTCAGGGCATCGATGTTTTACGAGGCTGCGCAGGAGATGTGAAAGCCGTTACTCAACAATGGCTTGCCGGAAAGCTCACCGATAACGGGATTGCGTGCGCCGAACATGAACACGGTTGCCATGAAGGGTGATGGCGGACATTCCGCCGCTTGTAATTAGCGAGAATAAAAATTCCCCACACCAACACATAAACAGTGTCGGGAACTATTGGAAAATGCCACAATGGCAAATTAGCCGACGCTGCATCCGCCGACGGCGCAGGACACCGGGAATGAAAGACTCACTGATCACATACAGGCCCATCGGCATTATTCATAGTGAGCATACGATTGCCGAAAAAACACCGATCCAGCCCGTGTATGCGAAAGGCTGCAAGGGGCAGGCTTTGGTGTTCCCGGAATTTGCTTCGGGTCTGCAAGATCTGGAAGGCTTTTCGCACATTTATTTGATCTACCACTTCCATCAGTCAACACAGGTTAAATTGATCGTCAAACCGTTTTTGCAGGATATTGAACGCGGCGTTTTTGCGACACGACAGCCTTATCGTCCCAATGCCATCGGCCTGAGTATCGTGGAAGTAATCGGTCGCGAGGGGAATATTCTGCATCTGGCCGGCGTGGATATCCTGAATGCCACGCCACTCTTGGATATCAAACCCTACACGGCCAAGTTTGATCTTCACAATGTCATAAAAAGCGGCTGGCAGGATGAAGTGGACGAACCGACCGCACAAAAGCGGGGAAAGCGTGGATATAAAGAAGGAGACATTCCTTGAAAATATCAATAGCTTCCGGCAAAGGCGGAACTGGCAAAACAAGCTTAACCGCTTCTCCTGCCGGAGAAGGCATCATCAATCAAATTACAAATCAGAGTAAAATAAAAATACTCAATTCATAAGGAGAATTAACGCTATGGTCAAAACAATATTGAATGCTGTGGAAAAAGTCGAGATTTTAACTTTACAGGACAACTATATTGAAATGACGGCAATGGACAACAATGCCGTCGTTAAACGCGCCATGCCGCTTCAAGATGGAGAAATCCGCGCCTCTGTTCTGGCAGAACACGGCTTTTCGGCACTTGTCAAAACAACCGGGGAAAGCAAAACGCACACTCTACTTTTTGATTTTGGCTTTTCCGAAAACGGTGCGGCACAAAACGTCAAAACTCTGGGAGTTGATCTAAAGGAAGTAGAGGCTGTGGCTATCTCGCATGGACACAGCGACCACACAGGTGGTATGGCCAGAATGACGGCGATGATCGGCAAGGAAAATATTCCTTTAGTTGTCCATCCGGCCGTATTTAAGTCGCCACGCTATGTTAAGCTTGGCGAAGATTTTAAACTCAATTTTCCGAAATTGACTCGTGACATGGTGAAACAGGCGGGGCTTTCTTTGATTGAAACGGAAAAGCCCTATCCGCTACTGGATAACACCATTCTTTTCTTGGGCGAAGTTCCACGCTCCACGGATTTTGAAAAAGGGTGGCCCCTCCTTCATTGCCAAAAAGACGGCCAGGAAGTCTGGGACCCCATCGAAGACGACACATCCATCGTTATGAATCTTAAAGATAAGGGGTTGGTGATTATTTCCGGCTGCGCCCATTCGGGCATAGTCAACACTGTGCACTACGCAATGGCCGTAACCGGTGTCGACAAGGTGCACGTCGTAATGGGCGGTTTTCACCTCTCCGGTCCGCTTTTTGAGTCGATTATCGACCGGACAACAGAGGAACTCCAGAAGCTGCATCCGGACTATCTCATCCCGACACACTGCACGGGCAGAAAGGCTATTATGGCAATGGAAAAGCAAATGCCGGGGCAATTTATTTTAAATATGTCGGGAACAAAACTCACGTTTGTGTAAAAATTGTGAAGCATATCTCGTAATACGTATGACGCATGGAACATAATTTCACTCAAACACTTCTGGAACAAAGGAGATTACGTAACAAAAAAAGCATTTAAGGATTACTACCCGGAAGATTTTAACAACTGTTGCGGCTGCGGGGGTTTTAATGAATGTAGAATCAACACTTTCGGCAAATGGCCAAATCTGCGCCCGCGGCGAAGTGGTCGCCGTCCAGGTACCCGACCATATTATGCTGGCGCTTCTTAAGAAATAACGCCGTATTAAAGAATGCCCAGCACAGGCAAAATATTTTGAAGATGGCAATTATTTATGGCATAAAAATGAAGTAGAAGTCGTTTTTACCTCTCCGCGCCGGGAGCCGGAATTATTTTTATAAATTATATCTGATGCGTTGACATAGATCAATGCACTTTCGGCAACCGGCTGCTAATGTGTCACCCAAAAAGGAGTAATTCCCAATGAGTGAACGTTTAAAAAACTTCCCGATTTCATTTTTCGCGGTGGTAATGGGGATGGCGGGGTCTGCAATTGCCTGGCAGCGGGCCGAATCCCTTTGGGGATGGAATGGTTATATCGGATCAGCGCTTGTGTGTCTGACTTCTCTTGTCTTTTTTGTGATTTTTTCCATGTACCTGGCCAAAGCGCTTAGTCATTTTCCCGAAGTCAAAAAAGAATTTCAAAACATCACCAAGCTTTCTTTTTTCCCGACGATTTCCATCAGCCTGCTGCTTTTAAGCATTGGAGCGATGAGTATTTCCCCGACCGTCTCGCGGGCGCTTTGGATTGTCGGAACAATCATTCATTTTCTCTTCAGCGTGACTATTATTTCGATCTGGATTCGTCATCCGTCGCTGGAAATCAACCATATC
The DNA here is from genome assembly GCA_903907985.1 of uncultured delta proteobacterium. Taxonomy (GTDB): domain Bacteria; phylum Desulfobacterota; class Syntrophia; order Syntrophales; family Smithellaceae; genus MVRV01. The sequence continues at coordinate 61,466 of CAIVQG010000039.1, forward strand.
AGCCCGGCCTGGTTCATTCCCGTCGTGGGCAATATTCTGGTTCCCGTCGCCGGCGTGACCTACGCGCCTGCGGAAATATCTTGGTTTTTTTTCAGCATTGGTCTGGTCTTCTGGATCGCGCTTTTTACCATTCTCTTATACCGGTTGCTTTTTCATAACCCCCTGCCTGAGAGGCTTTTACCGACGCTTTTTATTCTTATCGCGCCGCCTGCCGTCGGATTCATTGCTTACGTCAAAATGACGGGCGCCGTTGATTCGATGGCTCGAATTCTATATTATTTCGGTTTATTCGTCTTAATTCTGATGATCCCTCAGCTGCGCATGCTTTCGAGGATTAAATATTATCTGTCCTGGTGGGCATATACCTTTCCGATCGCGGCCTTGACAATTGCCACGATGCTCATGTATCATCACTCCCAGATGGTTTTCTTCAAATATCTGGCGCTGGTTTTAATCATCATCCTTTCGGGCGTCGTCATTTTGTTGGGTTTCATGACCCTCACCGCTATCAAAAACAAACAGATCTGCATCGAGGATTGATCTAGTTTGTCGATGCACTACAAAATTTTAATCGTCACCATAAAACAGGAGACACTTCATGACCCAAAAAAGAAAAATTATTGTTATTGGCGGATCGGCCTCGGGTCCGAAAGCGGCGGCGAAAGCCCGGAGAATTGACAACAATGCCGAAGTCGTCATTATGCAAAAAGACGCGGACTTTCTGCGCAACGTGCGGGACGAAGGCAAAATCAAGAAAGCCGTCGTTATCGGTGGAGGCCTTATCGGCATTGAAACCTGCGAGGCCCTGCAGCTGGCGGGCATTGAAATCACCGTCATTGAGCTTCTTCCGCAACTGCTCACCTTTCTGGATCTGGAACTCGCGAAACTCGTGGAAAATCATGTCAAGGTCATGGAAGGCGGCATTATGGCCTGGCCATACCCTCGGGAAAAATAGCGGGGGGATGATATTTTAAAAAACCAAGGAGGAATCAATGTTTTACCAAGAAAAATGCAATTTATGTGGAAAGTGCCTGGAGTTTTGTCCTTATGTGGAATATGACCTCAACCGGGCCCAGGATGAAATGAAGGAGCTTGTCGCGGGAGGAACGCCGCCCATTGTGGGTTTATGCGTTACTTGCGCATCGTGCAATTTGGTCTGCCCGACCCAGGCCAATCCCTTTGATTTACTGAACCAGCGTCAGGAAGAAACTGGTGCCCTCGGCATTCCCGAGCAGGCTATCAAGAATTTTGCTAACCTCTACAATCTGCCAACCGTCGTAAAAAAAGGCAAAGAGGGCAAACCTGTGCTGAATCTTTGCATCGTGGGAGATATGGTACGTGAACTTCTGGACAATCCTCTTTTTGCTGATTTGACCATTGTCGAAGGCGCAGACTATTTCTGTACTGTTGGATACATTCACCTCGGGAAACCAAACCCTGTTAAGAAGGAGGCCAAGAGATTCATCGAGAACCTCGCCGCCCTGGGAGCTCAAGAAGTCGTCTGTTTCCATGATGATTGTTACACATTGCTCACCACCCTGGCCCAGGAGTATGGCTTTAAAGTGCCTTTTCAGCCCGTCCATATATTTGAATATCTCTACCGGGAACTCAAAAAGCGTGAGGGCCAACTTAAGGCAGTTCCGATGCGTGTTGCCTACCAGTCACCCTGCGCCTCGCGCTACACACAGGGGAAGGATATCTATCTCGACAAGATTTTTGAACTCCTCGGAGTAGAGAGGCCGGCACGTAAGTATGAACGAATAAACGCACTTTGCTGCGGCGCCCCGCTCATGGCCCGCGACAAAGAACGGGCAACAGTTGTGAAAAAGCGGAATATAGACGATGCAAAAAAAGTGAAGGCGGAGGCCATGGTTTTCCTCTGCCCCATGTGCTATCTCAATCTGCGGAAGCTCTGCAAGGATGATTCAATCAACCCGCTATTCATAACTGAACTATGCAAAATGGCGCTGCAATAACAAGAAAGGCGATAAAGACAGGTGTGACGGAGAAGCAAATAGAAGTGAAAGGAGGTATTATCTATGGGAGAGGAAATCAAGGCCGGGTGCGCCAGACCCACTGGTGGACCTGTCGGAGAAAACCCCGAAGCAAAAAAAGAAACCCCGCAACAACCGTTAATTAAGGAGGTGAAAAGCATGGTCACTGTCGGCAAAAAAGCGCCGGACTTCACGGCGCCCGCGTATTTAAAAGGCAAATTTATTAATGTTCAACTATCCGAGTTTCTTGGTAAATGGGTTGTTTTATGCTTCTATCCCGGCGACTTTACTTTCGTCTGAGCCACCGAAATCTCTGCGGTCGCAGAGAAATATCCCGAATTTCAGAAACTGGGTGTCGAAATTCTTTCCATGAGTGTGGACAGTGTTTTTGTCCACAAGATGTGGAACGACCATGAACTGGCCAAAATGGTCAAAGGCGGCGTTCCCTTTCCCATGCTATCTGACGGCGGCGGCAAAGTTGGCAGCATCTTCGGCGTCTATCTGGAAGACGCGGGTGTGGAAGCCCGCGGCAGATTTATCATCGATCCCGACGGAGTTATTCAGGGATTTGAAGTCCTCACCCCGCCGGTAGGCCGCAACGTTATGGAAAGCATCCGTCAGATTCAGGCTTTCCAGCACGTCCGCAAAACCAAGGGTGCCGAGGCCACACCTTCCGGCTGGAAACCCGGCAAGCCCACACTCAAACCCGGTCCGGATCTCGTAGGAAGAGTCTGGGAAGTTTGGAAAACCAGCATGGCGTTTGATGATTAACTATGCCAAAAAACTACCCGGGGATTGCACACAATGGTGCCGTCTGCCGGTTATATTCAAAAGTATTCCATTGGCTTTTTTACAACAGGTCATGATATACTTTTTAGTTAATTACATCAGCGAGTTACGGTATGTTTTAAGATTAGATACCTATAAACAGTTATTAAAGGGAGGGTACAACATGAAAAGCAATGTTTTGTCCAAACTTCTTGTGTTGCTCATATTGATCCTTTTTCTGCCAGGTATCGTTCAGGCGAGAGACATTCCACCGATTGTTTCGACGGACTGGCTTACGGCCAATCTCAAAAACCCCAAATTAATTATTCTCGATGTCCGCCGGGTGGAAGACTACCGGAAGGGACATATCCCCAAAGCGCTCAGCGCCTTTTACGGTGCATGGGCATATCAAAAGGATGGACTTTATTCACAACTTCCCGAACAGGATGATCTTGACGACGCAATCGGTTATGTCGGAATCAGTGTTAATTCCTGGGTTGTCGTTACCGGAAAAATGGATACTCCCCGGCTGAGCTATCAAAGTGCACGTGTCGCCTGCACATTGCAATACGCCGGTGTCAAAAATGTCGCGCTCCTGGATGGCGGCATGAACAAGTGGCATAAAGAAAAGAAACCCTTATCGACAGATTTGGTACGCGTTAAAGCAAAACCATTTCGCGGAAAATATAATAAAGCCTTATTTGCCGATAAGGAATTCATTCAAAAACATTTAGGCAAGATTATTATACTGGATGTCCGCGAAGCAGAATTTTTTTCCGGACAAAAAAAGATGGATTGCATACCCAAAACAGGGAGGATACCAGGCGCTTTTAATATGCCCACATCCTGCGTCTTTAACGAAGATAAAACATTTAAGAACAAAGAAGAACTGGCTGTTATCGCGGAAGCGGCCGCAGGGAAAGATCGCTCCAGGGAAATCGTCACCTATTGTGATATCGGCCAGTGCTGCCCGACTTGGTCATACCTTTTAACCGAAGTACTGGGTTACACCAATGCCAAACTTTATCTGGGTTCTATGCAGGATTGGATGCAGGACACTCAGGCGCCTTTGACCAGTAAAGATAAGCAATAATAACCCTGGTTGGATAATGCTAAATTGCCGGCATTCTTTCCAACCGGCCTTTCTCGAAGGGGTTTTATTCTTTGTCCTGAGCGGCTTTCTCATCTTCCGGCATTTGCTCTACTTTGCCATCGATTTTATCTTCACTAATAAGTTCAGCCACTGGCGGAGAAGCAGCTTCGTCATCCGGCGCCGGGTCTGCTGTTGGCAATGGAGTTGCATCTATAACCGTCCGAGGAACAATCTGAACTTGCTCAATCTCATTAACCCATAGAGAGTGGCGGTGCCGGGCATAATCCAGGCGCACGGCTCCGGTGAAGATACCGCGCACCATCGGCCAGTTGGGCCTCAAGGCAATCGCCGCCATATGCGCCAGAAAAGCTAGGAAAAAGAGAACAAAAAAGATGTTGTGTATCCAGGTGGCCCAGAGCAGAACCATATGAGACATATCCGGTGCGTAGATGTTTTTGTAAGTTTTCACCAGACCGGAGGCAATCAACATGAGCATGGTAACTGCCATGCCCACATATGCCAGTCGCTGCTCCGGCAGATATTTGTGCAGCGGCGGTTCTTTCCCGATACCGATAAGACTTTTCATAACGGTGATCGATGCCGCCAGATCGCCCTTCTGAGGGATCATGCCCTTTTCACCGCGCAAACCATGATAAAACAGATGAAATATCCCTGCTGCCGTAAAGACAAAGGCCGCTGCGTAGTGCAGATACAGGGAAGTAATAAAGTCCGCCGACCAGCCCAGACCGGGAACAACAATGATATAGTAGCGTTTGGCAACGGGGAGTTCGAAGATTCCGGTCAGAAGGAGGATGAGGCCGGAAATGGCCATGGCCCAGTGTTCGATAAGCTCAAGGGCGCTGTGGCGGATAACAAGATTTTTTTCTTCAAGGATTTTTTCAGCCATTGTTTTTCTCCTCCTTCTTCACCAACTCCTTGCGGCGCGAAAACCAATTGAGCGCGCCTGCCGCAGCAAGACCTAAGGCGGGAGCAGCCAGAACCGCCTTTGCCAGGGGATCAGTGGCGGCCATTCGCCGCACGATCTGCGGTTTCATATTCGGTTGCCCCGGCTTCTTGTCTATGGTTTTGTTGATCAGCTCAAATGATACAGGAGACACATACAATGTTGCTGTCCCGCCATTTTCCGTTTTGCCGTAAATGTAGCCGTTCATCGCGCGGGCACGTTGGTCGGCAATTTTTTCAATTTCTTTACGCGGGCCAATGAGGAGAGCCTGACGCGGACAGGCTTCTACACAACCGGGCAATTTCCCTTCCTTAAGACGGTCATTGCACAGATCGCATTTATACATGACGCCGTTACCCATGAAGTCCGGCAGCACATGAAGATAGATGCCGACACCGGACTGACGCTGGGGAATTTCCCAGGGGCAGACATCCTTGCATTTGGCGCCGCCGAAGCAAAGATCCTGATCGATGACAACAGCGCCGTTTTTCTTTTTGGAATTAGCGGAAAACGGACAAATCGTCGCACAGGCCGGATTGTCGCAATGCATGCAGCGCCGCGGCACAAAGATCGTTTTCCCTTCAATCTGCGCTTTATGAACATAGATGAAATTATACGGGGTCAATCGGTTGGCAACGTCCTGCTTTTTTGACCAGTCTTCGATGGTTTTTCGCGGCCATGGTTCAGGAATGTTTCCGACAACCTGCGGAATTTTGTCTTTATTGATGGCCTTGCAAGCGCCGACACAGGCCGGCTTTTGCCGGTCGGCGCAGCCATTGCACAGGCTCAGATCGATGAGAGTCGATAATTGTTCCTCTGTCCGGGCAAATGCGGTTTTCGGTAGACTCACTCCCGTCAGAGCAGCCGCACCGGCGCTGATCTTCAAAAATGACCGCCGGCTTATATTAAAATCTTTCTTTTCCTTCATGATATTACTCACTTCTTCCCGATGGTGGAAATGTTAAAAGGCAACAGCTTTCTTTTCTTCCTGTCCTTGACCGAACAGGCCGGCCGCATTCAGGTGGAAATTCCCAACCGGGGCAAAAGCCACCCCTGCAAAAAAAACCACAAAGCAATTATAAAGATAAAAATTAGAAAGTCACTCATTTCTATTTACCCTCTGACCGGTTAATTCATATTACGATTGATGAGATCAGCCAGTTGATTTTTTGAGACCATACCAATACTGGTATCTTTTACCTTCCCATCCTTGATCACCAGCAGAGTCGGGATGCTTCTCACACCGTATTGCCCAGCAGTCCGGGGATTATCATCAACATTCACCTTCACAACATTCACCCTATCACCATACTCTGAAGCCAGTTCATCCAGCACAGGACTGATAGCGCGGCAGGGGCCGCACCAGGGAGCCCAGAAATCTACCAGAACGGGTTTATCTCCTGTTAAAATCATGGACTCGAAATTACTGTCATCGGCGTGTTTGATCAATTCTTGCGTACTCATATCTCTTTTTCTCCTTGATATACAAAATGTTTTGTTTTATCCGGCGCTGCGTTAATTATTTCCTGCGCTGGGTTGTATGATTACATTTTATTTTCGAGGACGTCATTGACTTAGATCAATGCCCAAAGAAATATTTGCTCTTCGATATTATCAGATAAATACAGTGTTGTTTTTTATGATGTTGCCGACGCGCTATCAACCAGCTCAACCCGACACAAGACATACCGGTGCATGGGCGTACCCAGCCAGTCACGGTTTGTGTTTTTGGTCAGACGATTCACGTTCACACCATGGACTTTGCCATCATAGACCATACCGAACCCATGGGGAATGACTACATGCCCCTGGCGCGCCATTTCAGTTACTTCCACCTCAATCTCCACAGAACCGGCCTCCGTCGTCACCCGGACCATTTGACCGTCTTGAATATTTAATGCCTCCGCATCAGCGGTGTGCATCATTAAGGTGCAGTCCCTCTTGCCTGCGTTCCAGGCAGCATTGCGCATCAGGGTATTGGCATTCATGCTGAAATGCCGACCGGCCATGAGAACAAGCGGGTATTCCGGATCCGGCAAAAGCGCCGCTTCTTCATGCTCCGCATCAAGGATTTCTAGTTCACCCCGGAGTTCCGGAATCACTAGGTTGATTTTGCCGTCCTCCGTCCGGACTTCAGCCAGGTTCTGGGCCGGATCGACCTTACCAACCCAAATTCCTTCGGGATGGTCCATGATCTTCTGAAAGACTTCCTCTCCCAAAGCCATGCCCGGCGTAAAGCCTGCACGGGCAGCATTATTGCGGAAGGCTTTCGGTGCGGTCTGCATCATGCCCCAAAGGGCCGCCAGATGGACGGAGCCCATGGCTTTACCCAGTGTTTTCCCCAGGATAAAAGGCATGGCTCCTAGAGCCTTGGGTTCTTTGACAGCATAATCCATGAGGGCAAGACCAAAGGCGTTATGGCCTTCTTCCGCCGCTTTGTAAAGGCTGGCGGGAATTGGTGGGATCAGACCCAGCCGGTCAGCCAGGCGCAAATGGATCTCTCCCAGCTCCAAAGGCTCTCCGTCCGGTTCGATAATGGGCCGCCTCATTTGGAAGAAAATCCCCGGGAAGGTCAGCGGAAAGAACGTGCCGTCCCAGGATTCATAACCGGATCGGGAAGGCAGGACATAATGGGAGAGGACTGCCGTCTCCGTCATAGCCAGCTCGGCCGTTACAAGAAGATCCAGACGGCCGAAAGCTTTCTCATAAGCCGTTGTGTCCGCATACGACCGCAGCGGATTTGCTCCCGAGACAATAACCGCCCGCAGCCGATCCGGGTGCTCGGAGAGGATTTCCTCAGGCAGGGCATTGGGCGGAAAACAGCCGACAACTGCGGGGAAATTAGTCGCCATAGTCCGCCAGGTCTTGGGGTCGCGCTCATCGGTATGGGATCCCAGCGGCATCATCTGCCCGTGGAATATATTACCACCGCGGACGCCAATCCGCCCGCAGATCGCCTGAAGGATCACAGCCAGATAGGAGGAGACGGCACTGTGGCGGTTCATCAAGACCCCCAGGTCGTAACGCAGGCAGGATCTTCGCGTGGCAAACTGGCGGCTGATCTCGCGAATCTGATCGTAGTCGAGGTTGCAGGTCTGGATAGCCGTTCGGGCGTTAAACTTTATGAACAGACTTCTGATCTCTTCAATGCCGGAGGTGTGCTTTTCAATGTAGTCCCTGTTTTCCCATCCTTCCTGAAGAATAATGGCGATCATGGCCCGCAGGAGCAGGGCATCAGTCCCCGGACGGATTGGAAGATGAATGTTAGCGACTTTGGCCGTCTCCGAAAGGCGCGGATCGATGACGACGAGGAGTTTATCAGGATCCTTGGCAATACGCAGAAGGTGCTTCGGGGCCTGCGGAATCTGGTGGCTCTGCATGCCATTCCAACCGAAGACCAGAAGGAAATCCGTCTCCTCCGCATCAATTTCCGCATGGATGTTCTGACGTCCATGCATGCGGCCATTGACCCAGAACATGCCGGAAAACTCCTGTGCCATGGCACTGTAATGGTAACGAGAACCCAATCCCCGCATCAGGCGAACACCGAAAGCCGCTTCGAAGTGGCAACCTTGACCGCCTCCGCCCATGTACGCAAAGGACCGGGGACCATACTTATCGACTATCTCTCTGAGCTTCGCACCAATCTCGTCAATGGCCTGCTCCCAGGAGATGCGTTCGAAGCTGTCACCTACCCGTTTCAAGGGATACTTCAGCCGGTCAGCATTATGCTGGTGATTGGCAATGTTCATACCCTTCCGGCAGACATAGCCCTCACTTTTAACATTAGACTTATCACCCTTCACCCGGACAATGCGGTTGTTTTCGACTTCCACCTCCAGACCGCAATTCTGGGCACAGAGGACACAGCCGGTCTTGTGTATGATTCCCATAATTATCCCTTTCTATTTTTTATGATCTCCGTTGATGCATCCTTCAGTCGCGGCCGGCCTGATCCCGAAGCTTCCGAATCACGGCACGAAACTCTTTTTGCTCTTGTTCTGTAAGTATTTTCAGAAATTCCCGGTTGGCAGCGACAATCACCTGCACTGCCTCGCTTGCTTGGGTTTTTCCTAGTTGGGTCAGGCAGATTTGATTGGAACGACGATTAGCGGGATTTTCCACGCGCTCGATGTATTGCGCCGATGCCAGGCGATCGATAATGCCGGTTAGGGTGGCGCTATCCAGCCCCGTCCGCTTACCCAATTCACTGGAGGTAATGTTGTCCTCATCACTAAGAAAGCCCAACACCAGTGCTTGGATGGGTGTAATGTTGAGTTTCGCCACCCTCTGGCCCAGGAAACGGCTCGCGAGCTGATTGGCTTTGGCCAGCTGAAAAAAAATACATTGGTCAGGCTTCATAATCCATCTCCGCAAATGACTCGCATACCACATGCTTGCATACAATTATATTGCATACGAGCATAAACAAGAGAACTAACTGTGTCAAGCGTTTTCTAATGGCTGTTATCCGTAGATGCTTGACGGGGAACTACAATATCGCATAGAATCTTCGGAATTGGAGTTGACAGTTCCTGAACCATTAGTGCCTGAAGTCGAGGACGGTCAGTTATTTTTTTCTTTTAGTGATGTATTCGTTGCTTCCTGCTTTGGAGCATATAATTACATCTTATTAACCAGGCGTCATTGATTACGATCAAGGCAGAAAGAAATATTTACCCATGAATATCATCAAACAAATACAGGATGTAGCTTTGTTCAGGGGAGTATCGGCAGCAAATCTGCAGCTATTGGCATCGCGGGCGACATATAAAAAATTCAAGCCCGGTGAGTTAATAATTGGCGAGGCCGATCCAATAAGAGCATTTTATGTCATCATCTCCGGCCGTTTAAAACTATCCAAGAGTTCTTCGGAAGGCAGGGAACAGACTCTATCGCTTTTAGGGCCGGGCGATCCCTTTGGCCTGTGCACAGCGTTTGCCACGGATTCTTTTCCCGCCAGCGCCATGGCACTGGAAGAAGGCGAAATCATGATTATCCCGGGAGAATTCATGGAAACCATTGCCAGAAAAGAACCGGAGCTGCTGCTCAATATCATCCAGATACTGTCTCAGCGTCTCAAAGAATCCATGAGTCTCATAGAATCTCTGGCGCTCAAAGAGATACCGGGGCGGCTGGCCTCTTTCCTTCTTCACGCCCTTTCCAGTGATGCGAAAGAGAAGAATAACAAACTGGAATTGACTATCTCGCAACGGGAACTAGCCAAGATGCTCGGAGCAACCCCCGAGGCTCTTTCCCGATCGCTCAGAAAAATGGTCAACGAGGGGATTATCGCCGTGGATGGGCGCATGATCAATATTCTAAACAGGAAGGCTATTGAAGAACTGGCCGAAGGCGAGTAAGAACAAATAAAATAGCGGAAGAAAATGTTCAAGCACTTTCTTCCGCTATCATCAAAAATTAACTCCAGGCCTTCTCCGCCACCGCGTTTTTACCGGCGATGCGGCCGAAAATTATACAGTCAAGCGTCGCACAGCTGCCCAACCGCACAGCGCCGTGCACACCGCCTGTGAATTCGCCTGCTGCGTACAGTCCGGCAATAGGCTTATCCGTCATAATGTCCAAGGCCTGCGCTTTAGTGTTGATATTCACGCCACCCATGCAGTGATGAATCTTGGGCGTGAGGCGCAAAGCGTACCAGGGACCGGGGCCAAGGGGTTTTTGATCTTTCTGTAAATACCTGCCCCATTCTGAATCTTTGCCCGCGAGCACTCCAGCATTAAATTTATCGATGGTTTCCTTCAGGGGTTCCACCGGACAGTTATATCCTGCCGCCATATCTTCTATTGTTTCATATTTTTTGACTACGCCTCTTTCCAGCAATAGAGGCATAGATTCGGCAATGGCTTTCTGACCAAATGCATAGCCAGCGGCGTCCGTTAAAGCGATACATTTATTGCCCACACGAATAATCGCGTCAGCGCGGATTTTCCGGTCGGCTAATTCATTGACAAAACGTTTGCCTGTCTTCGTATCGACCCACAGGCCATACATAGCAGCACAAAGTTGCGCAAAAAACGGTGACAGTCCCAGTCCCTTCTCGTCCGGACTACCCCACGGGCCTAACTGAATCCAGGAAAGCTGTAGCGGTGTGCAACCAATACGGAGGGCTTCACGATGGGATTCCGCTGTGGCGCCCGGTTGATTGGTGCTCGGGAACTCGGCAGTCAGACGAGGGTCCTGAATCGTTCGGAAAGCGACATCATTGCCAAAACCGCCTGTGGCCATAACAACCGCTTTTCTGGCTTTAATATTCTTGATTTTTCCACTATCGGACTTGGGGAAAACATATTTTTCACGGATCTGCACACCCTTGACACGTCCGTCGCTGTCGCGATAAATCTGGGTGAGGAGGCTCTGTGTTTTCGGCACTACTCCCAGCTCCTTGAGCTTAAGCAGCTGCTGCTGAACGATCGCCGAACCACTTTGATTGTAGGTGCTGTACATCCGGGGAACAGAATGTCCGCCTTCCTGTGTCAGCTTATCTTTGTACTTCACTCCAAGTTCATTAATCGTCCACTGAACTGTTTCATTGGACTGGTCGGCAACCATTCTGGCCAGCTCGGGATGATTCAGGTTCAAACCGGCAGCTAACATATCCTTGAACAGCAGATCCGGCGAATCCTTGATGCCTTGTTCCTGTTCCTTGGGCGATCCAGCTGCGGAGACAACACCGCCGTTGATAATCGAATTCCCCCCGGGCGTACGCATCTTTTCCAGAATTACAACTGATGCCCCCAGCTTTTTCGCTTCATATGCGGCGGCCAGTCCCGCAAAGCCGCTGCCGACGACCACAACATCATAGGTTTCATCCCACTTCTTCGGCATGACGTTGCATGCCGCTTCCGCCGTCCAGGGCGTTAAAGCCAGACCACTGGTTGCTAACCCGGCGACGGCTGCCGCCCCTCCGGCGGTCTTTAAAAAATCCCTTCGACTAAGTGCTTTGGAAAGTTTTTTGTCCTCTGTCATACTGTGCCTCCTAAATGTTTGGCTTGTCTGGTTTGTTTGTTAAATGACGTTTTCTTTATAATCATACGCAGAGCATAATTTTAACAGTTCCGAAATATTAAACTTCTCCACAGCCGAATCAAAACATTATGTTGTACGTCAAATGCATCGGGCAAGGTTCATTGTGAAGTTTATTAACTATCTTTCAATCACGGTTTACTTTTAGAGAAGGATAATAAAAAAGTCAATGGGGAGTAACCCCTAATTTAACAGGAGGGGTTTTTCTGGTTTTTCTCTAAAGCATGGAAGCGGTTCATCATCCCATATATTCTGATCAACTACCATGATTTTAATGGCGTATTTCCTCAAAACAAGGACGATTTTTAACAGCATTATAATGTTTTTTCTTTAAAGAGAATTGCCGTTGACATGGATTATTGTGGGGGTGTATATAATACTGCAAACAAGGGCAATTATTCTTTTGATCGCCTGATATTCTCAATAACTGCTTATTTTCCGTTTTCGTAAAAATTGTCGTCAAGCCTTAACTTTCTTATGTCTTAAAGGGAAGTCTTTTAAAAATCTGAACATACAGGAGGATTTTATGAAAAAAGATGACACTAAAGAAAAAACACTCAGCAGACGAAATTTTTTAAAAACAACCGGCGCAGCCGCTGTAGCGGCAATGGCTGTTGGCAATCTGGGCATGCCCGCCAAGTATGCGCAAGCGGCAGGTGATGCCTTGCCGAAGAAGTGGGACGAAACCTATGATGTTGTGGTAATCGGCAGTGGATTTGCCGGACTCGCAGCCGCCATCGAAGCGAAAAATGCAGGAGCTAGCGTTGCCATCATCGAAAAGATGCCCACTCATGGAGGGAACTCCATCATCAACGGCGGTGATTTTTGTGCGCCTGGAACAAAATTGCAGCAGGAAAACGGCATACCGGATTCTCCCGAACTGATGCTCAAGGACATGCTGCGAGCCGGGCTCTACCTGAATCATCCTGAAAACGCAAAGATCGTTGCCTACGGCGCTAAAGATGCCTTGGAATGGACGGAGTCCTACCTAGGAGTTAAATATGTAAAAATCGGCTTTCACGGCGGCCACTCCGTCAAGAGAGCGCACGGAATGTTGAATCAGACAGGAGCGGAGCTGGTTAACAAGGAGTTGGCAAAGGTCAAAGAGCTGGGGATTAAAATTCAGCTCCGCACCAAGCTGGTAAAATTCATCTCCAACAAGGATGGCCGAATTATTGGTATCGAAGTACGCAAGGATTACAAGTTTCCTGATGAAAAGTCGGGAAAGACTGCTTTTTTAAAGGCGAAAAGAGCCATTGTTCTAGGATCAGGCGGGTTTTCACAGGATATCAAACTGCGTCAGATTCAAGATCCCCGTCTCACGGACAAGTTCGGATCAACCAATCAGCCTGGTGCCACAGGCGAAGCCTTATTGGCTGCCTGTATTGCTGGCGCCATGGATGTTCAGATGGACTGGATACAGCTCGGTCCCTGGACCAGCCCCGATGAAAAAGGTTTCGGTTTTGTTCCTCTGTTTTGCGAACCATTGGTTGGCAATGGTCTCATGATCAATCCCAAAACCGGCAAACGATTTTTCAAGGAAACTGGCAATCGCAAGGAACGTGCTGATGCCATTATTCTAATGGGCAATCCAGCCATCATCATGGGCGATTCATATGCCGTCAATAAGAATGTCGTGCCTCATGCAGTTCAAAAAGGCATGGAAATTGGGGCAATAAAGAAATTTGACACACTAGAGGACTTAGCGAAAAACTACGACATACCCTTAGATGTATTTCTGAAAGAAATCGCCCGCTGGAACTCTTTTGTCGAAAAAAAGAAAGATGACGATTTTGACTGTATGATCTTCAAAGATACCAGACCTACAGCTACCGCGCCTTTTTATGCTGCGAGACTCTGGCCCAAGGTTCATCATACCATGGGTGGTCTGGTCATTGATAAAAATGCCCAGGTCATGGGCTTTGATTTCAAACCAGTAAAGGGTCTGTTTGCTGCGGGCGAAGTAAGCGGCGGTGTTCATGGCGCCGTACGTCTGGGAGGCGTGGCTATAGCCGATTGCCTTGTCTTTGGCCGTGTTGCCGGTAAAAGCGCGGCCGCGGAAAAACCGTGGGGTTAATCATTTTCTCGGACAGCCGGGAGGCTAATGCCAGGTCTCCCGGTTATCCGCTTTTCCAACAGAAATAATTTTGAGGGGATATGAAAAAGCATCCAGATCGAAAAGCAACAAAAGCAGTCGTTTTTATATTCACTATTATGATGTTCTTTTTATTCAGCCAGACTCTCTGGGCCGCACCAAAACTGGCACAGTCCAAAGCAAAGGGCAAAGATTGCGCCGCCTGTCATGTTAAAGCAAAGATGCTGCCGGACAATCATGCCGATACCAAAGCGATGAATTGGGAAGCATGCAAGACCTGCCACACAAAAGATAAGCTCAGCCTGATCGGCAAACTGCCGGGCAGCCATCATCATCAACTGGTAGAAGTGAATTGCGTTAAATGTCATGGTAAGACTAAAAAACCCGAAGCTCTGACCATGGAGCAGTGCGTGGCCTGCCACGGTAGCACGGCAAAGCTTGCGGAAAAGACAAAAGACATCAAACCATCCAATCCGCATACATCACCTCACTATGGGACAGAACTGGACTGCAATCTTTGTCACCATCAGCACACCAAATCGGAAAACTATTGCACCCAATGTCATAAGTTCGATTTTAAAGTGCCGTAGGACTGCCAGGGAAAAGCTCCCGGCGGAGCTTTTCCCAATATTATTATCACTGTTTCTGCCGGTGCCTGCTATCAAAAAAATTATCTTGACAGTCCTCTTCCCTATGTCATATATACCCCATGGGGTATATATGGACAAAAACAGAAAAAATATCGTAAACCGCTTGAAGCGCATTGAAGGGCAAATTCGCGGACTGCAACGTCTTGTGGAAAGCGAGGCTCCCTGTGTAGAAGTGATCACTCAAATATCCGCTGTAACATCAGCCATGAAGAAGACAGGCGCGGCCATTTTGGCCAATAACATGAAAAAATGTATCGACGAATCTAATGAAAACAGAGATACGGCGCTAATGGATTTTCAAACAGTCTTGTTCCGATACATTGATCTCTCCTGATTATTGTGGTTGGCGGAATTAATAGGTACATCTGCTTTAACGGACTGGATCGGCCTAACACGAAATTGCCGATTTGCACATTAACCATCTATTCAACTTCTGGAGATTTTGTGAGAAACCAACGAAAGTTTTTCTTTCTTGTCCTTCTGACTCTTTTCCTCCTGCTTTACAACGCTGTATGCTTTGCTGCACCCGTTAATAGCTGTGTAACCTGTCACACGAATGACTCGCTGATGAAATCGCTTTATAAACCACCACCTGTGTCTGCGGGGGAGGGTGAGGGGTGAGCAGGCGCACCTCCGCCGGTCCGGGCGGAAGAAATGTATAAGGGGTATGTTGTCGATCATGACCTTCTAAAAAAAGACCAACACTTTATCCTCGCATGTACCCAGTGCCATCAAGGAAACGATAAGGTCTTAAAAAAGGAAGAGGCTCATAAAGATCTGATCAAAAGACCTTCGGACAATATGGCCAATTGCGTTATGTGCCATAAGACGGTTACCGAGAAATATACGAAGTCTCTGCATTACACAAGTGCTGGCCAGAGAAACGGTGTGATGCCGCGTTTTTCCAAAGAAGACTTGAAAAAATTTGACGAAAAAGTCTTTGAAAAGTCGTGCCGCAGTTGCCATGCCTCCTGCGGCGATTGCCATGTTAAATCCCCAGCCGTTTCCGGAATTTCCACCGGCCTGATTTCAGGCCATAAGTTTGTCAAGAAAAACGAAGGCAAGACCTGTTCGTCCTGCCACGGCGGCAGGGTCTATCCGGAATATACGGGAGAATACGGCGGCGAACCGGATGTCCACTATCAGAAAGGCATGCTGTGCGTGGACTGTCATAAAAAGATGGAGTTTCACGGCGACGGCAAGGCGTACTCATCCAAAAACATGGTTAAAGACCGTCCGTCCTGCAACAACTGCCACAAGCCGGGCAGCGAGAAGAATCCAGCGGCTAAAACATCCCATCAGACGCATACCGGCAAGGTGACCTGTTATGGCTGCCATTCTTCCGGTGAATATCGCCAATGTTACAGCTGTCACAGCGCTACAGGATCGAAAGCAAAGCCGGGTTTTATTTTAGGTCTGAATCCGCGGGATAAAAAGACTTTGACAACGCTGCGGCTTATTCCCACTAAAAAGAGCACCTTTTATAAAGCCGGAATAAAAATGGAGAACTTTGACGCACTGCCCAATTATTGGGATTCGGCAGTACACAATATCAAAAAACGGACTGACAGAACAAGATCCTGTGATTCCTGTCATGTAGCAAAGGCGGGATTTCTGAATAAAGAAATGGTTATCAAAGAAGGAGGCTCTACAGCTAATGAAGGCTTGATTTATAACATTAAACCAATCAAAAAGTAACTTAGGAGGATTTTATGAGAAATGTAAAATGGTTAAAATCAGTAATAGTTGCGATCATATTACTTCTGCCGCTGACGGCGCTGGCCCGAGGCATTGATCCCCTTGTCTCCACAGACTGGCTCCAGAAAAATCTGGGAAATGCAAAAGTAGTCATCGTAGATGTGCGTAAGGTGGAAGACTACAAGGCCGGCCATATTCCGGGCGCAGTGAATGTATTTTATGGGTCATGGGCAATTAAAAAAGGTGACCTGCTGAACGAACTGCCGCCGATTGATGACCTGGCCGATGTTATCGGCAGTGCCGGTATCGGCAAAGATTCACTGGTTGTAATTGTCGGAAAAACAGATAAAGTTCCTGACCAGTTCGATATGACCCGCGTTGCCTGGACATTGAAGTATCTTGGTGTACCCAATGTGGCTATTCTCAATGGCGGACAAAATCAGTGGGTAAAAGAAAACAAACCATTATCACAGGACATGGTGAAAGCGAAGGCAAAGTCATTTAAAGCTTCAATAACCGATAAGCTGTATGTGGACAAGGCTTATGTTCTGGACAAGCTAGGCAAGGCCACCATTATAGATACCCGTGCTCCGGCTTTCTATGAAGGAAAGGAAAAGCTCGCCTTTGTACCTAAGTTAGGACGAATCAAAGGAGCCGTTAATCTTCCCGTAGGACAATTATACACTCCGGAAGGTTTATACAAAGATAAGGCCGCACTTGCCGCACTTGCTGGAAAAGCGGCAGGTAATGATCTGAATAAGGAGCTCCTTCTTTATTGCGATACCGGTAAAACTTGCACATCCTGGGCATTTATCATGACGGAAATGCTGGGATATAAAGATGTCAAAGTTTATGATGGATCATCCATGGAGTGGTTGGCAGACCCCAGTGCGCCTGCGGAACCATAAAAATATTTATTACAATATAAAAACCCGGTGGTGTAAATCCGCCGGGTTTTTATATTGCCGTGTCGACAAACTAAATCAAATGACCGTCCCACAGAAATTACAGACAAAGTTCATTAAAAGCAACGCCCCAACAAAGAAGGAGGCAGTATGAAAAAATTTTTATTCTTAATTTTAGCTCTATCGCTTTTGTCAATAACGAGTATCTGCAGTGCCCAAGTCGTCAGCGGTCCATCTATCGCCCTCCCCCCTGCAGAGGTAATTTTAAATGCCTGTAAAGAAATGGGTGTTGAAGCCGTCGGTGGAGAATATGTCATCTCCCGAATGGATGACCTGATTAACAAATCGGGCAAAGTATTTATTATTGATGCAAGACCCGCCAGGACATACAATGACGGTTTCATTCCCACTGCATTCAATATGTATGATGCAAAATTTAATCTTATCTACCCCGAACTGGAAAAACTGAATCTCCCTAAAGATACGGAGATACTCATTGGCATAGGCAGACCCTGCCCCATGAGCCTCGGCGATATCAAGCGGCTCAAAGCAAAAGGGTTTACCAATCTGAAGGCATTTGTCAAGGCACCGGTATTCTTCGAAAAATATTTTTCTGAAGTCACGGCTAAAGGAGCGAAAAAGCATATTTCCAATGGTGCGGTTGTCGTTAATCTGACTGATGACGCCGACCTATCCAAATTTTTTGCCACAAATACCGAAAAGGATAAAATTGTCGTCCTTATTGGCTCTGCCGACAATGCAAAAACCAATTATCGTCTGGCTGACAAAGTGTATAAGGCGGGGTACAAAAATACGGCTGTATTTAACGGCAACATTAAAGACATTAAGTAAAGGATGATGCAATGAAAAAACTATCTGTTTTATTACTGACGATATCGCTATTATTTACATTTGGATATGTTCATGCTGAAGATGTTTCCATAAAAGCAGGAAACAAAGTTGAATCTATCACGGCAGGCAAAGAAGAAGGGTCCATCGATAAAGAATTTTTTAAAAAAATGGTGGCTGAAAAGCCTGCCAATGTTGCCCTTGTGGATGTCAGAACTCCCTTTGAGTATAAAGCCGGTCACTTTGATGGTGCCAAGCATGTATTCATCAACGATCTCTATGATAAAGGTTGTGATGCTACCCTTGCTCAGCTGCCCAAAGAAGAGTATGTGGTGTTTGTATGCGCCACCGGTGCAAGGGCTGCTGAAATGTATTTCGGGATCAAAGATGATTGTAAAAAAGCTGATATCAAGAGACTTTTCTTTCTGGATGCCGAAGTTTTTTACACACCTAAAGGTCCGGTAGTCAAATAAATTTATCACTTCCCAAAGGGAGGCAAGCGGCTGTCTTCCTTTGGGAAAATCAATTGTAGCTTGAATATTGCCTTGTTTTAAACTATATAAAAAGCGTGCGGTCCGACAAAGTCGGAAGACTTCCGCGTCCACTGCCACAAATTTAATTTTGTTGTACTTCGATAGAAACGGCTATAGTCAGCAAAGGTAAAAGCACAATGGAAGACAGAAAACGTTCAGTATTTATCAGCGTTCTTAAAGATGCGTTAAACCGCGTATTTTCCGGCGGGCCGTTTTATCTGTCCTTCTTGTCTTTATTTGGTATCCTATTTATTGCGGGTGTGACATCCGGAATATACTCGATCTTTATCGCGGGAAGCCGCCATGCCTATGGCACCTACCGGGAAATCCCGCTGGCACTGCTTATTGCCACTTATATATTCTTTGTTGTGACCTCCACGGGGCTTTGCCTGGTTTCGTCCATAGGGCATATCTTCGGGGTGCAAGACTTCATGCCGATCGCCAAGCGGGCAATTCTACTGTCCGTTATCACCATCATGTCAGGCTTCCTCGTCATCGGTCTGGAATTAGAGAATCCCTTCCGGATGGCGATTTACCTGTTTGCCTCGCCTAATTTTTCCTCCAATATCTGGTGGATGGGCGTCCTCTATTCCTTCGAGGTTGTCTTCCTGATTGTCGAATTCATTTTCATTATGCGCAACAACCATAAGGTTTCTGAAGCAGCAGGTCTTTTGGGGATTTTCTTCGGCGTGGCCGCCATCAGCAATTTGGGCGGAGTATTTGCCATGTTGCAAGGCCGGGAATATTGGTACGGGCCCTATCTGCCCATCTTCTTCATCGCCTCTGCCTTGATGATGGGCTGCGCTGTTATCATCTTCTTCACCGTCATCGCATACTGGATCAAGGGGGATACCATTGATGGCCCCATGACCTCCTCCCTAAAGATAGTGGGAAAGCTTACAATCCTCATGTTGGCGGTGATCATGTTTTTCACAATCTGGAGGATGGTCGCCATGACGGTGGGAGGGACGGAAAAGCTATTGGTGCTAGATGCCCTCGTTAAGGGTCCTTATGCTTTCAACTTCTGGGTTCTGGAAGTTACTCTGGGAATGATCGTCCCCTTTGTGCTCCTTCTTTGGTCTAAGGGAAGGCGGATTGGGATCATGTTCATTGCCGTGGCCCTCATGATCTTCAGCACCTTCTTCGTGCGCCTGGATATGGTGGTTGCGGGAGAAATTGTTCCTCAGTATTGGGAGATGGGGGTTAAGGAATTTTCCCAATTGCACACTTATGCTCCTACCTGGAAAGAGATTCTGGTTGCTCTGGGTGGCGTAGGATTTTGCGGTGCGGCGTTTATGCTCGGTGAGAAGTTATTCAACGGTTTTCGCGAAGCGCCTGGCGTCGAAGAAGCGAAAATCGGAAAGGCTGATAGTGAATTATGATATTTAAGCCTTTGGACAAAGATAAAATATTTGAAAAATCCGGAAATATTTCCGAACTGGATCGCCGTGAATTCCTGAAAATAGGCCTGGCTGTCACCGGTATTTTTGCCGGCGGTTCCATCGTGTCCGCCGTGTCGGCAGCCGAAAAGTTATTCCCACGCGGCACCTATGCGGAAAAATATCCTTATAAGCCGCATTACAGCATGGTGATCCGCGTGGATCAGTGCATCGGCTGCCGCCGTTGCGAAAAAGGCTGTGTTGCCACCAACGCCGTGCCGGACTACGGCTGGCGCACAAAGGTTTTGGAGCGAGAAGTACCGCAGGCAATAGGACAAAAAAGAGAATTCATTCCGGTACAATGCAACCAGTGCAACAATCCTCCGTGCGTCCGCGCCTGTCCCGTCAAAGCGACATACAAGGACAAAGCAAACGGCATTGTGATGATGGACAACAAAAAATGCATCGGCTGCAAAATTTGTATGGCGGCCTGTCCGTATAACGCCAGATATTTCAATGAAGAAAAAAGCGCCATTGACAAGTGCGATTTTTGTTTTGAATCGCGACTTTCGCGCGGCGAGAAAAACACGGCATGTTCGGTGACTTGTCCGGCGGACGTCCGGGTATTTGGCGATCTGTCCAACCCGAAAGACAGAGTATACCAGTTGATTCATCAATTACAGAAACCGGTCTGGGTTCTCAAACAAGAGACCTTTGCAAAACCCAATATCTTTTATATGAAAGGGTAGCAGGGAAAGCGCCATGCGGAAAAGACTTATCCTCCTGTTAATTTTTATTGTAATTGGCTTTACGCCATCCTTTGGTTTGAGCACAGGAGAAGAGCCTGCGGGCGGCATCCTTTATACCAAGCCGATCGAGTCAGTAATTTTTCGCCATCAGGATCATTCTCAAAAGGGTACATCCTGCAATACGTGTCACAGCGGTCTGTTTGCAATGGAAGCCCTAAACGCACAGAAAAACAAAGATTTCACCATGGACTCCCTTTACAAAGGGAAATATTGCGGGGCCTGTCATAATGGCAAGAT
This sequence comes from uncultured delta proteobacterium, assembly GCA_903907985.1. Classification (GTDB taxonomy): domain Bacteria; phylum Desulfobacterota; class Syntrophia; order Syntrophales; family Smithellaceae; genus MVRV01. The sequence goes on from CAIVQG010000039.1 coordinate 82,487, forward strand.
AGCTTTTGCTTCCGATACGCAGTGTGCGCGCTGCCATCTAGGCACCAATGCTCCTAAGCCCCAAAAAGATAGCCCCGCCTACAAAAAGGCTGTTGTTTTGGGTAAGGGCGATAAAGGTGTGGCCTTTAACCACGATTCACACATCAAGAAGGCAAGCTGCCAAAGCTGTCATTCCTCTGTGTTTAAACCCAAAGAAGGGGTAGCAAGCATCAAAATGGCAGATCACAGCCAGAAGAAGTACTGTTTTACCTGCCACGACGGGAAGGGCAAAGATACGTTTGCCTGGACAGATTGCAGCCGGTGTCATAAGAAGTCCCCTGCGGCCCCGACGGAAACGATAAAGTATGGGAAAGGCGCCAAAGCGGTTTCTTTTAAACATGAAAAACATCAGCTTAAATCCAGCTGCCTTGCCTGCCATCCGCAAACATTTGCTTATCGGAGAAGCGATGCCCGGATTGATTTCAATGATCATGTCAACGGGAAATCGTGCTTTGTATGTCATGCCCCCGAAGGTGGATCCGCATTTTACAGCTGCAACCGTTGCCACAAGGATAAGCCTGCTGCCAAGACTCCGGTTTATTACCCGGATATGCTGAAATATAAAACACCAATGCAAAATGTTTATTTCCATCATGCCAGTCACGCGATATTTCTATGTAGTCAATGTCATCCTGATCCTTTTGCCGTTAAGAAAGGCCAGACCAAAATCAATATGAAGGAAATGTATAATGGCAAAACCTGCGGCGTATGCCATAATGGAAGCAAAGCGTTTTCCGCTCGGGAATGCGCCAAGTGTCACAAGAATTAAGCAGGCCGTTTTTGTCGCTTATGATTTCCCGCTAATGTTGAAAGCAATGATAATTATCTCAATGAGATGCTGATTTGAGCAGGCAAGGACGGTTCAACGATATTGCATAAAGACGGGGATAATGTTAAAAAGGCTTGCCAGCAAGAGCTTTCGCATTAAGACAACTCTGTATCAATGCTGATAAAAAGCTCTAACTACATTTCCCTTCAGGAGAGGTATATTTTTGAGTAAAAACAAATCCGGCCTCTGGTCATTTTTTTCTTCGGTTCAACTGGCTATTGTCCTTCTTTCGCTAATCGCTTTCTTTGCCTTGATCGGCACCATTGTTCCGCAGCGGGAAGCCGCCGTAGAACTGGCAGGCCGCATATCCCCCGGTCTTTTTTCCTTTCTGCAGAAGATGCAGCTATTCGACCTTTACCACTCTATCTGGTTTTTCCTTTTGCTGGGGCTTTTGTCCGTCAATCTGCTTATTTGCTCGCTGGATCGATTTCCTCTGGCCTGGCGCCGTTTCCGTAGTCAAGCTGAGCCTCAAAAGGCAGATGCCGTCAAAGACCTGCCTGCAGAAAACACCTTTCAATCCGCTTTAAATATTCAAAAAGTGGCGGACGCAGCAGCTAATCTACTGAAAAAAAGATACCATAACGTTGCACAGGCCAATGAGGAAAACAGTGTTTTTCTTTCTGCGCAAAAGGGTCGCTTTTCTTTTTTCGGTGTCTACATCGTCCATCTGAGTATTCTGGTTTTAATTGCCGGCGCGATCATCGGCTCTGTTTTCGGCACCGAGGGGCACATAAACATTACCGAAGGTGAGACGGCCGGCTCCTTTAACCTGCGCAGCAACAACCAGTCCCTGCCACTGCCTTTCTCCGTGCGCTGCGATAAATTCATAGTTGAACTCTACGAAAATGGAGCGCCGAAAAATTTTCAATCTGATCTGACTTTTATCAAGGATGACAAAGTTGTCCATTCGGGAAAGCTGCGAGTTAATCATCCCATCGAGGTTGAGGGATTCCGCTTTTATCAGTCCAGCTATGGCGTCTCTCCGGAAGGAAAAGCAACGCTGACTTTATTGCGAGACGGCGGACGCCGCGATGTAATCAATGTCGCGAAGGGGTACGCGTTCGACCTGCCGGGAAAAGAGGGAACGTTTCAAGTGCTGAGAGTGGAAGAAAATCTGATGAAAATGGGCCCCGCAATCAAAGTCTCTGTCCGGTCTAATAAAGGAGAGGTAACCTTCTGGGTTTTTCAGCAGCTTGATAAAATTAAAGAGGCTAATCCCGGCATTACGGAACAGATTCCGATGTTCAATCCCAGTCTTTTCCGCCCTTACACCTTTACACTTTTGGGGCTGGAAGAAAAATATTATACCGGCCTGCAGGTAACACGTGATCCGGGAACGCTTGTGGTTGGCGCGGCGGCAGTACTTTTAATTCTTGGATTGCTGCTGATGCTGTTTTCCTATCCCCGACAGGTTTGGGTGAAAATCGACCGGCAGCAAGATAAAGCGCTCATCAGCGTTGGGGGACGCAGCCATAGAAACAAGGCCGGTCTGGAACGCGAACTTCAACATCTCCTTGCGGAGATTAAAGATAGGCTGGAGAATTCCAAATGATCAATACAACAATCCTGAGCTGGGTGACCTTCATCTACTTTGCCGCTTTTGTCTTCTATCTTTTCCGGATGGTTCTGGGACGGGAATTCTGGGGGAAAATTGCGACCTCGACAGCGCTTATAGGACTTATCGCCCAGAGTGTAGCTCTGGTTATTCGCTGGAAAACATCCTACGATCTAGGCATGGGGCATGCGCCTCTGTCCAATTTCTATGAGTCGCTCATATTTTTCGCCTGGACTATCGTTTTTTTGTACCTGCTTATGGAACAGCGCTTGAAGAATCGCAGCATCGGCGTCTTTGTAATACCCGTCGCTTTTTTGATCATGGCTTATGCTTCTATCGCTCCCGGCATCAGCAACCGCATTGATCCTCTGATTCCTGCATTGCAGAGTAACTGGCTCACTTCGCATGTGCTCACCTGCTTTATGGGATATGCCGCTTTTACTGTGGCTTTTGCGCTGGGAATCATGTTTTTTGTGAAAAAAATGTCCGCTGCCGATAAAAATAAATCTCCGGCTTTTTTCCGCCTGCTGCCTGCCGAATCCATGCTGGACGAGTTGATGTATCAGAGCGCGACCTTAGGCTTTGTCTTTTTAACGATGGGCATTATCACTGGTTCCGTCTGGGCGCATTATGCCTGGGGCTCTTACTGGAGCTGGGACCCCAAAGAAACCTGGTCGCTGATTACCTGGCTGATTTATGCTCTGATGCTGCATGCGCGCAACGTCCGGGGCTGGCGGGGAAAACGCATGGCCCTGATGACCATCTTTGGCTTTGGCTGTGTTTTATTCACCTATCTGGGCGTGAATTTACTGCCCAGCCTGCACAGTTACATGAATTGATCAGAGCATTAGCTTCTCGAGAATAATAGCTTGATAAAAGCAAAAACAAGGCGTATCAGAAAATAAAAAGGTGATGATTATGAAAAAAATAATGATTGCTTCAGTATTTTTTCTTTTGGCGGTGTTGACAGCAATTCCCGGTTTTGCACTCACACCCCAGCAAGTGATCGATTTGAAAAAAGCCGGAGTAAGTGATCAAACAATTCAAATAATGATCAAGCAGGAAGAAGCAAAAGACCCCTATGCCACGATGGGAACAAGAGAAGTAACGGACAAAGATGGCAACACGGTAATCATTTACACAACCGGCAGCAGCACAACCAGTGCCGCCGATGAAGAAGAAAAGAAAAATGTCGAGAGAGCATGGCAAATGCTCAACAACATTATTATTGATAAAAGAACAAAAAAATAAAGATGCAGCCTAAACATCTTCCGCAAATTGATTTTATTTCTTCCTCAGCAAATCCAGCGTACTGTCTAATATTTTATTCTGCTCTTCACCGATAAGCTTTTTGGCAGCACCCTTCCCTGTCTCCAAAAGCACATTTCCGGCAGCTTTTTTGACTATTCCGTCGACTGAATCCAACTGCGGCTGCACGATTTTCACGTCAGTCTTTTTAGTGGTACCGCCCACCTTAAATTTCAGCTCAATTAATCCATCTTTATTCAACAGGGGCTGCAGAGCGGCCTCGGCCAATTTATCCGCAGTGACATATTTTTTTACTTCCGGACTGCACATACCCGCGTCAATGTTTTTCGTAAGATTAGTTTTAACGGAGTTGTTAATTTCTTTTTTCATGACCATGCCCAGATTCATATCGAGGGCTTTGGAATCCGTATTCACAGTGCCGGCAAAGAGGAGTTCGGCTTCTTTAAGATCGAGACTGCCGTTGGAGATGTCGGCTCTTCCAGATTTGTAGCGCAAATCAACAAAGGAGGCTTGGGATTTTTTCCATTCCTGCTTGCCTTTCAGAAAAGAGATATGCTCACCCAGATAGTCTCCAAGCAGGGGAATGTCCGCCACGGCATTAATTATCTGGAGGCCGCTTATTTGTCCGTCAGGAAAAGCAACATGCATAATTATCTCCGGTTCCAGTTGTCGAGTCTTGATGTCAAAGGGTATTAACTTGCCTGTGGCATCGCAGGTCAGATCAAAACTCTGCACACTGCCTGTTTTCATCGGACCGATAGTTTTCAGCCCCAGAGCGATTTTTAATTTGACTTCATCCTTACGGGCCAAATCTTTAGGATCAATGTTGATATCATAAGCCAGCGTTGTCAGATTATAGACCTGAAATTTCTGATCGAACTCGCCGTCATAGTAGTTTACGGTTCCGTCTTTAATGCCAATTTCTCCTACGGCAATGGCCACCGGAATATTATCGGCGGTAAGGGGTTTGGCCGTCGTAACACCACCATCATTGAGCTTTTTCTTCTCATCAATCTGAATCGCTGGCATCTCAGCTATTTGCTGCTTTTTTGCCCCGATGAGGTCTTCACAGTTCAGCACACCCTGTTTGCTTCGCGTTAAATTGATTACCGGCCGGTATAAAACAAGCTCTTTGAGATCCAATTGCTTTTTGAACAGGGGCAAAAATTTAACCTTAAAACGCAGTGCTTCCATAGCAGCAAAAACGTCGCCTGCTGCTACCGGCTTGCCTTGCAGTGCTTCTAGTTGGGCCGGCGCTTTAAAATTGGATATGTCTATTTTTTTGATCTCAATGCCGGACACAAAGGAAAAAATACTGACATCAATTTTTTCGATTTTTACCTGACGATGAAGAGCCCGAGATATTTTAGATTCGATAAAGGACTTATCCACTATCAGTATAAGAATAATTCCGGCTACAGCAATGAAAATTACAATTGCAGCTATTGCCGCACCGATAGCAATCAATATCTTCTTTGTCATAAATCCTCCTGTTTTCACTGGAATCTAAAACAACCGGGCATCTTCGTCCGCCTAAGTTTTGACGTTCGTTAACCTTTCCCGGACAAAATCAATATGACCGCGTAACACATAAAACTGGTCGGCAAAAGAAACCGGAACGTTCATTTTGTTAACCGCACGTTCAATCTGCTCCAGTTGCCGCAGCAATTCTTCGCCCCGGCCTTGCGCTGCGGGCAGCGCCATATCCTTTTCCAGCACCATTAATGCCCGATACCAGCGGAAGATGCGTAAACGAATTTGCCACCGGTAGATCGCCGGAATGCTGCGCATCCCCGGAATCAAAATCAGGATCATCGGCACAAAGACAACCAGAATGCGATTAAGTAGGCTGGCCAGCCAGAACGGCAGGTACCGGTAGAGAAAGCTCTTGCCCGATTTATAGTAGCGGCTGGCATCAGAGCTGATGCGGTATTCATGCTCGAGGGGCGCCGGAAATTCTCCCCGCCGCTGGGTCAGCCCGACACGTCCGTGCACTTCCGTTGCCGCCTCCAGAAGCAGATCGGAAAGAGCCGGATGAAGATCAGCCCGGGCAATAAGTTCCACCGTAGGGCTGATCAGATTAATATCATGATCGGGAATATTCTGGCCAAAATCAAAGGCACCCTTGGGCAGCACTATTTTATTTAAATGGCCGATACGTCTGGTATAGGCATCGGCCTGAGAAAAATCAAAAATTCGAATATCCGGCCGGCGCTGCAGTTCCCGCATGGTTTTTGACGAGGCCGAATCACTCATCATGAACACAGCATCAACATTTCCCGCCAGCAGTTCCTTCTCCGCCTCTTCATCATCCATCTCGAGGAGCGCCGTCGAACCACCGGGCTTAATACCGTTCAGGGCCAGCAGTTCCAGAGCCAGAATTTGTGTCCCGGTGCCGTCTTCACCGATGGCCAGTTTTTTGCCGCTGAATTGGGAGAGCAAATCAAAAGGTTTTTTGCTGCGATAGAAAATATAGAGCGGTTCGTAAGATACACTTCCCAACGACACCAGGTTATCGAGATTCTTTCCTTTAGCCACTCCTGTCTGCACAAAACCGATATCCACGGCAAAAGATTTATTTTCCAGCCTTTCGAGATTTTCCAGCGAGCCTTCGGAGGGCAGGATTTTCAGTGTTACACCGTTACGGGCCAGTATCTTGGCATATCTTTCCGCCGTTCTTTGAAAGCGGCTTCCTTCATCGCCGCTGGTAATGATAATGGTTTTAGGCGGGGCGGAATGAAAAAACCAGAAAACAGCGGTAATTGTCACCAGGACGACAAAAATTATTGTGCTGAGTGTAGCAATTGGACCGAGACCAAAAATCTCGGCAAACATTACTTGAACCCGGCCCAAACCATTGCGCAGAAAATTCATAATACCGGGAGATTGTATTTTTTTGCCCTGCTCCATGATGGTATGATCCTTCCGCTTATTTCAATACGGACAGAATGTAATGTTGTGTTGTCTAAAATAGCATAATAATCACACCATCACAATAGCAGACAATTTAGCAGACAATTTGGCCGTAACGGCATCTTTCCGGTTCATCCGTTTTTCTTTTTATGAGACATTTGATGGCAGTTGGACAAATTTCCCATAAATTACCCGCCGGTCATTAGTGAGACTCAGTTTGCAGAAATGAAGTGCACTGCAAGCTGTAAGTCGAACTATCCCGGTAGCGGAGCGTAACGAGGTTGATACATTAGAAGTGCAAAATACTTTGTGGCTAAAGTCACATTGCATTGATTTTATGGCATATTATTTCTTTTCATTTTTTCTGAAATGAAGTAGTGATATCCAAAATATCGAAAAAAACTTTGCAAGTATGTTAATTGTTATATGGCCATCTAAATTGAGTCACAAGAGAGAAACAATGAAGATAAACAAAATTATTTTGAATAGATTTAAAAGATTCTCTGATTTAACAATATCGGATATTCCTGAGACTGCTAAATTGATTGTTCTCGTAGGACCAAATGGGAGTGGGAAAACTTCTCTATTTGAAGCATTAAATCATTGGTACAAAATGAGCGGCTTTGGTGATCCTGGACAACAGGATTACATTGAAAAAAAGGACGGGGCTCCAACAACTGGCAATTGGTATCAAAACAAGGTTCAGATAGAGTTTTTCAACAACCAACAGTTTAATCAAGAACAGATAAGAGGTAAGTTCTATTTTAGAACAGCATACAGAAATGAACCAGATTTTACAGTATCAAATCTTAATAAACAAAATGATCCTACAAAAAATGTCAAATTGGCTAATCTGATGCAGAATGACATGACTGTTTCAGAGAACTATCAGCGGTTGGTTGGACAGACATTAGCTGGAGTTTATAAAGAAAAAAATAATTTAAAAACAGTTGAGCAACTTCGAGAAGAATTAATTGGAAAAATCAAGAGATCACTCTCAACTGTTTTTGAAGATCTGAATCTCAGTTCTATAGGTGATCCTTTGTCGAATGGCAGCTTTTATTTTGAGAAGGGATTAGCCAAAGATTTTCATTATAAAAATCTATCTGCAGGAGAGAAGTCGGTATTTGATTTGCTTCTCGACATGATTATCAAGTCAACATTCTATTCAGATGCTATATTTTGCATTGACGAACCTGAAGCTCATATGCACACGAGATTGCAATCTAAAGTATTAAAAGAGCTTTACAATCTTACGCCAAACAATTCTCAATTGTGGATTTCAACTCATTCTATTGGAATGCTAAAAGAGGCAGAAGATATTGAGCAGCAAAACCCAGGCACAGTGGTTTTTCTCGATTTTGATAATCGGGATTTCGATCTTACTGAAGTAATGAGGCCAACCCAGATCAATAAGGCCATCTGGGACCGTTTTTTTGATCTAGCCTTTGCGGATTTCGCCAAATTAATTGCCCCGAGAAGAATAGTATTTTGCGAAGGAACATCACAAGGAAGAAGATACAAAGACTTTGATGCTCAAATCTATGGAAAAATATTGGGTCAGAAATATCATGACACGAAGTTTATATCGATTGGTTCCAGTACAGAGTTGGAGAACATAGAAAATCAATCGATAAAGATGGTGTCAAATATTCTAAAGTCATCAGAAATAGTTAAATTTGTAGACAGGGACGACAAAAGCGAACAAGAGGTTCAAGAACTAATTCAGAAAGGAATAAGAACATCTACTCGAAGAAACATTGAGTGCTATCTATTTGATGATGAATTGATATCGAAACTTTGCGAACAACAAGGAAAGGCCGCATTGATTGCAGAATGCCTGCAGGCTAAAAACGTTGCAATTCAAGAAAGTGTTGCAAGAGGAAATCCTGCTGATGATATAAAATCTGCTAGTGGAAAGATATTTACAGAATTGAAAAGGATATTAAGCTTGACTCAATGCGGAAATAACAAGTGTGCATTTGTCAGGGATACTATGACGCCTTTGGTAACTGAAGATACCATTCTTTATTCTGAAATCGAGAAAGAAATATTTTGATGTATATTCATTTCTTATGATGTAAAGGATACGCAATATCTAATATTTAGCTGTAAACATTGCAAGCATATAGCAACCGCATGAACCGGATCGAGGCCCTGTCGGGCCACTCCCGGTTATGCAGGCGTTCGCAAAGAAATAAATGAAAACTGAATTCAAAAAAGATTTACTTGACGTCTCATTGAGCGACTCAGATATATTGAATAAATATATTTTGTGCGGCGATCCATTTATATTTACTGGTAATGTGGGCTTGTATGCGAATCTTAAATCAAAAATTGCACAACATTTCACCATTGATATTACAAAAGTTCATATGGTCGGTTCAGCCAAGTTGGGATTTAGCATAGCCAGATCAAAATTGTGGAAGTCATTTAATGATGAATCTGACATTGATATGGTCGTCATCTCTGAAAATGTTTTTGATAGACTTTGGGAAGAGATGTCTGACCTCAATATAAGTCTATATGATAGAACTGAACAGGATGATCAAAAATTTAATTCTTTTCTCAAGTATTTCTTTCGGGGTTGGATCAGACCAGATTTATTACCTTTGAGATATCATAAGACACAACTGTGGTTCGAATATTTTAAAGGTATATCATATAAGGATTTTGGAACTTACAAGATAACCGGCGCAATATTTAGAAACGAATTCTTTTTTAGAAAATACCATGAAACTAATATAAACATAATAAGAAAGGGAGTGGAACATGCCTAGCATAGGAACCGCAACAAACAAAAAGATTTTGGAGCTATTTAATGCTATGAAGTCCAATGACCTCGTGTTACGGCCGTCATTTCAAAGAAAACTGGTTTGGAATAATAAACATAAGGCAGCGTTCATTAATACTATCCTGGAAGGTCTGCCCTTTCCTGAAGTTTATTTTTCAGACGGTGACATAGATTTAAAAACTCAACGATCTAAAACATTAGTAGTAGATGGGCAGCAAAGGTTAAGCACCATTTATCAGTACATAACGGGTGATGCACAATTCGTGATTAAGAGCATCCCTAAATTTGCTGATCTTACACCACTACAACAAACACACTTTTATGACTACGTGGTAGTTGTCAGGGATTTGGGCAGAATAGATGACGATAAAGTCATAGAAATATTCAAGCGTATTAATTCAGTTCAGTATGCATTAAATGCAATAGAGATACAAAATGCACTTTATGAAGGTGAGTTTATTTCGACAGCAAAAGATATAATGAAAACTTCGAGATTTGTCGAACTAGAAATATTAAGCGAGTCAGAATACACCCGTATGCTAGATTGGGAGTATATGCTAATAATAATGAGCACTATTGAAGAAGGTGGCTACTTTAATTCAACAAAAGAAGTCGAGAATTATATTATTAAGTATGATGAAGATTATCCCAATAAGAATCAAATATCTAATGAAATAACAGATGTGGTTCAATTGATAGTGGACACAAATTTGAGCGGTGATTCCTTATGGTTAAGAAAATCAACTGTTTTTACATTGATTGTCGAGCTAATCCAATTTAAAAGAAGGAACGGCCTTTTACCAGAGCGCAAACAATTGAAAAGGCAGTTAGATAAATTAGAAAATGATATTTTATTGAAAAAATCTAATGATGTCGATAATGATGATTTTGCAGCCTTCTACAAATATATTTACTCTGGGACTGCAAGTCGCACAGCGCGAGTTAAGCGCGGATATCTTTTAAGAAAATACTTAGAAGAATTGAAATAAAGCATTGCTAACACCAGCAGCCAGCCGACCGCGAATAAGCTTGTTGCGTTTTTCATTCAAGCGCATGTATCGCGCTCCGGCTGATTTTTTCGTCAGCGCAAACCAATCACAAGCTGCATGTTTTTAACTCCGGCGGCTCCAGGATGACAATTTTGTTGCGCCGCAGATATTCTGGAAAGCCATACAAACGCTCACCCCGGTATTCCATAACCACGGCAGAAGCCGGGCAATTATTCAGGCAGCCGAAACAGGCCAGGCACTTTTCCCGGTCAACCGTTTGCCGGGAAGGATTAATTGCTTTCGTGGGACATTTTCTTACACAGGTTTGACAGCCGATACATCTGGCAGCATCAACCGTATGCTTGCTGATAGCCTTCTTGTTGAGCCAGACCAGGGGCAACACCCGCAAACCTTCCCGCAGCGCCATTTCATATCCGACGAAAATTGGCTCATTACGGGCGATTTTTTCCATAAAGGTTGCTGCAAAGCGGCGTACCTGATCATACGTGGCCGCATCGGGTAGATGCTGCCCGGAAATCTGCTGGGGATTGTTCCATTTGGGTGTTGGATAAGAAGGAATATTCCGAAAGGCATCCCTGCCCACCGGGATTCCGCCTTTTTCCACCAGAAGTTTGAGAACGTGAGTTGACGCGTTATGCTGATTGCCTTCCGGGCCGCCAAAGGAAACAAAGGCGGCAACCGGTGTCACCGGAATTGCCGGAATTGTTTTCAGCCAATCGGCAACATTAGCGGGCGTGTCATAATAAAAAGTCGGCGTACCGACAACGATGAGATCATAATTCGCCATTCCGCTTTTATCGAACTCCTGCATATCGCGCACATCAACCACCAAGCCCCTGCCTTGCAGGATACAGCCGATAAGCCGGGCATACCGGCGTGTCTGACCTGTCTGACTATACCATAACACCAGCGCCTTTTTCGGGTTGCGTGTTTTTAAATCGGGATAAGCCGCCTGGCTTTCCCGCGTCACGGCGACGGGCAGACAAAGGGCAGCACTGATAATGACACTTTTCTTTATGAAGCTACGGCGTGTTTCCATAAGACCTCCCGGAAAAGCGTTTTTAGAAGAGCGCGATTCAAATATTTTCTTCTCACGCCTTCGGTTTCTGTGATTGACCGATTGTTGAAATCGTCCCTTGTGCTGTTGCGCACAGGCTCTCTTTACCCTCGCTCACGGCATAGATGTCGCAACGGCAGACGGCCTGATTCTTCCCGGCATAGATAACGGAAGCACGGGCAACAATAAAATCACCCAAGCCCGGCCGCAGATAGTTGATCTTGAATTCCGATGTCACCACAGCTGGTCCCAGAACACTGCCCCCGACATAAGTAAGGGCGTTGTCGGCGGCATAGCTGATGACTCCGCCATGAACGAATCCATGCTGTTGCCTGAGCTCCTGCCTGATCGGAATTTTTAATTCCGTGTGGCCTGCGGAAAAGGCGGTCAGTTGGGCACCAATGAGCACACTGAAGGGCTGCATGGCTAAAACCTGTCTCCCCATTGCCAGCATTTCATCCATAGGACATCCTCCCCTGCTTTTTAATTTGGCGACGTCAATTAAGACGTTGCCCGATAGTTTTGCCTTGGAAATATTCGAGAGTCAAGAGGAATTGCGCCTGTAAAATAATCAGGATGTATCATTATGATAAATCAATAATTTCATAGAAATAATTATTACCTGTTGGCATTTTTCCGGTAAATTGGTAATAGGAATGCAAAAAAGGAGAATAAACCGTATTTATCGCCGTGTAACCTTATCCCGAGTTCTGCAAATCAGCGCTTTGATGCTGGCTATATTTTTAGTGCTGAGCATTATTTCTCTGGCCATCGGCAGTGTCCCCATTGGCCTGGGAAGGGTATTGCTGTCTTTATCGGATGCCTTCACCGGCGGAAATTCTTTGTCCTCTCAGGAAAATCTGATTATCTTTTCGGTGCGCCTGCCGCGTATTATCTTTGCCGGTATCATCGGTGCTTCCCTCTCGCTGGGCGGTGTTGTTTTCCAAGCACTGCTGCGCAATCCGCTGGCCGACCCTTATGTCTTAGGTATCTCCGGAGGCTCCGCGCTGGGCGCGATTATCGGCATTCTTATCGGCGCCGGTTCATTTTATCTTGGTGTGCCGATGCTGGCTTTTCTGGGAGCGCTATTCACAGTATTCCTGGTCTTTATCGTCTCCGGTGGAAGCAGGGGGGCGCTGCTGGACAATTCGCTCTTGTTGTCCGGTGTGGTGGTTAATGCTTTTTTTTCCGCCGCCATCCTCTTTTTTCTTTCCATCGCCAACAGCATGGAGCTGCATAGCATCACCTTCTGGCTGATGGGCGATCTTTCCCGGGCATCAATTAAAGAAATCGGTGTGGCTGCCGGCGTCCTTTTCATCGGGTTTGTTTTGCTATACCGGCAGGCGCTTAAATTGAATCTGATTGCCCACGGTGAAGAAACTGCCTTGCAATTAGGCGTCCATGTGGAAAGAACCAGGCAGTGGATATTAATTGTCACATCGCTAATCACGGCCGTTGCCGTATCGTTTGCCGGAATAATCGGTTTTGTCGGAATCATGGTGCCGCACATGATGCGTCTGGTCTTCGGTTCCGATCATCGTCTGCTTATGCCTGCCTCCGTTCTCTTCGGTGCTTCCTTTTTAGTTGTCGCCGATACGGTGGCCCGAGTGGTTCTGGCTCCGGCGGAATTACCGGTAGGCGTGATCACGGCTCTTTGCGGTGCGCCCTATTTTATTTTTCTCCTGAAAAGGAAGGGGAATTAGTCATGTCCTTAATATGCGGCCGGAACATCACTTTTAGTTACACCGGAAGGCTGATTCTGGATGATTTTTCTTTTGCCATTGATGAAGCTCAGGTTGTAGCGATAATCGGGCCGAATGGTTCCGGCAAAACCACACTCCTGAAAATTATTAACGGCATCCTTTCTCCGGTCAGCGGCCAGCTGCTGATTGACAATAAAGATACAAGCCAATGGTCACGCCGGGAACTGGCAAAAGCTATTGCCGTTGTTCCGCAGGAAAATCTCTCTATCTTTCCTTTTTATGCTGAAGAAATTGTCCTGATGGGTCGGTTTCCGCATTTGGGTAATTATTCCTTTGAAGACAAAAAAGATTATCGTATAGCCCATGAAGCTATGGAGAAAACGGACACTCTTGCTTTTGCCGCCTGCAGATATGACCAACTGAGCGCCGGGGAGCGCCAGCGTGTCCTGATTGCCCGCGCCCTTGCCCAAGAACCAAAAATTCTCCTGCTTGATGAAAGCACTGTTTTTTTGGACTTGAAACATCAGGCTCAATTTCTTTCTTTGCTGCGGCAATTAAATAAAGCACAAAAGCTCACGGTTGTTTTTGTCACCCATGACATTAATTTAGCCAGTCAACATGCCGACCGGATAATTTTGCTTTACAGTGGGAAAAATTATGCTATAGGAAACCCCGCAGAAGTTATTACTGCGGCCAACATAAAAGAGGTGTACGATGTTGATGCTCTGGTAGATAAAAATCCGCATAGCGGATTGCCCAGAATGACATTGCTCACCTGAAGAGAGCTGCCAAGAGAGGAAGCCGGTTAAATTCCGGCGCTGCCCCGCAACTGTAAGCGGAACGAAATCCACATTTATATCTTTTCACTTTAAAGATATTAGCCACTGATGCCTGCATCGGGAAGGCGTGGAGATTAGGATGCCGCAAGCCAGGAAACTTTATGGCGGTTCAACTTACTTTAATCCCGTGGGGGAAAGGAGAAGAACCATGAAGAAGTTCCTGTTTTTTATTCTGTTGTTGTCTTTTGTTTTCGTTTCACAAGCACATGCTCAAAACCCTAAAGAGGATCAACCTGTCAAAATGGGCGAGGTCGTGGTCACCGCCACGCGCGACAGGCAGGAAACCCGCAAAACTCCCGCTAATGTTACCGTGATTACGGCTGAAGAAATCAGCAAATCCGGCGCGACGACGGTTGTTGACGTCCTCGATAAACTCGAAAGCATTCAATTCCGCACATCC
>CAIVQG010000040.1 GCA_903907985.1 uncultured delta proteobacterium
TACAGACATGGCCAACCGTGTTGCCGACCGGTGCCTCCAACTTCACGGCGGATACGGATATTGCGAGGAGTATCCCATAGCCCGCGCCTGGCGGGACATCCGTGTAACGCGGATTTTTGCCGGAACAAATGAAATCATGAAGGGAGTGGCGGCAAAGTTTATGGGATTATAAGTATAACCATTATCAGAACAGCGGGCACTGGAAATAATTAGCGCAGGGAGGATTACACCATGATGAATTATCCTTTGTTACTGACCAATTTCATGCAGCATGCGGCCAAATATTATCCGGGAAAGGAGATCGTTTCCGTTTACGGTAACGGCACTTTCCGCTATACTTATGCCGACTGGTACAAGCGCACAAGCCAACTGGCAGGAGCTCTGCGCTCTCTGGGCATCAAAAAGGGTGACAGGGTTGCTTCATTTTCCCTGAACAATCATCGCCACTTGGAGCTTTACTTTGGCGTGCCCTGCATGGGTGCTGTTCTGCACACACTCAACATCCGTCTTTCCGCAGAGCATCTGGTTTACATCATTAATCACGCCGAAGACCGGATTCTTTTCATTGACGAAGATGTTTACTTCCTCATTGAGCCGATTAAAGACCAACTCAAGACAGTTGAGAAATATGTCATCCTGTCCCAATCCGGTGTAATGCCGGCGACCACTCTCTCTCCTGTCGTCCTTTATGACGATCTGATTAAAGAATGTCCGGAAGCATATGAGTTCCCGGTGGATCGGGATGAAAATGAACCCTGCCTCATCTGTTACACTTCGGCAACAACTGGCGATCCCAAAGGTGTTGTTTACAGCCATCGCGGCCTTGTACTTCACTCTTTTGCCTCCAGCGTCGCTCTTGGTGTTCAGGAAAAAGACTGTGCCCTGCATATCGTTCCGATGTTTCATGCCAACGCCTGGGGAGTCCCCTTTGCCTGCACTATGCGCGGGATGAAACAGGTGCTGCCGGGGCGGCAAATTCTGGACATGGGGTCGCTGTGCCGTATTATCGCCGAAGAGAAGGTAGCCCTCTCCTTCGGTGTGCCGACTATCTGGATAATGCTCCATAATTATCTGGAAAATGGCGGTGAGCATGACTTTTCTTCCATCCGGCAGCTGTTCTCCGGCGGCTCGGCCATGCCCCGGCATCTCATCGAATCATTCGAAAAAAAATATGGTGTAATTATAGCACAGGGTTACGGCTCGACGGAAACATCTCCTCTCGTCACCGTGTCCGTTCCTAAAAGCTATATGGAAACAATGAGTGTTGATGAAAAAATTGATATCCGGACCACAGCGGGCATGCCCGTAGCGGGACTCGATGTTAAGCTGATCAACATGGAAACGGGGAAAGAGGCACGAATGGATGGCAAGGAAATGGGAGAGGTTCTCGTGCGCGGGCCGTGGATTGCCTCCGAATACTACAAAGATCCCAAGCAAAGCGCCATTTCGTTCCGGGATGGCTGGTTTCATACGGGAGATATCGGAATAATGAGCAAGGAAGGTTATGTTTCCCTTGTTGACCGGACGAAGGACCTTATTAAGAGCGCCGGGGAGTGGATTTCTTCCATCGATCTGGAAAACGCCATCATGGGATTTCACAAGGTGATGGAGGCGGCGGTAATCGCCCTGCCGGATGATAAATGGCTGGAGCGGCCTCTGGCCTGCATTGTGCCGAAGCCGGATGCGGCGCAGACAATTACCAAAGAGGAGATACAGGATTATCTGAAAGATAAAGTCGCCAAATGGTGGATTCCCGACGAAATCGTTTTTCTGGCGGAAATTCCCAAAACCAGCGTGGGCAAATTCAACAAGAAGAAACTCCGGGAAACGGTTATCTCGGATATTCTGCAGAAAAGGGGAAAGTAGTGAACATGCATGATAAAAAGAAAGGAGAAGGAAAATGTTAGTAAAAAATAGTGTAGCTGTTGTCACCGGAGGGGCATCGGGTCTGGGAGAAGCCTGTGTCCTGGCTTTGCATAAACTGGGAGCGAAGGTCGCCATTTTTGATTTTGCGGCAGAAAGAGGGGAAAAATTTGCTGCCGAGTTGGGGAAAGACGTTATTTTTGCCCACACAGACGTTTCCGATGATGCCGGTGTCCAGGCTGCCATTAAAAAAACTATGGATGCCTTTGGCGCAATCCATATAGCAATCAACTGTGCGGGCGGCAGCGCACCCATGAAAGTATTGTCCAAGAAGGGGCCCATGCCTTTGGCGTCCTTCAATAGGACGATCCAGATAAATCTGGTCGGTACATTTAATGTGATTCGATTGGCCGTAGAACAGATGGTTAAAAACGAGCCCCAGGTCGACGGTGAAAAAGGTGTAATTATTAATACCGCTTCCGTAGCTGCTTTCGACGGCCAGACCGGTCAGGCGGATTATAGCGCCTCCAAGGGCGGTGTCGTAGGGATGACCCTGCCGATTGCCCGGGAATGCGCTGATTATGGGATTCGGGTCATGACCATTGCCCCCGGCTTATTCAATACCCCGTTACTGCAAAGCCTTCCGGCAGCGGCTCTGGAATCCTTGGGTAATATGGTTCCCTTCCCCCGGCGGTTAGGTTACCCCGAAGAGTATGCCCAGCTCGTCTTGCATATCATTGAGAACAGAATGTTGAACGGAGAGGTCATCAGGCTCGATGGAGCAATCCGCATGGCCGCGAAATAATAAAATAATTATGATCGACAGAAAAGGAGATATAAAAAAGTGGGCAAACAGGATGATATCGTAATTGTCAGTGCAGTGAGAACTCCTTTCAGCAAGTTCGATTCGGCCATGGCTGATATTGCCAGTATCGACCTTGCGGTAATGGTGATGAAGGAAGTCATTAGCCGGGTTGGCGTGAAACCGGAGGAAGTGGACGAAATAAACTATGGCAGCTGTGTTATGGCGGAAATGGCCCTGGAGACGGATATCCCCGCACGTCAGGCTTCCCTGCTGGCCGGATTCCCGCCGGAAAATATTTCCGTGACTCTGGATCGGGCCTGCTGCTCATCTCTGACAGCGCTTCGTATGGGCTACCGGGCCATCAAAGCGGGAGATGCGACCTGCTGTATGGCCGTTGGTTCCGAAAACATGCCACGAACGCCGCATCTGGCACCGGGGCTGAGAAAAGGCGTGCGACTTGGTCATATCAAGCTAATCGACGGCCTCTTTGAGCTTGGCTACTCGGCCAAAGGATTTTCCCCGGTTGCCGTGGATGCCGGAGAAGTAGCCTTGGAGTATGGTATTTCGCGGGAGATGCAGGATCAATGGGCAGTACTGACGCAGGAGCGTTATGCAAAGGCCTTCGCCGAAGGAAAATTGAAAATCGGCGAAGAGCTAATGTCGGTTATTATAGCTCAAAAGAAAGGTGATCCGATCGTGATCGAACGTGATGAATCACCCCGCAAGACAACTCTGGAAGCCCTGGCTAAGCTCAAAACCATCTATGGCAGCCCCACGGTTACCGCGGGCAATGCACCTCCCATCAGTGCCGGCGCCAGCGCCATCCTCTATATGACACGCAAACAGGCGGAAGAAAAGGGATTGAAGCCCCTAGCCACAATATTGACATCTATTGGCACGGCTACCAAACCGCGCGATATCGCTGTCATCCCGGCACTGACTATTGCACAGGCGCTGAAACGCGTGGGCATGACTATTGATCAAATGGACATCATCGAGATTAATGAAGCCTTTGCCGCCATGCCTCTGGTATCGACAAAGATCCTTGCCGGTAATGATGAAAAAAGATGGAAAACACTCCAGGAGAGAACCAATGTCAATGGCGGGGCCATTGCTATCGGGCATCCTGTCGGAGCGAGCGCAGCCAGGATAACCATGCATCTGGCTTACGAATTGAAACGGCGGGGCGGCGGTTACGGCGTAGCTTCCATATGCGGCGGTCTCGCTCAAGGGGAAGCGGTGATACTGAAGGTAGAATAACCTGAAAGATACTCCATACCGTTCAGTATTCCGCAGCCTGTCGGCAGTATTGCTTCGCCAGAGTTTCCGCAAGTACGCAAAAGCGGGAAGTGCTGCTGGAGACTGGTTGCACGATGAAAGAAATTGCCGAATTTTAAAACCGGCCTGCTGGATTGATAAGACAAGGCATTGTTTTTTAACGCACGAAATAGCAGATAGGTGGGAAAACAATTAAATGCCGATCAGGCTGATCGTCCGTCTATGTCGTTGACGATTGCTTTGAAAACATCGACTAATGTGGGATCGAACATCTTGGCCTTTTGTGCTTCCAAAAACTGTATTGTCTGATTCGAGCTCCAGGCGCTACGGTAAGGTCTGTCTGCTGTCAGTGCGTCGTAAACATCCGCAAGGCAGATAATCCTGGCAAAGAGCGGGATGTTCTCTCCTTTGAGACCATCCGGGTATCCCGTGCCATCCCAGCGTTCGTGGTGATGGATTATTCCGGCAAGGATCGGATCATAGGAAGGAATCGAGGAAATGATATCGGCGCCGGCGCGCGGATGCTTCCTGACGATATCAAATTCCTCGTCGGTGAGTTTTGCGGGTTTGTCAAGGATCTGTTCTGGGACAGCTATTTTGCCGATATCGTGGAGGATGGCGGAGATGCTGAGCACGCGCATCTGGTCATCATTCAGGCGAAGACCTCGGCCGATAGCCTCGGCAAACCGGGTGACGCGCTCACTGTGACCTGCCGTCCAGGGCGACTTGGCGTCAATCGTTCGGGTGAGGGCGATCAGGATTCCGATCAGAATGTTTTCTCGCTCTCTCGTCCCGTCAATAATTCTGGATGCCATGTTATTCAATGCTTCTGCCAGCATCCCGATCTCGTCTTTGCGGCCTGTTGTAAATCGATGCTTATATTGGCCGGTAGCAATTGTCATAGCCTCATGAGCAAGTTGTTCAATCGGTCTGGCGAGCCGGATACTGAAGAGATGGCCCAGGGTATGTGAAATCGTCAGCAGGACAAGAAAGAAAATAATACTCTTATAGAAGTTTTTTTGGATGACTGCAATTATGCCCTGCCGGTGGATATCGAAGGCGAGAATGTACCTGTGGCGGTCATCCTTCCCGGTGATGTTGATTTTGACATTGACCTTATCCTGTGCCCCGTAAAAAAAAGGAAAAGACGACATGATTCTTTCGTTCCTCACATTTTTTAACTCAGTGGCTAATGCGGCATTGTCGATGCGATGTGATTGGATTACTCCCTGGTCATCCAGATACATTTGCTGCCACTGGCCTTTGTCCTGAAAATATAGATCAAACTTCAGCTGGGGAAAGATGCCGTGCAGGACTAGGGCGGAGTTCGCGATATCTGTTCCACGCCGTTCCAGCAGCCGGAGGAGTTCGTCGCCTTTATCACTCTTGCCGCCATCGGAAATGGATGAGATGTATGTCCTGGCAGTATCTGAAGCCAGTCTTATAAAGGCATTGGTCCCGGAGATCGCGAGGAATATAAAGACAAAATAACCGATGACCAGGCCAAAGATTGTAAAAGATATGGTCAGCCGCCGCCCCAGAGAAGGTCTCCAGAAGGCGAGGAAGTTCCCCAGCAGCGAGGGCAATAGGCGTTTCGTCATGATGGTCGGTCTTTCTCTTTTTACGGAAAGTACATTTCCGACCACTAATAGCATGAATAATTTTTTATTAAAAAGTTTTTCTGAGATCATCCAGATTGTAAAAAATAAACTGGCCAATTTGCCAATGTTTAGAAAGCGCCCGCAAAAGAAACATTTTGTTTCAGCGTAATAAAATATCTGATAAACTATGTCTTAATTCATTATATTTATTCTGATCTTTTACTAGAGAGGTGATTATATGGATTGTTCTTTCGAAAATGAAAATCATAACGAGTATTTTTTGTGGTTGGCTCCGTTTGCTCCACCTAAAGGTTTTACAAGTGTTCCTGCAGGCGGAATCTGTCTTTGTGTTTTTCTCTTTGCAAACCAGAAAGGCAAAATTATTCTTGGGAAATATCAAAAACATTCGGCCTGGGAAAAACATACAGGGATGGACATGAGACGTATTGAAAACAACCAGTATGGGTTGACCATACCTGCCAGCCATCTGAAATTTGGTGAAGATCCGCTTGAAGCCGCGCGGCGCATTGGAGAAGAAATTCTGCTTCTTCCCAAAGAACTAACTTATTCGCATCTTTCCGTACAGACATTCTTCTATGAACCTGTAATAGCTCCGGGCAAAATGCATTTTGATGTCTTGCTTTTTTACGATGTTTTACTTCCAGAAGATTTAAAGATTCTCGTCCCTCCCTGGTATGCCTCGCTGGAATTGATTGATGAGGAGATACTATTAAATCAGAAATTTGCCCGTCAACATGAAGATGTTGTTTCGGCCTGGATGAAAAAGAAGTTCGAGTGCTAATTCAGAATATGGTTCAATTGGTGAGCGATCATTCTTGTTTGGATAATATTTTTAGAAACAATAGTCACTTTTAAAAATAAAACAATTAAGGAAAGTGATAAACGTACTTTAAAACGATAAAGCAGAAGTCGTTAATCATATGCCATTTTTGGCGGGGCGGGACATTGCTTAATCCCTGAAAGAAATCCCGCCCCGTGATTATTTAGAGAAGGAGCACGCACCGCGGGTAAGAGTGACGCGATCCCTCTGCCACAAGTGACATCGTGATTGACTTTCCGAAAAACCGCTATTCCTTATCAGTTCCCATCCATTTTGTGGCGGGGCCAATGACAAGGAAGGGAGCTGGATTGATCTTCCCTCCGCCTAGTGCCATATACCCGAGTCCAATAAACAGGTTGTCGTTGATCTTACGGAGTTCGTCCCGCATGGAATTAACCGTGCCTGAATTGTAGGCGCCGTAATTGAGTTTAAAGGCGGGCTTTCCGTCGTGGTCCGATAGTCCGATCTGGGTATCCATTTTGCGGGTCCGGTAAATCTTGCCGGTCGCGTCCTTGAAGATGTTATACCCATAGCCTTTGTTCTTTTCAAAAGGATAGAAGGCCTTGCCCTCCCATTTTCCCGGGCCGAAAAAGTGATGGGTATAATACCCTGCGCTCGTTGCCATGATCCCTACATCCACCGTCGCTGCGGTGTATTCACCGTTAAAATCCTGGAAAGAAGGAGCGGAAGCGGCATAATAGAGCTGGAAGACTTCGGCCTTGCTCAGCTTCTTGATGTCATTGATGGTCGCTTTTTCCGGTGGAACGCCCAGTATCTTTTCCATGCTCCTTTCGTCGTACTTTCCTCCCTTTTGTAAAATGTTGATTCCGGTAAGGGCAAGCTGGGCAACGACCAGAACGGCTATAACAACAAGAACTATTTTCAATGCTTTCATGAGATTTCCTCCAATATGTTATTTACAATTTCTTCCTTTCCATGAGTCGTTGCATGTGGCCATACCCATGGTTTTATTTAACCAGTCCATTGCATTAATCGAGAAGAGAACCTTCGTGAGTGGCGTCAGTATTTTAACGGGAAAACTCGGCACCGCAACCATGGCTGTGTTGTTTTTGATCGCCTTGATCACCTTTTTGGTCACGTCGGAGGCGGCGAGCATCTTCGTGCCGGCGACCATTTTTGACCCGTCGAACATGCCGGTATTAACAGTATTCGGGCACACATAAGTGACACCGACATTCGATTTGTGCTTTTTCATTTCCTGCCGGAGGGCATCCGAGAAACCAATCACGCCGAACTTGCTGGCGCAATAGGCAGTAAGGTTAGGTATTGCCAATATGCCGCCCGCCGACGCGAAATTTACGATATGACCCGACTTGCGCGCCACCATGCCCGGCAGAAAAGCCTTGCATGTCCAGAACTGAGCGGTAAGATTGATGTTAATTGTTTTTTCAATGGCGTCATCAGGGAGATCGAGAAGTTCCTGCGCTCTGACGATGCCGGCGTTGTTTACCAGGATATCGACCGGGCCTACTTCCTTTTCCACTTTATCTGCCAGTTCATAGACTGCCTTTCTATCGGAAATATCGCACACGTAATGCGAGCATTTCCCGATTTTTGCCAGTTCCTTCTTTGTTTTGGAAAGCTCCGCTTCGTTCACATCGACGAGAATCACACTGCATCCTTCCCTGAGGAGATCTTCTGACAGACTCCTGCCCATGCCCATCGCCGCCCCGGTCACAAGGGCAAACTTACCTTTTAAATCCTTCATTCTTTCCCTCCTGAATCATTTACTTGAATTTGCTATCCTTACTTTTTTTAGGCCGCGTGCCGAGAATCCTGTCCAGACATTGCGCGGTTGTAATAAACGCATCAAGCTCATCTTCGGAAAAGTCTTTGAGGTTTGCGGAAAGGACGCCGAACGAGTGATCTTCCACTGCCCGGACAGTCTTTTCGCCGTAATCAGTCAAGGAGACGAGAATAGCTCTGCGGTCTGTCTCATCGGTTACCCTTTCCAGCAGTTGCATTCTTTCCATTCTTGCTACAATACGGGTCGTTGTGCTGATCGGCATCCCCATCCGGTAAGCAATTTCGCTCATTCTCGATGGCGACTGCCTCCGTAATAGCTGCAGGAGATAAATCTGCCCGTAAGACAGCTCAAAGCGTTTAACCTTGTCCCTTTCAAAAGCATAAATGGCCGTAAGAGCATTAAAAAGCAGCCCATCGAGCTCCGGGCGAGTCATTTTGATATCCGACACAGACAATCCCCCAATTCATCAAATTTGCACATCTTTGAACATAATTACTTCCATGTTGCAACTATTATTTAAAAAATATTTTATTCTACTCCAGAGCGCTAATGTTTATCATTGACATACGAGGACGTCTTTCCTATAGTCCCTTCCGTAAAAAGCTGGTTCTTATCAGGTCAGGTTTCCAGGGGAATGCCCTCTAATTGAAGCAATGCCGGAGTCTCTACAGGCTATTCTGAAGCTTTCGCTGACCGATCATTAAGTCGATTTTTCAGCCGCCGTACTTGATGCAGTACTTTATAGAGATACCGGAATAAATGCCGCATGGATACAGTTGTTGGCCGATGCTTGTCATCGGGACAGCGCTGTTCAAAGTTGTTATGGTTCGTTTTCGGGCAAGCTCAAGATAAAGACAGATTACATTTTCCTCGTGTTTCGATATGCAGGAGCGTTTATAAAAATAGACAGGAATGGTTTGATGCCTTCCTGGCAAGAAAAAAGGAGTTTACGGTATAGCATGAGCAGTATGGAAAAGTTCTTTTATCCGCGCAGTTTGGTAGTCATAGGTGCCTCGGTGACGAAGATGAATCTGGGGCAGATTATTTTATTGAATAACAAAAATCATGAATTTGCAGGAAACCTTTACGGAGTGGGACGTGAAGAAGGAGATATCGCTGGTGTTCCTGTCTTTAACAGCGTCGACAAAATCCCGGAGATACCCGATGTGGCAATCATCATCTCTCCGGCGGTAACGGTGCCAGACTTTATGGAAGCCTGCGGGAAAAAAGGTATTACCCATGTTGTCATCGAAGCGGGCGGCTTCAGCGAGTATTCCGAAGGAAAGCAGGCCCTCGAGGATAAGGTCCTGAAAATTGCCGATCGGTACGGAATCAGATTCATCGGTCCAAACTGCGTCGGAACGATTAATTTTGACATCAAGATGATGATGCCCTTCGGGTTCATCCCGGAAACGCCGCAAGGCGGCCGGGTCGCCGTTATTGCCCAGAGCGGCGGGGTTGGGGGGGCATATCTGCAAGAATTCGGCGATAATGCCATTGTCCCCGGCAAATTCGCCTCCGTCGGCAACAAGCTCCAGACGGACGAAGTGGATATTCTCGAATACCTCATCAATGACGGAAATACGGATGTCATTGCCATGTATCTTGAAGGATTCAAGCGGGGCAGGGAATTCTTCGATGTGGCTGTCCGTTCCGGCAAGCCATTGATCGTTCAAAAATCCAACCGCTGCGACCTGAGCTCCAAAATTGCCCAGTCGCACACCACAGCCCTTTCCGCCGGTGATGACTTGGTGGATGGCTGTTTCCGCCAGGCCGCGATCATCCGCGCAGATGATGACATCGATTTTATCAATGCCGTCAAGATAATTCGTCTTCCCCTGATGAAAAGCCGGCGGGTTGCAGTCCTCTCCCGGTCCGGCGGCCATGCCGTTCTGACAGCTGATGCCTGCGCCAAGTTCGGCTTCACTCTGGTCGATTTCCCGGTGGAATTCGTTGAAACCTTGAAGACCATCTACCATACCCGGGTTATTTCCCACCAGAATCCCCTCGATCTCGGTGAGATCTTCGATTATACCATCTTTACGAAGATTCTGGAGGAGTCCATGAAACTCCCCGATGTGGACGGCATCCTCTTCAACCACATCTATACATCCAGTTACGAGGCTGAGATGTCCCGCACCTTCCTGGGGAATGTCGGCAGGCTGGTAAAGCAGTATCAAAAACCAGTCGCGATCGCCCTGATCACTGACGCCCGGGAACTTCTGGATATCTCTAAGAACCAGGGGTATCCCGTCTTCACGAGCCCCCTGATGGCGGCCAAGGCTCTACATGTGTCGGCCACTTATTATGAGGAGAAAGCGTTACGTGATAAGGGAGTCGACAGCATACCACATTCGGTTGATGCAGGAATGATCGCTGCGATCAGGGAACGCTGCCGGGAGGAGGAGCGTATTCCCTTAACTCATGAAGCGCTGACCATTGCCGCAGCCGCCGGAATCAAAGGTGTTGCCAGTGCTACCGTGAAATTGTCAGGTGAGGCAAAAGACCTTTACCTGAAGTTTCCCGTTGCTGTAAAGCTGCTCTCCCGTGATGCATCTCATAAATCAGATATCGGCGGCGTCCGGCTAAAGATAGGGAATAATGAGTTACTTGCCGAAACGATTGCTGACATGACCAATATTTTTGAAAGCTTTACGCCCCGGCCTTCCATCGACGGTTTCCTCGTGCAGGAGATGGCTGCGGAAGGTGTCGAATGCTTTGTCGGCGGCCGTCAGGACCCTGTCTTCGGTCCCATAGTGATTGCCGGACTGGGGGGCATCTTCCTCGAAATATTCAAGGACACCGCTATTCGCTTGGCCCCAGTGACAAAAGATGTGGCCATGGATATGCTAAGACAGCTGAAGTCCTACCCCGTGCTTCAGGGGGCCAGAGGGAAGATGCCGGCAGACATGGATGCTCTGGCAGATATTATCTGTCGTGTGTCGCATCTCCTGGCCCAAGTGCCCTACATTGGAGAGATCGATCTGAATCCCCTGATCGTCCATGAGGCGGGAAAGGGTGTTTCCGCAGTCGATTGCCGGGTGTTCTTCAAGTAGTCTTCAGAAATTTATGACTGGCATAGCTTAAGACCAGCGGTTTTTCTGTTCATAAAAATGCTGCGGCGCGCTTCCTGTCGTTCAGGCATCAAGCGCGCCGCAGCCGGGGGATGCTCTAATAATCCTTGGTCATATCTTGCCGCTCATCATTTTTTTGATTTCGCGCTTCAGGATTTTACCAACGCCGCTTGTTGGTAGTTCGTCCATGAACTCGATAACCTTCGGGACCTTATAAGGCGCGATATTTTCCTTGAGGAAAGCTCGGATTTTTTCTTTTTCCGCTTCGCTTTTTTCTATGCCGGGTCTGAGGACGATGGCGCAGGCAACTCGTTCCGAACCGGGGCGTTCCGGATCGGATATGCCCACTGATGCCGCTAACTGAATGTCCGGGTGCTTGGACAGGACATCATCCAACTCTTTTGTGAAGACCTTAAATCCGGAAACGATGACCATATCCTTTAGCCTGTCTACAATGTAGAAATAACCATCTTCGTCCATGCGGGCAACGTCGCCGGTGTGCAGCCATCCGTCCCGGAGGGAGTTTGCCGTTTCTTCCGGTTTGTTGAAATAGCCATTCATGACTTGTGGCCCGCGTATTAATATCTCTCCCGGTTGACCTGGCTCTGCCAGTTGGCCGGTTTCCGGGTCAACGAGCTTGAATTCAGTGTCTGGCATAGGCATGCCGATGGAACTGGCCTTTTTCTTACCGTACCGTGGATTGCAGCAGGTAACCGGAGAGGTTTCAGTCATGCCGTACAGCTCGATGAAGTTTCCTTCGCCAATTGTAGATTCGAGCTCTTTGATGCTTTCTGCCGGGAAGGGAGCGGCAGCGCTGAGGCACCACTTTGTGGAACTTAAATCCAGTTGTTTGAATTCCTGCTTCTTCATGAGTTCAAAATAAACTGTTGGCACGTTGACCAGGAACGAGGGACGATATTTCTTCATGACACCAATTAGAAAATGGGAGTCCCGGGGATTGGGTACGCAGATTTGGGTGGTTCCCTTGGTGATAGTAAATCCGCCCAGGGCGAGTCCCGCGATGTGAAAGAGAGGAAAGGCTGAAAGCGCTATGTGTTCGGCACGAATATCAAGCCAGGTGAGTACCTGGAGCCGGTTATACATATAATTCTTTTGGGTGAGTAACGCCCCTTTGGCCGGACCGGTTGTTCCACCCGTATACATCATGAATATCGGGTCATTCATCTTACGAGCTACCGCTACCGGAGTGGCGGGCATGTCCTTCAACACCTGGCCGAACCTGATTACAGTCTTCCCTTTGAGAGGAACAACATTGCCTGTGGGTATTTTTTTTAGGAGTTTTCCCAGCACCTTTTTGATTCCGGGAAGAAAATCGGCTATCTCCGATACAACCACTGTACCGAAGGATGTCTTGTCCGCCACTTCAGCAATTTTATCGAAAAGTACGTCTACCGTGATAATCATTTTCGTGCCGGAATCGTTCAACTGGTGCACCATTTCAGTCGGCGTGAGCAGAGGGCTTAAGCCCGTCGAGATGCAACCGGCTTTCTGTACGGCGATTACGCCAAGATAATGGGCGGGTATGTTTGGCATGTGCAAACCGACGACATCGTTCGGTTGGAGACCGCATTTTAGCAGATACTGTGCTAGTTTGTTGGAAAGAGCGTCAATTTCTTTGAAAGTCAGCTTCGTGTCCAGATAAATCAATGCGGTTTTATCAGGATACCGCTTCACAGTTTCCGCGAACATTTCCGCGAATGTCTTGTCCTCGTAAGATAATTGCGGCCCAACTTCCTTGTCGTAATTGCGAAGCCATGGTTTCTGAGAATAAATATCTGCCATAAGCACACACCCTCCCTTCTTTCTTTTGCCGGTTAAGGTTTCTTAAACTGCCATTATAGCCATCTCCTTCAAGTTTGGTTTTTGACAAGACACTGCCAGTTGACGCTTTGCAATATAGGTAAGTTTGTCTTGAATGTCAATTTCTTGTTGAATTAACATCAATAATAAAATCTGATTTTGTTAGGAAATAATGGGGAGGTTGTCCCTATTAGTTCCTGATTTTTTGTCATCGTTTTATATTTTCATTTTTTGTTAATTGGGGTAGAATCGTGCAAAATTTAGGAGGAATGAATATGTTAAAAGCAGAGCTCAGGATTATTTTGGTTGTTGCTGTCTTGATGTTTTATGCGATTTTACCGGGCGCCGCATCGGCTTTCTTAAATTTTGGTGTAAAGTGGGACGATAGTTACAGTTTCGATAAATCTAATACCTTTAAAATTGAATTTTACGCCAAGAACAATGAATTGATGCGAACAATGAATTTAAAAACCTATTACCAATCAACTGGCGACAATTTTGTGACAAAAATGGAAGATGCTAAAGGAAACTACACAGAAACAGTGTTGGATAAAAAGAATGAAGTAGCAATTCAAATTTTTGGTTCTGGTCGAGGTGCTGCACCGCTTTATAATGCCGGTGGCTTTAAATATCCAACTGAACAAGAATTAAAAAAACTTGATATTGTGCCAACGACCGAAACCAAACAAATAGCTGGCTTTATGTGCAAAAAATATACTTATTCATTTAAGAATATTTTCGGCGAAGTTTGGATTACTGATCAAATAAATTTGTCTAACGATTTGGGTGTTTTTCGAGCTGCTAAAATGGCCGCTAAGCATAATACCCTTTCGGTGGGCGGTTTTGTAATGGAAATGACCACGGAAGACTCCGGCGGTGGAAAGACTCTAATGACTACCGTTTCACTGAAAAACAGCGAGAGCTATACGCTCGATTTTAAAGGTGCGAAAATGGGGACCGCTGTCAACAAAGTGAATTATTACACTTTCTAGGTACACTGTTAATAGGGGCCTCTGCCCCAAGGATGGACAGTGCATAGTGCACATCTAATTCGCTAAGGGCTATAGTGATGACGGATGGTTATCATGAATTCCCAGTTATTAAGCCCAGTGTGACTTTGTAAATGAAAGAAAGGGTAGTTATTAAAGTGTATTTCCTCCCCAAATCCAAAAGCACTCTGGAGCCGGATGAAATATAAAAGAAAGCACTGCAGACAAATTGCCGGTGGTGCGTTTCTGCGTCATAGCTTGTCCATCTCTCTGGTCGCCTCGACCTCAAAGGCATCGGGGGCGGCAGGCAATTCCGGAAGTTCAGCGCTGAAAAAATGAGGATAGTATTTGCGCGCCTCCATTATCATCAGTTCATAGGGAAAATCATCAAAGGGGCCGTAGTCATGAACGTATTCCATATGCCGTCGGCCGTTTTTATCGAATGGATGAAAAATGGAATCGTTCTTTCCGTCAAACTCAAGCGGCAGCACCCCGAACTTTTCGCAAAGCGAAAGATTAAATGCCGGAGTTGCCTTCACCCATTGGCCTTCCAGATAAAATTCCGTTAATCCATGGAAAACGAAAAGGTCTGTTTTCAAAATGTCCCTTAGCCGCTCGGTGACGAGATGGTTGATAACATTGGCAAAGCGTAGCCGGGCAGGAATCCCGGCGGCGCGCCCGGTGGCCGCCAGCAGGATAGCCTTTTGAACACACCAGCCGTTCCCCTTCGAGAGAATAACATCGGCATGGAAACTTTCTTTGTCCAAAGAAAACGAGTAAGGGTTATAGATAATTTTGTCCCGTACCGCATAATAAAGTTTTACAGCTTTTTCCAAATCTGACTGCGCGTCTCCTGTGGCAGCACTGGAAAACTCAACAATAGCAGGCGAGCTACTGGCGATAAAATATGTGTGGTTCCGTAGAGGGTCCATTTTTTCTCGTATGCTGAAAGAACTCAAACAAATTTGCTTTCTGTGGCTGCCATTTTTGGCAAAGCCTTCCTAGACACGGGCCGGTGTCAGCTTGTTCAACGCATCTACAATGCCTGGCTGACCGTGACCTTCAGGTTATCGGGCGTCAAGTTATACCTCTCCGGTTCTTCCTTGTTGCCGAACTTTATGCTTTAAGCGGCGTCCAGATAAATTATGGCAACTCTGATTCCTCACCGCTATACAGACCGGCAATCAGATCATTGTGCCGTTGGACGACAAAGCGCCGTTTGAGTTTCATGGTCTGAGTGAGCATTCCATTATCGACAGTGAAATCTTCATTAACGAAAACTATCTTTTTCGGGATTTCATAGCCTCCGTATTTTTTCTTCAGATGATTGGCGATTTCCATTGTTATCAAATTTTTCACTTCATTGTTGCTCGAGATGTCGGAGAGATCGATCGAGGGGTTTATCGCCCTGATGTGTTTTTCCAGGGCCGGGATGTTGGGGACAATCAGCGCTATGTTATAGGGTTTCCCGTCGCCGGAAACCATGACATTCAGAATATAAGGAAGTAGTTTTATGTCTTCCTCAATATTACCGGGGAAGACATATTTGCCGTTGGACAATTTGTATTCTTCTTTAAAGCGCCCCGTAATAAAAAGGAACCCGTCCGCATCGAGCTTTCCTCTGTCGCCGGTGCGGATGCCACCGTCAGGTGTCATTATTTCCGCCGTTTTCTCCGGTTTGTTATGATAACCCTGCATGACGTTCGGGCCATAGATGATAACTTCCCCTTCGCCGCTGTCGTCATCCACTTTTGATTTGTCAATAACGATATCCACGTTTTCCAGGGCCTTGCCCACTGAACCCGGGCGGTAACAGCTGGAATGGCTCATGGTTGCAGCCGGGCTTGTTTCCGTCATGCCGTAGCAATCATACACCGGGATGCCGATGGCAAAAAAGAACTCTGCGATTTCCGGATTCATTTTTGCGCTGGCGGTTAGCGCTCCCTGTAGCTTGCCGCCAAACTTCGCGCGGATTTTTTTCAGAACAATTTTATCGAGCAACATATATTTTAAACTTGATTTTCCAGTTCGATGTCTGGCCAGAGCTGCGTCCAGTGCCACTCGGAAAAGTATCAGCTTCAATCCGCCTTCTTCCTGAACCGTTGTCATAACTTTTTCATATATTTTATTAAAGACCCGGGGAACGGAAATCAAATAGGTGGGTTCCACTTTGGACATATCTTCCGCCAGTTTATCGAGTGTATCCATGAAGGCGATTGCTCCGCCAAATTGAATCCAGTTATTCAATTCAGCGGATAAACCGTAGCTGTGTGCCCAGGGCAGATGACAGAAGGAAACGGAATGTGACTGCAGTTCCGGGAAACGATGCCATCCTGCCCGGCTGCAACTGGTGCAGTTTCCATGAGAAAGCAGCGCGCCCTTGGGATCGCCTGTTGTTCCGCTGGTGTAAATCAAAACGGCAGTGTCGTTACAGGAAGGATGAATGGCGGGCACCGGCTCATTCCTCCCTTGATTTTCCAGCGCCGTCAGGCTGTTTTCGCCTGTTCCTTCAATAAGGATAACATGCTTCAATGAAGAAATTTCCTGCGGAAGATTTTTCAGGCTTTCATAAAGTTCTTTTGTGGAGACAAAAAGAACTTTAATTGCGGCATCACGAATAATGTATGTCCAGACGGAATGGAGTTCCTTTTCATACATGGGAACAAAGTGTGCTCCGCGGCCGTAGGAAGCAAAAGCACAAACGACCCATTCCAACCTATTAGCGGCTATGATTCCCACTGCGTCATTCTTTTCCACGCCTAGCAAGGCCAACCCGGCCCTTGCGGCATTAATCCGTTCACCTACATACTTGTAGTCTACCCATTCATAAACGCCGGATTTATTTTTTGTGCCTAGAAACTTGTTATCGGCAAATATCTTAACCGCGTTTTCAAACAATTCTACCAGATTATCCGGTTTGTCGTATTTACCGTCCCATGAGCGTTGAAAAACCATTTTCTGCCTCCTTAACTTGTTGCAGGTCTATGTAGGCACACTTTTACTAAATTCTTTTTTGTGCCTTTCCGCCTTTTTTGCCGGTTATGTTTCCCTTTTCCAGGGAAACAATACCATTGACCACCAGATACTCCACACCTGCGGCGTATTGCTCCGGCTGCACGAAAGTGGCTTTATCCTTAATTTTTTTCAAGTCAATAATCGCAATATCGGCAAAGAAACCTACGGTAATTTGTCCGCGGCCCCGCAGTTTGAATTTTTCTGCCGGCAGTGAGGTCATGGAACGGATGGCATCTTGCAGCGGAACAATTTTATCTTCCAGCGCATACTTACGCAGTTTGTGGGCAAATGCTCCCCAGTAACCGGGATGGGGTAGTGGACGGCCTTCAATATAAGATATTCCTTCTGATGCCGTAAAGATGAGTTGGCTGGGCATGATTGTTTTAGCGAACCGTTCGCTGTAACCTTCCAGGGCTACCATTGGCGCCTGTTCGGCCATAACCATTTCCGAATAACACTGAGCAGGGGCTTTGCCTTCAAAGGTGGCAATACGGCTGATAGTTTTGCCTTCGTAAGATTTGTTTGCCGGATAAGAAATAATTAAAAACTTTTCCGGCCCCTGGCTCTGAAAAAGTTTATCAATGGCTTTGTTGATGATAATTTTACCTTCTGCAGTTGTGTATTCTCTGGCAATTTTATTGTTGGAGGTAATGTATTGGGCAGGCAGGAAACGCGTTAATACGTCAACATCCGCATCGTAAGGGGTTTGGTCGGCGGTAATATCGATACCGGCCTCGCGGGCACTGCGAATAATCGAGATGATCTGGCCGTAGCTGAAATTATTCTCTGGTGCCGCCAATTTTAGACTGGAAATTTGCAGCGGAGTTTGCGAGAGTCTGCCGATTTCCACAACTTCCTTCAATGAACTGACCAATGCGGAATTTCCTGTTGCATCTTGCTTCCCGGAATTGCTGCGCAAGTTGATGGCCATAACGCCGCCGTAAGGTTTAATGCTGCTGGCGATATCGGCCAGTTCATCCTGGGCCAACATCTGATCCGGGTTGGCAGAGAGGTCGCAGGAAATGCCAATGGCGCCGTTTTCCATTTCCTTGGTGAGCCGTTTCTTTAAAATATTTCTTTGCGTTTCATCTAAGGGCTTTAGCGCTTTGATGCCGAAAATCTCCTCGCGAATTGCGGTGACGGGAGCAAGATGGTAAACGTTGGTGCCGAATTTGAGAGAATCAACCCAGCCCAGCCATTTGGCGGTATTGGCATAACCTCTAGAGCTGTTGCCGGTGATAATTGAAGTTACACCCTGGTAAAGATAATTGTGATTGCCATTGAGACTCGGCTTGATGTAAGCAATAACCCGCCCCATGCCTTTTTCTTTAAGAATAAGGTCTGTATGGGAATGAACATCAATAAAACCGGGAGTTACTATTAATCCTTGGGCATTAATGGTTTTTGCTGCAATCCCGCTGAAACTGCCAATGGCAGCTATCTTGTCGCCTTTAATGCCGATATCCATAATGCGCGGTTTGGCGGTTGTTCCATCATAAACTCGGCCACCTTTAATTATCAAATCAAAAGTAGTTTCCTGTGCAGCTTGAAAGCAACCCTGAAGAAGAAGGATGGGGAAAATAATGAAAACAAAAAATGAGATTGCCGAGGCCTTTTTTTTCATATTGTACCTCCCCGGGACGGTGACCAGCGACAGAAACCCGTGCCCTTCCGTTGCTAGATTCTGGTTAACTGGCGATATTTGATCCGGTGGGGCTGATTCGCTGCCGCTCCCAGTCGTAGCTTGCGGTCTGCTTCGTATTCCGAATAGTTGCCGTCAAACCAGATGGTTTTGCTTTCTCCTTCGAAGGCCAGAATATGCGTGCAGATTCTATCTAAAAACCAGCGATCATGGCTGATAACCACGGCGCAGCCGGCAAAATTCTCCAGAGCATCTTCCAGTGCGCGCAGAGTATTGACGTCCAGATCGTTGGTCGGTTCGTCGAGCAGGATAACATTGGCGCTTTCTTTCAACATTCTGGCCAGATGGACGCGGTTGCGTTCCCCGCCGGAAAGCATGCCGACTTTCTTTTGCTGATCGGTACCGGATAAATTAAAGCGGGAAACATAAGCGCGGGAATTTACCTGTCGGGCGCCGATGGCGATAATTTCCTGTCCGTCGGAAATCATCTCCCAAATAGTTTTATTAGGATCAAGAGCATCGCGGCTTTGATCCACATAGGCCAGTTTCACCGTATCGCCTATGCGAAAAGTCCCTGAATCCGGTTTTTCCTGACTGGTAATCATCTTGAAAAGTGTGCTTTTCCCGGCGCCGTTGGGACCGATAACGCCGACAATTCCCCCGGGCGGCAGGCTAAAGGACATGCAATCCATCAGTAATTTATTGCCGAATCCTTTGCTTACATTTTGTGCTTCAATGACGAGATCACCCAGGCGGGGGCCGGGAGCTATGAAAATCTCATGTGTTTTGGATTCTTTTTCCTGATTCTGTCCCAGCAGTTCCTCATAAGCATTAATGCGGGCTTTGGATTTGGCATGGCGTCCCTTGGGCGACATTTTGATCCATTCCAGTTCCCGTTCGAGTGTTTTAACTCTTTCGCCCTCAACTTTTTCTTCATTCTTCAGACGGTTTTGCTTTTGTTCGAGCCAGGAGGAATAGTTGCCCTGCCAGGGGATGCCCTGCCCACGGTCCAATTCCAGAATCCAGCCGGCGACATTATCGAGAAAATAGCGATCATGGGTTACAGCGATGACAGTGCCCGCATATTTTTGTAAATGATGTTCCAGCCAGGCCACAGATTCGGCATCCAGGTGGTTAGTCGGTTCGTCGAGCAGTAAAATGTCGGGATTCTGCAAAAGCAGACGGCACAAAGCGACGCGGCGTTTTTCACCACCGGAAAGGATTTGTACTTGTGTATCACCCGGCGGGCAGCGCAGGGCATCCATGGCCATTTCGAGCCGGGAATCGATATCCCAAGCATTAAGGTTATCCAGCTTTTCTTGTACGGCAGCCTGCCTGTCGCATAATTTGGCCATGGCATCGTCGTCCATAGGCTCGGAAAACTGTTCGTTGATTTTATTATATTCGGCGATGAGATCGATAGTGCTTTGCACACCTTCCTCGACAATCTGCTTGACTGTCTTGGTGTCATCGAGCCTTGGTTCCTGTTCCAGGTAGCCTACGGTATATCCTGCGGAAGGCAGGGCCTGTCCAAGAAAATCCTTGTCTACGCCAGCCAGTATCTTGAGTAGAGAACTTTTGCCCGACCCGTTTAAACCCAGTACGCCGATTTTGGCCCCATAGAAGTAAGATAAATATATGTCTTTGAGCACCGGTCTCTTGTCGTATATTTTGCTTACTCCGATCATGGAGTAAATAACTTTATTTGCCTCATTAGCCATTAGTAATAATCCTCCAGCGGTAAAAGCCGCTGATTTAAATATAGGGGAAAATGGTTTGAATTACGATATTATAATTTTTCTGGATTCTTTCCCTGCCGGTTACAATACCCATGTGTCCCGGAAAAAGCAACTCGCAATCCAGCTGAGAAAGCGCAAGAATGCTCTTTTTTAACAGGGAGCCATTGCCGCCGGGAAAGTCGCTGCGGCCGACACTTTGGTCGAAAACAACGTCGCCGCAAAACAGGGCTTTTTGCTGGGGCCAGTAAAGCCCGATGGAACCGGGGGAATGGCCGGGGGCCAGGATGATCGTAAATTGCTGGTCGCCTAATGTGATGCTGCCTTCCGTAAGCGGGAAATTAATTGGTATTTGCGGAACTGTGATTCCAAAGAGACCGTAGAGTTCGCCGCCGATTCCTTGTAAAAATTCCATCTCCTTCCCGTGCAGCGCGATCTGGACTGTCCCGGTGTCAAACAGCTCGGAGGCCTGGAAGTGGTCGGGGTGAGAATGGGTATTGATGATGTAAGAAATATCATCCTTCTTGATACCATCAGCGGACATCTGGTTTAGTAAGTCCGGCAGATAACGGGATAGTCCCGGATCGATTAACGCTTTGACTTCACCGCCAATATAATAGCTATTGCAATTATTGTCGAAGTTGTTTGTCCATTCATAGACGTAAATGTCATCCTTTAGCTTCATGATCTATCCTTTCTGTTTTCGCGCCAGACCGGCGACGTTTATTTTCAGCCAGTTAGCAATATCCTTTGCTGATTTTTCCCATCCTGTCTCCAGCATAGGCAGATGGGCGAATTGTTCGTAAGAGATATAATCAGCCTGCAAAAATTCGGCTAATTTTTGTTCCATTGATTCCGGAGACATCGCGTCAAGCTTACAGCCGATGACTAGTTTGGGGCATTTTATTTCAGCCGGATCAACGAAAACGCCCTGGGCGATCTGATAGCCTACCATCAATGATTCGGCAACGAACATGCTGAAAATTTCTTCTCTTTCGGTTTCATCAATATTATTGAGGAATGTTTTTTCCGCCATAAAAGCCGATGTCGCCATAGGTGCAAAATTCATCATATCCCATATGGATTTAATATCCCACAGTGATTTCATAATTGTTTCTGGATGAAGCAGATCGGCATGCATTTCCAGCGGAACACCGAAAGGCGGGGCGCTGGCGATAGTAATCAGTGCTTTGATGGATCTGAACTGCGCAGCAATTTTCTGGGCAATTAACCCCCCCATACTGTGTCCTATTAAAACGCAATTTTCAATCGATAAATCCGTCATTACCCGTTCTACATCTTCAACATAATCTTCAATTGTCATCTGTGCCAAAGTAGATTCCTGCTCAGAAGGATGATGGCCGCGCAGATTAATGGCGTAACTTTGCCATCCTGCTTTGGAAAAAAACTGCAGATAATTTTTTAAATACTCACTCGTGCCGCCGGCACCATGAATGAATAGCAAAGGATAAGAATATTTTGTAATCTTCGGTATGTGGTTATCGACAACCAGATTATCTATTTGAATCCGTGACACTTGTTTATGCCTTTTCTCCCCAGATATAGTCATACTGGAAGTTGGGTGTCTTCGCTTTCCGGGTTTTCCGGAACAAATATCCAAAGAAGAATGTATAATAACAAACCCGTGCCCCCGAAAAGCAGAAATAATGTAAATATCAGGCGCCATGTCCAAGACGGGACAGGTGTGAGTGCGCCCAAGCCGCCGCATACACCGCCAATCCAGCGGTCATTGCGTGATCTGGTAAAATTTCGCAGCCAGTTTTTTGCAGTCATAAATCACCTTTAAATTATACCCAATGTCAGTCTTTTATCACACCTGCTTTTTTTAGTCTTTCTATTTTTGCCGGTGGGTATCCCAGTATCTTGTCGAGTATCTCTCGTGAATGTTCACCTAAACTTGGCGCCGGTGCATAAATTTGTGCCGGTGTTGCGGACAGGCGAAAAGGAGAATTAGCCAGTTTAATTTTACCGACCAGTGGTTGATTGATTTCCTTGAGCATTCCCCTGTATCTGATGTGCTCATCTTCGCAAATATCTTTAATATTGTTGAGCGGGGAATAAGGAATACCTTCCTTTTCCAGCTTTTTTGACCAGACTGCCGCCGTCTTCTGGGCCAGTTCTTTTTGTATAATGATTGCCAGGGACTTTTTGTTTTTAGCGCGGTCAATATTGGTCGCAAAACGGCGGTCATTAATGAGGTCTCTTCTGTTCAACAACCGGCAGAATTTTTGCCAGAGCTTATCATTGCCGACCGCCACAATAATCCAGGCGTCATCTTTCGCTCGAAAAGCTTGAAAAGGGGCAATTGACGGATGGGCGCTGCCCAGTGGCCGGGCGATTTCACCGGTGCTCGTATAACGGACGATGGCATTTTCCAAAACCGAAAATAAGCCGTCCACCATTGAACCGTCATAGAATTGTCCGATATCTGTTTTTTCCCGATAAAAAAGGGCAGCCAGAATGGATACTGCGGCCTGATAACCGGAGAGGATATCGCCGATGGATGTTCCTACCCGGCAGGGCTCACCGCCTTCCGGCCCGGTCATGCTCATAAGTCCGCTATATGCTTGAACAGCCGCATCATAAGCGGGGCGTCCAGCATATTGCGGCAGAGTATCCTGGCCAAATCCCGAAATAGAAGCATATATTAAACGGGTATTCATCTTATGTACTTCTTCCCAGCCGAACCCTAATTTTTGTAGAGCACCCGGCCGATGATTTTCGACTAAAACATCTGATTTTTTTATCAATTGTTTTAAGATTGTTTGGCCTTCCTTCATTTTTAAGTTCAAAACGAGACTTTTTTTGTTGCGATTCAAGCTAATGAAATAAGAGCTTTTATTGATATCATTGCCCCCTATATGGGGCCCAAACTGGCGGGAGTCGTCTCCTGTTTCCGGTTCGATGTGAATTACTTCCGCACCGAGATCGGCCAGAAACATTGTCGCCGTAGGACCAGCCAGTACATGGGTTAAATCTACAACTCGAATTCCTTCCAGTGCTTTTTTCATTAATTTTCTTATCGATAATAGGGTAAATTGGATACTTTGCTACATCTTTAGGTTTAATCCACTCCGTTAATTGGCCGGGAAAAGTTTTTTTATCGGTAAATCCGCAGTCGAATGAGTTATCTTGATTATTTTCCCTTTCCTGTCAATTAAAACAAATGTCGGAACGCCGACAACTGCATAATCAGTGGAGACTTCACCGTCTTCGTCCATCAAGATTTTAAAGGGCAGTGCATTGGCTGTAACAAATTTGACTACTTTTCCCCGTGGTTCCATTATGTTAATGTAGATAACTTCCAGGCCGCGTTGGGCATAAGTTTCATATATTACTTTGTATAAAGGCAGTTCGCTGCGGCAGGAAGGGCACCAGGTAGTACCAAAAAAAATCAACACGGGCTTTCCCCGTTGCTTGCTTAGTTGAAAAAACTTGCCCTGCAGCTCTTTCAAAGAGAAATCAGGGGCGGAAACAGAGGCTGCCTTAAAGGGAGCATTGGGAATGAACTGCCCAAACGAGTAGTTTGCCGGAAGGAAAGCCAGCAAAGAGAAGGTAATGAGCGCTATATTAATTTTTTTCATCATATTTTAATCTTTTTAAGAGGCAAGTGTTCCGGCAGTATACAGAAAGTATTCACCAGCGCCAATCAATATCCAGCCAAAGATAAAATTTATTTTAGTCATCCATTTTCCTGAGCGTGGCAGGGCGGCAATCATTCCGGCAAAAGTCCCGGCAATAATCAGCAAAGTGCCCATGCCGAAAGCAAAAACAAAAAGCAGGCTCATACCCAGAAGCAAATTGGTGCGCAGAGCCACAAAACCCAGCAAAACACCCAATACCGGCGCTGTGCAAGGGCCGATAATTATGCCGGATGTGGCGCCGATTAAAAAACTGCCCAAAAATCCTTTTTTCTTATTTCCTCCTGTTAGTTTTACAAGCTTCTGCGGGACGGGGAGAGATATATTAAAGACATCCAGCATCGCCAGGCCCATAAAAATGCATAAGTTGGCCATGATAAAATATGTCCAAGGTGTTGTCTGCATCTGCCCGAAAATTTTTCCGGACAAGACAGCCAGCGCACCCATGATAGAGTAAGTTGCGGCCAGACCGAATACATAAAACAACGAAAGAAAAAAACCGCGTAATTTGGAAGATGATCCCTGTGCTCCGATGAATCCGACTGTGATCGGAATTAAGGGGTACGTGCAGGGAGTAAATCCGACTAAAACACCACCAATATAGGCAGCCAGAAAGGCCAGAAGGATAGAACCTTGCAAATGTAAATGCAAATTGCCCAGCAGATTTTCAATCATCTATATACTCGAATAAATTAATTTTACCCAGAATAGGGAAATTGTGCATAGGCGTCAAGAAGAATTGTTAACATCATTAATATGTCAGGCTATACTTTAATAATAAGATTTATGGTATGGAAAGTCATAATGTTTTCTGCTAATGTATTACCCGGAAGAAGAAATGAATATGAAAAAGATCAACATAGGACTTTTAATCGCTGCCTCTGTATTGGGGCTGATTCTTGTTTATTATATATTTGAACAGGAAACTGTATCCGTGGGTAGATATAGTGTCCTTTATTATAAAAACATGAGCGATGTTGATCCCGCATCATTCCCGCAAGATATGGAGTCGTTAAAAAAACTTCCCGGTCTTATTCGAATCACCTGGAGAGAAACAATCGG
The DNA here is from genome assembly GCA_903907985.1 of uncultured delta proteobacterium. Classification (GTDB taxonomy): domain Bacteria; phylum Desulfobacterota; class Syntrophia; order Syntrophales; family Smithellaceae; genus MVRV01. The sequence continues at coordinate 25,158 of CAIVQG010000040.1, forward strand.
ATCTGATATATATCAGGAATATTGCTATCTTCCCGAAAAAGGGGTTGAGAAGACCAGGATTATCAGGACTAAGCGACCCCAATAAATATAAAATGTTTTGCCCCTTCTTTTGAGAAAACGGGGCGGCAAAGGACAAAAATTTTATTATCAATGTTGTTAGAAGGAGGCTTTAAGTGAAACGATCATCTGTTCTCGTATTATTTTTCTTTTTAATTCTACCTGCATGTGTTGCGGCCAAAAGCTCCTCACCCGAAGAGATGTTTAAGAAAAGTTTTCCCGATAGAAGTTTTGAAAGCATCACCCCGACTTCTATAAAGGGAATTTATGAAGTATATACCGGTAACCAGCTTTTTTATTTTGCCCCGGAAACAAATGTTTTAATTTACGGCAACATAGTTACCAAAGAAGGAATAAGCCTTACGCGCGAAAGTTATTTAAAGAAGATGTCTCTCAAGATGGCGCAGCTTCCTTTGGATAGTGCATTAAAAATTGGCGAAGGGAAAAAAGTCATTGTTGAATTTTTAGACCCGGACTGTTTTCACTGCCGTGAATCCTATAAATTCTTTTCTCCCCGGAAGGACGTAACCGTTTATGTATTTTTTTATCCCCTGTCTCCACTCTCGGAAAAAAAGATCCGGCACATTTTATGTTCGGCTGATCGAATAAAAACATATGAAGAAGTAATGTCGGGGAAATTTGATAATAATGCACAACTGAATGCCTGCACGGACACAAAAGTAGAAGAGATTCTAAAAACACATAAAAAACTGGCCGCCCAAATCGGCATCGCATCAACGCCGTTCTTCTATTTTAAAGGACAGGCTATCGGTGGTTTCGAGGCTCCGGTATTTGAGCAACTGTTAAAAGATTAGGGAGGTGGGCATGAAAAATTTTATTGTTTTTTTAGTAAGTTGCACTTTTTTATTTCTGCTGCTGATATCTCCTGCTTCGGCGCAACCGGAGGCTAAAGCTCTGGTCGAAAAAGAATGCTCCAAATGCCATGGGATCGCAAAAGTGAATAAGGCGAGTAAGGATGCAGCCGCCTGGGAAAAAACAGTCAACCGTATGATTAAAAAGGGAGCTGCGATTAAGCCGGAAGAAAAGGACGCGGTTATTAAGTATCTTAGCACATTGAATAAGTAACAGAGGCTTATAGACTGAAGGTCCAAACTGAATAATAAAACGCCCCCGCGGTTTTCCGCAGGGGCGTTTTATTTAGCCTAACAGCCTTCAGCCTAAATACCTAGCGTATCTTTGCACCTGTTTTTGCATCACGGTCAAAAGCTAGAACGGTGAGGCCTTCGGCGGTGTCGGTCGCCAACAGCATGCCGCGCGACTCCACGCCCATCAGTTTTGCCGGTTTCAGGTTGGCAACAATCACAATTTTTTTCCCGATCAATTCTTCCGGTCTGTAATCTTTGCCAATGCCGGCGACAATTGTCCGCTCTTCGCCGATATCTACTTTCAGTTTGACAAGTTTAGTAGATTTAGGAACCATCTGCGCTTCTAAAATTGTGGCGACGCGCAAATCCGCCTTGGCGAAATCCTCATAATCAATCTCCGGTTTCAAATCGATTACGGATTTATCTTTTAATGGTATCGTTTTTTCTTTATCCTTTTCAATGCGCGGGAATAATGATTCGCACCGGGTCAAAGAGCTGCCGGTTTTTAGCGATCCCCATTCCCGAACATCGGCTAAATTCAGTTTCTGATTTTCCGCGGCACCAATTTGCTGTAATATCTTCCCGGCAGTACCCGGCATAAAAGGAGAAATTAAAATAGCTATTGCCCGCAATGATATAAGTAGGTTGTACATAAGGGCCAGAAGTTTTTCCTGCTGGGCCGGATCTTTACCCAAAGTCCAGGGCTCATTTTCGACAATATATTTATTGGTAATATTGATGAATTCCCAGATTGCCATCAATGCCTTATGGAGGGCCATTTCTCCAAAGCACTTCTCCACTTCGCTAACGGTCCGCACCGCTGCCGTAAGCAGGAAATTATCATAATGTTCCGGATTTATTGCCGGCACTTTACCATCGCAATACTTGATTGCCATGGTAATCGTGCGGCTGACCAGATTTCCCAGATCATTGGCCAGATCGGAATTTAATCTCTGGACAAAAGCTTCTTCCGAAAAATTAGAATCCAGTCCGAACACCATATCCCGCAGCAGAAAATAGCGGAAAGCATCCAATCCATATTTATCCTTCAGATCCAAAGGTTTGACAACATTACCGAGGCTCTTGGACATTTTGCTGGAGTCGGAATTCCAGTAACCATGAACATTCAAATGACTGTAAGGTTCAATGCCCGCCGCCTTCAGCATGGTCGGCCAGTAAATGCCGTGCGGCTTTACAATATCTTTAGCGATCAGGTGCTCGGCCACCGGCCAGAATTTTTTAAATTTTTCTCCTGCTGGATAATCCAAAGCCGTCACATAATTAATTAAGGCATCAAACCAGACGTAAGTTACATAGTTTTCGTCAAAAGGTAAAGTAATGCCCCATTCCAGCCTTGCTTTGGGACGCGATATGCAGAGATCTTCCAGGGGCTCACGTAAAAATGCCAATACTTCGTTTTTGTATCTTTCCGGACGAATGAAATCCGGATGTTCTCCGATGTAATCGATCAGCCAATTCTGATACTTGCTCATGCGGAAAAAATAATTGCTTTCTTTCCGGTGTTCCGGTTGAGTTTGATGGTCGGGACATTTTCCATCGATCAGTTCTTTCTCCATGTAAAAGCGTTCGCAACCGACACAGTAATATCCTTCATACTGGCCAAAATAAATATCGCCGGAAGCGTGGACCTTCTCTAAAATGTAGCGGACTGTTTCAATATGGTTCTGATCCGTCGTGCGTATGAAATAATCATTGGTTATGGAAAGTTCGGGCCAGAGGTTGCGAAACTGAGCGCTTATATTATCGGCATATTCCTGTGGGGTAATACCTGCCTTTTGTGCTGCTTCTGCTATTTTATCGCCGTGTTCATCTGTCCCGGTAACAAAAAAAGTTTCGACACCAGCCATACGATGATACCTGGCCAGTACATCGGCAACTATTGTTGTGTAAGCATGGCCGATATGGGGCGATGCATTAACATAATAAATCGGTGTTGTAATATAAAACGCTTCGGGCATGTCTAAGAAACCTTTCCGTTCAGTGTTTTGCTAACTCCGGGGAGAATTGGACTTTTTTTCTTCATCCTTTTTCTCCGGAGCAGTTATTTTTTTATCATCCGGTAAAGAATTACATGCGATACAATTGGCGGCAGGCTTAGCCGCCTTTGAACATTTTTTGGAACCGGCATAACCTTCATGCTCAAAAGCCAGACAGCACATCAGACGGCCGCACAGACCGGAGATTTTTTCCGGATTGAGAGACATGCTCTGCTCTTTGGCCATCTTTACCGTCACGCGTTCCAGATTGAGCAGAATTCCTGCACAGCAAATTGTTCGGCCGCAAACGGCAATGCCTTTAATAATACTGGACTCCTGCCGTGCTCCAATCTGCTTGAGTTCTATACGCGTTTTGAATTTCTGCACGAGATCTTTGACCAGATCGCGAAAATCGACTCGAGTCTCGGCAGTAAAATAAAAGATGACTTTAGTCCGATCGAAAAGATAATCAACTGTGATCAATTTCATCGGAAGTTGTCGGTCCTTGATTTTTCCCTGGCAATACTTTTTGGCTTCTTCTTCGAGTTGTTTGTTTTCATCTTTAATGCGTAAATCTTCCGCAGTAACCATCCGAACAACGTGTTTAAGATTGGGGGGCAGCGTCTCCGCATCCCGCCTCTTTACTTCGGTAACGATAACACCGAGAGCCAGGCCATTTTCCGTATTAACTATTACCTGATCATCTCTGTGCAGGATAAGATCGCCGGCATTGAAATTGTAAATCCTGCCTTCTTTTTTAAATTTGACTCCGATAATATTTATTAACAAATTCTACTCCACTTGATCTGCATTTAATAATTGAGTTTAAATGCCATTGTTTCCAATGTCAATGTTTTGTTGACATTGAGCTCTATTGTTTCCCACGTCCTGGCTAGAAGAGATATGTTTTGGATAATATGCTCGGCCGATAATTTTTGGGCAAGCTGATTAATGAAGGGGAATTTATCTGAATTAATCAGTATTTCATCTTTCCGGGTTTCCTTAAACACGAGAGCATCGCGAAAACAGGAGCTGATAATATCCAGTCCCTGTTTAATCTTCTTTTTGTCCTGGCCGAAATTAGATGCCAAATTCAGCAAGCTGATCGGGTCATCCTTTTTCGCATTCATCAACAGTTGCATAATCTCTGCACGGAAGGCTGTAATATCTTCCTGATCCAGTTCCAATGCACGGCCTATAGAACCTCCGGAAAGCCCCGCCAGCAGGCCGGATTTTTGCTCACCCATCCCTTTTTGTTCCACAAGATATCGGGTGACGGCGTTAGTCGTCAAAGGGTTAAAGCGCATGTGCCGACAGCGGGAAATAATTGTCGCCGGCAGGCTGTAAGGCCGCGAGCTAATCAGAATTAATATATTGGAAGCCGATGGTTCTTCCAGTGTTTTCAAAAGAGCATTAGCCGCGTGATCATTCATTTTATCGGCGTCGTCGATGATTACGGTCCGCCACCTTCCTTCGAGGGGCTTGAATTTCATTCGTTCCTGAATCTCACGGATGGCGTTGATCCGGATAAACTGACCGTCAGCTTCAATAAAAATCATGTCCACATGGCTTAAGTGCTGCGCTTTTTGGCAGGAAGAGCATTTTCCGCAGGCGTCGTGATGATTGTCTGCCTGCTCACAGTTAAGAGCCTTGGCAAACTCACCGGCCAGAGTTTTTTTGCCGGTAGCGTTGATCCCGGAAAAAAGGTAGGCATGACCTACTCGTTTTTGAGCGATAGTTTTTTGAAGAATTGCTATTTGCCTTTCGTGGCCATAAATATCAAGAAAAGACATGATTTGTTATCCTTCGGGAAAAAAGCTGCCGAATTCCATTCCCAATTCCAGCGTCACCTTTGCCGACAAAGCTTCCCCCGGCGCACACCGGGGTCGACTTTCGCAGCGTATTAATAATACGTTTCGTCGCCTCCTCATTGCCGCTGTGTACCATCATTAAATTGAAAATGGAATAATTTCACCAAGCTTACTTTTCGATAAATTCTATAATATGCCGTAGTACTTCCTGCTGGATTGTATCAACATCACGAGTCGCATCAATTAAGCGGAAACGCTCAGGCTCGCTCCTGAAAATATCCAGATAACCTTCGCGAACCTTGTTATGGAACTTGAGGCTCTCTCTTTCAAAACGATCGGTAAATGACGAGTCTTTAAGAAGATTATCCCGATCTGCTGCCCTTTTCAATCCGATCTCCACTGGTAAATCAAACAGTAATGTTAAATTCGGTTTTAATCCCATCGCTGAATAGTCGTTGATTACTCTAATAAAGTCGGGATCGAGGCCGCGTGCCGCCCCCTGATAGGCATAGGTGGCATCGGAAAAACGATCGCATAAAACGGTTTTATTTTCTTTCAGTGCGGGCAGGATCATTTCGCGGACGTGCTGTGCCCGCGCCGCGCAAAAGAGAAACGCTTCCGTCTCCGCGCACATGTAATAATGTCCGCGGTTAAAAAGAATACCGCCGATTTTCCGCCCGATGTCAGTTCCTGAAGGCTCCTGGGTAATTAAAAGCGGTATATTTTTCTCTATTAAATGCTGGCCGACCAGCCTCATTTGAGTCGATTTTCCCGAACCTTCAATACCTTCAAAGGTAATTAATTTATTCATATATTACAATTCCTGCCTCTTATTCCGGGGAATCAGGTTTCAAGTCTAAAATATCCGGGACGAATTTTGTTAAAAAGAAATTTTAATTTGTAGTGCGCAAGGGCGGTGTGTAATTATTAAGAGGGAAAACTTTGGATAAATCCGCCGTAAAACGGCGGATTTATCCGCTGATTACACGTAAATTATTTTTCTTCTCCGGGCACAATTGCTTCTACCGGGCATTGATCCGCACATGCCCCACAATCAGTACAAAGCTTTGCATCTATAACATATTTGTCATCGCCTTCAGAAATAGCTTCCACCGGACACTCATCTTCACATGAGCCGCAAGCAATGCACTCGTCAGTAATCACATACGTCATTTTACTTCGATCTCCTTTTTATATAATAATTTTTCCCCAAAAAAGCTGTTACTCAGCGTTTAAACGGAAAGAACTTCTTTGATCTCAGGAACTTGCTTTTTAATTATCTTTTCTATGCCATTTTTTAAAGTCATCTGTGACATCGGGCAGCCGTGGCAGGCGCCGGTTAATTTTACTTTAACTACTCCATCCGCACTGACATCGACAAGTTCTACATCACCGCCGTCAGCCTGCAGACTGGGACGAATTATATCTATTGCTTTTTGTACTTGTTCTTTCATTGTTTTTCCTTTCTTCATTGATAAAGTTTATTCTAATCAATGAGGCATGTATTTAACCATCGCTTCAACCACATTGCGGGCTACTTTAGGCAAATCAGGTTTTATCAAGATGTAACTGTCTGCTATTTGATGACCTGCTTTCCACATTATCTTACCGGTTGAGGCTTCATATAATTTCATTCCCAAGCTGACTTTGGCTACTTTATCTCCCTTTTCGACAGTATAATTCCAAGTATCAACGGTAATTAGCAAGAAGGCATCAATTTTGGCCAGTTCGCCCATTTTTTTGCTCAACTCCGGATCGGAAAAATTCACTGTGCGCAACTTCGAAAAGTAGTCAATCATTGTTTTACGTAATTCTTCGTTGGCTAAGAGTTGGCGGTTTAAACTCTCTGTATCAAGTATGTCGGGAAACCATTTCTTTTCCGCCAGAACACCGGCCACAATCTGCTCGACAGATCCTCTTGCTTCTTCATTATTTCCCGCTATTTCCACCGGAAATATAGCTACTATTTGAGGATGAAAGTCTTTCGCCTCAGGGGTAACCTGGGAAAAACGCAATCCTCCGCAGGCTGTTAAAGACATTATTAATAAAATCAGAGAGCATCTCACGAAAATTTTTCTTGTCATAATCCCAAAACCTCCTTTTCTCTTGAAGAGACTGTCGCCTTTTAGAGAACATACCACAGTAAAACACTAAACCCGGCAATAACATAGCTTGTTTCCAGAAGCCCTTCCATGAATGCTCCCGAAAGCCCCGACCTTCTATCACAAAGTTGAAAACAAATCCATATATATAATATGCACATAAGCAGCATAAAACTCAAAGATGAAGTCCAGCCTAAAGGATACGAAATAAGAAGAATAATTAATAATATCAAAGATATAATTTTAAACAATGTTTTGGTTTGCGTTTTGCCGATCAATACGGGAATTGTCTCCCGTCCAATTAATTTATCGTTTTGAATCTCCAGAATATCCGAGATAGCCGAACGGATAAAAACCACTCCGAAGGTAAAAATAAAAGCAACTATCAATCCGGCATTAAAATGATGGTCTTTGCTCAGAGCCGGCAGAATTGCCGTCACGGTTCCCCAGGCTACCGCCATAAAAAGGTTCTTCGATCCCGGCAAATCTCTTAAACTTTGAAAACGCCACCCGGATGGAAGGATTTTCATATTATAAAGAACACCGCCTAGGGAAATAACAAACAAAATGCTGAAGGGAAGTAATCCCTGTTTAAAAGCTAAGAGCAGGGCGGCAATAATGGATAAAACTGCTGCCAGAAGATAAGTCTTTTCATGCTTTAAGTAAGTTTCCTCGCGGAATGAGCCTAAAAAACCACTCGGTTTCCGGCTGATTAACCTGTTTAAAACATGCATGCCATAAACAAAAAAAGAGGCCACGGCCAGATGTGATATGCTGACCTGTATTCTTTGCAGAAGCATGCAAGCCAGACAAAGACAACCCGCACCGATTGCCGAATAAAGATCAGTCTTAACCGCCCAGAGCCAAAAATTAAACAGTCTCCCTACTTTTTTTAATTTACGGCTTTGAGCCTGCGCAATCTTCTCCATTACCCGGTCGATAATCCAGTTAGGTGTGGAAGCGCCGGCAGAAACACCAATACGGTTGTAAGAAGCGACATTAATGCTATCCAATTCTTCGGCTGTTTCAATATGGAAAGCCTCGGTTCGCTGTTTTTGGGCGAGATCAGCAAGCCTTCTAGTGTTGGCACTGTTTTTCCCACCGACAATGAATATTGCATCCATTTCGCCGGCCAGAGTAATTATTTCGGCCTGCCGCTGCTCCGTGGAAGAACAAATCGTATTGAAGACAATTGTAGAGGGGAAACGTCCGATTATTTTTTCGACGATTTTGTTATAATCATCCAGACTTTGCGTTGTCTGGGCAACAACGCAAACCAGATCCAGGTGAGGTAATTTTTCCACTTCTTCTGTGGCGGCTACCGTAATGCCACGGCCGTTGGTATAACCCAGAAGACCGTCAACTTCCGGATGTTCCTTGTCGCCAACAATAATAACAGTATAATTAAGCGCAGCATGTTTTTTTATTATTGCCTGCACATAACCGACCTTTGGGCAGGTGGCATCAATAATCTTTATGCCGCTGGCCTTGATCTTTCTTCTTTCGGACGGTGCAATACCGTGCGCCCGGATAATGAGGACGGCGTTTTGCGGGTCGATTATTTCTTCAATGCTTTTGACCGGTGTTATCCCACGACTTTGCAGCAGCTCAATTGTTTGCGGATTGTGGATTAATGGTCCATAAGTATAAATACGGCGGCCGGTTTCATGCTGGGCGATTTCCAGGACAATATCCACTGCCCTGCGGACACCCATGCAAAATCCGGCAGTCCTGGCGAGTTTAATTTCCATTGAAGTCAGTCTTTCTGGCAAAAACAAAAAATTCTTGATTGCCCTCAGGTCCCAAAAGAGGAGAGACACAGGTCCCCTCTGCCTGCAAGCCGGAGGAGTTAATGAAACTGACGATTTCTTCCACCACGCGCTCTCTAACCTGCATATCTTTTACGACACCATGTGGTCCCACTTCTTCCCTGCGGACTTCAAACTGCGGTTTAATCAGGGCCAGAATAATTGCTTCCTTTGCCAGAAGCTGCAAAACAGCCGGTAGGACGCTTTTTAAAGAAATAAAAGAAACGTCAATTGTGGCGATATTCGGCAATTCCTCGAAATCGGCGCCCTCATAGTAACGGATATTGGTACGCTCGATGGTCACTACGCGCGAATCATTGCGTAGCTTCCAGGCCAGTTGCCCGTAGCCAACATCGAGGGCATACACCTTACGAACTCCCGCCTGTAAAAGGCAATCGGTGAAGCCTCCGGTCGATGCTCCGACATCAAAGGCAATGAGGCCGTTAACATCCAGTGCAAAGGAAGCCAGCGCACCCTTAAGTTTTAAGCCGCCGCGGCTTACATAAGGATTGTCATCGCCTTTGAGGTGTATCTGCACATCATCCGCGATAAGAAAACCTGCCTGATCAGGATAGGCATCGCCCACCCTCACAGCTTTCGCCAGAATAAGAGCGCGGGCTTTTTCCAGTGTAGGCACAAGGCCGCGCGAAACGAGCATTTTATCCAAACGAGTTTTTCCCGGGGGCATAATGTATGACTCCTGATTGATGACCTCGTAAAAACTTCCAGAGGTAAGGTTGGCGAGGCCGAAGAAGAGATGCTTGTTTCGCTGCCCTCGCGCCAACTTCAGGCGGTCAGGGTGTTTTACGAGGGTGTCAGGTGAGCATCTCTCTTATTGCCCGGACAATGCCATCTTCATCCAGGCCGTATTTTTTTCGTAGTTCGGCCTGGGTGGCGTGTTCGACAAACTCATCGGGAATACCCAGACGTTTTACCTGAACACCAGTTATGTTTTTTTCCGCCAGCATCTCCAAAATCGCGCTGCCGAATCCGCCTTGCAGCATATTTTCTTCCACTGTGATAATCTTTTTTATTGCTGTTGCTGTTTGCGAGAGCAGTTCTGCATCCAGTGGTTTTACAAAACGGGCATTGATGACTTTAATGTTGATGCCTTCGGAGGCTAAGCGCTCTGCGGCGGCAAGTGCCGGATATACTGTGACGCCTATGGCGACAATCGCCAGATCAGTGCCTTCTCTTAAGACCTCGCCTTTACCGATTGCCAAAGTCTGTAAATCATGATCAAGGTTTACCCCTGTGCCCTTACCACGCGGATAACGCACGGATACCGGCTGCCGGCAGTTCACGGCAGTTTTGAGCATGTGTTGAAGTTCGTTTTCGTCCTTGGGGGCCATGACAATAATGTTGGGAATGGAACGCAAATAGGCAAAATCAAATAGTCCCTGATGAGTTGCTCCGTCTTCTCCGACAATTCCCGCACGATCCAGAGCAAAGACAACCGGCAGATTCTGCAAACAAACATCATGCAATATTTGATCGTAAGACCGTTGTAAGAAAGTCGAGTAAATGGCCACAACCGGGATAAAACCTTCGACGGCCAAACTGGCGGCAAAAGTAACAGCATGCTGTTCGGCAATGCCCACATCATAAAAGCGCCCGGGAAATTCCTGACAGAACTGATCCAAACCCGTGCCGTCACACATGGCGGCGGTAATGGCAACAATACGGGAATCATTTTGCGCCAGCCTTACAATTGTCCTGCCGAATATATCCGTATAAGAGGGCAGTCCGGATGATGAAGTAATAGGTTGACCGGTTTCAATATTGAAAGACGATATGCCGTGATAATTGAGTGGCTTTTCTTCCGCAAATTTGTAGCCTTTGCCTTTTTTGGTGATGATATGAACCAGCACCGGTCCGGATAAATCCCTGATGTTCTCAAAATTGGCAATGAGACGTTCCAGCGTATGGCCTTCCAACGGTCCCACGTAAGTGAAGCCCAGCTCTTCAAAAAGCGCTCCGGGAACAACAAAAGTTTTCACCGACTCTTCGATTTGCTGCGAAAATTTGACAATTTGATCGCCGATACCGGGAATGCTTTTGAGAAAATTTTTAATATCCGCCTTTAATTTAGTTACGGTGTGGCCCGTCATCATGCGATTTAAATAGGAAGACATTGCTCCGACATTAGGGGAAATGGACATTTCATTATCATTTAAAACGATAATCAGGTCTTTGTTGCGATCGCCCGCCCAGTTGAGCCCCTCAAAGGCCATGCCGGTGGTCATGGAACCGTCACCGATAACGGCAACAATTTTCCGGGGTATCCCCTTTAAAGAATTAGCTTCGGCAAATCCGGCAGCAACCGAGATGGAAGTTCCACTATGTCCGACATTGAAAGCATCGTAGGGGCTTTCTTCCCGTCTGGGGAAGCCGCTGATGCCGCCTCTCTGGCGCAAAGTGGAAAACACATCTTTACGCCCCGTGATGATTTTATGGGTGTAAGCCTGATGGCCAACGTCCCAGACAATCTTGTCGAGCGGAGTATTAAAAACATAATGCAAGGCCAGAGTTAATTCCACAGTGCCCAGAGAGGAGGCCAAATGCCCGCCGGAAGATGCTACCGTCGAAATAATCAACCTTCTTATTTCCTGGGCCAGTTTGCAAAGCTCGGCATTGTTGAGTTTGCGGATATCCGCTGGATAATTTATATCGGCAAGGACGCTATAATCTGCTATTTCTTGGTGCTTGACCACAATATCAACCTTCTTTATTTATGATTTTCTTTCCATAATATAACGGGCAATAAGCCGCAAGGGTAATGCCCTCTTATCAAAGATAGTTAGACTGGCAATTGCCGCATCAATATGTTTTTGTAATTCTGCTTTAGCGTAATCCATCCCCATTAATGACGGATACGTTACTTTACCGAGCGCGGTATCGCTGCCCGTTTCCTTTCCCATCAATTCGCGATTGCCTTCGACATTTAATATGTCATCGGCAATCTGGAAAGCCATTCCTATGTTCAGGCCATAATCGGCCAACGCCTGAATTTTGTTTTCGCGGGCATTGGACATAATAGCACCAGATCTTACGGCCGCCTTAATCAGTGCTCCGGTTTTTCGCCTGTGTATTTCGTAGAGGACTTCCTGGTCGGGCCTTGATTTTTCGGAAAGCACATCAAGCGTCTGTCCGCCTACCATACCGGCGATTCCTGCGGCCTGAGAGATTTCCTGGATGACGGCTAAACGTTTTTCCGCAGAAAATTTTAATTTTTCCGCCCGTGACAAAACAATAAATGCTTCGGTTAAAAGAGCATCACCGGCCAGGATGGCAATATTTTCACCAAAAACCTTGTGGCAGGTGGGCTTGCCGCGCCGGAAATCATCGTTATCCATGGAAGGCAGATCATCATGAATCAGTGAATATGTATGAATCAATTCCAGGGCGCAGGCAACCGGCATGGCCTGCGCCATATCGCCACCGGAAGCTTCCGTTGCCGCCAAGCAGAGAATAGGCCTGATCCGCTTACCTCCGGCAAAAACGCTATAGTGAATAGCTTTATAGATTTCCACCGGCGTATTATTTTCTGTCGGCAGATACCAGTGCAGAGCTTCTTCCACGATTTTCCGTCTGTCCTGCAGATAGGCGTCCAGAAATGAATCCTTATTTATAATCACTATCCTCTCCATCGAATTGTTTTACCCGCCCAGAATCATCTTTCCCTAAAAGTATCTCGACGCGACGCTGGGCCTCGTCCAATTTAGACTGACAAGAACGAATCAACTTGATCCCTTCCTCAAAGGATTTGAGTGCCTCTTCCAGAGGCAGATCGCCCGTTTCCATTTTTTTTACGATATCTTCTAGTTTTTCCAATGCATCTTCAAACTTTTCTTTGCCCATAGCTTTTACTCCGTTAGAGAATGCCCCAAGCAAAATTGGGGGATAAAGTTCTGTATGACAGATAGCAGTTCCATTCCATTATGTAAATCGTAAAGCACCCGCTATGTAAACGGGATTTACTCCCCGTATATTTTTTCCACCCGGGCGTAGAAGCCCCCCTTTGCCAATTGAATATTTACTTCTTCATTTGCCTTCAGCAACCCCGCCTGCCTAATAAGTTCTCCTCCCGGATGCTTGCGCGTGATGCTGTAGCCTCTGGACAATACAGACAGGGGGCTTAGTGTGTCCAGCAGAACCGAATTATTCCGCAGGCGCTCCAGGCGGGCTACCATATATATTCTCCAATAGGAAAGTGTATCCTTTTGTAAATTATTGAGCAACAGTCTTTTTTCCCGGACGTACCTTGCCGGGCTTTGGTGCAGCAGAGCCATCTCCGTTTTCCGTAAGCTGTTATTGAGATTATCTCTTTGATGGAGCATGGCCCGTTGCATTCTTTCTCGCAAATCGTCCAGATGAATCTGCCAATCAACCAACAAGCGGCGCGGGTCCTGCAATCGCTTCTGCAACGATGCCAAGTGTTTTTGCCGATCGGCGAGATAGCGGCCATAACCGGCACGGGCCCTTTGTTGCAGATGAAGAATTTTGGTCAGTAATTCCGTTCTTGCGGGAACTACTAATTCCGCTGCGGCCGAGGGCGTCGGTGCGCGCAGATCGGCGACAAAATCACAGATTGTATAATCTGTTTCATGGCCTACTGCTGATATAACGGGAATCGGGGATTGGAAAATTTCTCTGGCCAAATCTTCGCTATTGAAAGGCGCCATATCTTCCAGAGAACCGCCACCGCGGGCAATTATGATTACATCAACACCGCCTGCCGCCTGTAAGTTCCGTAAACCCTGAATAATTTCAGCAACCGCCTCTGTTCCCTGTACCCGGGAGGGTGCGATTAATATATCTACGGAAGGAAAACGGCGGCGGGTAATATGGAGAATATCTTTAATCACCACTCCGGTAGGCGAAGTTACTACACCGATTTTTCGGGGTAAAAAGGGGATGTTCTTTTTATAGCGTTCATCGAATAATCCTTCTAAAGCCAGTTTGGCTTTAAGCTGTTCGAAAGCCCTCTGCAGGGCGCCGATGCCACGCGGTTCCACAGTTTCCACAATTAATTGATATTCGCCGCGCGGATGATAGACGCTCAGGCGCGCGCGGCACAAAACACTTAAACCTTCTTCCAGTTCAAATTCGGCCGGCCGATTCTTTGACCAGCCGAATTGTTTGAAATAAACCGCCCGGATCTGGCTTTTATCATCCTTCAGCGTAAAGTAAGTGTGGCCGGATTGGGGCTTCCGCAAATTGGATACTTCACCTTCAACCCAAACAAAACTGAACGCCTCTTCGAGCAGGTTTTTAATGGTATCGTTGAGTTGTGAAACTGTAAGAATTTCTTTCATATGTGAGTTCCTGAGCTGTGGACTACCAGATATTGGCAGGTAAAACAAGATTGAAATTATACCTTCGATTTGCAGGAACTTTGCAGGCAAAGTATCTACGCCGTAACTGGATATCCTTAGCCAGTGAAAGAGCATTAGATTTATTCTTCAACGGTGCAAATTCAATAGATTGACTTTTATCTGTCCATGATTTAAAAAGCTTGCTAATATTAATATTAATCAGGAGAGTGACAATTCCAATGAAAAAGAAAGACTTACTGAATAAAAAAGTTGAGCACATTGACATCAAAACCATAAATTCTGTGGACATTATTAAAGCCATGAAAAAGATGTCTTTTTCCGCCCGTGATCTGGCCAATGCTGCCGACATTTATGACTCCATGCTAAAAGAAAAAAACTGCGCCGTGATCCTGACTCTGGCCGGTTCCACATCGGCCGCCGGCTGTATGCAGGTATATGTGGATATGGTGAAGAACAACATGATCGATGTTATTGTCGCCACCGGCGCTGCGATAGTGGATATGGATTTCTTTGAAGCCTTGGGTTTTCGCCACTATCAGGGGACTCCTTTTGTTGACGACAAGTTGCTGCGCAGCCTCTATATTGACCGCATATACGATACTTACATTGATGAAGAACAGCTTCAGGCCTGCGATAAAACCATCAAGACAATTGCCGATGCATTGCCTCCCCGTGCTTACTCTTCGCGGGAATTTATCTGGGAAATGGGAAAATATTTAAAGAAGCATGCCAAGAAAAAGGATTCTCTCATCCAGGCTGCCTACGAGCATAATGTCCCCATTTTTTGCCCGGCCTTCTCCGACAGTTCGGCGGGCTTCGGTCTCGTCCTGCACCAGCATGAATTTCCGGAAAACCATGTTTCCATAGATTCTGTGAAAGATTTCCGCGAGTTGACCATGATAAAAATTGAAGCGGGGAAAACCGGCTTATTGATCATCGGTGGCGGTGTGCCGAAAAATTTTGCCCAGGACACAGTGGTTTGTGCGGAAATATTGGGACATGAAGTACCCATGCATAAATATGCCGTGCAAATAACAGTTGCCGATGTGCGCGACGGAGCCTGCTCCAGTTCTACGCTCAAAGAAGCTAATTCCTGGGGAAAAGTGGATTCGTCCTGCGAGCAGATGGTTTATGCGGAAGCTACGACCGTCCTGCCGCTCCTGGCGAGTTACGCTTACCACAAGGGCAGTTGGAAAAAGCGTAAAAAATGGGAATTGGCGAATATATTTGATGTTCCGGGAAAAAGCGTTACGAAGAAGTAAGCTTGATTTGGTTGTATTGTTCCATTGCCTGTCTGCCCCTGTATGACCTGCGGCAGACAGGCAATGTTTTTGGCATCATGTTCCTTATTTGCCCATCTTCCTTAGTGCTTCGATGGCTGTAATTATCTGCTCTTCCGTATTGAAGTAACTGAAACTGAAGCGCACTGTACCCGCAGGGTAGGTGCCGATTGTTTTATGTGCGGCTGGTGCACAGTGCAACCCGGGCCGGGACATGATACCGAACCGTTCATCCAATTCCAGTGATACTGTTGCCGGATCCATGTCCCGGACGTTGAAGGAGACGACGGGTATCCGCCGGGCTGTATCCTTAATGCCGTAAATGGTGATGCCAGCAATATCTCCGATCCCCTGTAAAAAAAGTTCTGTCAGATGTTTTTCGTGAGCAGTGATGGCGTTCAATCCCCGGGACAAGATAAAGTCAATGCCGGCCGTCAATCCGGCATAACCGGCCGTATTTGGTGTCCCTGATTCAAATTTGTCCGGCAGGAAATCGGGTTGTTGCTCATACTCCGACCGGCTGCCCGTGCCGCCTCTCATCAGGGGAGAGATAACCTGTTCCAGACCCTTGCGGATATAAATCCCCCCCGTCCCCTGTGGTCCGAATAATGATTTGTGTCCTGTAAACACCAGCAGGTCAATATCCGTTGCCCGGATATCAATCGGAAACGCCCCCGCCGTCTGGGCGGCATCGACACAAAACACAAGGCCGTGCTCCCGGGCAATTCTGCCAATATCGGCCACAGGCATGATCGTACCCGTAACGTTGGAAGCGTGGGTCAGGAAAATGGCCTTCGTGTTCTTTTGAATTGCCGGCACAAAAGCTCCCGGATCAAGTTCGCCTTCGGCGGAACAGGGAAGAATCGTCAGCTCGATGCCTTTTTCTTCCATTGCCCGCAGGGGCCGCATGACAGAGTTGTGCTCCATGGACGAGGTAATCACATGGTCACCGGGTTGCAAAAAACCAAAGACGACGATGTTGATAGCCTCTGTGGCATTCTTCGTCAGGATGATCCGCAACGGGTCGTCAATGGAGAAGAGTCGGGAGAGAGCATCGCGCGCGTTGAAGATGACGCGGCTTGCTTCGATAGACATGCCGTGTCCCGAACGCCCGGGGCTGCCGCCCGTTTCCCTCAGGCATGTCTCAACGGCCCGAATTGTTGCTTCCGGCTTCGGCCACGATGTGGCGGCATTGTCGAAGTAGATAATGTTCCTGTTCATATTTTCGTTTTTCCCGGTGATGGGGTTGAATTATCCATACTGTCCTAGTTAGTGCTCCAAATTCATCCATCAAAGGATTTTTCCCGCTGTCATTCTCCATGTCTATTCTATTGACCATCAGTAGCAACATTCGTTGTTTTAGAATAAGGCCGGGCTTAGAATCGAACTAATCAGCAAACATTTCAGTGTTTGCCCGACGGGGTTGAAGCCCGCGGCCGGCGCCAGCCGACTCGCCCGGTCAACTTTTGATGCTTATTAACGGTCTTTAATTAGCCAGCTCCCTGATTTCTTCTATTTCCACTTTGTTTGCCAAAGCGGCTACAATTTTACTTTGGATTGCCGGCTCAAAGCGCAAACAGATTCCGCAATCCGAACTTATGTGTTTGGGCACGGGAATCAGCTTATGCGGAAGTTCTTCCTGCTTGAGTATCTTTTCCGCCTTCAGAGCGTAACTCACTGATTTAAACAGCATCACAAAATATTGGGATTTTACGTTCATGGGGTGAGTAACCGCCCCGCACGGCTCATGGTTTGGGCAATGTCATACATATTCGATACAACGCCCACACCTAATTTGTCTTTTACTTCAAAATAACTCAGGCAAGTGCCGCAAATCAGCATTTCCACACCAGCAGCCGACAGCTCTTTTAAATCATCAAGAACTTCCGAATCAAACAAGGTAAGCTTCACCCCGGTATTATAAAAAAGCATGACATCGGGTTTCTCGGCCTGCGCGGCGATGGTATGAAGAAATGCTTTGATCAAAACATATCCCAGCTCATCACAGCCCCTTCCCATCTTGTCTTCGGCAATGACAATGACAAAAGGCCCGGACTTTGCCGGCGTTGCGCTGCTCGACGGCATAAACTCTTCTTTTGAGGAAGCTGTGCCTGCCTTCCGGGTCAGATGAATTTCGTAAGTGTCATCACTTTTCTTTTCTGTTTTCACATCGCAGCCCAGCTTCGTCCCCAGGCGCTTTACGTTTTCCAGGGCGGTATCGTTATCGACAATAACCATAACCTGTTCATGAGATTCTATAGCCTTTTTAGCCAGGACAACCGGTTGCGGACAGTCTAATCCCCGAGCATTGACAATTTTAATTTCACCCATCGAAACACCTCCCGGTAATAAATACACGCGGCCAATCGCGCTGATCATAAAAAAATTTACTTTTGCGGTAGAATCTCCAACAGGGCTTCCACGCGCGTGCGAATCTGTCCCGTATCACTTTGCGAATAATCCGTTTCAATTTTTAAAAACGGCAGATGATGTTTGCTCGTTACATATTCCTTGACCCTGTGCGATTCAATATTATAGGAATGACAGGCATGCAGGACCACGTCGATGACGACATCCGGTTTAAAACGCTCGATCATCTTATCGAGTTCCGTCAGACGGCGGTTGTTCGGCGTCATGCAGGAACAGGGAAGATCCAGATACCGGCGCGCAACAGCCGCGTAAGGATCAGGCGTGTTTTCGGCAATCAGACTGGCAAACGGCTTCATACCGGTGCAAGAATCCAGAGTGACAATTACCGCTCCCGCCTCCTCAATAATTTTAAAAACTTTTGTCGCATCGCCACCCACCGGACAACCGGTTACCAGAACACGGGGAGAATCTTTCTTGCCGTGATAAATACCTTCAGCCACGCGCTTCTCCAGTTTGGCGACACAATCGTTGAGCAGAACAATCATGTCCTTCGTTGTCGCCGCCTGGGCCAGATAAGTAAGATCATAAAGTTCCACCCAGCTCAGGGGCGTTGGTGTGAGCGCGGCAAAATCAAATACTTTATTCATCAACTTATTTTTGATGTTCGTCTCTTTGATTTCCTGTTCAACGTCGCGGTCGTCTATTTTGCGGTCAAAGGTCGTCTCCAGAAAACCTTTAAGTTTTTTGATCATGACCGTCCAGTTATCCAAGGCTTCCTTTTCATCAGGCAGTTGAGGCAGATCCATCACGTACGTTGGTTTAATGTGGGAGATCAGCTCAAACATTTTTTTCTTTCCGTCGCAGGTTGTTTCGGCAATGACCACTTCGGAAATGGAATAGAAAGGACAAGTATCTGTTTTAATAAAGCCGTAACTGGATTTAATGAGCGGACAGAGATTGGCCGGCAGTACGGTTTCCGCCACTTCTATCGTTTTATTGGCAAAGGCGCATAATACAGCCGGAACAGCACCCGCCGCCCGGATAACTTCCATCGGTGCGTAGCCGCAATAAATACCAACAACGTTCTTCCCTTTTTCCCGCTGGGATTGAATATAGCCTAAAGCGCGTTTAGCCGGTTCCCCGGCGAATCCATCATTAACTAATGGTTCAACTCCCGTTTCCATATTGAGAACTCCTTCTGTGTAAGTTTATTGCAGTCAGTAGCCCTATATGATATCAGGGAATATATCCAATAGATAATAGTTATAACCATATGGATATTATTACTATTATTTATTCACAAAAGAATTATATCTAATGACATACAGTTGGGATTCAGAAGAAGAACTATTGAGGCTTAAAGCCCGCCGGGGATGTAATACGTCAGAAAATTCATGAACGTTTTATGAAAAGGCAGGAAATCAAATTGGCGTTTATAAATTAAATAAAAGTTTCTTTCCATCGTAAGTCCCGAAATTGGAATTTCAAAAAGTAATCCCTGGGATAATTCCCGCTCCACGGCATGAATGGAAATCACAGAAACTCCCAGTCCGGCAATTACCGCTTCCTTAATGGCCTCAGAGCTTCCTAACTCGCTGCAAATATTAAACTGCGAAAGACTTATTGATTTTGCTTCCTTCAAACATGATTCCAGTAATTCCCGCGTTGCTGAACCTTTTTCTCTTATGACAAACTGTTCGTTCAATAATTCCGGCAACGTAATTGATTTCTTTTTGTACCAGGGGTGCAGTTTCGGAACAGCCAAGATAAGACGATCCTTCCACATAGGTTCGGCCATCAGTTTTTTATTCAGAGGCTTCATACCGATAACGCCAATTTCCACCTCGTTATCCAAAACCATGTTCATGGCTTCATTGCTGTCTGCCGTTTTGATATGTATCCGTATATCGGAATGTTTCTTTTTAAATTCACTCAGGGCGCGGGGCAGAATGTAGGTAGCGGGAATAGTACTGGCGCCGATGTAGATATTGCCGCCGGTATTTTCGTGAAGCTTAATAATTTTTGTTTTTGCTTCATCCCGCAGTTGAATCATCCGCAACGCGTAATCATAGAGAATTTTTCCTTCCGGCGTCAGTGAAATACCGGCATTATTGCGATTGACCACACTGACACCCAGAGAATCTTCCACATTCTTGATGTTTTTGGTTATTGCCGGTTGAGTCAGTGTCATCTTCCTGGCGGCAAGGCTGAAGCTTCCTTCTTCCACAAGTGAAATAAGAACTTCCATCTGTTGGAGAGTGATATTTATGAAGTGATCAGTAGTCATGCTTTACGCCTATCATAAATATTATTTATCGACAAAACATAATTGTAACTGGCGTCAGCAATATTTTTGGCAAATATGTCGAATATGTTTTGTGCTTCTTGGGATTTTGTCGGATTTATCGATTGGTGGAGATGAGGGGGATCGAACCCCTGGCCTCGGCATTGCGAACGCCGCGCTCTCCCAGCTGAGCTACATCCCCAACCTGGTAACTTTAAACAGTCCGTTACTGCGAAATGGTGCGCGAGCATATATTATTGTTCGTCTCAGTGTCAAGGATTTCTATTCTGTTAGCGTGGCTAAAAGGTAAAAAATTTACAATTAGCGACTGCCTCAAAAAATATCCTAATGCCCGGAGATGCAGCGTCAACATCACAGGAGAACCTAAAGTTCAGGAGGGTGACAAACAGCACATGATCTTTTTGCGCGGCCGCCTATTCTTGCCTTGACAAAATCATAGCCTTTTCCCTATACTCACCAGTAATTTTAGAGGGGAAAGGCCGAAGTTCTCTCTAATTGCGGTCTGTGCATTAGTTAAGTAGCTAAATTTCCAACAATTTACCTCTGGGGGATAATAATCATGGCGAAAATTGATGCTTTTTTTCAACTCTTGAATGAACAGGGCGCATCCGACCTTCACCTGGTGACAGGTCAGCAGCCGGCAATGAGAGTTCGAGGGGAAATCGAGCGTATCAAATACGACATTCTGGAGAATGATTCACTCAAGGCAATGCTCTACGAGATTGCTCCGGAATATAAAATCAAACAATTTGAAGAAACGGGTGACGTCGATTTTGCTTACGAAATACCAGGTCTTGCCCGCTACCGGGCCAACTTTTTCCAGCAAAAATGGGGTGTCGCAGCAGTTTTTCGTGAAATACCGAGCAAAATACTTTCCTGTCAGGATTTAGCTCTTCCCGATGTAATCTCTAAGCTGGCTCTGCTGCCCAGAGGGTTGGTGCTGGTAACGGGGCCTACGGGCAGTGGTAAATCCACAACGCTCGCGGCCATCATCAATGAATCGAACAGGCTGCGCAAAGATCACATCATTACTATTGAAGATCCCATTGAGTTTGTTCATCAGAGTCAGGGTTGTATTGTTAACCATCGAGAAGTCGGCATGCACACCAAGACTTTTACTTCAGCTTTGCGCGGCGCTCTGCGCGAAGATCCGGATATCATTCTTGTGGGTGAAATGCGGGATTTGGAAACAATTTCTCTGGCCATAGAGGCCGCCTCCACAGGCCATCTTGTTTTTGGTACTCTGCACACAACGAGCGCGGCAAAAACGGTGGACAGGATAATTGAAGTTTTCCCATCCAATCAGCAGGCACAGATTAGATCGACGTTAGCCGACGGCATCCGTGCCGTCATTTCTCAGACGCTCTTTAAACGCGTGGACAAGAAGGGACGTTGTGCCGCCCTCGAAATACTCATTGCCACCGCGGCTGTGCGTAATCTCATCCGTGAATCTAAAACATTCCAGATTCCCTCGACGATTCAGACCGGTAAAAAGTACGGGATGCAGCTTCTTGATGATGCCATCTTTGAACTTATCAGCAAAGGTTGGATCGGCGGAGATGATGCTTATGCCAAATGTAATGATAAGACTCGTTTCCGGCAATTCCTGAAAGGTGTGCCGGCAGATTTTACAGAAGTATAATGCTGGCCAAGAGGTTGGAGAGGCGATGCTTTCCCCTAAAAACATTTTTATAACCGGGAGTATGTTATGAAAAAGCAGGAAATTGATTATATTCTGGGTAAAATGCTGGATTCCAACAAAAATGTTTCCGATTTGAACATCACAGTGGGCAAGCCTTTCCAGGTGGAAAGTTCGGGACAGTTGACAGCTGTTGATCTTGATCCACCCTTGGAAAAGCTTACACCATTTCAGACGGAAATATTTGCGCTAAACCTGATCAATTATGACCGGCGGCTTACCGAAATCCTTCTTGCCCAGGGGTCCTGTGATTCCTCTTATGAACTGCCCGGCAAGGCGCGTTTCCGCGTTAACATCTTTTCCCAGCGCAGTAATTATTCCATCGTTTTAAGAAAACTGGAAACAAAGATACCGACTATAGAAGAGTTGAATCTTCCCGAACCCTTTAAAAAGATGGCGGAAGAAAAAAACGGGATTATTCTGGTCACCGGCGCCACCGGCAGCGGAAAGTCCACATCTCTGGCCGGTGTGCTCAATGCCATCAACGAAACGAAAGCCTGCCATATCATTACACTGGAAGATCCGGTGGAATACGGCCATCCGCATAAAAAAGCCACCTTTAACCAGCGGGAAATGGGACAGGATTTTGATACATTTGCCAGTGGCTTGCGCGCCGCGCTGAGACAGGCGCCAAAGGTTATCCTCGTGGGAGAAATGCGCGATCGGGAAACTGTGGAAATCGGCATGTCGGCTGCAGAAACCGGCCATCTTGTCGTCAGTACTCTGCATACAGTAGATGCCGGGCAGACTATTAACCGTATTCTCGGTATGTTTACTATCGAGGAGGAAAAGCAGATACGGATTCGCCTTGCCGATACGGTGCGCTGGATTGTCTGCCAGAGGTTGTTGCCGAAGGAAGGAGGGGGTAGGATTGCCGCCTTTGAAATCATGGGCACAAATATGCGGGTCAAAGATACGATTCTGAATGGTGAGTCGGAAGGCAAGACATTCTATGAAATCATCTCGGCATCCAAAGCCTATGGATGGACGACCTTTGATGACTATATAATTGATTTATATAAGCAGGGCCTGATCAGCGAAGATACAGCCAAAGCCTATGCCTCCAATAAGGGCATCGTCGGCCGGGGAATTGATTCGGTAAAGAGTTCGCGCGGTGAAAAGACAACTGATCTGCTCGGAAAACTGCAAGTCGATTCGGACTACGGCAAAGAGAAAAAACCATGGTGACAGGAGGATTTTATTGATGGAAGAGGAGAAGAAATCGCTTGCCAATGAAGTCGCTTCCGCAGGATATGATGCCGCAGAGAAGCCGTTTGACTTTATAAGCACGAACAGTGAAACTGCTTTGGTCTGCGAAACGGACCCGGAAATAAAGGAGAAAGTCACAAAAACATTAGTAAATATGGGCTACCATGTTACAGAGCCGGTCGCCGGGCGGGAAGCCTTGAAGAGCATGCGGTTTCATGCCTATGATCTGGTTGTTGTAAATGAAAATTTCGATGTGGCAGATGCACAGAGCAGCAATGAAGTATTAATTTATCTGCAAAACATGGCCGCGGCAGCGAGAAGAAATATATTTGTCGCGTTGCTTTCGGACAATTACCGCACTACGGATAACATGATGGCCTTCAACAAAAGCGTTAATCTGGTAATCAATAAAAAAAATATTGATGATTTTGCGACCATCATAAAACAAGGACTGGAAGACAATAAAACCTTTTACGGTATTTTTAAAGAATCTTTAAAGAAACTGGGAAGGGTTTAATGCTATTTCCCGTATTTTGCTACCTTCGTTGGGTTTCCTCGACGTAGACGTATAAGATGACCACCTGAAGGTGGTTCGAGTCCGATCAAGGTCAGCGGTGTATGATCCGCCTCTTCCTAGCCACAGCTAGTGCAGGGTAGTTCAACTTACCAATTCCGCTATACTTCGCTTTCGGAAGTGGAGATTCACTACCGCCATGTTATCATCTTCCATTTTAAACGGAATAACAATAATTTCTGCCCGGCAATTGATTATTATTGGAGATTATTTACATCATCCATTAATCCCAGGGCTTTATAGGAAAGGGCAAGATGCCTCAGATAAAACGGATTATCCGGCTCTATTTTCAATGCTCTGCGGAAGGCCTCCACTGCCTCGGAATGGTAATTTGCCCGGGCCAGCATATTGCCGAAACGGTTGAAGTAGGCACCGGCGCTGGAGTTGTCGTAATGTGCGGCATATTCGTATTGAGCATGTGCTTCTGAAACCCGTCCCAAACCAACTAAAACATCACCTAAACAACAACGATACAGGGGTTTAGTCGGATTGGCCGCAATACAAGCTGTAAGCAACCTTTTTGCTTCTTCGTAACTCCCGCTATTAGCGAACAAATCAGACATTTTAAAATAATAATGGTCAACTTGCTCCGGATCAATTTCTGCGGCCCGCAAATAAGCAGCTTCGCTATCGGAGGACAGACCTGCGGCAAACAGAGCATCTCCCCAAAGGCAGTGAAAAACAGGATTATCGTTTTCCAGCCCAACTAATTTTTCAAAAATGTCACAGGCTTCCGGGGCGCGACCAGCCAGAAGATAGGCATTACCCAGTTCATGGAGCAGGCCGGTATCGGCGGGTTGAGCATCCACGGCACTTGTACATATTTCCACAAGTTTGTTGAAATTTTTCTCCTGCTTATAAATGCGCACCAGTTCATCAAAAGCAAATCCGGTAAATATTTTTCTTTGCAGTTCCCGTTTCAGCAGGATTTCCAGGTAGGCAATAGCTTTTGCCGTAGTCCCGCTGTCGTGATAAGCCCAGGCCAGCATCAACAATACGGATTCTTCTTCGGGATAAGCCTGATAAATTTCTTCTAAGAGCACTATGGCTTCCGAATATTTTCCCTGCTTTAGAAGCTGATCTGCAGTATCCAGTTTTTCCATTATTTCCCTTGA
Organism: uncultured delta proteobacterium; assembly: GCA_903907985.1. Classification (GTDB taxonomy): domain Bacteria; phylum Desulfobacterota; class Syntrophia; order Syntrophales; family Smithellaceae; genus MVRV01. The sequence goes on from CAIVQG010000040.1 coordinate 49,930, forward strand.
GACCAATTTATATGGAGGTTTGAACTTTGGATGCGAAACGGTGGATGAAAACAGCTGGTTAAAAAATAAGGGGGAGAAAAAATCTCCCCCGAAATTTCAGCAACCTGAGCACGAGGATACACAACCGCCTTCCGGTGCAGCAAGTCCGGAAGTCAATTTAAATCCCGCACCACGGGCTGTTTCAATGAAATCAACGTTAATCGGTTTCGCCTGATTAAGGAGGTCTTTATCAATAATAAATTTCGTTCCTTTCTCATCAAACACTTCATCTTCATTTTTAGGCTCGTCCAGAGCCATGCCCAAAGAGGGCCCGGATCAACCAATCGACATTGTAATCCGGATCGCGGAATTTTCATTCTTATCTTTGAGAAAATCCTTGATTACTTCGGAGGCCTTATCTGTAACTGTAAACATTAAATTATCCCCTTTCTGCGATGGACTTTTGCCATCTATATTGGAGATAATTTATCCATAATCAAAGTATTGTCAATTATATTTTTCGGCAAAGCTGTAACAAGCTGATTATTTATGGACATTGATTTAATCTTGACAGAAATTTTAGAATAGATAAGTATAAAGTTCGTAGATTTAGTGCTTTGTTTTTTAATATTTGACCATTTTATTTTCAGTTTCGGGAAAGTGAGGAAAAAACATGAATATAGTTTTTGCCGTTGATGGTTCCGATTCAGCGAAAAGAGCACTAGGGTTGACACAGAAATTTGCCAAAGACGTCAACGCAAAGGTATACATTGTTACATCTCTTATTGGAGGGCGTACCTCTAACGCAGATTCAATTGATGAAGCAAATAAACGATTGGATTCTGCCGAGCAAACATTGGAGAAGGAAGGAATTCTTTGTGAGAAACATTTGCTTGTGCGCGGCCTCGAACCGGGAGAAGACATTGTTGATTTTGCTAAGGAAGTTCATGCTGATTTTATTGTCATAGGAATTGTCAAAACATCCCGCGTTGAAAAAGCAATAATGGGTTCAACAGCTCAGCACGTAATATTGGAAGCTCCCTGCCCTGTAATATCCGTCAAATAGCGACAATTTATCATATAACGGGTACTTGCCGGTAATTGTAGCCGGCAAGTCTCAATTCATTCAACAATGACCATTATTTCAAATGCTTTAACAGGAGCGATATTTTTTTCAAATGTCCTGTGGTAAATAAGACGCAGCCTTGTTTTACCTGTGGCGGTTCCCAGGAAGGTAAAGGCAAATTTGCCACCGGAACCAACCAGTAATGGCTCGGCCGGTGTATATTTATAGTCGCCCTGCGGGGACAATATGGCATTATCACCTTCCACCTTTTCCCAGATATAGCCGGTAGTCGGATTGCCCTCCAGGGCAATCTCCAGTCGGTCGCCGGCATTCATCTTTATGTTACGCTGATGAGCTGATTGAGTTAAACGAATTTTCCCCGCATACGCAGGAAAGATTAAAGCCCCGCACACTGTTATGGCAATTACGCCTGATAACAAAGTCTTATTTTTCATAATTCTACAAATATAATTAATTATTTTCATATCACTTCCTTGAAAAAAATATTAATATAGCAGAGCAAACCTTTACAAATTGGCAATGGAACATATATTTTGTAACATGGCCGTAAACATTTTTACAATCCCAATTCATAGGTGACAAAGATGAACTTCATTAAAATCAAGTTTGACAACAATTTTGAGGAAGAATTTCAAAAGGCCGTTGATGAAGTCTTTCACTTAGTTAGCCCGGCATTCCGGCAACATGAGTGCATTTGGATGCCGCACATTGATGTTTATGAATCACCGGATGAAATCATTATTCTGGCCGATCTTGCCGGCATCAATAAGGAAGAACTTCATATTGAATTGAACCGGAAAAAAATTAAGATCGCCGGAGTGCGCAAAATGATTTCTGTGATTAAAAATGCCCGGTTTTGTCTGGCAGAGATTCCTCACGGCTATTTTGCCAGAAATGTTGTTTTACCGTCAGCGGTGGATGCAGAATCGGCGATGGCCTCTTATGCCGATGGAATCCTCATGATCAGGATTAATAAACTGCCCAATCACAAAACGCATCGCATTCACATTATGACAACCGAATAACTAACGTGAATAAATTTCTTTGCGATAAAGAAACCGGAGGGTTTAATGACTGAGCAAAATACTTTTGAAGAAAATAAAAAAATTTCCATACCGGAAGTGCTTCCCATTCTTCCTCTGCATAATGTTCTGTTATTTCCTAAAATGATGATCCCGATGGAAGTAATAGGCGAGAATTCCATCCAGTTAGTCGATGATTCTATGGTTAAAGACCGGCTAATTGGCCTGATTATGGCAAAAAAAGAACCCGATACCCCTGATTACCAATACAAGCTGGAAGATTTGTACTCTGTGGGCACTTTTGCCACTATCGTCCGTATGGCCAAAGTTTCAGACAACAGGACGCAAATACTACTACAGGGAATAAGCCGTTATCAGATAGTAGAATTGATTTCCGGTAAACCATATCAGCAGGCCCGCATTAAAATTCTGGAAGATATGGAAGTCAACGATATAGAAACGGAAGCGCTCATGGCTAATTTGATCGTTCTCTTTGACCGTATTCTGAAACTTTCGCCATTTTTGCCGCCGGAATTCGGACCAATGGCTAAATCGATCACCGAAGCCGGCACTCTGGCAGACATGATCGCTTCAATTATCAACGCGCCCGCCGAAGAAAAACAAAAGATACTGGATATTGCCGACTCCAATCAGCGCCTGAGGGAGTTAACGCGCCTGGTGAATCATCAAATGGAAGTTCTGGAGCTGGGCAATAAAATCCAGACAAAAGTCAAGAGCGATATTGATAAGAGCCAGCGCGATTATTATTTGAGACAGCAATTAAAGGCTATCCAGCAGGAGCTGGGAGAGTCGGAAGACTCTAGTGTCGAGACAGAAGAATACCGCAAGAAAATTGAAGACAAGAAGCTCCCGCCGGAAGCAGCAAAAGAAGCTCAGCGCGAGTTGGAGCGCCTCGCCCGCATGCATCCGTCTTCAGCGGAATATACAGTCGCTTCCACTTATCTGGATTGGATTACCGCTCTGCCGTGGAATGAATCAACTCCGGATAACCTGGATGTCAAGAAAGCCAGACAAGTACTGGATGAAGATCATTACGGCCTGAGCAAGGCCAAAAAACGTATTCTCGAATATCTGGCCGTACGCAAATTAAAGCCGGATTCCAAAGGGCCGATTTTGTGTCTGGTGGGCCCTCCGGGAACGGGCAAGACCTCGCTGGGACATTCTGTTGCCCGAGCGCTGGGCCGCAAATTTGTGCGGATTTCTTTAGGCGGCGTGCGCGATGAGGCCGAGATTCGCGGTCATCGCCGAACTTATATCGGCGCCTTGCCTGGCCGGATCATTCAAAGTCTGCGGCGCGCGGAATCGAACAATCCTGTTTTTATGCTGGATGAAATAGATAAAATCGGCAGCGATTACCGCGGAGATCCCTCTTCGGCGCTCCTGGAAGTGTTGGATCCGCAGCAGAACAATACTTTTTCTGATCATTATCTGGATGTGCCGTTTGACCTTTCTCATGTCATGTTTATAACGACGGCTAACCTTCTGGACACAATACCGCCGGCACTGCTCGACCGATTGGAAGTAATTGAACTGCCCGGCTACACCCAGGAGGAAAAGACGAAAATCGCCGAGCGTTACTTGATCCCGCGGCAATTATCCGAAAACGGTTTAACTGCCTCGCAATTAAGAATTACACCTAAGGCGCTCACAAGTGTGATCTCCGGTTATACCAGGGAGGCCGGCGTACGCAATCTGGAACGCGAGATAGCCAATATTTGCCGGGGCGTAGCTGCGCAGATAGCCGAAGGTGAGACCAACACCAAAGTAATAACCGTTAAAGATGTTGCCAAGTATCTGGGCCAGATCCGCATCATGACCGACATCGATTCGCGCATTGCCAAGCCCGGTGTGGCCATAGGCCTGGCCTGGACTGCTGCCGGCGGTGATATGCTGTTCATCGAAGCAACAGCCATGAAGGGCAAAAATGGTCTGACTCTGACCGGCCAGCTGGGGGATGTAATGAAGGAGTCAGCCACTGCGGCGTTGAGCTTCATTCGCAGCAATGCTGCCGCCTTGAGTGTTGCAGAAGATTTTTATGAAAACATGGATATACACATCCATGTACCGGCTGGCGCCATTCCTAAAGACGGGCCTTCCGCCGGTGTAACCATGCTCACGGCTTTGACATCGCTCTTGACGGGCCGTAAAGTCAAAAAAGATTTGGCGATGACCGGCGAAATCACACTGCGCGGAACCGTTTTGCCTGTGGGCGGAATTAAAGAAAAAGTACTGGCCGCTTACCGCGCCGGCATTAAAACCATTATTCTCCCCAACTGGAACCGCAAGGACATGGAAGACATTCCGGCCAATGTGCAGAAGGCAATAAAATTCCATTTTGTCGGTGATATGCAGGAAGTCCTGAAACTGGCGCTGGAGAATGGTGGAAACGGCCAAGCCGCCCAGCAAAAATAACTTGGTCTCGCCATAACCTGATAACCTAACCACCTGAAGGTGGCGCGAGGTCACAAGACCCGCACGGGTGGTCAAATAAATGCTGCACCCGGCATAAAGAGCCGTAACGAAATACAGAAAATGAACAAGGCTTGCCACCTACAGGGTGGTTATTTCGTAACGGCTCCTAACATTAATCCGCTGATAGACGGCGGCAAGATGTTATCAGCTTATTCATAAGGGAACATATTCTATTGGACAGCGGAACAAATGTATTTCACTATATAGTGCTTTTCGCGCTGTATTCCTTCATGGGCTGGATGATCGAGGTTATATACCGCTCCATAACGCAACGACAATTTGTCAATGCCGGGTTTGTGTTCGGACCTTTCCTTCCCATTTATGGTTTTGGTGCTGCGGCAGCAATTCTTCTGGAATATTTTTTATCCGACTGGCATCTTATACCGCGTTTTATCATCTTGGGTCTGGTAATTACCACCATTGAATATCTGGTCGGTTTTTTTGCCGAAAAAATATTTAAACTGACGCTCTGGGATTATTCGGAAAACAAACTGAATCTGCATGGTCGCGTGTGCCTTCATTTTTCTCTCATCTGGACAGTTCTCGCCCTGCTCTTCGTGACGTTTATTCATCCGGTAGTGCTCAACACTATCAGCCGGCCGGATGATGCTTACATCAAAACCGCAGCTATATTATTTATGATTTATTTTACCGTCGACTATTCCTTTTCTGTGGCATCGATTTCCGCTTTCCGCAGAAGAATCGCTTTCCTCTATACCGAATACCTTAATCTGGACAATGTGGAAATTGAAAAGATATTAACGTCCTTTCAGCGGCTCCGTAATGCCTTCCCGGCTTTAAACAGGTATGTCGACAGCAATATCAACAGTAACATTAAAAATAGAATTAGTGCTTTTCTCAAACCGATTTCCGACAAGATCATTCTGGAAATGCAGGGCAGAATGTCCTTTGAACCTGAATACTATGAGATAATCCGGGAGATAGACGAGCACGAAGAATTTCTGAAGCTCAAGGAATACTTTCATCATAATTCTTCGATCTACATCCACGTGCAGGAAGTGGCGTATTTATCTTACCGGATATGCAAATTATTAAAACTGGATCACCATTCCGCCGCACGCGGTGCGCTGCTTCATGATTTCTTTCTGTATGACTGGCGCAATCATGATGTGCCTGATCTTCCCCGCCATAAATATCACGGAATCGAACACCCGGCCATTGCGCTTACCAATGCCCGCAAACATTTTTCAATCAATGAAATTGAAGCGGATATTATCCGGAAACACATGTGGCCGTTGACGCTGGTTCCGCCAAAATACAAAGAATCATTTATCGTTTCTTTTGCCGATAAATATCTTTCTTCCAAGGAATTTATCAGTGAATACAAGAAAAGAATAAAACGGCAGCGCAAACAAAAGGCGCACAACCGGCAGAAGAACCGCCGCGTTCATTGATTATTCCATCTTAGAGTTTTCAACAATTGAAGAAATAAGATTCATCCCATTTTCGTAAAATACCTTCTCATAAAACTCCGGCGAAAGTTCATAGGCAAGAAGAGTTTCCATCTCGGATTCGCGCGGCAGGATAAGATTGGGAAAATCTGATCCGTACAGGATACGGTCCTTATGCTTTTCCAGCGGTTCGTTACCGAGATCAAACCCACCCTTGCCCTGCATATCTCTAAAGAATGAGTAAGCCGTATCCAAATAAACGCCGGGATGATCGTCTAAAAGATCCATGAAACCCTGGTACTCTAATGCCCCCATGTGGGCTACATTGGCCGACAGCTCCGGATAACGCAAGAGAAGTTTTTTAAAGTGTTCCAGCCCGACATATTCATTACCGACGGGGCCGGTGCCCACATGAAAAAGGATACGCTTGCCTCGATCCGCCACCAGATCGTACATCGGGAAAAGGCGCTCGTCATGGGGGAAGAAACGCTGAACGAGCAATTGCATCTTAAAGCCGAGCACCCGCGGGTGCTTTAATATTTTTTCGGCGTATTCAAGTGCATTGGCATCGCCGGGATGATATGCCGCAAAGCAGTAAAGGTCGGGATTATCATCCAGTATTTTCAGATTCCATTCATTGAGGCCGGAGGCTATGCCTGCCCGATGAGCATAATTGGAATAGACGATCTTCTCCACACCGCGTTCTCGCAGGTACTCAATGCATTCGCGATAGTAGAGTCTATGGATGACGTTCCACTGATATCCTTTGGCAAAGAAATCCCAAATGGCATCAAACATCTTGTCCGGGAAAAGATGAACGTGAAAATCAACAATGCGGACGGGTATTTTCTGCATATTAAAAAACTCCAGAATACATTTGCCGGTGATTTTTAATCAGGGGATATCACCAATAAGGAACATTTTAGAATTCTATTATTTTCGCCATGTTTTCCGCCGATGCAGCAAAGTAAACATTCGGGCCAATTTTCACTATAGGACGTCGTATAAGACGAGGCTCTTTGAGCATCAACCCAATCAAATCATCACCGCTGAGTTTTTCTCGATCCAGCCCCAGTTTCGAGAAGCTGGGACTGCGGAAATTGAATATCTCGGAAGGGTTACTTCCCTGTAGCAGCGCCACAATCTCATCCGAGGTAAAGGGATTTTTAAAAAAAACGCGGTCGACTAATTCGACCTTCTTTTGCGAAAGAAACTCCCTCGCCTTCCGACAGGTTGTTCATTTGTTCCAGCAATAGAATTCAACTTTCATATGGACACGACCTCCCTCAAAACAAAGGATAATGTTTCTTTTGCCGTCACTTTAATACATCAAAGAAATTTGTACAAATAATAATTTACACAGTGATCATAAACAAAAATTGTTAGCCGGCTTTTGTAGCCAATGTTATGTGCATTTCAGAATAATTTTTTTCCACAAGACGGTAATTCATATTGACAAAAATTCTTCTTGACATTTTCCGCCAAATATTTAACCGTACGGTTAAACCAGCTGGTTGATTTATCATCCATAGAGGTGAAAAATGAACACTAAATCATTGTGGATACCGATATTGGTCACTGTTGTGCTGGGGCCTTTTACAGCGATTGCCGCAGAGCTATTGACCTTAGAAGCAAGCATTGATATTGCGTTGAAGAACAGTTTGACCATTCATTCCGCGAAGGAAGGCGTGAAAGCTGCCACTGCGCAGACAAGAGAAGCCATTACCGGCTTTTTGCCGAAGTTTAA
>CAIVQG010000041.1 GCA_903907985.1 uncultured delta proteobacterium
ACATAGTCATCTGATGAATTACTATTATTTGCCCCTCATACTCCTTACTGTTTTTTAAGGTGTCTTTTAAATTTGATTTGTAATCAGATATTCCAACATCCATGCTTCTGACAACCGATGGGTTTAGATAACCACAAAAAATGAAAATCATTACAACAAATAACTTTACTAAAAGATTTTTATTGCTCATTTTCTTCTCCTTTTTTAATAAACTTGGAAAACTAATTTCAGAAACATAATACTCTGTTCCCCTCATAATCTTCACATTTTAAAGCATTATAATAACAATTTATAAAGCAAGATCATTGGTTTCTGTTTTAATCAAGCATTTTCACGAAAGTTGACCATTTGTGGAATAAGTGCAGTGGTTATGATTTCCTGGAAAATAATTTATGGTCAGTACCCGATCGTTTCAAACGAAATTTTCCCTTGAGATAAATTGTCCTGACTCATATTTGACTTTACAGGCAATGACAAGACAAGTCTGGATTTAAACCGCGTATGTTTTTATATCTGACAATCGGCTCAAGTCAGTTTTTTTTCGGATTACGCCTCTCTTCTTCCCATTTCATTGCATTGTCATCAGTATATTTAATGTACCCTTGACCCTCATTTTTTAAAATAAATTGAGATTCATCAATTATGTGTTTTATTGCATCATCTGTATCAGATAATGCAGCTGTAAAACCTTTTATGAATTTAACTTGAGTCGCTGATTTTGACTTTACGTCAAAATGTTTTGGTTCAAAATATATGGCCAATTCAATATCTCTCGCTGATATTGAATAAACCATTATGAATATTACTTTTTCCTTGTAATAATATTTAATATGACTAAATGGAGTGCTTGTTATAGTTGCAATTGGATATGAATTACTATTTTGTAAAACATATTTTACAGCTTCATAAACTTTTTCCCAATCATAGTCGTAAGATTCCGTGACATAGTCTCCGGTAGACAGCTTCTTTCCCATGTCTTGGGATGTAGCACATGAACATAGGAAACAAGCAGCAACAATACATGTCAACAATAATATCCTTTTCATTCGCACCGTCCTCCCGATCTAGAATCTTCCTGAACAGTCTGTTCTCATATAAGAAAAATATTTAGTCATCAGTCCACTTCATCGCACAAGTGTTACCAACCGAGGAAACTTCATAGACAATTTATCGTAAAAAATTATACATGAAGCACATTGACATGTCTATTTATTTTCAGGTATTCACAGAAATGCAAAGTAAAATGAATTATCAATATTGCATCGTTGTCTATACTTTCTGACTAGACAAATATGAGTGACTTATGAAAAAATCCTTTGAGTGATAGCTATCTCAGAGATTCTATATTATTTAGGACTTTTCTTGTGTTTGTTCGCCAAAACATGTTTTCCTATTTTTCGGATAATTCATACGCCACTATGTCATCGCTTTCGGATGTTCCCTTTCTGTTTGACCACGGGGGGGTAGCCCCTGATGCCACAGACTTATATCCGCGCTTTATCAGTTGCGATTATCGCCATTAATTCCAGAGTCCTTTAATCTGATCCCCTATTGCTTCGTCTGTTACGTCCGCATAAACCATCGTTGACTGAATCGAAACATGCCGAAGCTGCTTCTGCACAACTCGCAAATCTTTTTCCCGCGAATACAGTTCCACAGCATAAGAATGCCGCAGCGCATGAACTGATTTCCCTTTTTCGTAAAGTCCAAGCTGCCGCAGGTATTTTTTAACGATCTGCTGTATTGCCTGAGCTGTCCATCTTCCCCTTTGACCAATGAACAGAAAATCATCATCGCCAATAGATTCGCCCAGCGTCTGTTTCCAGCTCAAAAACGTCTTTAAATGCTTTTTAAGCGCGTCGGGAATGATAACGTGACCAGATATATGCCCTTTACCGTCCCGCACAAATATCTTGCTTTCAGAATAACCGATCTTCAAATCACCGCACCGCAGATTTGCTGCCTCTGACACTCTGAGCCCTGTGCTTGTCAACAAATCAATAACCAACCATTCTTTTATTCCAGTAACGTTTCCTTTCTTTTCATCGATTTCAGATTGATCCCGAACCGCACGCCTGATCATTTTTATCTGCTTATCATTGAAGTACTTTACGCCGTCGATGTTTCTTACATTACCGCTGCCTCTTTTTGCCCTGCTTCGTTTCTTCGTGCTCGCAGGAAAATCTATTACCATTGCCATTTCTGTACTCATTTTTATTCCTCCTTTTCGTTTAATAAAATTTTCTATTGACTTTTCGACTCATTTCTCACCGTAAATCATTAGGTTTTTTGCTTCCAACTGCATGATACTCAAAAGAATTTCTCTATTTTGTTTTGAGTTATGATGCCTAAAAGAATAAAGGTCAACCGGAATATTAAGTAAAAACAGTGGTATGGATTGCATTGAATGATGATTATTCAACAATAATTTTTAAGATAGAAGTAAGATTGGCTGTCTAAACCTGCTAATAAATGTCCCCACAAAGAGTAGTCCTTAATACATTCTTTTTTATCTAATAATCCTGTCTGAAAAATATTTAAAGTCAAAATGACAATCTAGGAAGCTCATAGTGTATAATATATGAAAGGAATTGGTAAACGTAATGAACAAAATATTAATAATAGGAAAGGGAAATAATAAATCATGATACCGAAAATAAAAATAGAAAGACTGAAAATTGAAGAACCTTTTAAAAGTCTTTACAGTATAAATTATGAAACCCTAGAAGCTATAAAACGGGATATAGAGGAAAATGGATTTGATGAAAGTCAGTTGATTACTATGTGGAAGGGAAAGAACATTGTAATTGACGGTCATACTCGTTTGCAAGCTGCAAAGGATTTAGGTTTAACTAGCATCCCTGTTCAAATACGTTCCTTTGCTGATGAAAATGACGCTGTGGAATTTGCAATTCATAGGCAAACGGATAGACGAAATTTAAGTGATGGTGATGTCCTTCATTTGGTTGAAAAACTAGATGTGCTCTTGCCGAGAGGCGGTGACCGAAAATCAAATTTCGGAAGTCCGAAAATTGAAGTTTCCCGTAAACGCCTTACCCCAAGGCAGCGAAGAATGAGAAGGTATGCAGAGATGACTGAAGACTCAAGCAATGATTCGAGGGATCGGACTGCTGAATTGATTGGAATCTCCACCGACAAGGTCAGCAAATGCCGTCATGTTTTGAAGAACCTTCAGAGGCGTGAGATTGATGAGATTACACAGGGCTATGTATCTCTTAATCAAGCTTATCAGCGTTCCCTACTTGCAAATAAAAATGAGAAAAAGAAGTGGGAGCAGAGTGAAAAAAACAGACAAATTTTGATTGAACTTGGAAAAACAGGTTTCCCGACTGGAAAACAGTACGGGAAAAATGTTGCAAAGCTTGATAAATTAATTTTTGCCTTGCTCCCTAGGCTTTATAAACGTGAAGAAGAAATGTACAAAATCATGCAGACTGTTAAAGATTTTCAATCGCAGGGGAAAAATGTATTCAATATATTTTGCAGCAAGGAACCTGTGCAGCAATTTCTCGGACACTTATTCACAACAGATTTTATTACAATTCTGCAATGCTTTGGATATAAGATCGAAAAGCCCGAAGACCTTAAGATTATCGAGCAAAAACGCATTCCAAAAGTAGACGGGCGTATAGGTAAAAAGCCTAAGTTCGACATCGAGAGGGTACATCAGATAGGTTTTGTAAGTAAAAGAGAGCGGAAAGAGAGAGATGCTATTATTGAGAGGGCTGTGATGCGGGATTTAGGAATAAAGAAATAAATAATTATTTTAGTGGTCATTATTTGTTCCTTCCTAAAGTCAGTAAAATTATTATCTCCATTGATATTCACTCTTTCAATTCGTAATCAACATTCTCTCATCGATAATATCAAAGAAAAGCACCGCAATTTGTGGCAATTTTTTACGTCATAATTTGACAACTAAAAATTTTTATAATAGAGGGACAAGACGTTGTCCATATAATGTGATATGTTCTATAAAAAACATAGCCGAATGGAAATATAAAAATGATTGTCAACTCTCATGAACGTATCTTATCCCATGTAACAATTGCGACCAATGAACCAATCAATAAAATAATGGCAGCCTTGGAATATGGTGATATTGACACTGTGAAATCACTTCTTGATAGCGGCGCCGATATTGAAACTCAAGATAAAGATGGGAGGACGGCACTAATATGGGCCGCATACCATGGCAATTACGAGATCATGGAATTATTGATTGATAGGGGTGCAGATATTAATGCTAAAGATCATTATGGATGGTCAGTCTTGATGGAGGCTGCATTTCACAATGACTCAGACGCGATGGATTTATTGATTTACAATGGTGCTGAATTTGATTCTAAAGACAATGAAGTATTAAACAGTCTATTGTTTGCAAGTGCCGATGGAGATCTTGAGTTGGTAAGGTTGTTGCTCAATGACAGTCATTTTGAAGCAGGGGTGAGGCCTAAGAGTGAAATCAAAGAATTCTGAACATATCTTGCAAGATAGTAGGAAGCGCGATGCCAAGGCAATCAATTCCTTGAAAAACAGAACTGTAGTGACAATAAAAGATGACACACAGGTTAGTTTCTCGTCGGACAATGCCATTGTAGCCTATCACCTTGATAAAGTAATGACTGATATTCTATCTAGCATTGCCAACAAATTGAAAGTCACTATTAGCTGGGCGGATTGTGTAACCGATTTAATCGCTTTTCCGGCTTTCATGAACATCGTCAATCCCTTGAAGCTTACGGAAAAAGAGATGGACGAAGTATTCCAATGGTTTTCCTTTTTGGAAGAGACGGGTGACCCAAAAGGCCTGTGTATTCTTTTCACATCAGTACCGACTTTTAAGATACCCGCCAAAGTTAAAAAATATATTATCAAAACCCCAGAAATCATCGATGGCGATTATCTGAAGTTAAAGATTCTAAATAAAAGGACTTCGGCTGCCAGGCACAAAAATCAACACCGGAGTTACGACCGTAAAATATTTCGTATTCTAAGTATTCTTAAGGTATTAAAAACGCAGAAGGTCATGCATATCGAAGATATGTGCAATGACTTCAATGTATGCCCGAAGACAATAAAAAGAGACATCGACCTTTTGAACGCTCTGGGCGAAATCATTGAATATGACAAAGTAAAGAAAGGGTATGTCTTGTTGATGGAAGACGGAGCATACAGCCAACACCTCTGAGCTGAAAAATGTTGTACGAATTCAATAGGCATGAAGAATTACTGAGCATTAACTATAAAGATAGCTTTATGTAGGAGGCTGCATCATGAAGAGATTAAAAGCAGGTAATCTTTGCCCCGAGTGTAACTTTGAAATGGTTGAAATAAGCCGAGAAACTTTTCAGAACATGAAAGTCTTTAAACCGAAAATTAACTCCATTCCACAGAAGATTCAAAACAGCAAATCCGGTGTACTGGCTATTTGTCCCCAATGTGATGCATATGCCTTGGGAATAGACATGGAAAAGGGATTCAGTTTTTTCGATAAAGGCGGTAATTTAACCGATATACACAAAATTAGTGACACATTTTGGAATAAACAATAGAGCCTGCGGTAAGAATTGTAATTATTACCATTGCATAACAAAAGAAATGTGAGGAAACTTTGCTTAAAATAACAATTCATCGCGGCGCTCATGAAATAGGCGGTACCTGTATTCAACTCTCTACATCGAAAACTACGATCCTTCTGGATCTGGGTTTACCGTTGTCGGCGGAAAGCAAGAAAATTAATGTGGCCTCGTTCCAACCGGATGCGGTTTTAATCAGTCACCCTCATCAAGATCATTTTGGTCTTATCGAGAAACTGCCACCGGAAACACCGGTGTATCTCGGGAAATTGACCAAGGAACTTATTGATGCTACGCGAATGTTTCTCGATATGCCTCTTTTCACAAACAACTTTAAATTTTATGAAAAGTGGCAACCATTCAACCTTGGCGATTTCAGGCTGACGGCCTACCTTGTGGACCATTCAGCAGCAGATGCCTACGGGTTCCTAATCGAAGCCGAAGGTAAACGTCTTTTTTACAGCGGGGATTTCCGCGGGCATGGTAATAAAAACAAGTTGTTTCATAAAATGATTACCGATCCCCCAAGAGATATTGACCTGTTGTTTATGGAAGGGACAATGCTGGAAAGGAATAATAATGAATTTCCCCATGAGCGGGCTGTTCGGGATAAAATACAGAGGATTATAGCCCGGCAGGAGAATGTTTCATTTCTTATCTCATCCTCTCAAAACATTGACAGGCTTGTATCAGCCCATAACGCCTGTGTTGCAAAGGGCAAAGTATTTGTTATTGATTTTTATACCGCATGGGTACTGGAAAAGGTAAAGGCTGTTTCCACGGGTATTAGCGCTTTTAAATGGGATCATATCGCGGTGCTGGCAAGCGGATTCAAAAGTGGCCGACAATACAGCATAATGCAAAAGCAGCGTGGCAGATTAGGTTCTTTTATCAATAATGTATTTGACCACACCATTAAAGAAGAAGTTATCCGAGCCGATCCTTCACGTTATCTCGTTCTCGAAAAGGTTTCATCAGTGGGGCGACTTGTTGAATCATTCCGTGGCAACAAGCCGGTTAATGTCATCTACTCCCAGTGGCTCGGCTATCTTTCTCCCTCAAATGACGATCATCATGGAGCTAAAGCAATGGATGCTTATAAGTGCGGAGACGTTCCCGGTGTTGATTTTCATTATGCCCACACCAGCGGCCATGCACCGGTTGAAGATTTGCAGAAGTATGCCGCAGCGCTAAAGCCGAAAATGCTGGTGCCGATTCATACGGAGTATGGAAACAAATTTAATGAACTGTTCGATTGTATTGTTCAAATAGCAGATAATCAAGTCTTTACATTGCAATGAATAAGGGAGGGTTATTATGGTAAAAAAAGATATCTCTGAAACAGAAAGCCGCTTGCGTGATCGTCTTGATCGAATGAAGAAAATGGCTGATGAATTAAACAAGCTTGAGATTGTCGAGCTTGCAAAGCTCGATAGATATATCCGCATTGGAGGAGAATCTTTTCGTGCAGTTTCATTAAGAGAAGATTATCCACTGTGTGGTTGTGCAAAAAGTGGCACTAGACAACTTGCCACTATTGATCGTCACTTCAAAAAATGTGAAGGAAAACTTCCTATGCACGTATTGGAAAAGAAAAAAGAGCGGAAGTTGCAATGTTGGATAATTAAACAATCACTCATCAACAACCGAAATATGATGATTTTTTTAAATAAAGCAAAGGGTTGCTTTGATGAACTTGTCTTTGCGTTAGATGAGGTGTCATTGGGAGACAAAAAAAATCCCGTGGCAAAAATTAACGGGCTTCGATTAAATGGCAGCCCAATGGCAGTTAGGTGCGATCTGCTTGCGGTTGGCAGTAAGGATGGAAAAACATTCCCTGTATTAATCGAATTGAAGTCAAGCCGGAATAAGAAAGATTTGATTGCACAGATTGACAATTTTGCTGAACTTATCTGTCGGTTTAAAGACTGCTTTATACCCCTGCTCGAGACGTGTACTGGCTTGCAAATCAATGATTACAATCCGCGAAAAATAATTGTTTGGCCGACGCCACAGCAACAAAATTCCATAACCCAAAAACATCTAAACTTTCTCACCAATATTGGAATTAGTATCCTTGAATATAATGATAGCGTTGAAAACAATATAAGCTCGCGATATGTGTTTAACGCGCATTGGGCAAAATAATTGCCGACATAATATTTTTATACACGAAATTAACTTCTGTATAGGTTTGAATTTTAACGGCACTCTGGCCGAACATAGGAGGGAAGAATGGAAATAAATAGACGTAATGGTTTCACCAGGCTTAAGGATAATCACCCACTCGTCGACAGTCTGCTCTCTGAATCGTGGTGGCATGAGATTGTAAAACTTTCACATACTGATCCGGATATCAGCATCCAACTCCGCTCGGATTCTATCAATGTTTACTCGAAAATGGGAAGCCTGCTGAGGATAAGCCTACAGGGCAATAAAGTCTGTTGTGGGGTTCATTATAAGTACCTCGTTGCGAATGTGAAATCGCCTTATGAGAAGATAGTCCCATCGAACGGACAACTTCTCGTGGAAAAAGACAATTTATGCCCCAATATCCGAGACATCCTAAAAAATATCAAGACCATCAAACAGAACATTGCTGTTTACACCGGAGAAGAAAAAGCGATTCAGTCCCGGCTCGTTGAGAAAAACAAAGAGACGATCGTCGATATAGAGGTGGCCTTCTCAGGAAAGTCTGTGCCGGATGATGTTGAGGGAGACAACGCCCGTATCGATTTTGTCAATTTTGATAAAAACATCCGGAAGCTTGTTTTCGTAGAGCTGAAGCAGGCTTTTGATGCAAGGCTCTATAACCAAGATATAAATGACCAGATAAAGAAATATTACGACTTCGCTCTAAAAAACGAAGGACAAATCATTAAAGCATATCAAGATTCCATCAACACCAAAAAGAAGCTCGGAATCATAAAGACCACATCATTCCTTGCTGATGCTAAAATAGAGGCAATAGAGCCGCGTCCTATTCTTGCCATTGCAGGATACAATCAAAATGTCATAGATGGGCTATCTGTAAAAATCAGAAAAAATATTTGTACCAAATATCTTGCAGGATTGTATTTTTTTGGCACTGACGTGGACCTCAATATACAAATGCGCAAACATCAAAACAAAGAAATATTTCTGTAAAAAGCAACTCTCTGTTAATTGATTATTGAGACACAATAGAGGAGACAATATATTCATGAGTGAAATTGAATTCTGGATAGGCGTTGATCTGGATGGCACGCTGGCTGAATATCATGGCTGGATCGGAATCCATCATATCGGAAAGCCGATTACGCCTATGGTTGAACGTGTTCAGCGTTGGATAGACGAAGGGAAGAAGGTCAAGATTTTCACTGCACGAGCTTCCGAAGGGACGGCAGCAATAGAATTCATTCACACCTGGCTTGAAAAGCAAGGTCTCCCAAAACTCGAAGTTACTAATGTCAAAGACTTCGGCATGACGGAACTTTGGGATGATCGCTGTATTTCGATAGGAACGAATACGGGTCAAATAAAACATCACACAGACTGATTGGAGAAAAATATGGCGAACGCAAAAGCCGATTTTGTCCATCTCCATGTTCACACAGAATACAGCCTTCTTGACAGTACCTTGCGCCTTGGTGACCTATTTAAAAAGGCTAAAGAATATCAGATGCCGTCCATCGCCATGACTGATTATGGCAATCTCTTTGGCGCTATCCAATTTTATAAGCAGGCGCAAAAAGCCGGCATCAAACCCATTATCGGCTGTGAGTTGTATGTTGCTCCGAAAAGCAGGTTTGACAAGTCTTTTGCTGGTATTGAAGAATCTTCGCATAATCTTGTCGTTCTCGTCAAAAACTTGCAGGGATATAAGAATCTGCTGAAACTCTTATCGATTGGATATATAGAAGGTTTCTACTATCGCCCCCGGGTGGATAAGGAAATCCTTCAGTATCATCACGAAGGGCTTATCGCCATAAGTGCTTGTCTACATGGGGAAGTTTCTTCATATATCTTGAAGGGTGATCACAGCGCCGCCGTCAAAGCTGCCCGCGCATACAAAAAAATGTTTGGTACAGAAAACTTCTATCTTGAAATCATGGAAAATGGTCTGCCTGAACAATGGGTTGTCAATGAAGGCATGATGGAAATCAGTCGTCTTCTATCCATTCCTGTTGTCGCCACCAATGATTGTCATTATCTTCATGCTGATGATGCAAAAGTTCATGAAGTGCTTCAGTGCATTCAGACTGGAAAAACCCTTAACGACAATAACCGGCTGCGTTCTAAAACGAATCAGTTTTATTTGCGATCACCGAGCGAAATGAAGCGTCTTTTTTCACATTGTCCAGAGGCAATTGCCAATACGGTCCTGATCGCGGATCAATGCAACCTATCTCTTGAATTAGACTGTCCTCGTCCTTGCCAATTCCAATTGAAGGAAGGATGCATCCCTGATGAATACCTGGTAAAAAACGCTAACGAAAGAGTGAACGGAGTGCAATCCACTATCGATACAGATTTTTCTCAGAAAGGGAGTGATTACATCATCCGCCATATCACAGAGAAATACGGTAGAAACCGTGTAGCAAAGATCATCACATTCAGAAAAATGAGGGCGAAATCTGCCATTCGTCATGTTGGTCATGCCATGCATCTTCCCTATGAAGATGTTAATGCCATCACAAAAATGGTTCCCACTATTCAGAATATATCTCTGGAAGACGCTTTTAATATGGAACCTCGACTTAGAAAAGCAGCAAAAAAGAGCGAGAAGATACAAAAACTTTTATCCCTTTCTTGGGCGCTAAACGGTTTAATCATGCATTCATCAACCAGTACTGTTGGTATGGTCATTTCCGATAAGCCCCTTGTTGATATGGTTCCCTTATGTTCTGGTTCTGGGGGCGATATTGTTACCCAATACTCGATAACCGATCTCCAGAACATGGGGTTTTCGATACTCAAATTTCCCCATATTACAAGGTAAATGATTTCAATCGGAAATGACCGAAATACTGCCGAACTATAACTAGGTACATGGTTCAAGTATTAGATGCAGTTCAACGGAAGATAATGAGTATTCATTATACTCACATGGCTGCTGATTTCTTTAATCAAAAAATCCGGGCTAATTAACTTTGCCTCTTTGCCAAATGATAAAACCCATGAAACCACTTCTGGTTCGGATGAAGTTGTAAATTCGAGAGCAATTCGGCCTTGGCTTTTTTTTGTAATTTTCTGGTCTGGACTCCACATTCTTTCCGAGATGTATTGTGCCGCCCATCCGGCAAATTCGACCTCTACTTTAAAAGCACGATTTTTGATTATTCCAAAATGTTTATTAAAAATCTTCTCAAAGTCATATTTTTCAGGCTGTTCATATTGCTTTTCAGTCATTTGGATTTTCTTAATTCTCTGAACGGCAAGCAATGGATCGTAATCCGGCGCCTCAAGCATTTTACCTGGTCTGCTTGATAATTTTGCATGAAGGTAAATAGTGTCCTTATGTGAAAACAACTTCAGAGGCATAATACTGAATGTTTTAGCTTTAGTTTCAGTAATGGCTTGGTAGTTTACTTGACAAATCCTTCGCTGTTTCATGGCTTCAATAAGAGTGCAGATTGTGTCATGATGAGGCGTGTAATCTATTGTCCCTGTCCGGATTGTGGCAAAATGTTTATCGGAAGAATCTCCCTTTTTACCGGTTACTAAAGATTGACTTTTTAGCAGTGCAAGCGTTGCTTCCTCAAACAGCTGTTTTCCGAGAAGTTGAGAAGTAAAATCGCGGCACATCTGAAGAATGTTAAACTCTGTCTCCGAGATGGATGCTACTGATATTGCTCTTTCCGGACGTTTTATCCGATAGTAATGCCGGTTTCCCACCTGTGACAATTCTATTCTTAAACCATAGCCTTTCTCGATATCGTCAATAAGGCGAATTACCGTTTGCTTTGAACATTCCAGCATTTCGGATAGCTCTGTCAGAGAATAGCTTTCACCTGAAAACAGAAGCTTCACAAACAACCTTATCAATTTTTCACCGTAACTTTGATACATACTCTTTTTTCCACCCATATTTAGCCCCCTAGGAAAATCGTGTGATTCTATGGAACGATAACATATTATAGTGCTACCAAACAAGGGAAATGCATTTATGAATGCATCCCCAAAAAAGGAGGTCATTATGTCCTGCGAAAATTGTCTTAACCTAAAGGTAAAAATGTTCACTTTTGGAGATCTGAGGAAGAAATGGAATGAAATCTATTCGCCTGATTCAATGACGGAAGGTTATGAAAAAAGGCTCAGGAGAGAGTCACTGAAACAAAATAAACCTTTTGAAAGGACAAGGCTCAAATTTATTTATTGCTCTAAAGGTATGCTGAATCGCTTTTACATTATTCGCGGTCATTCAATTATAAAGACTAAACCGGGAATGCAAGGTTGTCAATTTTATTTGTAAATGGGAGGTGCATATGAAAAGCCGCAGGGATTTTTTAAAGAACATTGTTTTCACAGCAGGCATTGGTCTAGTATTGCCCAATTCAGCGGTGGCTGGTTACGAAAAGATAAATCAGGACAACACCGCCATTCCAAGGCAGAATAATATTCCGAGAATATCAATCTCGACCATCATTGAAATTATTAATGTTAGTCGATCTTATGAGACTGATGAAATATACGTTGGTTGCCTGGCAATGGATGGTTGTACGGACGTGTTTGAATTATCATTTTTAACTAACTTTAAGCAAAAGTGGTCTGACAGCTTAAAACCTGGGTCGATTTATATTTTTCACGGAAAGTATATGTCATTGCGTGATACCGAATATCCGATGATCTATGACGTTGATCTGGAAACTTTCCAACCGATAGAAATATTCAAAAATGAAGCTGAAGTCAGGCAGCATTTTGAAGAATACAAATCAAGAAAAGAAAAAGAAAATATAGTCCCATTTTGAAGGTTGGATAATATATGAAAGAAATTGATTTCATTTTTAACGATGATGTCGTGAAGCAGCTTGGCAGAAATATGAACTATGAAGAATGCGAGGTTGTTCGCATTTTCTGGCCTATCTATTACCTCTATCGCATGTATCGCCTCCTCAGTTTAATATTGGATAAAAAGCATACACCGGAGGAATACGACAAGATGGGGATCTTTCATCTCGAAATCGAAGCTGACCTGCCAGTCTATCATCTCATCCATGCAATTATGCTTAACAAGATAAAAAGAGTTGAAAGAATTCTGAGAAAGGCAGAAATTGAATTGGATCATGATCTATCAAAAACAGCAGTTGCCTGGAGATTAGGTAAGGGAAACTGGAGACAAATGTACAACTATACTTTCCTGAGTATAGCGACAATATTAGGCAGAAAAGAAATATTCAAACTGCTTATTAATAAAGGGGCTGATCCTGGAAATTTAATCAGATTATCCGGAATGTATCCGGCTCCAATTTCACTGTCGGTAAATGAATGTTTAATTATGAACGAAATGTTTCACTGGTATAAGACGGGTAAAAAGATGAAGCTCAAGGAACCACAGGTTAATGCCTTACTTGATGCCATAATTCTGGCCAGTCAGAAAAGCCCTTCTATTGTTTCCAATGAACGACTGGCAGACCCAATAATAAGAGTCGCCCTGTATTGGTACTGGTTGAAGGATACGGTAAAAGATGCTAGACAACTTAAGTGCCTTATTCCTCTGAATCCTTTGGCTATGAAGGAAATTCTCAGCATTGCATAGAGTGAAGAAGATATATCTTCTTGTTATAATAACAACTAAAATAATCTAAATATATCATCATTCGAAATTATGTTACAAGCCAAAATCATTTATTGTATCAGTATATTGCTAGAAAGGAGAAGGCCATGCTGTGTTTTGCTAGATGGAAGAAAGATGAAAATCATCGACATTGTTTCCGAGACCAAACAATTCTCCAATTTGGAGATAGTTGGAAATTGCTGGCAAATTTTATTCTATTAAATCCTGGTAGTGCATCACCAAAAGATGAAATTAAACAAAATAAATTTCTTGAAGATAGTGATCTACCTTTTTACATAAATGACAAGGACAACGGTTACTATGAATTCACTATTGATCGACTTATGAATGACCTGCTGAAACTATATTCAGCTAATTATTCAGGAGGAGTATTGAAATTGTACAATCTTTTTAACCTAAAGAACCAGTACTCAGGTGACGCAATTGCAGGTTTTAAAGAAAATATGCACAATCCTAATATGGTTACTGCGCAAGAAGAAATACTGTTTGCTGGTGCTCCCGTTATTATTGCTTGTGGAAGGAAAGCGTCTTCAGACGATGATTTAAAAAGAGAGCTAGAAAAATACATTAAGTCAGCATTAAAATCTAGCAGTCAAATCTATTCGCTATCAAAGGTCGATAGAAAGTTGTTTGCAATTGTAAAAACAGAGCCTGATGAAAATGGGATCATCGAAAGCTATCATCCATCGTATACATTTAAGTATGGAAATGCCACTATACTCGAACAAGACATAACAAGACATCTCACCCTTCTATTATGATGGGCGGCAGGAAGGTATGATGTTTGAGTAGAACTGTGGAACAATGCCTAGCACTCGTCAAAAGAGATAAAAATCGCAAATATTAGGAGTTATCTATGCCAGAACAAAAAGTTATTGGGAAAATCAATATTGAACATTATCCTTTAGAATCTAATGATATGCAGAGGATAATCCTAGAGACAGTTAATGAATTTGTATTCTCTGATTTTCAGGATAATAACTATCCCTTCCACTATCTTTACGAAGCCGACATTCAGGCTCATCTGGCCTGCAAAATATCTCAACGAATAAAAAACCAAATAATCTTTTCTGTTTTGCCTGATAAAGATAAGAAATATAGCCTGACGCCAATAACACGCGAGTATCCATTAGGTATGAGACATGATATCGTTTGTATCAACCCATTCAAACTACAACAATATGTAAACTGGAAATTGGAAGAAGGTAAGCCATTTAAATTCAGCCAAATCATGTGGGAATTGCCACTTCTCGTAGGTATAGAAATCAAATACAGTCTTTTTGGTTATACATTACACATTAACGAATCAGGCAATGATGATAGAAATAAACTGATTCGGTATAAAAATGGGTCCGGTGAAAATAGCAACTATCACGAAGAAAGAAATACGAAAATTGAACGAAGCGATGAATCTAAATTATTTACTGAGCAGTTTAAGCATCTTTCAATAATGTTTTTTCAAGATAAGGACTGGTTTAATGATCACAGATCCGAATTAAAAAATGAAACCTTCCTGTTAAAAAAAGAATCTCCCATTCGAGATGCAAAGACAATAGAATATGATGGAGTTTACATGGTTGGTCCAGATAAACAGGTATTCAGCTATAATGTAGAGAACTGACTATGCAAGAGATATCAACATTTCTAAGCAAATCACTTTTTATTCGCGGATTGCAGTGTCATAAATCACTTTATCTGCAAAAGTACAGGCCTGAATTGAAGGATGCCATCACAGATGAAAAGGACAAGCTTTTCAGCGGTGGAAACGAAGTAGGCATCCTGGCACATGATCTGTTTCCAAGTGGCTCCGAAGTCCCTTATGAAGGTTTATCATATCAGGAGCAACTAGAATTAACGGAGTCATTAATAAAGCAAGGTCATCATACAATTTACGAAGCTGCTTTCCAATATGCAGGAGTATTTATAAAGGCGGATATTCTTCATTTAGGTAAAGATGGATGGGAAATATACGAAGTTAAGGCATCAACAGCGGTAAAAGATTATCAGGTTCACGATGCTGCTGTTCAGTACCATGTATTGTCCGGCATTAATCTGCCAGTATCAAAAATATATCTCGTGCATATAAACAATCAATATGTCCGAAGCGGCGATATTGAAGTTGATAAGCTTTTTTCTAAAGTAGATGTCACTGAGACTGCTAAAAAAAAGCAAGCCTTCATCGCCACTGAACTTAAAAAGCAACGTGATATGCTTAATGGCAATGAACCAGTCATCGGTATCGGTCCACATTGTTATGATCCTTATGAATGTGATTTTAAAGGACACTGCTGGAGGGATCTTCCCAAAGATTCAATATTTGATATCCGTGGCCGATTGAATAATAAATATTCTCTCTACGAACAAGGTGTCACATCAATGTATGAAGTTTCTCCTGAATTTTTGTCAGTAACTCAATCCATGCAGATAGAAGCAAACAGAACTAAGCAGATTTTTTATGATCATCGTGCAGTAAATGGTTTTCTCAAAAACTTCTGGTATCCAATATATTTCTTGGATTTTGAGACTTTCATGACAGCTATACCAACTTTCGATGGAATAAGGCCATATCAGCAAATCCCGTTTCAATATTCCCTGCATTATATTGAACACGAAGGAGGCGATTTAAAACATCATGAATTTCTGGCACGGCCAAATACAGACCCAAGGGAAGAATTGATCAATAAACTGATTATTGAAATACCGGATAATGCATGTGTAGTTGCCTATAACAAATCTTTTGAAATAGGCGTCTTAAAAATTCTTGCTGAGCAATATCCTCAGCATAAAAAACAAATTGATGAAATTATTGAAAACATGAAGGATCTCATGGAGCCATTCCGGCGCAAGGAAATTTACCACTGGCAACAAAATGGATCATATTCATTAAAAGAAGTTCTTCCTGCTATGCTGCCAGAATTCAGTTATGATAATTTGGACGTTCGAGATGGCGGGATGGCTATGCAATCATATGCTACCATGAATCAAATTGATGATCCCAATGAAATAGAAAACATCCGTAAAGCGCTTCTAGAGTATTGCGCTTTAGACACACTGGCGATGGTAAAGATTTTTGAAAAATTGAAAAACAATGACTTCAAGGAATCAAGCTAAATAGAGCATAGAAATTACATTCTACGCCAGAGATATGCAACCAATGAAAATAACAACAAAAGATATTTGTCAGGATTTAGACCATGTTGAGGTTGTCATTTCAGGAACTGTTTCGTCTATTAAGGAAGTTCTAACAAAAAGCAGGAACAAGATGGCATATTTGACTCTAACAGATAATTATGGCAGTGTTTCAGTGATGATTTTCCCGGATGTATATAAGAAATCAGAAAAAATATTTTTAAATAATAATGCTATATTTACCTTATACGGCACACTCGATGTGAGTGAGAGTAGCACTTTATTAATCGCGTCTGAAATTGAAATAAAGTAGCACCGGGTAAAGTAATAGCACTTGGTTAAACGTAAGGAGCTGAAAATAAATGTCAGATGAATCGCAATTTTCATTTTTAATTGACTCTCAAAAAGATGATTATCAACTTATTCAAAAGGTCATTGAGACCCTTCATGAATTAGACATAAATGAATTCAATAGAAATGATCTTGTTTCTTCAGATATATTTACCAAACCAGAAAAAGAACGACTGAAAAAAATATTTCATGATAAATTATTGTTTTTATATGCTTGTAATAAACAATTTTACTATGAAAACGGAAAATGGAAATACGAAAAATATAAATACACTATAAAACAGTTGTTAATGCTTCTGAACAGTCGGAAGTTTAAACTTGGGGCTAATGTAAATACGACAGATTTAACCTTGATAAAAAATATCCTTTTGGAGTGGGATGAAATGTTCGTGCGAGAATGGGAGATGTCTCGCGATGATGAGGCGCCAAGATCTGAAATCAATGAGGAAGTCCTCCATTACATATCAGACCATATGAAAAAACGGATAGGCGAATGCAATATTTTTGATTTTAACTTTATCATAGCCTTTACGGGAGCATATTACGAATACAACAGTTTGCTCTTGGAGAAAATAATATTGGAAATGGATAAACCAAGTTGCTAATTAATGACCTGCCCCAAATACATGTGCCACATGTTAAATTGGAGGCCAGCCATTTTTCATTTCTCAGTTTACGTTCAACTCCGAAGGCTAACGGGTCAAGTCTTTGCTTGACTCATTAACAATTTCAGAAGCTACAGTTCAAGTGGCAATCATCACCTCAGTTCCGCATCGAAAACAGTTGAGTTGTAGATGAACTAAATAAAAATCGATTACCAACGCAACCGCGCTTATTATCCTATGCAAGTTGCCAAATACCAAAAGATTTACCGCAATCTTCCTGCTTCTTCCTTACGGTCTCCCTTCGGAATGTCACATATCAAGCAAAATGATACTGAAATCAAAATTTCCGCGTCTTTTTTCAAAAAAGCCTGATATATCAATAACATAAATCATGCACATACCAAAATAATGCAAATTTACACGTGATAGATGAGACGTTTCAGGTCGAGTTCGTTCAATACAGGCGTGGTTTTGCGCGGTTTAAGCATGGCTTGATGATGGACTTTGAAGCAACTAAACAGTTTTCTTTTAATGAAAAATAAGAGATATGCGGAACAGGCGACTTTCGGCATTTTTTCATAAATCTTCGGCATCGCTTAACAAGGTCAGTAATGCAGGCGGAACTTCTGCGGCTTGCTTCAAACCACAGTTTTCGACCTCGGTGTCGGAACAGCAAAACTATGGTTCAGGCATTTATTAAAAAACGGTTTGGCGGCATAGGTTAGCAGGAAGCAGGATTTATTCTACGAAACGCAATTGTATGGAAACAAGCAAGGTAAAAAAACCTTGGTGCGCTGTCAGGTATGAGCAGGCATGAGTTCATGTTAAATAAGCAGGATATTAAGTTGTTTGGTATGCAAGATTAATCCTGCTGCTTTTCCTTGTTTTCAATATACGCTGCGAAGCAGCGGTAGTGTTTTGATGTATTGGTATTAATGAAAAACATAGTAGAAGAGCTTATGCGGTTAAGCATAAGAGAAGCATGTTTGAATTAATTTCAATGCAGCAAGGCACTCAAGTTTCTTGCTATGTTGATGGCTGTTTTCAATATTTGTTAATAATATTATCATGATACGAAGATAGTCAATATATCGACTGCAAAATTTCCTTTGAATAAGCGCAATTTTTCAATGGTTGACATATTCTGTCAATATATTGAATATGCCGACTATTCAGTAAGAGAAATTCTCTAAAAACTTCCTGTGATTTTTTGCATTGAGAGATCTAATTTTTCTCTTACTTCCATTAGGCATCTTCATATAGTATCCGTCTATATAAAGCATTGCCCTTCCGTGCGTTTGAAGATGCTTAATTTTCTCAATGATCCCTGCTTCGCTGAATGCTTGCAAATATTTCTGCATAGTAATTTTTTTTATTCCTAATTCTTTTTCTGCCTTATCAAAGAAGTCCCGATTAACAATGACATGCGAATATAACCTTTCCTCTGTCTCATTTCTTTTGATCCTAGCGGTAAAAGATTTTAAATCAGCCTCTGTAATCGATTTTTCATGATCCCCTTGGGAATCGATGAAGTGCAAAATATCAAGAAGCTTAGGGTACCGCTTTATTGCAACTTGAAGTTTTTCATTCTCCATATCAGTTATCCAGCCCAGGTTAAAAGGATAGTCATTTTTCAACCATATTTCTTTTATGCGCTGACATTCTTTCACGAATAAATCGAGATGAGATTTTACTGTTTTGTGGAATTCTGTATTTGCTCTTGCTCTGAAATGCTTTTTCGAGTCATCGTCTAAATCGTCAAAGTTATTATCATCAGAATCTATAATTTCTTTTATTGCGTTATCCTTAAATTCCGTCCACAAAGTTTTTACTTCTTTATACCATGCAGGATGCCTTATAGGCTTTTCCTTCCTAGGTTTTGTTCCCTGTCGATTCGTTTCTATTATGCGTCTGTTGGTTATTTTCACTTTTTACTCCTTAGTTAGTTTTTTACTTGACGGAGCAGAGCTCTGATTGTGGTGTCTAATCAATTTTCGCGTCAGCTACTCATTAAATCAAAAGCACCAGTGCAGGGTTAGCCTCAGCTCCGTCTTAAAATCTTTAATATCTTTGCCGAGCAAGTCGAAGGCCAAGCTGAATTTCCGCCGTTTATCGCCGCTTTCAAATATTCCGCTGTCAGCAAGAAGACGTTCTGCATAGTCGAGGATTTGATTATGTGACTGAGTCAAAACTTTATCATCAAACCGCAAAGGTGAGGAAAGTTTCAAAAGTTCCAGCACCATTTTCGCTGGCAGCCACATTTTTCCTTTACCTGTTTGATCCGCATAAACAGCACCAATGTAACATGCTAAAAGAAGGAACATCCGCAATTTGTTGATGTCCTGCGCTTCGTCGCAGACAACGAACACTGCTTCATATTTACTTATATGTACGATTTTTGTTCCGCGCACATGCTTACTTAAAGTCTTAAAATTAATTGCAGTGTATAATTTTTTTTTCATTTTCAAATCTCCTTTATCAATTTCTAATTATTTCTTTCCGGTAAAGAATCAATCGTCAGTATTGGGTTTCGTTTGATCCAGTTTTCAAAATCACTGACCAGATATAAAACCTTTTTCCCACCAACCTTGTAATATTTACACCCCAATCCGCGGAATCTTAAGTTAGCCAAACTGCCCACAGAAAGACCGTATGCCTCGGCAGCTTCTTTTGGGGTCAATGCTTTCTTTTCTATTTTTATTGCCATTTTTAAAAATCTCCTTTTTATTCTTATTATACCATATTTCCTCGCTAGAATTGAAAACTATTTTAATTATATCAATAACTTAGATATATACTAAGTACATATCAAGTATATCTTCCTTGTCGAAAAGTGATTGAAAAGATTAAAGAATAATTTTCATACATGAGTTTAATTTATTTTTTATTTGATGTGATTTATTTCAAGCAAGGGGTGATCAGGATAAAGATAATTATATAAAAAGTTATATTTGACTATGAACAATCCTTTTTTTATCAAAAGCTTTTTCAAGATTCAGCGTCGCCTGCCTCTTGTGCTCCGGCATTAAGTGAGCGTACCGTACAGTCATGGCAAGTGTCTTATGACCGAGAAGTTCTTTGATTGTCAAGATAGTTTCTCCCTGCAATGCGAGCCATGAAGCAAATGTATGTCTGAGCGTATGAAATGTGACCTTCTGCCGTGGGTCAGTAATGCCTTCGTTGAATTTAAGCTTATCAATTGTTTTCCCAAATGTGTGAGAGATAGATGTTATTTTGCCACCATGCCTTTTGTCCCTAAAAATATATTCGTTCGGAGATTCAGGAACACGCTTTGACAGAGCTTCTTTAACAGCTTCCGTCATATATGCTTTGCGGCTTTCCTTGTTTTTAGGGTCAGATATATTGATTAGCTTGTTGTCGAAATCGAGGTCTTGACCTTTGAGGTTGAATATCTCTCCAGCTCTTAATCCGCAATGAAGAGAGATTAAAGCCATGTCATGGAGCTGAGCGTCTTTCTTTTCGGTAAGATTCTTTTTCACAGATTTCTTTCTGCTGCTATAATCAACTTTAAGTTCATTTAGAAGTAGAGAGGCTTCATCATATCTGAGGAAACGTTCACGCTGGTTTTGTAGATTAGGAAGCTTGATACCTTTGATCGGATTTTCTCCATTATACATTTTCCACAAGATGGCTTTATTGAAAATCTGACGGAATAAGACAAGACAATGTTTTACGCTACCAGCAGTAAGTTTCTTTTTCGTGAGGTTGGTTTTCAGACGCTCCAAATCGAATGACGAAATCTCATTTAATCGCTTGTCATCAAAAATAGCCGCAAGATGATTTTTGTACAGATATTTATCGTCACGACCTTCCCGCGTCTTATTTTGTGACGCCCATTTAAGATAGTCTTCCGCAACATCTTTAAAGTAAGGAACTTTCTGCTTATCTTTCGGAAGCTCCTCTCCATGACGAATATTCCTGATCCTGTTTGACCTAATCTCGGAAGCAACTTTAGCTGCATAACCTTCACTGAGCCAACCGACTTTCTCCCATACTTTCTTTCCATCGAGCCTGTAAGTTATATCAAAGCAACTGTCAGCTTTACCGTTGTGCATTCGCGCATCGGATTTCCTTTCGTAGACACCGGAGTATTTTGTCAGCTCTCTTTTCATTGCTACCCTATTGCTACCCCTTTCGGTCATTCTGAGTGATTTTAAGTGATACAAGTATTTTTACAAATGATGCATAACATACTTAATTTAAAAGCATATTGATGTCAAGTGATTTATAGTGAGATGAGTCAGTTTTGCATAAAAACGTATTCGTAATCAGTAGGTCGCCAGTTCGATTCTGGCCATCGGCTCCAGTAAAATTCAATAGGTTAGTTAATATCAGACAATTCCTTTCCTTCCATTTGTAACCAAATTGCGTGTGGGGAAACGGGATCGAATATTTACCTTTGACATTTGCAAGGTTTCAAAATGCTTGAAACGCAATCAGGTTTTCTAGCAGTGTGCATCCATTGAATACAGGCAGCCGCATGGTATCATCGTATAAAGAGGTGAATAATGGCCTACGATAAAGGATTGGCCCAGAGAGTTCGCGAAATAATGGAGGAAGAGCCGGGATTTGATGAGAAGAAAATGTTCGGCGGATGGTGCTTTTTGCTTTTCGGCAACATGGTCTGCGGCATTATCAAGGAAGACCTGATTGTGCGGGTCGGCGCGGACAGGTATGCCGATATGCTGAAGATGCCTCATACGAAAAAATTTGATCTTACCGGCAGGCCGATGAAAGGCTGGGTGATGGTTTTATCCGACGCGCTGGATTCTGACGAAGAACTAAACGAGTGGGTGCAGCAAGCAGTATCTTTTGTTCGAACACTGCCGCCGAAGTAACGTATATCGTTAGGCATATTTGATCACAAAAGCCAAGCTGGCGACTGAAAGTTCAAGAGGAATACTTCCATGGGGCATAACGGCCTTACGCCTGCATTGCCTCGGTACGCGAGGGCAAACATAGCGATAATATCGAAAAGATGAAGCTACAAAATTAAACATAAAACAATTTCATTTAGTGTTTCGGGATCATAAAAAACCAGGCGACTATTACGCAACGCCTTGCATAATAGTCTTGACTTTTACGCAATGTCCTGCTAAATAGTCAGCCATGAAACGCTATCTTTACGATTCGATAAAAAAAGATTTGCAGAAGAAGATGGTTATTCTGACCGGGCCACGGCAAGTCGGTAAAACCTGGCTGGCCAAGGCACTACTGGATGAATTCAAGTCCCCTCAATACCTGAACTTTGATAATATGGCCGATGCGAAGATTATCAATACGCAGTCATGGCCTGTCCAAAGTGATCTGCTCATCTTTGATGAAATTCACAAAAAGCCGGAATGGAAAAAATTTATCAAAGGTGTCTTTGACACTCGTGCAAAAAATCAAGCCATGCTGATTACCGGCAGCGCAAGACTGGATACATTCCGGCAATCCGGCGAATCACTAGCCGGACGTTATTACCCGATGCGGCTTAATCCGCTTTCCGTACGTGAACTTAAGGATTCCGTCGGGCCTGACGAAGCCTTGGCGCTTCTGAACCGGCTGGGTGGATTCCCGGAACCTTTTTTATCCGGTTCGGATACAGAAGCAGCCCGCTGGCGTAATCAATATTATACGGACTTGATCCGGGAAGATATTCTGGAATTCGGCAGGCTGCAGGAAGTACGTTCCATGCGGCTGTTACTGGAACTGTTGCGCTCTAGGGTCGGATCACCAGTTTCGTATACGTCGATCGCACAGGATATCCAAATAGCTCCCAATACGGTACGCCGATATGTCGATATCCTGGAAAGTCTTTGTATCGTGTTTACCGTGCGGCCCTTCCATACCAATGTGGCCAGGGCCATTCTGAAAGAACCGAAACTGTATTTTTATGACAGCGGCTTTGTGCAGGGCGGTGAAGGAATCCAGCTGGAAAATACCTGCGCGGTATGTCTGTTAAAACATGCTCAGTACTTGCAAGATATTACCGGCGAAGATATTGAATTGAACTACATCAAAACGAAAGACGGCAAGGAAGTTGACTTTTCACTCAGCCGAAAAGGAAAGGCAACGCATCTCATCGAGGTGAAAGTCTCCGATGATTCCCCTTCCGCTTCACTGGTTCTGTTTGCCAGGAAACTGCCGGAAGCAAACGCCATTCAACTTGTGCAAAATCTGCGGCACGAACAGCAGAAAGATAGCATCGCTATTATCAGTGCCGGCAAATGGCTGGCACAATTGTCTGCCTGAACAGAAAGCAACAGATATGCAAAACAAACACATTAATACAGCATTTATTCTGGGGGCGGGGTTGGGCACGCGCCTGCGGCCACTGACGGAAGATATTCCCAAGCCGCTGTTAGAAATTGGCGGCAGGCCGATTATTGCTTATGCGATGGAGCATCTGCGGAAAGTCGGCATAAAGCGGTTTATCGTCAATACGCATCACTGCGCCGAAAAATATGCTGAGGCATTCTCGGACAGGACCTGGCAGGGCATCCCGATCGACTTCCGTCACGAGCCGGTGCTTCTGGATACTGGAGGCGGCATTAAAAACATCGAAGATTTAATTGCCAGTGAGGAGAGGATAATTGTTTATAACGGTGATATTATTACCAACCTGCCGCTTTTTCCTTTGCTGAACCGCCACTTTTCCGGTAAGGCAGAAGTTACGCTGGCGTTGCGCGGCAGCGGTCCGCTTTTGAATGTTAATATTGATGAGAACGGTTTTATCTGCGATATGCGGCATATTTTAAAAAAGCCGGGGATTAAGAGCTGCCTATTCGCCGGAATTTACATTATTGAAAGATCCTTTTGGAGTCGATTGCAGGCGGGAAAGATAGAATCTATTGTTTTGCCTCTCCTTGAAATGATTAAAGAGCATCCCCATTCTGTCGGCGGCATTGTCATTGATGAAGGTTATTGGCATGATGTGGGAACCATACAAGAATACAATAAGCTAAAACAGGAAGACTTTTGAATGACAGAACAAGAGGCTGCAACCCCTTGCTCTATTAAAATCGTCATACCGGCATGCGCCGGGTCTTACTCCGGCCCAAAGCCCGGTGAATGCCGGGGGTATCCAGAATTTACTGATTATACTGAATTCCCCCATATCGCAGCACGAGGCAGGCTCTTCGTCGCGCTTCGCTTGCACGGAATGAAAAAAGCATGGAACTTATGAATCAAGATATACAAAAATTTTTAAACGGTCATCTGGGTACCGATAATTTTGAACTCATTCCCATCAAAAAAGGCGGTTCCGATCGCAGTTTTTCCCGTGTTTTGCTGCCCGATCAATCCAGTTTTATTTTTATGCACTATGGCACCGATGTCGCGGAAAACTCCTGCTGGGTGGATGTCAACAAGTTTCTGGCCGGAATCCATGTTGCCGTGCCGCGAATCATTGCGCAAGACACAAAACTTCATTTCATTGTGCTGGAGGACTTAGGCGATATTGATTTGTGGTCGCAAAGGGCTCTGTCCTGGGAAAAGCGGCGCGAGCATTATTTTCAAGTATTAAGGCAAATCCACAAGCTGCATGCCTTTGATCTGTTCCGGCTGCCCTCAGGATTAAAACTGGCAAAGAGTTACAGCAAAGAACTATACCGCTGGGAACATGATTATTTTCTGGATAACTTTGTCGGAGCGGTTTGCCAATTGGCACTACCCCCCTCTTACATAAAAGATTTACAAAAGGAATTAGCCGGATTAATTGCCCGCCTGCAAAAAATAGAACCGTCCCTGATTCATCGGGATTTTCAATCGCAGAATATTATGATTAGAAACGGCAAGACGGTGCTGATTGATTTTCAAGGTATGCGCCGGGGTTGTCTGTTTTACGACCTGGGCTCGCTGATCTTCGACCCTTATGTTACTTTTACCGCCAATGAGCAAAACGAACTGGCAACATTTTATTATGAATTGATGAGACCGGACTACGGCCTCGACGAGTTTATTAAGAATTTCCTGGAGGCTTCCGCGCAAAGACTTATGCAGGCGTTGGGAGCGTATGGATTTTTG
The DNA here is from genome assembly GCA_903907985.1 of uncultured delta proteobacterium. Taxonomy (GTDB): domain Bacteria; phylum Desulfobacterota; class Syntrophia; order Syntrophales; family Smithellaceae; genus MVRV01. The sequence goes on from CAIVQG010000041.1 coordinate 25,494, forward strand.
GGACTGAAAAAAAACAAATCGGATTTCCTCGGACATATTGATAATGGCATTAATAATTTATTGACGGCCGCAACTTCTGCGGCAGACCTGCCGATGCTCCGGGAACTGGCAGGTCTCTGTATCCAAAAGCTGGCCCAAAACAAAATTTAATTGCGGGATTTGGCTTTGCTTTATCCATATAATATCTCAGCGACAAAGGCATTGCAAGCATGTAAGCGATATGCTAGACAAACCCATCATATTTTAGGTTTCTGGAGCAGGCTATGAACATAAAGTACGAACCTCTGCAAATTGAAGAAAAATGGCAAAAAAAGTGGGAAGAAGAAAAAGCTTTTAAAGTTACCGAAGACCCGCAAAAGAAGAAATACTATCTACTGGAAATGTTCCCCTATCCTTCCGGTAAAATTCATATCGGACACGTCCGCAATTATACAATCGGTGACGTTTATGCCCGTTATAAACGCATGCAGGGTTTTAATGTTTTGCATCCGATGGGGTGGGATTCTTTTGGCATGCCCGCAGAAAACGCTGCCATCGAACATAAAATTCATCCCTCCCAGTGGACCAACGAAAACATCGCCCACATGAGAAAGCAACTTAAAAGAATGGGCTTCAGCTATGACTGGGACAGGGAAATATCAACCTGTGAGCCGAATTATTACCGTTGGGAGCAACAATTTTTCCTGTGGATGTATGAAAAAGGATTGGCTTACAAAAAACGCTCTACCGTCAATTACTGCTCCAAATGCGAAACCGTTCTGGCCAATGAACAGGTGGAACAAGGACTTTGCTGGCGCTGCGGCGATGAAGTCAGCGAGAAAGTATTGGAGCAATGGTTTTTTAAGATCACCGCCTACATTGAAGAATTGCTCGATTATTGCGACAAACTGCCCGGCTGGCCCGAAAGAGTCCTCACCATGCAGCGCAACTGGATCGGTAAAAGCTTCGGTTGTGAAGTGACTTTCCCGCTGATCGGAACAGATAAGTCCATATTTGTTTTCACGACGCGGCAGGACACGCTTTTCGGCGCAACTTTCATGCTGGTTGCCGCCGAGCATCCCCTGGTTATGGAATTATCTGCCGGCAAACCCATTGAGAATGATGTCCGGCAATTTGTCGAAAAGGTTAAGAAACAGGACAAACTGATGCGTACCTCCGAGTATTATGAAAAGGAAGGAATCTTTTTGGAGGCCTATTGCCAGAACCCCTTAACCGGACACCGCATGCCCGTTTATGCCACCAATTTTGTTTTAGCCGATTACGGCACCGGCTGTGTTATGGCGGTTCCGACCCACGATCAACGGGACTTTGAATTTGCCAAGAAATTTAATCTGCCGATGGTGGTCGTCATTCAACCACCGGATAGACCGCTGAATGTGCAAAATATGACCGAAGCTTATGTCGATGACGGTGTGTTAATTCACTCCGGACAATTCGACGGCATGGAGAACAGAAAAGCCCTGGAAGCTATTGCCGATTATTTAGAGTCAATCGGCCGCGGCAAACGAACAATTCAATACCGTCTGCGCGATTGGGGTATTTCCCGGCAACGTTACTGGGGAGCACCCATTCCCATTGTTAATTGTAAAAAATGCGGACTCGTTCCTGTGGACGAGGCCGATTTGCCTGTTGTGCTACCCCGCGACGTCGTTTTTACCGGGGAAGGCGGATCGCCGCTGGCTGCTCTGAAAGAATTTGTCGAAACTAACTGCCCTAAATGCAATGGCCCGGCAAGGAGAGAAACCGATACTATGGATACTTTTGTGGAGTCTTCCTGGTACTTCGACCGTTTCTGCAGCGCTGATTGCAACGAAAAGCCGGGGCTGGACCGCGCCAAGCTTGATTACTGGATGCCGGTGGACCAATACATCGGCGGTATTGAACACGCTATTCTGCATTTGTTATATTCCCGTTTCTACACGAAGGTATTACGTGATTTCGGCGTTCTTGGTGTTGATGAACCTTTCTTGAATTTGCTTACGCAAGGCATGGTTTGCAAGGAAACGATGAAGTGCGCCGAACACGGCTTTCTTTACCCCGAGCAGGTGGAAGACGGTAAATGTGTCCTCTGCCAAAAAGAAGTAATTATCGGCAAAACCGAAAAAATGTCCAAATCCCTGAAAAATGTCATTGACCCTGATTATCTGATTACAACTTACGGTGCTGATACGGCTAGAATCTTCTGCCTGTTTGCCGCTCCGCCGGAAAAAGATCTGGAATGGAGCGATCAGGGAGTGGAAGGATCATTCCGTTTCTTAAGCCGCCTGTGGCGCATCTTTATGGAATATTTCGATGACATAAAAGATGTAAAAACGCTGACAGGCAGTGATTCGCTGGAAGGTGAAATGAAAAATCTGCGGCGCAAGACTCATCAAACCATCCGGAAGGTGACGATTGATATTGAAGACCGTTTCCATTTTAATACGGCGATCAGTGCGGTTATGGAACTGGTCAACACGCTCTATTCGATTAATCGCCCCGGAAGTGCCGACAAGATTGCTTTAGCCTGTGTCCGCGAGGCGCTGGAGAATGCAATTATCTTGCTGGCGCCCATTGTTCCGCATATGACCGAAGAGCTGTGGCAGATGCTCGGCCACAAAACTCCGGTTTCCACTGTCAGCTGGCCGCAATTCGATAAAACAATTGCCAGCGAAGAAGAAATTACTATTGTCCTGCAGATCAACGGCAAACTACGCAGCCGGATAATGGTAGCTATTGATGAAGAAGAGGAAAGCATTAAAGCGGCAGCTCTGGCGGATGAAAAAATAGCTTCCCTGATAAAAGGTAGCAATATACGTAAAGTCATTTACGTGCCGAAAAAGCTGGTAAATATTGTCGTTGCCCCCTAAAAAAGGTTTATTATGAAACAGAAAATTATAAAGTCCTTGATCAGAGCAGTATTACTCTGCTGTTTTTTCGCCATTATAATTGGCTGCGGCTATGCCTTTGCTCCGCAAGGCGACTACATTGACAAACGGATCCAAAAGATTTATGTTGGGCAGTTCGACAATAAAACTGCTCAAGCCGAAGTGGAGAATTATGTCCGTTCGGCTTTTATCGACCAGTTTATTCTAACGCGCCGGTTTAAAATTGTCGAAAGTGTGGAACTGGCGGATGCCACAATTAAAGGAAGTATTCTTAATCTCAGCACGGCTCCGCTTTCTTATCGCAGCACTACAATAGCCGCCGAAGAACGGGCAACAATGACCCTAGAATTAACTTTCCGGGAGAAGGAAAGCGGCAAAGATATCTGGAAGTCGCAAAGCATAAGCGGAACTGTTGATTACACTATTGCCAGTGACATTAATACGCTGCCGGCAACAAGAAAAGCTGCGTTCATTAAACTGGCCAATGACACTGCGGAAAAAACCTTCAATCAAATGATGTCCGGTTTTTAATAATTTACCGGGAAGCGTTACTCAATAAACATGACCCCATTATTCGGCAAATTCGGCGAATTTTCATTTTATGCTCTGAATAACGCAGAGCAGCCATGTCCCATCGGTCTGCCCAGCGACAGCTTCGTGAAGGATGGCCAGAATTTATCTTCCTTTCTCCAAACAGTAACAACCCGCCATCTGCTCGCCCTTACCACAGGAAAAGAAATCAGGATTGATGACAGCGCGATTCGCCGCCTGCTGACGATTGCCGCAGACACCCGCGCCGGCATTGTTTATTCCGATTATTTTACGAATAAAGAAAACAAGCTAATTCCCCGCCCGCTCATTGATTATCAACCCGGAAGTATTCGCAACGACTTTCATTTCGGCCCTGTTTTGCTTTTTGCAACGAGAGCCATTAAAGCCGTTCTGAAAAAATATGGTACGTTGCCTGCCGATTCCGCTTTGGCTTTTTATGATTTGCGGCTGAAAATCTCCCTCGATTATTCAATATTTCATATTCCGGAATTCCTCTATTCAGTTGTAGCGAAGGAAGAAGCGGAGGCAAAAGACAACAGCAAACAGGAAGAAGCTCATTTTGCTTATCTTGCCAGCCGCAATGCTGACCGGCAAAAGAAACTGGAAAAAATTGCCACGGCGTATTTAAAATTAGCGGGTGCCTATCTGCCACCGCGCACTAAGAAGGCAGGCCCGGTAAATGTTTCCTTTCCCGTTCAGACCAGTGTCATTATTCCTGTATATAACCGCAAAAAAACCATTACTGATGCGCTGCAGAGCGCGCTTACCCAAAAAACAACGTTCGCTTTCAATATCATTGTTGTGGATAATCATTCCACCGACGGCACAACACAAATAATTAAAAAACTCGCTGCCCGCTACCGGCAAATTCAGCACCTGATTCCGTGCCGCCGCGACCTCAGTATCGGCGGCTGCTGGAATGAAGCAATCTATTCCTCTTGCTGCGGACAGTATGCCGTACAGCTTGATTCCGACGATCTTTACTCTGCACCCGATACTCTGCAAAACATTGCCGATATTTTTGCAGACGGCGACTATGCTATGGTTGTCGGTTCTTATACGATAGTCAATGAGCAGTTGCAGAAAATTCCCCCGGGGCTGATTGACCATCGCGAATGGACTTCCGGCAACGGCCACAATAACGCCCTGCGGATCAACGGTCTGGGCGCTCCCCGGGCCTTCAATACGGCTATTCTGCGGCAGATCGGCTTTCCTAATGTAGGCTATGGCGAAGATTATGCGGTTACGCTGAGGATTTCGCGGAAATATAAAATCGGGCGTATTTATTCCAGCATTTACCTGTGCCGCCGCTGGCCGGACAACACCGATGCTGTACTATCATTGGAAAAACAAAATCGCTATGATTTTTATAAAGATAAACTGCGAACGGCGGAAATAAGCGCGCGACAAATAATGAATAAAAAAGGGGGATGATTGGAAAGCCAAAATTTCACAATATTCCCCGGCAGCGGACAAACGTCTCTTCGTGAGCTTTGTGCGAATCTTCTGGAAGAACAAAAAATAAACTGGCCCGGGCTTGCTGCGGCCCATAAAGGTCTGGCCAATGTTCAATCAAGATTGCTCTCCGGCGCAGGCTATGATGTTTGTGTACAATTTAATCCGGCCCGGGCAGTAAACAGCGGCGCGGCCGTTGATGAAGAATCAATTAAAAACCGGCCTTGTTTTTTATGCCTCCATAATCTTCCGCGCGAGCAGAAGGGAATCCTTTATAAAAATGAATATTTAATCCTCTGCAATCCCGGACCTATTTTTGCAGAACATTTTACTGTCGTACATGTGCAGCACCAGCCTCAGGCAATTGCGGCATCGCTGTACAGGCTATTGGGCATAGCTAAAGATATGTCCCCTGATTTTGCTGTGTTTTACAACGGACCGGCTTGCGGAGCCTCTGCTCCCGATCATTTGCACTTTCAGGCAATTCCGGCTAATATCCTGCCGCTGCAGAAATCAAAGGGCTCTCATTTCCGGCTAATCACGGATACTAAAATAAAGATTTATCGGGGAGAGGGCATAAATCGCGCTGCGCTGGTATTTGCCGGAAGCGACAAAGACTTGTTACTTACGCAATTTGATCGTCTGCTTAAAACTGCGCAAAACGCTCTTTCCATCAGTGATGAGCCCATGATAAATGTGCTTTGCTCTTATGAAAATTGTATCTGGCGAATAATGATTTTCTTTCGTTCCAAACATCGCCCTGATGCCTTTTATCGGGAGGGTGAACAGAGAATTTTCATTTCTCTGGGAGCAATAGACATGGCCGGACTTATTATCACGCCGCTGGAGTTGGATTATAACCGTCTGGATGGTGAAAGCATTCGCAATATCTACACGGAGGTATCGCTACCGGAAGATATGATGAATAAAATAATTAATGAATTATGATGGAGATTTCTTAATGTCAGACAGCGAAGAGATCATTATTGACAGCGCCATGATCTTTGCCGAAGCAATCGAAGGAACAACGGCTCCGGAGCAAATCGTCGACAGTTTGTCATTTATCGATGTCTTCTATTATTCCTTTGACGGCAAAAGGCATCAGGGGCAAATAGTCGTAAACAGCGAACTGGATGACGATGTCGGTGAAATATTTGCGTTGATCGAAAAACTAAAATTTCCGGTGGATAAAGTTATTCCTATTGCCGAATACCAATGGGATGACCATAAATCGATGGCCGCCAACAATTCTTCCGGCTTTAATTTCCGGGTAATTGAAGGGACAACCAAATTGTCGATGCATTCCCTGGGGCGCGCTGTAGACATCAATCCGTTACAAAATCCGGTAATATATCCAGATGGAACAATAGCTCCGGAAGGTGCAGTATACAAACCGGGGAAAGAAGGAACCTTTGCCGGCGCTCACCCTGTTGTCCGGGCATTTTTAGAACGCGGCTGGCACTGGGGAGGTAATTTCACGCAGCCTAAAGATTATCATCACTTCGAAAAACCGTGACGCCGGTTTCCAGTCGTAGCAATATCTCTGCCGGCAGAAACGCCTGGCATTACCCCCGCATTTATTAAAAATTGTCGATATTCCTGATCATCAGGATACGAGTTCCTCAATCACGGCCTTGACGGATTTGATTTCCTTGATCAGTGCGGCCACCTGGCCAGCGCCGGCGGGGAAGAGATCGAAATTCCCCTTGGGCCAGGCTTCCGTGACAAAGCCCAGGTTGTATATCTGGGCAAGATCGATCGTCGGATCTTTCATTTCCGATTGCAGTTTCGGAGTCGGGATAACACGCATGTTCATGTTGGCTGTGGGAAGCAGATCCGTGCCGCCGTCGCCGCAATTGATGATGGCCTCTTTCCAGACCTGATGAGCCGGAGATTCCTCTGTGGCAATGAGGCGTGTGCCTAGCTGAACGCCTTGCGCGCCAAGGGCAAGCGCGGCCCGATAGCCTCGTCTGTCCGCTATGCCACCGGCGGCAACAACCGGTACGTTTACGTGGTCGGCTACCAGCGGTACTAGCACCATGGTCGATGATTCCGAACCGCGGGAGCGCAGACCGCCGGATTCTAGTCCGGAAACAATGACGCCATCCGTTCCGGCCTGTACGGCCTTGATCGCCGTGGGAAGGGAAAGAAGAACATGTAGGGATTTCATCCCTAGGGCGTGAATTTGCGGGATAAGGCCTTTGGGCGAGCCACCCGACGTCGTGACGGTCTTCACGCCGAGAGACGCCAGTATTTCAAGGATTTCGAAATTGGCCGGATTCATGGTCATGAGATTGGCGCCGAAGGGCTTGTTTGTCAACTGGCGTACTTCACCGGCCAGACGTTTGGCCTCTTCCGCGCTGGCAAAGCCTAGGGCCAACATGCCGAAAGCTCCGGCCTCAGATATTGCCGCAACAAACTTGGGACTGTTCAACGCACCAACGGGCCCCTGAATTACTGGGTACCTGCATTCCAATATCTCCAACAACGTAGCCATAACTGATACCTCCAAAGTGGATTTGTCCCGTTCCATGATGGCGGGAAATACATTTTCGTATCTTTTCTGAAGCATAGTGTTTTTCAACGACCACACAGTTTCCGCATGATATGCTTATTATTATTGATTTAATATTGGAAGCGTCCCTCTTTGTTTTTGTTTTTGCCATCCATGAAAATTGATTCTTCCAGCCACCACCCGGACTATTTTTGTTCTTTCATCCTGAGAATTAAATCCAGATTCTTTTTTGCTTCAGCATAGTTTTGATCTAGCCTTAAAGCTTCCTGAAGACATACTATTCCTTCATCAACTTTTCCTGTTTTTGCAAGGATTACTCCAAGAGAGTTATAGGCTTTGGCAAACTTTGGATTGATCTCTATCGCTTTTTTAAGCTGAACGATGGCTTCTTCGAACTTTCCTGTATAAGTTAATGCTACGGCCAGACTGTTGTATATTTCAGGTATCCGGGGATTGATTTTGATAGCCTCGCGAAAGCGAATTATCGCCCCATCAAAATTACGCTTATATCCGAGAGCCAAACCCATACTTACATGAGCATTAAGATTTTTCGGTTCAATTTTCAGAGCTTCCTGGAAATGAATGATTGCTCCGTCCAGATCACCTTTTTTCATCAGGGTATTTCCCGCCATCATCCGGCCCGAAAAAGTATTGACGTCCTCACTAACCCTGGACTGTTTTGTCGATGCGTATTCTTTAACTTGATTCTGCAGCAATGCCATTTTAAGATTGTTCTGCGCATCCAGATAACCGGGATTGATTTTAACCGCTGTGCTGAATTGTTCTATGGCTTTTTGCCAGTCACCACGCTGAACATAAGCGACACCAAGGCTATTATAAGCCTCAACAAAATCAGGTTTACTCTTTATGGCAGCAATGTAACGCTCTATGGCTTCATCCAATCTTCCTTGGCGGACGAGCAAGTTACCAAAATTCATGTTCGTATCTTTATCATCCGGTTTAATCTTCAACGCTTTCCAATAATGAAATTCCGCCGCTTTGCTATCTCCTTGTCCTGCAAGCAAAACTGCCAGGTTGCAATGCATCGTATAATTATCCCTCGTCACTTTCAGTGTGTGGGTGAACAGTTCGTAGCTGTTTTTCCAATAGTCGCATTGCTGCCATGTTAAGAATGACAAGATCGCAAGGAAAACTATCCCCACTGGAAATAATATTTTTTTTCGTATTTCTTCACGCTTAATCAGAAACGGTATCCCCCAAGCCAGCATGATGCTGATACCGATTGAAGGCAGATAAGTATAGCGATCGGCCATTGCGTGTTTTCCTATCTGAATAATTCCGATAACCGGGAGAATAGTTATTGCGTACCATAACCATCCAACAAAGAGATAGGGCACCCGTTTCACCATTACAATGACGGCAGCGCTGATAACGATAATCAGCAAAGTTGCACCCACGACTTGCCAGACAGGAAGTTGATGGGAAAAAGGATAGAAAACAGCCAGATCATGAGGCCATAATGTTTTTCCCAGATAAGTCACAAAAGAAACAGGCGCATTGGCAATCCGGGAACTCAGAGAAAAAGCTTTAGATGACGGATTGTGCTGAGCGTAAAGCGTGATGATAGAAAAACCTGCTGAAAAGACAAAAAAAGGTATTTTCTCCCGCAGTTGCCATAACGGAATTATTCCTGCGATCTTGGTTCCTGATAATTTTTGGTCGTTAAGTTGAAGACGACCAAGCGGCCAATAATCGAGAAGGATCAGAACCATCGGCAGAGTGACAATCATGGACTTGCTCATAAGCCCGCAGACAAAGCACAAAAGAACAAGCAGATACCTTCTTACAACCGGCTTTTCGGTGTAATAGACATACAGGCAAAGAGTCAGCATCCAGAAAAATCCACTCAAGACATCTTTACGGTCCGCGATCCAGGCAACCGATTCTACATGAAGCGGGTGAAGCGCAAAAAGCGCCGCAACGAAGGCGCTTCGCCAAATCGCCCCTGTCATGCGGTTAAAAAGCCAGAATAGCAGTAGAGTACTCATTATATGCAGGATAAGATTGGTTAGATGGTAGCCCCCGGCATTCAAGCCATAGAGCTGATAATCGAACATCAGGGATAACCATGTCAGAGGGTGCCAGAATTCGGCATAGGTTGTACTGAACGCCCAGCTAACTCCGTCCAGTGTGATTCCGGATTGGATATGACTGTTCTGTGTGACATAAACAATATCATCGAAATTAACGAAGTCATATTGATGCACTTGCCAGAAAACAGCAAGTGTAGCAAATATAAGAACGATATAAACGATCAGCAACTGCTTCTTGGGACTAAGATTCAACTTATTTAACATAGTCGACTTATTATTTCTCACACCTGTCGATATTTTAAGGCAATCGCCCTTCCTGGCGCAGTTTAGTGAGAATTTGATTGATTGCCGGCAGGGCTTCGTTGGCAGCTTTTTCGCCCTCCATAATGGCTTCATGTCTTTTGGAGAAATCACTCGAGCCGATGTAGCCGACCTTGGGCTTGATAACGACATCGGCGTTTTTTATCTGAATGGCAGATATTTTGCTGTACATTATGTCAATGGCCTGCATAATCGTTTCAATAGTACCGGAAGGCGCAGACGCTGCCAAGCTCGATGAAATGTCAACGGCTATGACAATATCAGCACCGTAGCGACGGGCAACATCTATCGCCAGGGGGCTCACAACTCCGCCATCAACATACATCTTGTCACTGATTACAGCCGGTTGGAAAATGCCCGGAATCGAACAACTGGCACGAACGGCCTTGCCGGTATTACCGCGGCCAAAAGCTATTTCTTCACCGGTTTGAATATTCGTTGTCACAGCGTAAAAAGGAATCTTGAATTTATCTAGCGGCGTATATTTAACTTTAGTATTAACAAAAAGTTCGAGCTTGTCTCCCTTGATAAAACCGTTATCCGGGATGATATAGTCGGCAACATCATCTTTCTGCAGGGCGAAGGCAATTGTTTGCAGTTCATACGGATTGTACCCATAGGCATACAAACTGCCGACAAAAGAACCGACGCTGGTGCCAACAACCATATGAATAGGAATTTTATTTAGTTCGAGAATTTTTAAAACTCCAATATGGGCAAAACCTTTAGAAGCGCCCGCACCTAAAACAACGGCAATTCTGGCCGGCTTCGCTGATACAGGAAGTTCTTTCGGTCCACTTGCACAGGAAAGCAGTATCGTCAGCAAGGCGGCCGCGCAGATAATTCTGCTTAAACGAGAAACATTCGCGAACATTGATTTCTAGTATTTCCTTTCCTTTTTATGCCCTGGCCGCGACCGTTTCATTGGTGGTTTGTGATACGGCACGGCTTGCGGATCGGTTTGCTGCTCGGCGACAGGCGCCAGTTGAACCGGCGGCGCATGCAGTGATTGCTGGTAATAATCATCCAGCAACATGGCAATTAAAGCCAGTTCATCTTCGGTCTGCGTAAGATTTCTCGCCAGCGGAACAAAACGCTGCATGCGTTCGATTTCCAGATTGTCCCGGGAGCGCAGGCGCGCTTCCAGAAGTGCTGTTATTCTTTCCGCCACGACTCTTTCCATTTCCTCGTCATCGGGCAGCGGACGTTCTTCCATGTTGATGCTATAAAAACGGGCAATGTTCTGCAGTTTGAATTTTTCCATTTCCGCGACTACCGAAATGGCCACGCCGCTGCAGCCCATCCGTCCGGTGCGGCCAGCACGATGAATATACGCCTCCGGGTCTTCCGGCGGTTCATATTGAATAACGTGCGACAAATCGGGAATATCAATGCCCCGGGCCGCCACATCGGTAGCTACCAGGAAGCGCAGGGCGCCGCGCCGGACGCGCGCCATGACTTTTTCCCGGGCGCTCTGCGCCAGATCGGAAGAAAGCTCGTCGGCATCATAGCCGAAGCGCTTCAGGACAACGGATAGATAATGTACGGTGTCTTTGGTGTTACAAAAGATAATGGCCGAAGAGGGATTTTCGATTTCAATGATACGGACAAGCGATCTTTCTTTACGCATCCCCGGAACAACATAATAAACATGTTCGATCTCGGCAATGTGCACCTGATTGCCGCTTAAGCTCAGCAACTCCGGCTTCCGCAGAAACTGTGTCGACAGACGGATAACCTGCGGCGGGAAAGTTGCGGAAAACATGCTGCTGACCATGTCTTTCGAAGGAATGTATTTACGAATTTTCACCATATCCGGATAAAAACCCATGGATAACATACGGTCAGCTTCATCAAAAATTAATATTTTCAGATGATCCAGCGATAAAGCGTTTTTTAAAAGATGGTCGAGGATACGTCCCGGCGTGCCGACGACCAGTTGAGCTCCACCGCGAAAGGCTTCGAGTTGAGAGGCGTAACCGACTCCTCCATACACCACAGCGACTCGTAAATCCGAGCCCGCCACCAGCATCTGGGCCTCCCGGGAGACCTGAAGAGCCAACTCGCGGGTTGGTACCAGCACCATGGCCTGGGCGACATTACGGCTCAGATCAATTTTTTGCATAATTGGCAAAATATAGGCGCCAGTTTTGCCGCTGCCGGTACGCGATTGAACCATCATATCGCGATCCGCCAGAATGTAAGGAATGGATTTGGCCTGTACCGGCGTCAGACTTGTCCAGCCGGCATTTTCGCAGGCAGTACGCAGTTCCGGTGCCAGCCCGGAAAGAGAAATCTCGGCTAGGGCATCTGCCGGTTCAATATTATTTTCTTCATTCTTTTTAGTTTCTTCCATGTTAATTTCAGTACCTTTCCTCCAGAAAACAAATTAATTATTTAAAATCATTTAGTTTATTCTGGCTCAGGAATCAAGGGGAAAATTGATTTGGATACAAATAGACGCATTAAAATAGATATTTATGGCAATTTTCATAAAATATATTGACAGACACCTTGTGATGTTATAGGGTAACTGGCAATTCATTAAGAGGCCTTATTAGGCTCTGCCCTTTGGAGTGTTTCAGGTATTCTAACAAACAAGCCGATACTAATCTAGTGACTGCTAAAAAATCGTGACTCTGTGTATCCAAGTGCATCTTTTGAATAATAATGAAGCAAAATAATGAATATCCAGCATATCAGAATAACATCTTGAGTTATTTGATTTTAATCTAAACAAGGAAGTATTTATGCATATCGAAGACATTAAAAGGTTGCCGATCAGTGAACTCAACAATCTGGCCAAGGATTTGACTGTGCCCGGCGCCAGCAGCATGCGCCGGCAGGATTTAATCTTTGCGATTCTTCAGGCACAGGCGGAAAAAAATGGCGTGATTTCCGGCTCGGGTGTATTGGAGATTCTGCCGGACGGATTCGGTTTTTTACGTGCTGTGGACTACAATTATCTGCCCAGTCCGGACGATATTTACATTTCACCTTCACAGATAAGAAGGTTCAATTTAAAAACCGGCGATACAATCTCCGGCGAGGTTCGGCCACCCAAAGAAGGAGAAAAATATTTTGCTCTCCTGAAAGTTGATACCGTTAATTTCGAAAGTCCTGAGGCCGCCCGCGATAAGATTCTTTTTGATAACTTGACCCCTCTTTATCCGCTGGAAAAATTGAATCTGGAATTTGATCCGGAAAATTTATCCACCCGGGTTATGGATTTATTTACACCCATCGGCAAAGGACAGCGAGGATTGATTGTTTCTCCTCCCCGTGCCGGCAAAACAGTACTTCTGCAGGATATTGCCCACAGCATCACGGCCAATCACAAAGAAGTAGTGCTGATGGTGCTTTTGATTGATGAACGGCCGGAAGAAGTTACAGATATGCAGCGCAGTGTTGCCGGTGAAGTAATTTCATCGACCTTTGATGAACCGGCCTCGCGTCATGTCCAGGTAGCCGAAATGGTTATTGAAAAGGCCAAGCGCCTGGTTGAGCACAAAAAAGATGTAGTTATTTTATTAGATAGCATCACCCGGCTCGCCCGAGCTTATAATACAGTCGTTCCCCCCAGCGGCAAAGTTCTGTCCGGCGGTGTAGACTCCAATGCCTTGCATAAGCCCAAGCGTTTCTTCGGCGCAGCCCGCAACATCGAAAACGGCGGCAGCTTGACAATTATCTCCACCGCACTGATTGATACCGGAAGCCGTATGGACGAAGTCATCTTTGAAGAATTCAAAGGAACAGGCAACATGGAACTGCATCTGGACCGCCGTATTGCTGATCGCCGGGTTTTTCCGGCCTTCGATCTGATCCGTTCCGGAACCAGAAAAGAAGAATTGCTGATTGCCAAAAACAATCTCAACCGTATCTGGATATTACGCCGGCTTCTCCAGGAAATGAATCCTGTTGATGCCATGGAATTCATCATTGGCAAGATCAAGAAAGCAGAAACGAACCAGGAATTTTTGGATTCGATGAATTCATAAATAATTGAATAATTGGCAATTTATTGTTAGGGTTCCATTAATAATTATCTTGAATTTTTGTTGCAGATATTATAAGGCAGCCAAACTGCTTTAAAATTACATTGAAAAAATGAAGTGTTATTGAACATAAAGGCTAAGAAGGAGACGTTAAAAGACATGAAAGAAGGCATTCATCCCGAATATAAAGAAACAACCATAACTTGCGTTTGCGGCAAGGTCATTGAAACCAAATCAACCAAGAAAGATATCCGGGTTGAAATTTGCTCCAATTGCCATCCCTTTATAACTGGTAAGCAGAAGATCATGGATACGGCCGGCCGCGTGGAAAGATTCAAGAAGAGGTACGAAGTCAAAGAAACAACTCCGCAGACAGCAAAAAAGACCACCAAAAAAGCAACGGTGTAATTTTTCTTTACAGGAACGGACAAACGGACTCTCTCCATATGCTGATGAACATTACTCATCGCTCACATTGTTTGTAGGTACATCCCTTCCAGCAGGAAGGGCGCCTGCAAATGCGTCTTTTTAAAACTAACCCCAACCTCCCCAACTTCGTTTAAAGAACCGGCATGGATATTATATTAGAAAAACTTCGTGATATTGAACTTCATTATCGGGAGCTGGAAGGCCAGCTCAGCGATCCGCAGATTGTTTCCAAGCAGAACCTGTATCAAAAATACGCCAAAGAGCACTCCGATTTAACCGCATTGGTGGATTTAATCCGTCAATATGAGAAAATTCGCTCGCGTATCGAAGAATATCAGGGTTTTCTCCAGGAAAACGATGCGGAATTAAGAGACATGGTCAAAGAGGAACTGCCTCAATTGCAGCATGACAAAACCCAATGGGAAGAGAAGCTTAGAATCATGTTGTTGCCGAAAGATCCCAACGACGATAAAAATGTCTTTCTGGAAATTCGGGCGGGAACTGGCGGTGATGAAGCGGGTCTTTTCGTTGGTGATTTATTCCGGATGTATGCGCGTTATGCTGAAAATCAGGGTTGGCGCGTGGAAGTTGTGAGCAGCTCACCTGCGGGCGGGATGGGTGGATTCAAAGAAATCATTGCCCAAATCGAAGGCGAAGGCGCTTATAGCCGATTGAAGTATGAAAGCGGGACTCATCGGGTGCAGCGCGTGCCGGTTACGGAAGCACAGGGACGGATTCATACCTCTGCGGTAACAGTGGCGATTATGCCGGAAGTGGAAGACGTAGAGCTCAATATTGATCCCAACGAATTGCGGATTGATGTTTATCGTTCTACCGGTCACGGTGGCCAGAGCGTCAACACAACCGATTCCGCCGTCCGCATTACCCATTTGCCGACGGGTCTGGTTGTTACCTGCCAGGATGAAAAATCACAGTTGAAGAATAAAGCCAAGGCCATGAAGGTTTTGCGCGCTCGCCTGCTGGATGCCATGGTGCAAAAACAAAACGCGGAAATTTCAGCAGCGCGTAAAAACCAGGTGGGTTCCGGTGACCGCTCGGAACGCATCCGCACTTATAATTTCCCTCAAGGCCGCATTACCGATCATCGTATCAACATGACCCGTTATGATCTGGATAGTTTCTTAAACGGCAATATCGGCACAATGATCGATGGGCTGGCGACACATTATCAGGCGGAATTATTAAATAACAGCAATAATCATTAAATTAATCTTTAGTCTTCGCGGATTCAGAGCATGCCAGTTCGGGATATTATTAATGAAGCTGCCCGCAATTTTGCCATGGCGGGGATTGCATCGCCGCGGTTGGATGCGGAAATATTACTTGCCTTCTGTCTGGACTGCGAGCGGCTCGATTTTTTAAAAAATCCGTCACTTCCGGTAGCGGAAAATGCGTTGGCCTCATTTCAGAAACTCGCCGAGCGCAGGCTGAAGGGGGAACCGGTGGCCTATATCACCGGTCGTAAAGAATTCTGGTCTTTTGTGCTGGATGTTAATAATTCTGTGCTCATTCCCCGTCCGGACACGGAGGTGCTGGTGGAAGAGGCGCTCATTCTCTGCAAAAAGCCGGATACCGTGGAAATTAAGATTTTAGACATCGGAACAGGCAGCGGAGCAATCGCACTGGCCCTGGCTTCCGAAATTCCCCTCGCCCGTTTGACGGCTACAGATATCTCGGCTGCAGCTCTCGCCACCGCCCGCAAAAATGCTGACACTCTGAAATTAAATTCGCAAATAATATTTCTCCAGGGCGATTTATTTGAGCCGGTTGACGATTTTTTTGATATAATCGTTTCCAATCCGCCTTACATTGGGGAAGACGAATATGAAAAATTACCGGTTGGCGTTAAGAATTATGAACCCCCAGAAGCGCTGCAGGCTGGCGCCGACGGTTTGGATTTCTATCGGAAAATAGTTGCGGAAGCCCCCGGTCATCTTAATAATAATGGTTGGCTTCTACTGGAAATAGGGTCAACTCAAGACGCGCCAGTCATTGATATTTTTAATGCATCCGGGCAATATAGTGATATAAGCGTTAGAAAAGATTATGCTGGCCTGCCACGCGTAATCAAGGCAAGGAGAAAAATCAATGGATAAATTTGTTATTCAGGGGGGAAAGCCCCTTCACGGAGATGTTCATATCAGCGGGGCAAAGAATGCCGCTCTGCCGGTTTTAGCGTCAGCCTTGCTTGCTCCCGGAACAAGCACTTTCCATAACATACCGGATCTTGTGGATATCAAGACGATTAAAAAGCTATTAAAAAATTTAGGCGTGGAAATTGAAGGCAATGAAACTGTTCAAATCAATGCCGAAAAAATTACCAACCACGAAGCTCCCTATGATCTGGTGAAGACAATGCGGGCTTCCGTGCTGGTTTTGGGGCCGCTTGTTGCACGCCTGGGAGTGGCACGGGTATCGCTGCCCGGCGGATGCGCAATCGGTGCAAGACCGGTCAATCTGCACATTAAAGCCTTACAGGAGCTGGGCGCGCACGTCGAATTAAATAACGGTTACATTGAAGCAAAAGCAAAGAAATTAAAAGGTGCGGACATTTATTTTGATATTCCCACGGTGACCGGTACCGAAAATATAATGATGGCGGCGGTTCTGGCGGAAGGCACAACGGTATTAAAAAATGCCGCCTGCGAACCGGAGATCGTCAATCTGGCTGATGTTTTAAAGGATATGGGGGCAAAAATCTCAGGTGCCGGCACGGATGTTATTACCATTGAAGGTGTAACCTCACTCACACCGGTGGAAGCATCAATTATTCCCGACCGGATTGAAGCCGGCACTTTCATGATTGCCGCCGGCATGACCCGCGGTGAGATAAACATCCTGGGCTGTAATTCCCATCATCTGGAAGCATTAATCAATAAACTGCGCGATACCGGAATGAAGATCAAGCCTATCGCCGGCGGATTGAAAGTATCCTGCGGTCAAAAGATAAACAGTATTGACGTTAAAACACTCCCCTATCCGGGCTTTGCAACAGATCTGCAAGCCCAAATGATGGCCTACATGTCTATCGGCAGCGGCTTGAGCGTAATCAATGAAACAGTTTTTGAAAACCGCTTCATGCATGTCAGCGAGTTGATGAGGATGGGTGCAGACATAGTTATTCAGGGCAGCAGCGCTATTGTCCGCGGAGTGCCCAACTTGCGCGGCGCCCAGACAATGGCAACTGATTTGCGGGCATCCGCTTCGCTGCTTCTGGCGGCACTGGTTGCGGAAGGGACAACGGAAATTTCCCGCGTCTATCACATTGACCGCGGATATCAGGGAATAGAAAAGAAATTTTCCGCGCTGGGGGCGGATATCAAGAGGATAAAGTAATTATGAGAATTATTAAAGCCGATGCCGTTGAATTCGGAGATTTTTTCCGCGAACTGCGCCAGAGGGGCGGCGCTTTTACTCCCGAACTCATAGCTTCCGTGGCGGAAATAGTGCGCGATGTTGCCGTCAGAGGCGATGAAGCCTTGTTTGAATATACGGCAAAGTTCGACAAGTACGAACTTTCCGCGGCAACAGTGGAAGTAACCGCTGAAGAAAGAAAGTCCGCACAGGCTGAAGTGCGGCCGGAAGATCTGGCCGTAATCAAACTGGCCGCGCAGCGTATTGAAAAATATCACAAAAAACAGATAATGGAAAGCTGGCTCGTTGATGATGAGGACGGTGTGGAAGCAGGCCAGCGGATTTTACCTTTACAGCGAGTCGGCATTTATGCCCCCGGCGGCAAGGCCGTTTATCCTTCGACTCTGCTGATGGCGGCCATTCCGGCACGCATTGCCGGGGTGAAAGATATTATTCTGGTTACGCCCACTAAAGACGGCAAACTAAATCCGCTAATTGCCGCCGCTGCGGAAATCAGCGGTGTAAACCGTATTTTTAAAGTAGGCGGGGCGCAAGCGATAGCAGCACTCGCCTACGGCACGAAAACAATTCCCCGGGTGGATAAAATTGTGGGACCCGGCAATGCCTATGTTGCTGCGGCCAAGAAGCTTGTTTTTGGCCAGGTGGATATTGATATGATCGCCGGACCCAGTGAAGTTGTAGTGATTGCCGATAAAACAGCAAACGCGTCCTTTGCCGCCGCCGACCTGCTGGCACAGTTAGAACACGATGAAATGGCTGCCGCTGTTCTCTTTACACCGGATGAAAATCTGGCCTCGGAAGTATCAAAGGAAGTGGACAGTCAAATGAAAGCTTTATCACGTACCGCAATAATGGAAAAATCATTAGCCCGGTATGGAGCGATTATCATTACCGAAGATATTGACGAAGCAGTAGAACTGTCCAATGTTTTTGCACCGGAGCATTTGGAACTGATGGTGGAAAATCCGGCCGGCGTTTTAGGGAAGGTGCGCAATGCCGGCTCTGTTTTTCTGGGATCTTTCACACCGGAAGCTCTGGGAGATTACATGGCCGGAACAAACCATATTCTGCCGACCGAAGGCACGGCGCGTTTTTCTTCTCCTCTGGGAGTTTATGATTTTGTCAAACGGATGAGCGTACTGCATTGTTCGCCTGCGGCTCTGGGTAAACTGGGCAGCAAGACGGCTCATTTTGCGCAGATGGAAGGCCTTGATGCTCATGCCAATTCGGTTAATGTAAGAATTAAAAACTTCACAAAGTAATTGTCTCGTTTACGGCCATAATCCGGACTTCCGTTCCCGGACAATGCTCCCGCACTTGCTTAACAAAGGGTTGGATATCAACTGTCTTGGAAACTGGTGGATAGAAATCATCCTGATGGATTGGTATGACCAGGCGCGGCTGGAGCACGCGGACATATTGGAAAGCGATGTCACAAATATGAGTGTGGCCCTGCAGGGGCACAAGCAACAGGTCGAGGGGAAAAGCGGAAAGGCGTTCTAATTCTTTATTAGTCGACCCGCCGCTGCCGAAGTGATGCATTGTATATTCATTGATTGTAAAACGCCAGCTCAGTACCTGGCCTTTAGGATAGGCTTTGATGATTTTTGACAAGCGGCGATATTGTGTGCCTGCCCGCAACAACCTTTTGGCAATAAGCGGCAGATCAAATTTAATGTGCCGGCTGAAAAAAGCCTGCGCCCGGTAGCCGCCAAAATCGGCAAGATAGCCGTCTGTTTTAATCACATTTATGCGGTTGCTATTTACACCTGCTCGCACCAGAGTAGATGCAGCGATTTCCGAACAATACACTGAAGCTGTGCTCCGTGCCATAATATTCGGAACATCGCAAAGATGGTCGAAGTGGCCGTGAGTAATAAATATCTGACCGGCCTTGGAGATATCTTCCGGTTGCAGGTTTTGGGCAGGTCGAGCTTGCGGATTTCGCGAAAGATATGGATCGATGAGAAATACTTGATCGTTAGCCTCAACCTCAAAACCTGCAGTTCCCAACCACCTAAGCTTCATGCCGTCCCTCTTTCAGTTGATTATTACCAGTGCATTTTCTATATGTAACATCGCGTTTCCTGCCGGAAATAGCACCGATAGTTACAAACAGAGAAGGCAGTACTGGACCAGCAAGGTTCACATCAGTTTTTTGAGGGAAGCGACACTGTTGCCAGGCCCGGAGCGGCTATCTTGCCCTCTTGATTTTCCACCCAGAGCTCGCATTCGACGTAATTTTTACCCTCACGGGAATACTTATCTTTAACCTTGCCCCTGCATGTCAATGTCTCTCCTGGAAAATTGCTGGCCTTATGCGTACAGGAAAGCTTGTGCAACTTTCCTAGTTCACCGATCCATTCCAGCACCAGACGACTCAGTAAAGCGCATTTATTGGGACCATGAACGATAACATCAGGCATGCCCATGAGCCTGGCAAAATCCTTGTCATAATGTATTTCGTAGAAATCCTTTACCGCTGCCGCCCACTTGACCACACTGCGGGTGGTAATAATTTCCTTTACCTGATGCGGTATATCCTGCCCTATTGTTACATCTTCAAAGTATACGGGTGCGTTCATCCTTATGGTTATCTCCTTTAAGTTTATCTACCCGGCGATCATTATTTCTGTAGGACGGTATACGGCTACCAATTCACCGCGCTGGTTGGTATAGGTGATCTCGGAAGTAATGAAAAGCATCTTCCCCCTGTTACCATCCTTTTCGGTAAGATTCATGATTTTCCCCTGCGGCGTCAATACGTCACCGGCGTGGACATCGGCCATAAATTCCCATTCGTCACTACCGTGCAGAATGGCAACTACCGGAAAAGGGAATTTCAGCACTTCCAGCGGTGCGCTCAACTGCAAATCATATGTCGGTAACATGGGCGGCGCCAGAACGCTGCTATGGCCCTTGCTCCTGGCGTATGCTTCATCAAGATAAAGAGGGTTAAGATAATTCATCGCTTCCGCCATGTTGCGAATAGTGCCCTTTTCCACTTCAAACGACCCTCCGGAGTTCAGTGGCTTTCCGATAGCAGCACGCATCTCCTCGGTGATTAATGATTTTTCAGTCATGGCAGATTTTACAACCTCCTGTTGCGTATCAGTGAAAACGTAAACTTACAGAATAATCATCTTCGGCAACGCCGAAATTCAACTAACGATATCTTTTATTGTTCGGGGCAATGTAACGATAAATGTCATTGTCTGTCAATAAATATTGACCTGCTTTTATTGCGGGACCAGAGAAGAGATGAAGGGTTAAAGTTTGTGCATACTCGTGTTTTGGATTGTTCTCGGTCGTAATCAGAACTTCAGGCGGCACAATGTTCCCGGCCGGACTTCTCCAGGTAGTATTCATAACTGCCGTTGTAAATACGCATCTGGCCATGATCGATTTCAAAGACGCGGTTGACCAGACGGCGCAGAAAGTGGCGGTCATGGCTGACGAGCACAACCGTCCCGGAAAAATTTTGCAGTGCGTTAAGCAGCGTTTCGCGGGACTGGATATCAAGATGGTTGGTCGGTTCATCGAGGATCAGCAAGTTGAGTGGTTGCACCAGCATTGTTGCAAGAACCACCCTGCTTTTTTCACCACCGGATAGCTTGTCAATCCTTTTGTAAATATCATCACCCTGAAACAGAAAAGCGGCGCAGAGATTACGCAGCGTGCCGAGATGCGCCTGCGGCATGGCATCCTGTACTGTTTCCAAAACGGTCTTCTGCGGCTGCAGAATATCCATGGCATGCTGGCTGAAATAGCCGGGGCAAACATTGGCTCCCAGATTCATGCTGCCGGTTGAAGGCTCCGCCTGGCCAGCCAGCACTTTCAAAAAGGTGGACTTGCCGGCGCCGTTTACACCGACCACGGCGATCTTTTCCGTCCGCCGGATGACGCCGGTGACACCGCCAAAGACAGATTTCGCGCCCCCGTCTGGAAGGGACCAGACTTTACCTAAGACATCGAGTTTGACTACATCGTCGCCGCTGCGCGGCGGTTCGGCAAAGTCGAATTTAATGTTGCGCTGTTCGGGTGGTATTTCGATGCGTTCAATCTTATCTATCTTTTTGATACGTGACTGTACCTGCGAGGCATGGGAGGCCCTTGCCGCGAAGCGGGCGATGAAGTCCTCTTCTTTGGCCAGCATTTCCTGCTGGCGGCGGTGACTGGCCAGAAGTTGTTCGCGCCTAATTTCCCGTTCCCGCAGATAAAAATCGTAATTACCGCTGTAAGTAGTGATGGTGCGGTTAGCCACCTCAACAATGCGGTTTACCACCCGGTTCATAAATTCACGGTCATGGCTGGTCATTAACAGTGCGCCCGTAAATGAGTTTTGCAGCCATTCCTCGAGCCAGATAATCGATTCCACATCCAGATGGTTGGTAGGTTCATCCAATAAGAGCACATCCGGATTGATCGAAAGTATTTTGGCAAGCGCAATGCGCATTTTCCATCCGCCGCTGAAAGTTTCCACCGGGTGATTATAACTCTCCGGCCCGATGCCCAGTCCCGTTAGAATAATTTGCGCACGGCTTTCCAGATCGTAACCGCCGCGGTGCTCGAAGGCGGCTTGAATGTTGCCATAGCGCGTGAGCAGATCGGCCATTTCATCTTCTTCCATCGGCTGGCACATGTCGGCTTCCATCTGTGCAATCTGCTCTCCGAGTTCCATGACGTCCCCGGAGGCGGACATGACTTCCGCGAGTGCCGAGCGACCGGACATGGCGCCGACATCCTGAGAAAAATAGCCGCAGACTATATTGCGCGCTTTGGTTATTTCTCCGGCATCGAACTCTTCTTCGCCCATGATCAGCCGAAAGATGCTTGTTTTGCCCGCGCCGTTCGGGCCAACCAGGCCGCTGCGGGACCCGGGCAATATCTGAAAACTGGCATCCCGAAACAGGATTTGCGGTCCATGCTGTTTGGCGATGCCGCTGAAATGAATCATATAATGTAAACCTTTCTTTAAAGGGGCGGACTGTTAGCACATTCAGAACATTGCAGCAAGTCATCATTTAAAGGGCATCATTTAGAGTTTAAAGGGGACGGTTGTCCCCTTTTTAATTGGCGTCCCATCC
Organism: uncultured delta proteobacterium; assembly: GCA_903907985.1. Taxonomy (GTDB): domain Bacteria; phylum Desulfobacterota; class Syntrophia; order Syntrophales; family Smithellaceae; genus MVRV01. Next base: position 48,165 of record CAIVQG010000041.1, read on the forward strand.
GCCGGCTTTGCGGAGCGATTCGATTATCGGCTCGGCAAGCTTTTGCAGGGCAATCTTGTCCACCTTGGTGCTTCTGGTCAGGGGGAAGTCGCGGTCGGCAGGCCATATCTCCACATGCTGGGGGCGCTTATAGGATGCGATGTCCTTGCAGTGATCCATTACCTCCCACGCGTTTAATTGTGCTCCCTTTTTCGGCTTGACAAAGGCGAAAATTCCGTCATCAAATATTTTATGTTTCATGCCGATGACCTCAACGAGATCAACATTAGTGAGTTTCGCTATGTGATCTTCGACCTCGCCCGGGAACACCTTGAACCCCTTTTGCTTGATCATGAATTTCTCTCTGCCGGAAAGAAACAGCGCCCGGTATGTGCCCATATCCTTGAAATAGCCGATATCTCCGGTGTAAAGAATTCCTTCCTGCGATATCGTTTTTGCCGTTGCCTCGGGCTGACCGTAATAACCGAGAAAGACGATGGGCGGGTGATAGCATATTTCCCCGATTTCGCCGTCGGGCAGTTCCTCGCCCGCTGCTCCGCTCTCCTGCATGGGCTTCCGAATTGTCACTGCCGCCAGATCGTCGAAGGCTCGTCCCACCTGTCCGGCCATTTCCTCAAAGCTGATGCCGGGAGGGGTAAAGGTCGCAAACCCGGCGTTTTCCGTCATGCCGATACCGGTGCCGATCCTCGGAGCCATAGCGGACAACTTCTTTAAAAATTCCACATCGACTGCCGATCCTGCATAGGCTACGACTTTCAGGCTGCTGAGATCATATTTGCTGTAATCGGGATGGGCCCACATCATCCGGAACTGCGTGGGAATCTGTCCCAGGGCATCTATTTTGTGTTTGGCGATAGCCTCCAGGCTCATTTTGACGTCGAATATTCGGAGCAGAATAGCAGTGCCCCCGAGAAAAATTGTGGTCATGAATGTTTCCGTGACGCAACCCACATGGCTGGGAGGAAGGTTGACCAGTATTTTGCCCTTTTCCATATTCATTCCCCGCGCCAGTATGCGGTTTTGGACAATAATGTTTTCATGGCAGAGGATTGCCGGTTTCGGCTCGCCTGTAGTTCCGGTAGTGTAAATTATCAGGGCGGGGGTTCTCTTGTCGATCTGTGCGTAGCTCTTTTTCAGAGTTCCCGCAAAGATGTCTTTTATTTTCAGCCAGATCAGGCTCTTCTTATCCATCATCGCGCTGATACTGATGGCTCCGTCGATGATGTCACCCGGTTGGGGTGCCGGGGTGAACTGCACAAGGTGCTTTACGTAGGGGCATTTTTCCCTGACCGCGCTGCCGGAAGTACGGAAATCCCTCACCGGCGTATTGCCGAGAAAGAAAAAGGCCTTCGGCTTAATTTTGTCGATGTCCCGCACAACCTCCGCATCCTGAAGGCGCACATCCAGCGGGGCGATGATGGCGCCTATCTTAAAGCACGCATACATCAGCATGAGATGTTCCGGCAGCAGGACCAGCAGAGTAGCAACGGTATCGCCCTTTTTTATCCCCATATCGAGAAGTTTTAGAGCAAAAAAATCGACAAGAGAGGCAAACTTTTTATACGTGAATGATCTGTCGTCCTCGTGCTGGATCATGGCGACAGCGTCGGGTGTTTTCTTTGCCCAGTATTCAATGTAGGAATTGACCAGAGGCAACTGCAGCTCTTCTTTATGGTTTGTCATGGCACCCTCCGCTATTTTTTATTCTTTTATCCGGACATAGCCGTTATTGATAACCTTCTGCCCTTCGCTGTTTTGCACGTTGAAGAACACGTCACTACCGTCGCCGGCTTGCGTTTTGCCAATCTGCCGGACCATGATGTTCGTGCCCGGCAGCACCATGCCGGTAAACCTGCAGTATATTGTTTTTATCCTCTCCGGGTCGCCGGCAGCTTCCCGGTCGACAATATCCCTCACCGCGAAGGCCAGGGTAGCCGTTCCCTGGAGGATTATATCCGGCAACCCCACCTGATGGGCGAACTGTCGGGAGGTATGAATGGGGAAATAGATATTGGTGCAACCGTCATAGATAAAGGGAGTCAATTTGTCGATGTGGATGGTGTTTTCCCATTGTATGTCTTCGGAGCCGACTTTTGGTACGCTCGGGACAGTTTCCATTCCCACGGCTTCCCCCCGGCAGGTAACTCCCCGCATGAGTCCGCCGATATGCTCGGTAAACACAGGTTTCCCGTCCTTATCGGATGCGGCAAAACGGATGATGACATGGGTGCCGGCGCGGTGAGGCTCGATTGCAGCAATGCATCCCTTTATGGTCAGTTCATCGCCAGGCCGGATAAAACGGTGAAACTCCAGATGCTCGGTAAAATGCACCTGCGTGGCCAAAAGCTCCAGCGGAAAATCCGCCGCTTCAATATATTCCCAGATCCGCTCCGATATGGGCCAGGTTATGGCGGCGCAGTTCATGGGATGGGCGATTATCCCGCCCGGCCGTTCATCGTTAAAGTAGGCTTCATTGGGATCATTGACAGCAGCGGCATAGTTCATGATGGCACGCCAGGTGACAGTTGTTTTGTAATCGCGCAGAGTGGTACCGGCAAAGGATGAATCGAGATGCATGTCCTGTTCCTCCATGGTGATTTGGTAACGGCAGGATGTTTTCCTGATATTATTTTTTCAGAATTCCCTTTTTCAACGGGAGCCACCACGTAAACCCGAAGAGCCATGTCTTGATGAGTGTGCGCGGGATGGAAAGGTTTTTCGCTCTGCCGATGGCGAGACCGATGGGTGATTCCGCCAGGTGCAGGACAGCAAGCGCCAGAAAAATACTCCATGCCCTGATCCCGCCCTCCGGGAACAGGTAATAGCCGGCGGCTATGGCCAGAAAAGCAAGACCGATAGCGCCGGCTTCCAGAAATATCCAGAAACCTTTAGAAGAACCCATTAAAGATCCTGATTAAATGCCGTCATTTACCCTTGAAATTCGCCTCCCGGCGTTCCATGAAGGACATCAGCCCTTCCTTGACGTCCTCGCTCGACATCAAAGGTATCAGATCAGGAATGAGACGTTCAAACGCGGCCTTGTCCCCATTCGCCTTAGCAAAACGTGCGGACTTGAGGGCCGCCATGACACCTAGAGGGCCGCGCTTGGAGATATCCGTCGCAATTTGTATAGCCCGCTCGACTTCTTTTCCCGGTTCGGTTACTTCCTGCGCGAGGCCCAGTCGGAGCGCTTCATCGCCGGTCATCTCATCCCCCGTTAGGAGATAACGCATGGCATTTCCCCAGCCGATTTCCTGGAAGAGACGGACTGTTCCGCCGCCCACCGGGTAGATGCCTCGCTTCACTTCCAGCAAGGCGATGCGGGCATCACTGGCGATTACGCGAATGTCCTGCGCCAGCAGTAGTTCGAAGCCGATGGTATAACAGCGACCGCGGATGGCCATAACCACCGGTTTTCGGCATCGCTTTTCCTCGTCGATACCCAGCGGATGAATGCAGCCGTCCGGTATGGTCCATTTACCGCCTGAGAATACGGCACCCCATTTGTCCAGCTCGAGGCCCGAAGTGAAATGCTTTCCGTGGGCAAAAAGTACGCCGCAACGCAGGTCGGGGTTACTGTCCAGTTCGCCGTAAGCGTAGGCAAGTTCCTCGTACATTTCCAAGTCAAAGGCATTTTGTTTCTCGGGACGGTTCAGCCCCATAAGAAGCACGTGGTCACGGGTTTCGACAGTAATACGTGTATATTCCATTGCTATAAATCCTCCTGACTGTTGTTTTTATTTATTGGCGATATAATCATATATATCGCACAGGTGAGTCCATTTAGCAAGACTATTACAGATGAAATGACCATTTCATTTCACTGTGCCGCATACACCATAAGAATTGACTTACTGAAAGATTTCCTTTAGCCTTACACAGCAAAATTTATAAAAAGCGGATAACTTTATGGTAATATTTCTTTTGTCGTTCTTGTTGCTTTACGGCGGAATTCATTTTTATGCTTTTGTCCGGGCTGATAACATATTTCATTTTCCAGCCGGCATTAGAATGCTTATCATCATTCTGCTGATTATGTTGATATTTGCTCCGCTGTTCGTCCGTATTGCCGAGAGCCGTCATCTGGAATCATTGGCCCGCGCTTTGGCTTATACCGGATATCTCTGGATGGCTTTTATTTTCCTTTTTTTCTGCCTGAGCATAATTTTCGATGCCGGAAGATTCACCTGCAGGTTTTTTCCCTCTCCAGTCACATCTGTTCCTTTAATGAGCATTACCTTTGGTCTGGCTGTCTTTCTCTCCTTTGTATTTGTTGCTTATGGATTCATTGATGCGCAGATAATCAGAATTAAAAAGCTGGAAGTAGCCACCGGGCAAAACTTACCTAATGGCGGGAAAATTCGTATTGTCCAGATATCCGATGTTCATGTCGGTCTGATAATCAAAGAAAAACGGCTGCAATCCCTCGTGAGTAAAATAGAGGAAGCAAAACCGGACATGTTAGTTTCCACGGGAGATTTGCTCGATGGTGAATTAAATAATGTCCTGCCTCTGGCTGCAATATTCGGACAGATTAAACCCCAATTCGGCAAGTACGCCGTTACCGGCAATCACGAATATTATGCCGGAATCACAAAATCCCTCGAGTTTACAAGGCAGGCCGGCTTTGAAGTTCTCCTCGATGAGGGAAGAGAGGTAGCGGGAATAAATATTGTCGGCATTGATGATATTACCGGCAGAAGAGCAGTGATCGTCAACGAGAATTCCCGTTCCACAAAAACAATGCCGGCAATCAATAATGATAAATTTGTCCTGCTGCTGAAACATCAACCCTATGTCAACAAGTCCGATAATTTTAATCTGCAGCTTTCCGGTCACACTCACGGCGGACAGATTTTCCCCTTCCGTCTGGTCACCGCTTTGTTTTTCCAAAACAATTACGGTTATTATGACCTGGAGAAAAACAAGTCGCTTTATGTCAGCAGAGGGGTCGGCACCTGGGGGCCGCCGGTACGGATATTTGCGCCGCCGGAAATTACCGTTATTGATTTGATCGGAAAAAATGCAAAGTGATTCCGATCCATAATTTTCTAACCCGTCGCCAACAGCTCTTTAGATTGCCGGTTTAATTAAAAAGGAGGTTCACGTTATGCCTTTTTTTACATCAGATGACGGTGTTCGTCTGCATTACCGGGAGAGTGGTGACGGCCCGGCAGTGGTGCTGCTTCATGGATTGACGGCCAGTTCCCTCTACTTTCAAAAACAGATTCCGGCCCTCGCCGGGAATTTCAGGATAATTGCCCCGGATTTGCGCGGGCATGGAGAGTCGTCAGCATCAAGCGACCATCTGACGATTCCGCGCCTGGCCATGGACTTAAAACAGCTTCTGGAAGAAATGAAGATAACAAAAGCATCTTTCATCGGTTGGTCGATGGGGGCACAGGTGATTTTTGAATACATCAAAAACTATTCCTGCAAAGACATAGAAAAAATTGTTATTATTGATATGACACCAAGGCTCATGAAGTCTGCAGATTGGAACTGCGGCCTGCCGGGTGTTTTCAGCAGAAAGCAGGGAGATTTCGGCCACGAGGATAATCTTTATCTGCTCTCCATGATGCTGGATAACTGGGAAGCTTACAGCAGGGTTATCGCCCAGCGGATTTTAAACAAATCCCTATACAACGAAAAAATGGAATTCAACGCCGCGGCCGATTTCAAAGGGAAAGAGGATCTGCCCTGGCTTTACGAGGAGGCTAAAAAAAATAAGGCCTGCGTCGTCGCGGCCTTCTGGATTTCCATGGCTATGCAGGATTACCGGCCTGTTTTGCCAAACATCGCCGTTCCCTGTCTTCTGACATACGGAACGGAAAGCAATTATTATCCGCCAGAAAATTATGAATACATGCAAAAGCAGATACCCCGGGCCAGGGTTATCCCGTTTGCCGGATGTGGCCACGCTTTACATATCCAGGATCCGGAATTGTTCAATAAAACGGTAATGAATTTTTTACAGTCGTAAAAAGCTTGCTTCCCGAACGGAATTAAAGCCCCTGAATAATTGCTATCCGGAATAGAAAAAACAGTATTCTTAAATCCGCGAGTGGCCTCATATACTTATCTGCGGCTGATCTTCAGCCTAAAATTATATTGACAAAATTAGAGAAAAGGATATTTTTGATTCGAACTTTCGGTCGCCGACCGTATATTATCCAGTAAGGAGGAGAACTAGCATGAAGTATTTCAAGTATTCTGCATCGTTAGTGGTTATTCTAATATTGTCCCTCGTGTTCATTGGCTGTGCAAAGCCCCCCGAAGCGGAGAAGTCAGCGGCCAATGCCGCAATGACTGCTGCTGTAGCCGCGGGCGCCGACAAGTACGCCGCCACTGATCTGGGTGCAGCCAAAAAGATTTGGGACACAGCCGAAGGCCAGATGAAGGAAAAGATGTATAAGGAAGCAAAACTGGCTTATGTGGATGCTAAGGCCGCCTTCGAGAAGGCCGCAGCCTCAGCCGCAGCAGGGAAGAAGGCAGCGGCCGCCGAGGTTAATGTCTCTGTAGTTGCTCTGGAGGAGGCTTGGTCAAAACTCGAAACCACCGCAAAAACTGTCGAAAAGAAGATGAAGGACAAGAAGGAGGCCTGGACTGCTGACGCCACCGCATTTACAGAGCGCCTGAAAGCAACCAAAGACGGGATTGCCGCTGATCCGATCGGCGCCAAAGCGAAACTCGCCGAGCTGAAAACCGTTATCGATAAATGGGATGCCGCCTTTACTGAACTGGCCGCAACCCCTGTAAAATCAGAGAAGAAGAAAAAGAAATAATCACTTCTTCACGGATAGTGACTTTATGAGTCCAAAGGGCGTTAGCGTTTGCAAAAGCGCAGCGCCCTTTTTCTTCCCGCCGGAGAGGCATAATCTTTGATTGGGAAATTGAATTATACCACTTCGAGTTCAAAGGATAACGAGGCGGCAAGAAGGAGGCTCCGGAGGCGTATTACTAGTACGTTGAGGACGCCGACGACGCCGGCCTGCGCCGGGGCAGGCGGTGCCACCAAAGTTGGCCACAGAAATCGAAGCGGTATTAGAATTCTTTGCTGCGAATGAAGTTAACGGCGTTGCGGAAAATCGCAATACCCTGGCCTTCTTCGGAAAGGCACTCGCGAGTCCAGCGGGGGTGATTGGTACGGTGCAGATAAGCTTCGGGATGGGGCATCAAACCAAAGAGCCGTCCCGTTTCATTACAAATTCCGGCAATCGCGTTTATCGAACCGTTGGGGTTAGCGGGATATTGCATGGCCGGAAGGCCGTCCGCATCGCAGTACTGAAAGGCAAAAAGATTTTTCCGGGCGATCTGTTTTAAAACTGTAGCGCTGGCGGGCACGAATTTTCCTTCGCCATGACGCACCGGGTAATAAACAACATCCAGGCCTTTTGTGAAAACGCAGGGACTTTGTGCATTGGCCTTTAAATAAACCCAGCGGTCTTCGAATCGCCCGGAATCGTTAAAAGTAAGAGTTGTACTCTGCGCTGTGTAATTACTCTCGAGCCCCGGCAATAATCCCAGTTTCACCATCAATTGAAAACCGTTACAGACACCCAGAATTAATTTTCCGGCTGCAATAAAATCTATTAAATCGGCAAAGAGTATTTCCTGATGTCCGGCAATCCTGGCGTGCAAAAAGCGGTTGGCGCCGGCTTTGGCCGAGCCCAGATCATCGCCATCGAGAAATCCGCCCGGCAAATTTAAAAAGGAATAATCGGCCAGGCGCTTTTCCCCGTAAAGAAGTTCACTTAAGTGGACAATATCAATTACATCAGCGCCAGCCAGCTTACAGGCATGGGCCATTTCCATCTCACAGTTAGTGCCGTTACCGGTTAAAACAATTGCTTTTACTTTACGGGACATAGAATAATCTCGCTTCTAGGCCGTTGTTCAACAACGGCTGTACTATTGTAATATCGTAATCGGCATAAGGGGCCGTAACGAAATGGTCTTGCCACCCGCATGGGTGGTTAGAAATGTAATGATCTTGCCATAACCTGAAGGTCACAAGACCCGCAGGGGTGATTATTTTTTAACGGCCCCTAAAAATTAAGCGGCTTCTGCCAGGCTTCTTTGAGTTTGCTGATTTTTTCTTTAATAATTAACCGGCCATTTAATCCGGTAATCTGAAACAATTCATTACCAGCTACAAAACCGATTTCACTAATGGCATTGCCGGCCATAATTTTATCAAATTTAGCTTTTGCCGACGGGTGGATGGTCACGACAAAGCGGCTGGCTGTCTCGGAAAACAAAATATAATCATTTCTCTTTTTGCCCTGATAGGGAACATATTTCAAATCAACATTCATCCCCAGTCCCCCGGCAAAAGCAGTTTCCATCAGGGCCACAACCAACCCGCCGTCGGAGCAGTCATGGCACGATGCAACCAGACCCGCCCCGATTGCCTTATGTAGCGCCCGATACATTTTCCTGGCGCACTCGGCGTCAACTTTGGGTACATTATTGCCCACGGCATCATGCAGGGCAAACCATTCCGATCCGCCCAGTTCATCTTTTGTTTCTCCCAGAACATAAACCAGATCCTGCGGGCGCTTGGCATCCATCGTTACGGCCTTGCGGACATCTTGAATTTTACCGATGACGGAGTAAAGAAGGGATGGCGGAATGGAAATCTTGGTTTTGCCGATGGAATAGTCATTCTTCATGCTGTCCTTGCCGGAAATGCAGGGAACACCATAAGCGGTTGTGTAATCAAAAATGGCCATATTGGAGCGAACCAGTTGGGCCAGCTTGTATTCGCCGTCGGGCGTTTTGGCGGACTTTACCGGATCACACCAGCAGAAGTTATCCAGGCCCGCCAGGCAATCCAGATCGGCGCCCACAGCCACGGCATTGCGCACGGCTTCATCAATGGCGCAGGCAGTCATATGGTAAGTATCAATATCGCTGTAACGCGGACAAATGCCATGCGCCACGACAACACCTTCCATAGAATCAAGAATCGGCCTTATTACAGCTGCGTCCGACGGACCGTCATTGGCGACACCCACCAGCGGTTTGATTACCGAACCGGCCTGAACTTCATGGTCATACTGACGCACGACGGATTCCTTCGAGCAGATATTTAATCTTGCCAGCATTTGTTTCAGGGCCTTACCCCAGTTTACGGGTTCCGGAAAATTTGGTTCCTTGTTTTTCGGCGGCTGCCATCGGGCAGCAAGCTTTAATTGCGGAACACCATCATGCAGAAATTCCATATCCAGGAAGGCTACAGTCTTTTTGCAGTAGAGTACATGAAATTTTCCGGAATCCGTAAATTTACCCAGAACTGTAGCTTCCACATCCATCTTTTTGGCCAGCGCTATAAATTGCTTAACTTTTTTAGGATCAACCGCCAGCGTCATGCGTTCCTGAGCTTCGGAAACCAGAATTTCCCACGGCTGCAAGCCCGGATATTTTAAGGGGGCAAGCGCCAAGTCAATCCGGCAGCCACCGCAATAGGTGGCCATTTCGCCGACCGATGAAGAAAGTCCGCCGGCGCCGTTGTCGGTAATGGCGCGATATAGCCCCCGGTTGCGGGCGACCAGCAGGAAATCGGTCATTTTTTTCTGGGTGATCGGGTCGCCGATTTGTACCGCCGTAACCGGCGAACCTTCATGCAGCTCTTCGGACGAGAAGGTGGCGCCATGAATTCCATCTTTGCCGATCCGGCCTCCGGTCATAATGATCGCGTCGCCCGGCATTATTTCTTTGGTATGGGTTGCTTTGCCGTTAAGCCTTGCGGGCATGAAGCCGGCCGTGCCGCAATAAACCAGCGGCTTGCCCAGGTAGCGGTCATCAAACACAATGCTGCCGTTGACTGTCGGAATACCGCTTTTATTGCCGCCGTGTTCGACGCCTTCGCGGACGCCTTCGTAAATGCGCCGGGGATGAAGAATCCGGGGCGGCAGCTTCTTTTGATAAAAAGGCGAGGCGAAACAAAAGACATCGGTATTGAAAATAAGCTTGGCGCCGATACCGGTGCCGAATGGATCGCGGTTAACCCCGACAATGCCGGTGAGTGCTCCACCGTAGGGGTCAAGCGCCGACGGCGAATTATGTGTTTCGACTTTAAAAACCAGGTTATAATTATCATTGAACTTGATTATTCCGGCATTATCAACAAACACGGAAAGACAGAAATCCTTTTTGCCCTTGGCTTTCCGGATTTGGGCCGTGGAACCCTTGATATATGTTTTAAAAAGCGAATCAATCGTGAGTTTTGCACCGGAAGTAGTGTAAGTTATTTGACTGTTAAATATTTTATGCTTGCAATGCTCCGACCAGGTCTGCGCGAGGCATTCCAGTTCGACATCCGTAATATTTTCGGAAAGGCCGATTTTCCCCCGCGCTGCAACAATACTTTTCTGCTGAAAATATTTTTGCATGGCCTTCATCTCTTCGAGATTCAGTGCCAGCAGCTTATCCTGGCTGATCTTCAAAAGCTGATCGTCATTAAAACCAGCGAGGTTTATTTCTTCCACTGCCGGTTTATCTTCTCCCAGAACATGCGGGACATAAGCGGGCAGGCCGGAGGTGAAATTAAATTCAGCCGGGCCGAAAATCTGATGCCTTTCGATCAAATCATTGGCTAAAAGTCCGGAAGCAATCATTGCGGTGTCGGTCCGGGAAATTTTCCCGCGGAGGAGATATTGACGGGAAGTATAAACACTTATCTTTCGTGCGCCGCTGCTTTCCCTCAGCAACAGTTCAATTGCTTCGCGGGCGGTTTTACCGACATTATCGGTGACTCCGGGCCGAAAACCAACCTCAATGAGCCAATCGAAATCAATAGACAACGGTTTATTAACGGTATAGTTCTGGATGACAGGATCAGATAGAGGACCTGCGGCGGCCTCTTTTAATTGAGCTTTGGTTAACCCGCCTTCGATTGTGTAAACCTCGACGGTGGACACTTTTTCCACAGGCAAAGAGAAATTATCACTGATTCTTCTCTTTATTTTTTCGCCCAAAGCATCGCGAATACCTTTTTTAAAGCCGACTTCAATTCGATCCGCCATGTCAAACCTTTAAATTATCCAATATTTTGCCTTACTCTGCTGTGCAGACGATGCGCTTATACCGAAAAGCGGCAAATTATGCAACTTACAAATTTTGCGCAATACTTTGATAATTTGCAGCACAAAGGGCGGTTCGTTCCGGCATCCGCTTCCCGCCTTTGATGATCTGTTTTCCATTGACAGACACCCCCCCCTGTCTTATACTTCAACCCGCAAAAGGGATGCTTGATTACTTTAATCCTAAATAAGGAGCAGGAAATCTATGAAAAAACTAGGGACAGTTTTATTGTTTGTTTTATTATCAGCAGCATTGGCCGCCTCACCCGTTCTGGCCAAGTCCAGCTGGAACGCCAATTCGGTTTGGCCCCCCAAGAATCATCAAAGTGTAGGTCTGAACGATTTTGCCGAAAAAGTAAAAAAAGCCACCAACGGTGAGCTGGAAATTGTCGTGCACACGGGAGGCGCCTTGGGCTACAAGGGTCCCGAGCTTCTGAAGACAGTCCGCGACGGCCTCGTACCCATTTCTGACATGCTGATCAGCGGCGTAGCCGGTGACGAAAAGCTTTTCCAGATTGTAACCCTGCCTTTCCTTGTGCGTGACTTTAATGAACTCCAGATCCTGCTCGGCATTTGCCGTCCCTATTTCGATAAGACCGCAGAACAAAAGTGGAACCAGAAGATCCTCTATATCGCCCCCTGGCCGGGCGCGGGACTCTGGACAAAGAAGAAGATCACCTCTCTGGCGGAAATGAAAGGTCTCAAGACCAGAACCTATGACAAGAACGGCGCATTGGTCATGGAAGCCGTAGGCGCTACGCCCCATGCATTGCCGTTCAGCGAGGTTTATACATCCCTCCAGACCGGTCTGATCGACTCCGTTATGACCTCCACACCTACAGCGGTAGACGCCAAGTTCTGGGAGGTTCTCAAATATTATGAGCCCCTCAACATCACCATCGCCACTGATATGGTAACCGTCAACCTCAAAGCGTTTCAGAAACTCCCCAAGGACCAGCAGAATGCACTCATCAAAATCGGCAAGGACATGGAAAAAGAGATGTGGGCCAATGTTCCCAAACTCGACAAAGCACAGGAAGCCATCTCCAACAAAAACGGCATTGAAACCGTTGCTGTCAGCAAAAAACTGATTGCCGACCTCGAAAAGATCACGGAAAACATCCGGGTGGACTGGCTGAAAACAGCCTCTCCCGAAGGCAAGAAAATCTATAATGACTTCTTGAAAAAAGTAAAGAGATAACGCTTTCGCTTCCCAGATGGGACTTAGGACCCCGGATGGTCATCTTCCGGGGTCCCTTTATCCGATCGGACCTGCACCTGCGGACAGTCAGGACCGGCCCTGACCGGAAACGCCGTTCGCAGGCCAACTGAAAACCTTTTGATAACAGGACATCATTATGAAAAAGATCATCAATGCCATTGACACTCTCTCCGGTATCGGCGGCTGGTTGGCGGGTATCCTGATGGCCATCGCCTTCCTGATGGCCATCGCCGAAATTGCCACACGGAGCTTCTTTGGCGGGACGTTATATATCGCCGATGAATATTCCGGTTATCTCATGGCCTTGATAACATTCATCGGTCTGGCCTACACCCTGCGGGAACGGGGCCATATCCGGATGATGTTTCTCGTCCATATCCTGAAAGGCCGGGCCAAAACAATCTATGATATGATCTGCCTGGCCGTCGGATTTCTGTTCTGCCTCGCCTTTACCTGGTTTACCTGGATTTTTTTCTGGGATTCGGTGGTAAATAAATCCCAATCAATGCAGCTGTCGGAGACTTACCTGGCCATTCCTCAGGCCTTTTTGCCTCTGGGGGCAATCCTCCTGGCTCTTCAATTTTTGGCGGAGTTCCTCAAAGGGGTGGAAGTGCTCCGCAATGATACGGAAGGGTTAAATATTCTCGAAGAAGTTGACGAACTCGGACGTTAGGAAATGGAGTAATAATTCATGCACATAGATCTGGGACCTGCATCAGCGGTAATTCTTGGTTTACTGCTCGTCTTTCTCGGCGGCTCTATCTGGATCGGCATAGCCCTGTTTCTGGTGGGCATTGGCGGATTTTTTGTCTTTACCGATGTTTCCTTTGGCGCGATCCTCGCCAATGTCGCCTGGAACAATACAAGCGGCTCCGCCATGATGGCCCTGCCGTTCTTTATCTGGATGGGGGAGATTCTCTTTAGGAGCAAGATTTCGGAGAGCCTTTTCCGGGGGCTGTCCCCCTGGATGGATAACATTCCCGGACGCCTCGTGCATGTCAATGTCCTAGCCTGCACCTTTTTCGCGGCAGTCAGCGGCTCTTCGGCCGCAACCACGGCGACGGTCGGCAAAATAACCGTCCCGGAATTAAAAAAACGGGGCTACGATCATGACCTGTCTATCGGTTCTCTGGCCGGCGCCGGGACACTGGGGTTCATGATTCCGCCCAGCATGATGATGCTGGTTTACGGCATTATCGGGGATGTGAGCATCGGCAAACTCTTCATCGCCGGTTTCATCCCCGGCTTTATGATTGCCTTTCTGTTTTCCGGCTATATCCTGATCCGTTGCCTTATCACACCGAGCCTGGCTCCGCGGGGCGAGGAACGCTACACCTGGAAGGATCGCTTCCTGGCCCTTCCTGCAATCGCGCCGGTCGTAATTCTGGTTATGTTTGTTCTGGGAAGCATCTACATGGGATGGTCAACACCCACCGAAGCCGGCGCCATCGGCGTTCTGGGGGCGTTCTTTTTTGCCGCACTGACGCGCAGCCTGACGTGGGAAGTTTTTAAAGTGAGCCTGTTGGGAACAGTCAAGACCAGCTGCATGATCATGCTGATTGTCATGGGCGCATCCTATCTGTCGAATGTTATCGGTTATCTCGGCATCACTCGGGCGCTGACGGATTACGTAACCACTCTTGCTCTTTCGCCCTATACGCTGATCATCATTCTCTCGATCCTTTACCTGATCCTGGGCTGCCTGGTCGATGGTTTCTCCATGATCGTCATGACCGCGCCGGTCGTGATCCCGCTTATTCAGGCCGCCCAGTTCGATCCTATCTGGTTCGGCATTTATCTTGTTCTGATGATCGAATTGGCGCAGGTGACGCCGCCGGTGGGGTTTAACCTCTTCGTCATCAGCGGCCTGAATGACGACAGTCTCGTGACAATTGCCAAAGCCGCGTTTCCTTTTTTCCTGCTCATGCTGCTGGCCACGTTCTTGATTACCGTTTTCCCGGAAATCGTCCTGTATCTGCCCAACAAGATGAAATGATATTTCCTTCAAGAAACCCTGGCAGGACTTATTCCGGATAGCCGTCCAACAGGGCTGGTCAAAGAAGCAAGTCTTTGTTGCCGTTCTTCCCAGAGGCGCTCCGCCTCATCTATCCCGATTATCTCAAACAGGACATAATCGCCTGGTTTCAGATGGGCCAGCCGATCCAGATCAGCCCGGATTACCCGGGCGATCCGGGCGTAACCGCCGATCGTCCGTTCATAGAGCATGATGATCGGCAGGCCGTCTCCGGGAATCTGCACCGTTCCGGGCAGGATGCCCTCGGAGATAATACTTTTGTCAACATCGTTGCGAAAGGTAAGCGGCTGGCCTTCCAGGCGTATGCCCGTTCGGTTAATAGTCGCCGAGACGTCATAGACAGTTCGGCCTTCCCTGTCCGCAAATATTTTTTGCGCAGCCTCGGAAAAATAATGATATTCCGGTCCTGCCGTGACGCGCAGACGATGGGGAGACTTCATCATGGGGATCGTGCTGCCGGGAATCGCACCCCACGGAATGTCATTAAATCCGTCGATGTTGATCCGGTCACCTACGGATAGTGCCCGGCCCTGATAGCCGCCAAAACGGCACTCCAGATTAGTAGCAAATCTGCCAATGACGCGCTCGAGCGCCATGCTTCCCGCAAAGCCTAGATAGTACCGAAAACCTTCTGTTACCTCATGGACCTTCAAGACACTGCCGGACGCTGCCGAAAACGACGTCCACGGGTTCAAAGGCTTATCATCCAGAGATGCCCGAACCCGGGCACCGGTCAGTGCACAAATTATGTTCCGATGAAACCGGAGGGAAAATTGCGCGCCTATAACTTCCAGTGCCGGTGCATGCCCATTCTGAGCCAACAGGCGATTGAGGACACCGTAGGCAAAAGAATCTAACGCGGCCGAAGGCGGCACGCCCACAGCGGCATAACCATAGCGTCCGCTGTCCACAATGCACGTCATTATTCCCTGATGGATGATTTCAATCATGCGTTGATAAATTTCACCTTGTCTCCAATTTGCAGGAGACTGTATGGTTCCTTCTCGGGATTAAATAGCCGGACATCAGTGCGTCCGATAATCCGCCAGCCGGCCGGCGACGGAAAGGGATAAACTCCTGTCTGTCCCTGGGCAATGCCAACGGACCCGGCGACAATTCTGGTCCGGGGCGTCTCGAGCCTCGGGACATTGATACGCGAATCCAGAGTCCCCATATAAGGAAAGCCCGGAATGAAACCCACGGCATAAACGGTATAAATAACTTCCGAATGAATGGCGATCACATCGCTCTCTGTCAGTCCTGTCTGCTGACAGACGACTTTCATATCCAGGGCATCCGGGCCGCCATAGTGAACGGGAATATCATGCCGGACAGGATCAGGCGTGTGGCCGGAACAGAGCGCTTCGGCCTCTTTTTCCCTGAGCAACGAAGACAGGCGGACAAAACTTGTCCGCCCGGTATCGAAGTGGATGAGACAGGAACGGAAGCTGGGGGTAAGGTCGATGATCTCCGGCAGGGACAGTGATTTCATGTAAAAGTAGAAATTTCTTACCTTTTCATGAACTTCCGGATCAATAGTTTCGCCGAAGATGATGCGGATACCATCTTCGCCAAACCGCGAAATATTCAGTTTTGATGTAGTAGTTAAAACCGTCATCTGGGGATGATTTCTCCCAAGGGCTTGATTTTAACGCCTTCACGCGTGAAGGCGTTAACCATCATCCTTGCTGCATCGATACTTACCGGATTATCGCCATGGATACACAAAGTATCAACCGCCACATCTATCCACCGGCCGTTGATACTCTCGAAGCCCTTTTTCAAGACCATCGCAACGGCTCGTTCGGCTATCATCTCCGGGTCATTCAGAACGACGCCTACCTGCTGACGGGGAATGAGTTCTCCTTCATCGGTGTACTGGCGGTCGGGAAAGGCTTCTAAGGCAATGCGCAGACCCTCGCGTCGTGCCGTATTTCTCAGCAGAGCGGCCTGTTTTGTTGCAAGCGTCAGGAATATGGGATCACCGAGTGCCTTGCTTACCTGGCGGACAAGTTGGTAAAAAAGGTCCGGTTTGGCAACGAGGTCATTGTAAAGAGCTCCGTGAAGCTTGATGTGCTGCAGAGGCATACCGTACATGGATAAAAACCCTTGGAGAGCACCAACCTGATAGACAACGTAATTGATCAGCTCCACCGAACTGATATCCATGAGCCGGCGGCCGAATCCCATCATATCAGGATAACCGGGATGGGCCCCGACACCGACCTGGTGGTCGCGGCACAAACGAACGGTCCGATCCATAACCATCGGGTCCGAAGCATGAAAGCCGCAGGCGATGCTGGCTGAAGAGATGGAACGAATAACCTCTTCATCACTCCCTATGTTGTATGCCCCGAAAGACTCGCCCATATCACAGTTGATGTCAATGACATTAGCCATGTTTAATCACCCCACATAAAGTGCAGTAAGCATGCTTCCGATGAGACGGCTTTTTAATCGTTCTCCGACGGCGAAAGTCATATAGGTGGTTGATTTAACACACCGTGTCTTCTGGGGCAATTAAATTCTTCCCAGCACTCAATCATATCCTGCCGGAAAGTCCTCTGCTCTAGCGAATAGCACTGGGTTTTGTCTATAAGTTTCAACATCATCATTGCTAATTTTCCGCAAATTACAAATATGTGCGGCAAATGATTTCGAGTAGCCATAATCACTAAACTTCAGATCAATCTCAAAATGATGCATATACATGATATTAAAATATGCATAATGGAGGAATTGTATTATGAGAACAACTTTGGATTTACCCGATCAGCTTATCAATGAGGCAATGAAACTGACCTGTCAAAAAACTAAAACTGGCGTCATAAAAATCGCGCTGCTGAACCTGATTGAAAAAGAAAAGATCAAAGATTTAAAAAAGTACTATGGGAAAGTTGATCTGGATATTGATGACTATTAAAAAAGCTGCCGTCAAAATTAATTGGGAAGAAATAATTGATTTTCAGGAAATCAATTTTAAAAATGGCATCAACAAAATTGGTCTTGCCGATTTGGTTATTGTGCAAAATGTCCGGGACAACAATTTATGCCTGTATTCACTCGATAAACATTTTGAGCTGATGAGCAGATATATTAAATTCGCTAGATTCTAAACATCCCCTTATTTTCCTTGACACTTTGCGCCCTTGGCCGTTATATTCTAAACTTATTAAGAAAAACAATTCCCGGTAAAAAACTAAGGAATGCCTACCCACATGGAAATCATCCTGATTATAGTTTTAATCCTGATCGCGGCTGTGCTTGTGCTGCAACTATGGCTGATAAAACGCAGCTCTGTTGATCTTTCTCCGCTTTCCGGCAAGCTCGAGACATTGCAAAACCTGCAGGAAAGAACCGACCGTTCCGTCCGGGATGAAATTGCTAATTTTCGTGCCGAAATACAAACACAGTCCCATCAGGAGAGAGCGGAATTGGCCTCGTCGCTGAAATCATTTGGCGATTCCGTGCAGAAAAGCATGGCGGAAATCGCCGGTCTGCAGCGCAGCCAACTCGAAGGATTTGCCGCCCAGTTATCCGTATTAACCTTAACCAACGAACAAAAGATGGACGCTGTCCGGCTAATTGTCGATGAGAAACTCAAACAAATTCAGGAAGACAATACCCGTCAACTCGACCGGATGCGCGAAACCGTCGATGAAAAATTGCAGGGCACACTGGAAAAAAGACTGGGTGAATCCTTCAAGCAGGTATCCGAACGCCTCGAACTGGTACATCAGGGGTTGGGCGACATGCGCAATCTGGCGGCGGATGTTGGCGATTTGGGAAAAGTTCTGAAAAATGTGAAATTACGGGGCACGTGGGGAGAAGTTCAGTTGGGCGCGCTTCTGGAAGAGATGCTGGCTCCCGAACAATATGCCAAAAACGTAAAGATACACGAACACGGAAGCGAGCTTGTGGAATTTGCCATTAAGCTTCCCGGCCAAGGTGATCTGGATAGTGATCATGTGTTAATTCCGGTTGATGCCAAATTTCCAGTGGAAGATTATTTACGACTTCTGGATGCCCAGGAAAAAGCTGATAGCGTTGCTGCGGATGAAGCTGCAAAACAACTGGAGGCAAGCATTAAAAAGGCAGCAAAAGATATATCCCAAAAATATCTAGCGCCGCCCAGAACAACAGATTTCGGGATTATGTTTTTGCCGTCTGAAGGGCTCTATGCTGAAATAATTCACCGGACTGCTTTAGTTCAGCTCTTGCAGCGGGAATATCATATAGTTGTTTCCGGCCCGTCCACCTTTGCCGCTTTTTTAAACAGCCTGCAAATGGGCTTCCGCAGCCTCGCCATTCAGAAACGGTCCGGCGAGGTCTGGAAGGTGCTTGGTGAAATTAAAACCGCATTCGGCAAATTTGGCGATACGCTGGACGCCGTTCACAAAAGGCTCGAACAGGCAACCAATTCGGTAGATGACGCCAGGAAGAAATCAAAAACCATCCAAAACAAATTACGTTCAGTGGAGGTTTTTTCAAACGCCTCTGCCGAAGTTCTTCTGGAAGATAAATCGCTGGACGAACCGGAAGGAAACTGACCTGCTATTTTAATGTGATCAGTGACCTTGATATCAGTATTTTTTTATTTGACACAAAAGTTGATATATGGTTTACGTTTCATCACTAAAAAGCAAATTACCTTAAAAGGTCGCGGGCAAAAATGGTCAGCTGTAACAATTACTCGATAGACAGTAAAATCAGCCGGAATTATTACGGCTATTACTATTATTGCACTATCCGGTACCGGTCTGCCCCCTGCTGAAACGCTTCAAAATAAATCGAAAAAAAGCCACGGGGAGATAAAGAAACCGTGGCTTTTTTTATTTTAGCAAAATAGTCATAATATTTGGAAAAGGAGATTGTTTATGTTGAAAAAAATGTTGGGGTTAGTTGTTTCCATGATGGTTGTCGGGCTTATGGCCGGATCATCTTTTGCAGCACCTCCCATCAAAATCGGGGCGCTTTTTTCCGTGTCCGGGCCGGCTTCGTTCTTAGGCGAACCGGAACGCAACACCGCCGAAATGATGGTGGATGAAATCAACAAGGCCGGTGGAATCAAGGGCCGCAAACTGGAACTGATCGTCTATGACACTCAGGCGGACGCGACTAAAGCCGTACAGGCAGCCAATAAACTAATTAAGGACGATAAGGTTGTCGCCATCATCGGCCCCAGCACAACCGGTGATACCATGGCGATTATTCCGGTGGTGGAGAAAGCCGAGATACCGCTTGTTTCCTGTGCTGCCGGCATCAAGATTACCGATCCAGTAAAAAAATGGGTTTTTAAAACCGCACAAAATGATGCCCTGGCCGTTGCCAGAATATTTGATTACTTGAAAAAACAAAAGATTGCTAAAATTGCAATTCTGACCGTGTCAGATGGGTTTGGTTCTTCCGGCAGAGAACAGCTGGTCGCCCAGGCCGGCAAATTCGGCATCCAAATAATCTCCGATGAAACTTACGGACCCAAAGATACAGACATGACGGCTCAATTGACTAAAATTCGTAGCGGCGGCGCCCAGGCCGTTGTTTGCTGGGGAACCAATCCCGGCCCAGCGGTTGTGGCCAGAAATGTCCAGCAACTGGGGATTAAACTCCCTCTGTATATGAGCCATGGCGTTTCCTCTCTGAAATTCATTGACCTGGCAGGCCCCGCAGCAGAAGGCATTATCCTGCCCTCCGGCCGGGTTGTTGTTGCCAACCATCTTCCCAAGAATGATCCCCAGAAAAAGGCGCTGCTCAATTATGTCGATAACTACAAAAAACACTATAAAGTGGAGGGTGATCATTTTGGCGGCCATGCGTATGACGCCATCATGCTGATTAAAGGCGCTATCGAACGCGGCGGCGATTCACCGGCTGCCATTCGCGATCAACTGGAAAAAACGTCGAAATTCGCCGGCATCGGCGGAACATTCTCTTATTCATCACAGGACCATGCCGGCCTGACGAGCGACGCTTTTGTCCTGGTGCAAATTAAAAATAAAGGCTGGACACTGCTTAAATAAGTGTGTATTTATTCAACGAAGAGCAACGCAGGACATGTGCCTGCGTTGCTCTTACTATATAAGCAAATGATTTAAATACGGGTATTATACCCTCCGCTTGGCGGGATTGTTCAACTGGCCAATTCCGCTGCGCTTGAGCTTGACTTTCGGAATTGGAGTTTCACGAGCAAATGGACAACTCCCCGCAATTATTTCAGTATGTTTTATCAGGGCTCTCCAACGGAGCAATTTATGCCCTGATTGGTTTTGGCTTCGCCATTATTTATAATGCCACCGGGATCATCAACTTTGCCCAAGGTGAGTTTGTAATGCTGGGCGGCATGCTGACGCTTTTTTTTCTTGTCTTTTTAAGTTTTCCTTTAATTCCGGCAATTGTGCTGGCTATCTTAATTTCTACCGTTATCGGCATTGCCTTTGAGCGGCTGGCCATCAGGCCCCTGAAAAATGCCACTCCTCTGAGCATGGTAATTATAACCATCGGCGCCAGCATCCTGATTCGCGGCATTGCCATGCTGATCTGGGGAAAAGACACTCATGCCGTCCCGGCCTTTTCCGGCAATGACCCGCTTTATATTGCCGGAGCGACAATTCTGCCGCAACATATCTGGATTTTCGCCATCACGCTTTTGATCATTGCTGCCAACAAAATATTTTTTAATTACAGCATTGTCGGCAAGGCCATGCGTGCCTGTGCTTACAACAGCCAAGCCGCCAGCCTCGTCGGGATCAATGTAAAGACCATGGTTCTTCTATCCTTTGTCATCAGTTCCGCTATCGGTTCCATGGCGGGAATCATCATTGCGCCCTTGACCATGACTTCTTTCGATGTCGGTATTATGCTGGGGCTGAAGGGTTTTTGCGCCGTGATCATCGGCGGCATGAGCAGTGGACTGGGAACCATCATGGGTGGGTTGCTTCTGGGATTACTGGAATCGCTCGGCGCCGGTTATATTTCCGCCAGTTATAAGGATGCCATTGCTTTTATAATTTTATTGTTAATCCTTTTTGTTCGGCCGGAAGGCTTATTCAAGCAAAAGGAAACGGAAAGAGTTTAGGGGCCGTTACGAAATAGCCACCCTGCGGGCTTTGTGACCTTCAGGTTTTGGTAAAATCATTGAATATCTCACCATTGAGTTACGGCCCCTTATGCCGGTGACGATATTACAATGTTACAGTTATTTTTGAAAAACGGCTTAGTTGCAAAAACAACCATGACCAAAGAAAAACGCGAAATAATAATATTTCTGATCTTTACGCTGGCCGTACTGATAACGCCCTTCTTTCTGCGGGGCAGTTATTTTCTCAATGTCCTGGTTTTTATCGGCATCAACACCATGCTGGCCGTGGCGCTGAATCTCCTTTTGGGCTATGCTGGACAGATTTCTCTCGGACATGCCGCTTTTTTCGGATTAGGGGCATATGTTTCCGGGGTTCTTACTACCCGGTTCGGCCTTGATCCCTGGCTTGCCCTGGTTATTGCAGCTGCCGTAAGTGGCGTATTGGCCTTTATAATCGGTTTCCCCATTTTAAAATTGAAGGGGCATTACCTGGCCATGGCGACACTCGGTTTCGGCATTATCATGTTTATCATCTTCAATGAAACAGTAGCAGTCACCGGAGGCCCGTCCGGACTTTCAGGGATACCAAATATTCAGATAAGCTCCCTCATCTTTGACAATGATTGGAGCAATTATTATCTGATCTGGACAATTACACTGCTGGTGATGCTTTTATCGATTAACTTGTCGCAGTCACGCATCGGGCGCGCGCTGCGAGCGATTGCCGATTCGGAAGTGGCTGCCCGGGTTATGGGAGTCAATGCCCGGTTGCTCAAAGTTCAGATATTTACGGTTTCCGCCGTGATTTCCGCGATGGCCGGAAGCTTATACGCTCATACCATGACTTTTATTTCTCCGGCTTCTTTCGGATTTAACTTTTCTATCGAACTGGTGACAATGGTAATCATCGGTGGCCTGGGAAGTATTTATGGTTCCTTCCTCGGTGCGGCAATTTTAACCATTCTGCCGGAGTTCCTGCGTATTTTGCAGGATTTCGACATTATCGTTTACGGTCTGATGCTTATCATAATGACCATGTATCTGCCCGGTGGCCTGATCAGCGGTCTTGAGCAAATAGCCGGATTCATCGGCAGTAAAATAAAAAGCAGGGGCGGGAGTCATGCTTAGACTCGACGGCATAACTAAAATATTCGGCGGGCTTACCGCTCTGGAAGCTGTATCCCTGGAGGTCAAGAAAGGCTCGATTACCGGTGTCATCGGCCCGAATGGCGCAGGTAAAACCACCTTATTTAATATTGTAACCGGCCTTTATACACAGACATCCGGTGAGGTTTATCTGGCTGAAAAAAATATTTCCCGCTTGGCGACGGAATCACTCGCCGCTCTCGGTCTCGTACGCACTTTCCAGAATGTGGAACTCTTCGGGCAAATGACTGTGCTGGAAAACGTCATGGTCGGACTCCATACTAAAAGCAGGAGCGGTGTTATTTCCTGTGCGTTTAAATTGCCCCGGCAGATTAAAGAAGAAAAATATATTAAGGAAAAGGCCTTGAACTGGCTGGAATTTACAGGGCTTACTGCTGAGGCCGGAAATACGGCCAATAATTTGCCTTTCGGCAAGGGACGATTACTGGAAATTGCCCGGACCATGGCGGCCGAACCGCAGCTTATCCTGATGGACGAACCGGCAGCTGGGTTAAATGACATGGAAACCGCTCAAATGGCCGGGCTCATATACAAAATATGGGAATCAGGCATAACTGTCGTTCTGGTGGAGCACAATATGGATCTGGTAATGGACATCTGTGACTCCATCATTGTTTTAAATCTGGGGAAAAAACTGGCCGAGGGTACTCCGCGAGAGATCCAGGAAAATCCAGCGGTTATTGCCGCCTATTTAGGCGAAGGCTGATTTAATATGCTGAAGATAAAGAACATCAATACATACTACGGGAAGGTGCACGCCTTAAAAAATGTGTCCCTGCATCTGAGGGCAGGGGAGATAGTCACGCTTATCGGCGCCAACGGTGCAGGCAAAACAACTTTGCTTAATTCCTTATCCTGTATCGTGCAGGTAGCAAGCGGCGAGATTCTTTTCGCCGGAGAAGCCATCAGCAATCTTGCTCCGAGCCAGATCGTCCGGCTGGGCATATCGCAGGTTCCGGAAGGCAGGCAGGTATTCAAACCGCTTTCCGTTGAAGACAATCTGGAACTTGGCGCCTATCAACATTACAGTTCAAAGGCGGGCAGGTTGGAGGCAAAAAATACCGCCGCAATGATCTATGATTTATTTCCCATATTGCACAAAAGAAGGAAGCAACTGGCGGGAACGCTGTCGGGCGGAGAACAGCAAATGCTTTCCGTCGGTCGCGCGTTGATGGCCAAACCAAAACTTTTGCTACTCGATGAACCGTCGATGGGACTAGCCCCGATGATTGTTCAGGAAATATTCCGGGTTATTGAAAATCTGTCGCAGGAAAAGAAAACGACTATTCTGTTAGTGGAACAAAATGCCCGTGCCGCCCTGAAAATGGCCCATCGCGGTTACGTGCTGGAAACAGGAAAAGTTCTTCTGGAAGGAACTGCCGCTGAATTGCTGGAAAATAAAGACGTACAACGGGCCTATCTTGGACGTGATAAGAAGGAAATCTGGGAGCGATAAGTGCAGTTGAAAACCGCTCATCTACGGCGTTGCGTTTCAAACCTAACCGCTCAACGTATATTCATATACGCCTCGCGATTCGGTTTTTACGCGCCTTGTACCTGAGCCGTTTTGAACTGCACCTAAAAGAGAATACTCAACTGCGTGAATTAGCCGGGAGGTTTTAAAATGAATAACATCTGGGATCCGACTCATGAGTGTATGTCGCGCGATGAACTGGAGCAGCTGCAATTGGAAAGGTTGCAGGCAACTATCAATCGAGTGCACAAGAATGTAACTCATTACCGGAAAAAATTCGCCGAGCCGGGCATTCTGCCGGATGATATTCGATCGCTTACCGATTTGACTAAACTTCCTTTTACCTCCAAAGAGGATTTGCGCATCAACTATCCTTATGGAATGTTTGCCGTACCGCTGCGGGAAGTAGTCCGCATTCATTCGTCTTCCGGAACGACCAGCAAACCTATTGTTGTCGGTTATACAAAAAACGATATCCGCATCTGGTCAAACCTTGTCGCCCGTTTTATGACGGCCGCCGGCGTGACCCATGACGATCTCGTGCAGATAGCTTTCAGCTACGGCCTTTTTACCGGCGCCTTCGGCGTGCATTACGGCGCAGAGGTCATCGGAGCTTCGGTAATTCCGATGGGCACCGGTAACACGGAAAAACAAATCATGATTATGCAGGATTATAAAACAACCGTCCTGGTCAGCACACCAAGTTATGCCCTCCAGCTGGCTTCCCGTATCCGCGAGGCCGGGATCGATCCGCATACGCTTTCTCTGAAATTCGGCCTATTTGGCGGAGAGCCCTGGTCGGAAAGAATGCGCCGGGAAATAGAAAGCAGTCTTGGCTTAAGTGCCACGGATAATTACGGCTTATCAGAAGTAATCGGGCCGGGCATTGCCGGCGAGTGTCAATGTAAAAACGGCATGCATATTTATGAAGACTCATTTATTCCGGAAATTATTGATCCGCAAAGCGGCGCCTTACTGCCGCCGGGCAGCCCCGGGGAATTAGTGCTGACGACATTAAACAAAGAAGCCTTTCCGATGATTCGGTACCGTACCGGGGATATTACCAGTCTGGATTATTCACCGTGCTCCTGCGGTCGGACGCTGGTCCGCATGCAGAGGGTAGTACGGCGTTCCGACGACATGCTGATCATTCGAGGTATAAATGTATATCCTTCGCAAGTTGAAGAAGCAATAGTCCGAGTTGCCGGGAGTGATGCCCCCTACCAGATTGTTGTGGAACGCCAAGGGGCGATGGATTCCCTCGAAGTGATAATTGAAGTTACCAGCAAGATATTTTCCCTGGAACTGCAAAAACAGCGCTCTTTTCTGGAAACGCTCAAAAAGCGCATCGGGTCAGTAACCGGCATTGGAGTATCCATAAAGTTAGTCGAAGCCAATAGCTTGCCGCGTACTGAAGGCAGAATAAACAAAGTAATGGATAAGAGGCAGATTTAATTGTCGGCTGTCGCTGTCCTCCTCCGGCAAATGTGCCACGCAATGACGGCCGTGGAGAAAGCGCTCTCCACCTGCAACTTGGTTAAAAATTACGGTACCATTAACAATTCCACCCCCTGATGCCATCAGTTAGCGAAGAGAAATAGTCTCGGACGATACTTCCGAGACTGGACAGACGAGCAAATATTTGCTTGTAATGACAGTTAATATTCGGTAATGAGAATGATTCGAAGGACATACATCAGCATAAATTAACCGGCTTGGTTTAGCATTTATCGAAAGGCAGAAGAATATGGTGGGCAGGTTATCTTTAGCCGAAGAACAGAAAACAGAAATCGGAGCAAACGAAATTAAGGAAGTCTATGAACGGCTTACCAGCTACGCCAATGAGGCATTGTTCCGGATACGATTTAGTGATGGCAGGATAATGTATCTCAACGAAGCGGCGGAAAACATTCTCGGCTACTCTCTGGATGATTATCTGACTGATCCGAATATTTATGCCAGAATTATTCATTCCGAATATTATCCCCGCTGGCTTGCGGCAACCGCAGAGATGAAAGGTGGTAAAGATTTTGTAAAAAACCTGATTCTATCAATAGCGGCAAAGGACGGCCGAACCGTGACGATGGAATTTACTGCCGTTGCCCTGAGGAATGAAAATGGGAAAATTGTTTGTCTCGAAACACTCGGCCGGGATATAACTGTCCGCGGTTTTATGGAAATGGAGCTGGCCAAAGCACAGAAACTGGAGTCCATAGGCCTTTTAGCCGGGGGCATTGCTCACGATTTCAATAATATCCTGACCGCCATCCTGGGCTCGCTGTCTTTGGCTAAAATAGAAGCAATGACTCCGGATAGGCTTTATGCAAGACTTGCCAGCGCCGAAGAGCAGTGCCTGAAAGCAAAATCGTTAACCAGCCGTCTGCTGACCTATTCGCGAGGAGGCAGTCCGCTACGGAAAACATCTTGTCTTGCCAAGGTATTGGAGGACGCTGCCATCTTTTCCGTGAGCGGAAAAAATATCAGATGCAAATTTAATTTTGCCGACAGCCTCTGGCCGGCACAAATCGATGAAGGGCAAATGCATCAGGTCACCCATTATCTGGTAACTAACGCCGCCGAAGCGATGCCGCAAGGCGGGACTATTGAAATAGCGGCGCAAAATATACGCTTGAAGGCAGATCAGATACCGCCTCTGCCGGCGGGCAATTATCTTCAATGGTATGTTAAAGATCATGGCGTGGGAATTCCCAAAGAGCACATGAAGAAACTGTTTGATCCCTATTTTACAACCAAGCAAATGAACAACATTAAAGGGATGGGTCTGGGGCTGGCTCTTTGTTATTCCATAGTAAAAAACCATGACGGATTGATTATCGTTGACTCTGAGCCCGGAACCGGTACTATCTTTACAGTTTATATTCCCGCTGTGGATAAAGAAAGCAGTCAAAGAGACCCGAAGGAAAAGAGAGAAATAAAAACAAGAGCTAAGCATAAAATCCTCTTAATTGATGATGAGCAAATTTTGCTCGATGTGACCTCAAGCATGCTCGTCCATCTGGGTTATGAAGTAGCTACCGCCCAATGCCATGAAGAAGCTTTAGGCATTTACGGTAAAGCAAAAGAAGCCGGCCAGCCTTTTTCTTTGATTATCATGGATTTAACCTTACGCGGTGATGAGGGGGGCGAAACAGCGATTCGGCGCTGGTTGGCTATTCATCCCGAGGTCAAGGCGGTTATATCCAGTGGCTATGTACGTGATCCGGTCATTGAAGAATACTGGAAATACGGTTTTGCAGGCGCAATGATGAAGCCTTACACGCTGGGTGAATTGG
Source organism: uncultured delta proteobacterium (assembly GCA_903907985.1). Classification (GTDB taxonomy): domain Bacteria; phylum Desulfobacterota; class Syntrophia; order Syntrophales; family Smithellaceae; genus MVRV01. The sequence continues at coordinate 75,521 of CAIVQG010000041.1, forward strand.
AAAAAGCATTGGCCAAAGCTATTGCAAGAGACAACGATTAATTTTACGGGAAGAAATATAAGGATTAACTCTACTCTGCCGGATAATTTTATTAGTCAAAAAACGGCAGGTTGTTGCAATTACGGGGAGAGAAAATGGGCGAAGGAATTGGTGATTATACAAAAAATATTGTCGATTTAAGACGGCACATGTGGATGGCGGGGGTAGAAGTGGAATTGCGCCGCCTCATCTGGCAAATTGCCGTAGTCGGTAAATATATTTCCGCAAATATTCACGAAGCTAACCGCAAACTGGCCGGATTCAAAAACATTTACGGAGAAGACCAGCTTTCCCTGGATCGCAGTTCGGATGAGATTTTAAAAAATCAACTGCAGTTCTCCGGCTTTGTCCGGGAATATGCATCGGAAGAACAGGAAACAATAATAAAAATCGGCACAGGCAGTGAAAAATATATCGTTACTGCTGATCCGCTGGATGGCTCATCGCTGGTCGACACTAATCTGGCCATCGGCACAATTATCGGCATTCACAAAGAATCGGTTTTCGATACCGGCAAAAAGACGATGGCTGCAGCACTGTATATCACTTATGGCCCTTTGATGACTATCGTTTATTCGGCCGGGAAAGGAACTCACGAATTTGTGCTCAATCGTGAAGGTGAATACGTTCTTGCCCAGGAGAATATCTCGCTGCAGACAAAGGGCTCCATCTTTTCGCCCGGCGGACTGCGCCGGGAATGGCTGCCGGAACATCGGAAATTTATCGAAGCATTGGAGAAAGATGGTTACAAACTGCGCTACAGTGGCGGGTTCGTGCCCGATATCAATCAGGTGCTGATTAAAAAAGGTGGGATATTTACCTATCCGGCGCTCACGAAAGCACCCCGGGGCAAGTTGCGCCTCTTGTTTGAACTACAGCCCATGGCATTTATTATCGAGCAGGCGGGCGGACAGGCAACCGATGGCCGGACCGATATTCTGTCTTTAAAAGTCGAAATCCTTGATCAGTGTTCACCTGTTTACATAGGCAGCACCACCGAGGTTCAAATGGCTCATCAATTTTTAGCGAAATAAATTCCGTTAGCGATTCCAGCGGAATATTTAACTTCCGGCCCGGCAACTACTGCCGTAAAAAGGCAAAGAGTGGTTCCAGCGGCATAAACATTAAAGGAGCTCGAATGATTTACGAAAACAAAGATCAACTAAAAAGCGGATACGCACAGATTATTCAAACCGACGGGGGTGATGTCCGTATTCTGGATGAAGCAAAATTAAGAGATGAACTGATTGATGCTCTGATTTATACGGTGGTATTCAGCCCGGATCCGGCAACAAAGGACGCTGCCTGCTGGCTTATCCGCCGAACGGCAGCTGCTCTCGGAATTCTGTCCGCTTCCATCCAGCCACTCTATGAGGCGATGGGACGGGGCGAAGTAAAGGGCTTTACAGTTCCGGCCATTAACCTGCGGGCAATAACGTACGATTCCGCCCAGGCCGTTTTTCGGGCTGCTATCAAAGGCCAGGTTGGTCCCGTTATCTTCGAAATCGCCCGTTCGGAAATAGATTATACTCTTCAGAGGCCGCTGGAATACACCTGTGCGGTAACTGCCGCCGCGATAAAAACTGGTTATTCCGGACCAATTTTTCTTCAGGGAGATCATTTTCAGGTTAATGCCAAAAAATTCGCCGATGATCCGGCCAAAGAAATCCAGGCGGTAAAAAATTTAATCTGGGAAGCAATCGAAGCCGGTTTCTATAATATTGACCTTGACACATCAACTCTGGTGGATCTGACCAAAACAACTGTTAAAGAACAGCAGGAAACGAATTATCTGCTGGCTGCGGAACTGACAACAATGATCAGGGATCTGGAACCGGAAGGCATTTCCATCTCCGTTGGCGGCGAGATCGGCGAAGTCGGCGGAAAAAACAGCACCGTGGAAGAATTGCAAGCCTTCATGGAAGGTTATCTGGAATCGCTCACCAACGGCGATCAACCACCTGTCCCGATCAGCAAAATCAGCGTCCAGACAGGAACAACGCATGGAGGCGTTCCCCTGGCTGACGGCTCTGTCGCGGAAGTAAAAATTGATTTTGAGGTTCTGGAAAAATTGTCGGAACTGGCCCGCACACGGCACGGATTAGCCGGTGCCGTGCAGCATGGTGCATCCACACTGCCGGATGAAGCTTTTGACAGATTTCCGGCCGTGGGTACTGCCGAAATACATCTGGCCACCGGTTTCCAGAATATTGTTTATGATAGTCCCAGTTTCCCGCCCCAACTGAAAGAAAGAATTTACGAATATTTGAAAAAAGAATTTAAGGGAGAATGGAAAGAAAAGGACACCGAAGAGCAATTTCTGTACAAAACCCGCAAAAAAGGTTGTGGCTCCTTCAAACTGGAGATGTGGAATTTGCCGGCACCGGTAATCCAGCAATTGGGCGCCGAGTTGGAAAAGCAACTTTCATTTTTGTTTGGCAAGCTGAAGGTAAATTCCACTTCTGAGATTACCCGGAAATATGTTCAGCCGGTGGATGTGAATCTGGAATTGCCATCGGCTTTAAAAGGATAATAATGCAAGCGGCAATACTGGACAATCTAACCAGTATTAAGGAAAACAAACAGCCCCTGAAAATGGTCGAGCTGCCGGTGCCGGAAGTACAAGCCGGAGAAATTCTACTTAAAATTTCTGCCTGTGGTGTTTGTCATACTGAACTCGATGAAATCGAAGGCCGGACACCTCCGGCAAAACTCCCCTGCATCCTGGGTCATCAAATAATCGGTACTGTCGTTGGTCTGGGAGACGGAGCAACCAAGTTCGCCACCGGCGACAGGGCCGGAATCGGCTGGATAAACCATACCTGCGGTCATTGCGAATACTGTCTTGCCGGCAAGGAAAACCTCTGCCCTGATTTTCAGGCCACCGGGCGGGATGTCCCCGGCGGATACGCGCAATTTGTTGCCATCGCGGAAAATTTTGCCTTTGCCATCCCGAAGATTTTTACCGATACCCAGGCTGCACCATTATTGTGTGCCGGAGCCATCGGGTATCGATCGTTGCGGCTGGCCAATTTAAAAAACGGTCAAAGTCTCGGCTTGACGGGCTTTGGTGCTTCGGCACATCTGATTCTGAAACTGGTACGCCACTGCTACCCCCAAACGGAAGTTTTTGTTTTCGCCCGCCGGGAAAATGAACGCCGTTTTGCCCGCGAGACAGGAGCGGTGTGGGCGGGAGATATCGGCGAGGAAAGCCCGCAAAAACTGCATGCCGTCATTGATACGACTCCAGCATGGAAGCCGGTTGTCGAAGCGTTAAAAAACCTTGCTCCTGCAGGAAGACTGGTCATCAACGCGATCCGTAAGGAAGATACGGACAAGAATTATCTTTTACAGCTGGATTACACTAAGCATATCTGGTTGGAAAAAGAAATAAAGAGCGTGGCCAATGTCACGCGCCAAGATATCGAAGAATTTTTAATTCTCGCCGCACAAATACCGATACGCCCGGCAGTCGAGGAATACCCTCTGGAGGAGGCCAACCGCGCCCTGACAGAATTAAAAGAAGGTAGAATTCAGGGCGCCAAAGTGCTGAAAATCAGTTAGGAGCCGTTACGAAATAACCACCATGCGGGTAGCAAGACCATTACATTAGAACAAGGGGTTGCAACCCCTTGTTCGTTACGGCCCCTTATGCCGGTTTCGATATTACAATGTTACAGTTATTACTGAACAACGGCCTAAAAAAGCGACCTACACTTTGCGGCGAACCAGTCGCTTGCGAACTACTTTTACTCCTTGAGGATTAAGCGCTTGACGGTGCTGGCAGGTCGCCCGGGGGCAACGCAAAATAGTCTGCCCGGCAGCATCTGTTACTTCCACCAGAAAAGGATTTTTGCAGCGGGCGCACGGAATATTATGCGGCCTTCCCCAACTGATAAAATTGCAGCTTTTGGACTCACAGGCATAAAACACTTTACCGGCTCCCGTTGATTTTTCCTGCAGTATGCCTGTTTTGCAGATAGGACAAACCAGCGCCAGTTCCTTTTCAAAAGCGGCTATTTTCTGGGCAATTTCATCATCACCCTGATCACTTGCCTCCGTATCATTTTCGTCTGCAGCTGCGGCTGGCACTTCCGGCGGGGCAGGCGCTGCCTCTTCAGGAGGAGTCGCCTGTTTTTTTGCTTCTTCAGCTGCTGCAATCGCTCTTTCCAGTTCAGCGATTTTTTGTTTCATCGCAACGGCTTCTTCTCGATTTTTTTGATCCATTTCCGCGTCTTTACGAGCCTCGGCCGGAGCTTCTTTTTTTGCCGGCTCACTGCCGCGGGCAATTTCCTCGCGACTACCAGCCAAGACGGTCGCAACAGCTTTCTTGGCTGTAGGCGCTGCCTTGGCCGGAGTTTCGGATATGACATAATCCCTGATAATACGGCTGCCACTGCGGCTTATTCCGGCATCTTTTTTTTCGGCAACAGGAGCCTCGGCCTGGGGTTTTGGCGGCGGCGTAATTACCGGTATTTTCGGTTTGGGCGGCGCTACTCCCTGATTATTCAAAGTTTGATCAAAACGGGAAAACGCCGCTTCCAGATCAGTGCGTCCGCTCGCAACTTCTGCTATTGTCTGCCAGACATAAGCCAACAAATTGATTCCCTGCATTTTGGGAAAAATACGGTTTAACGTCCGGGCAGTTTCCTTGCAGTCCTGATAACCATGGATACGACCATCGGGCCGGGGATCAATGTATTTTTTCTGCACCAGTTCCTGCATTGCCGCCTGAAAATGTTCATCTGCTTCAATTCCCGTCTCTTTAACTTCGGCCAGGAACTCGTCCATCGTATATCTATCCGACACTTCTGAAGTATAATCGGACATTTCCAGTTCCCGTCCTCCGAGCAGGATAAAAAATACGATATTATCCATAGTCAGAGGCAATCCCCCGGCGGCATTTTTCGATCCTGTTAAATGCTCATAATGCTTGGCAAGAATCTGATTAAATTGATTTCTTACGATTTCTTCCATACACTGTCCCCTTTGTTGGTTTCTTACTTTTTTCTTATCATCGCGCTATTCTTATAATACTGTTCTCGATTAAAGTAAATAATGTTATAATAAATAAAGTTATTTTTCTTTCCAGCTCACAGGAGAACTCCGTGCCGGTAATTATCTCGCTGAAAAATATTGAGGAAGCTATCGACAGCCTCAATTATAAAAGCGAAACCACCCTCAAAAGCAAACTTATCCGTGCCGTCAGGAACTTTTACCCGGATGAAAGCTCCCTGGAAACCCTGACGTCTATCGACACCGAAGAACTGGTTAAATACGTCTGGGAGACCGGTGATGATGCCGAGTTAATCAAAAACAAAAGAAAAAATTTCAGCTCCGTTAAATCCAGCGTCAACAGCGATCTAAAAAAGCTCTATCAAGAAGGGAAAAATCCTCAGGGTATTATCATCGGCCATAACAATGTCTTTGATATTTCCGATGAGGCCAAAAATAAAACGTTGTCCGGTATCGCCGATATTTTCCGGGAAAAGGGCATCGACACCCAAAGTAAGATTACCGAAATTCTGTCTGCTCTGACCGATATCCTGGCCGGTGCAATGTCTTCTCCCAATGCCCAAGACGCCCGGGCAGAAATCGACCGTTTGAAAAATCTAATCGGGGGTTTAACGCAGGAGCCCGCTCTGCCGCTGGCTGCAGAAGGAACCACGGATCAAACAACTACCGGAGAGAGCATAGGCATTCGGCAGGAGGACGAGGGCAAAGCGCTAGCCGGCATTGCCGATATTCTGAAAGATAAGGAAATTGATGCTCAGACGAAGATGAGCAAAATAATGGAAGCCGTAAAGGAGGTATTGTCTGAAGCAATTTCTTCTGCCGGGCCGGAATTAGACGCTCAGGAAGCTGAGCAAATAAAAAATCTCTTCGGCAACTTGTCTGAGACCATGGGACCGGCGCTGTCGGAAGAAGGAATTGATGTTGCCGGAGAGATAAACAAAATGACGGCCTCCGTAAAAGAGATGTTGGCCGATGCCCTGGCCACCACGGGTGCAGGATTAAATAGCGAAGAAATTGAACGGATAAAAAATCTTTTTGGTACGCTAGCTCAGAATGTCAAATCAGCTCTGAGTGATGGCCGGGGACTTGATGGAATTGGTATCGACTCAGGCCTGGCGGAGGAAACCGTCGTTGAGGAAGAAGGCACTGAAGTTGAAATCATTGAGGAGGTTGAGGGAGCAAGCACCGAAGAGATAGTTGAGGTTGTAGAAGAAGTCGTTGAAGATGAACTGGCTCCGGAAGCACTTACCGAAGACAAAGTCAGCGGCGCAGAAGAATACTTGCCCGATGCCGGAATAGAAGAAATCCCCGTCGAGCCGGGCGCAGAGACTGAAATAGTTGAAGGAGATGTGGCGGCAACTGAAGTGGTCGAAATCATCGAAGAAGTTACCGGCGATGAGCTTGTCGAACCGGCAGCAGAAGGGGAAATTACCGCAGAGACCACTCCCGAAGAAATCGCCGCTGCTGATGCCGCTCTTAAAGATGATGGATTGCTGGAAACCGGCTTGACCCCGGAAGAACCGGTGCAAGACAAGGATTATGAAGAAATAATCGAAATAGATGATTCTATTGCCCCAGCGCCGGAGTCCCTGCCGGAAGAAACAGTCTTGGAATCTGTACCGGAAGAAATCGTCGCCGAAGATACCATTGTCGAGGCCGCCGAAACATTATCAGATTATACAACAGAGGAAACAGCCGATGCGGATACTGTGGAAGAAATGGAAGCGGTCGAGGTTATCGAAGAGGTTGCCCCAGAAGAAGTTGTAGAAATCATTGAAGAACCTTCAGTCGGCGAAGAGGAGGCCATTCCGGGGCAAGACCAAGCGGCAGGTGCTGCCGTGGAAGGAGACCTGCGAACCAGAGCCGAGGTTTTAGCTGAGCTTGCCGCTGCCGCCGCAGCGCTGGGGAAAATAGGGCCGGATTTAAGCAACAGCATCTATTCGGAAGAAGAAATTAAGGAAAAAGCAAAATTTCTTACCGAAGAATTTGACCGCTATCTCAGTGTCCGGGAAAAATTTTACAACCAGCATATCCTGATCAAGAGCGGTAATTATCGGGTGGGCGGAGCGGGCAGAGATAAAAGCGAATTGCCGGAACAGATAGTGAATTTGCGTGAATTTTACATCGGGAAATTTCCCGTCACCAATGCTCTTTTCGAGATTTTTGTAGAAAAGACCGGCTACATAACCACCGCCGAAAAACATGGGTTTGGCCTGGTGTATATTCCCCGGATGCAAAAAGTGAGAAACGCCCTGACCGGTACGGAAAGTTTTATTTGGAATAATCAACTGCAACATAAAAGAATGCCCGGAGCCTGCTGGTATCGTCCCAACGGTCAGTCCAGCACTCTTTATGTGAAGAGAACACATCCGGTTGTGCAGGTCAGCCTGGAGGATGCCTGTGCCTTTGCCGCCTGGACCGGCAAGAGAATTCCCACGGAGAAAGAATGGGAAGCGGCAGCGCGCACTTCCCGCAGCTATTTATACCCATGGGGGGATGGCTGGCAGGATGATGCCTGCAACCTGGAAAAAAGTTTATTGGGAGATACGTCACCGGTAGATCAATATGTAAAATTTGCCAACGAATATGAAGTTGCCGATACCTTGGGTAACGTTATGGAGTGGACGCTGGATCACTGGCAGGAGCCTGGGCCGGAAGAGGAAAGCGAAGAAACTTACGTTGTCAAAGGGGCAAGCTGGGTATCCGGAAGCCCGGTTTGCTTAACTGATCGTCAACCGGTTTATGAAAATACTTCTTCCAATATTCTGGGCTTCAGGTGCATTGCAATTTGATTAGCAATCTTCTCAATAACTATTATACAAAGCAAAAAAGGAAGTGATCTGACGACTCCACAAAAATGTTCGGGGAGGAAGAAATGACGAAGGGAAATAACACTGGCCGAAGGGAATTTTTAAAAAAGGGCAAACAGCTGTGGTCAAACCCAACATGGGCTTCCCCCGCAAAGCGTAGGCCGAAACAAAAATGTTTATGTCTTCGACAATGTCGTCATGCCTACCTCCAGCAATGCCTGGGATTGTTATAAACTCGGCGTCAATTCCCCACGGCTTACCGCGATTCCGTCATTCCATTCTTGTAACCTCGCGTGACCTTCAGGTTATAAGGTTACGAACGTCGTAATCTAGGAAAACAAGCTGGATGCCGGATCAGGTCTGGCATGACGAACGCTTCAAACTTCACTTTATTCGTTTTCAGCGAGTGTCATTGATTTATTTTACACTTTTTATAAAAGCCAAATAGGCATTTGCCGTTTCCTGCGGCTTTTCAATCATCGGGACATGCCCGCAATCTTTAAGAATAACGGTCTTAGAATTTTTCAGCCCTTTTTCGAACACAGGCACACTGGAAACATCAAGGATTTTATCCTGATCGCCCCAGAGAATTAAGGCTGGCGCTTTTATATTCGGCAGATCTTTTTCCAGAGACAGGAAATCCGGACCGATTTCTTTGAGTTCCTTTTCATAAAACTGGCGATTAGCTAACGCGGTTTGGGTCATTACTTTCTGGAGAGGATAAGGCAAACTGGGCGGATTAACAAAAGCCAGAGCCATTAAGCGTGGCATATCGTTTACGTCTTTTAATACCAGTGGATTTTCACCTTTCTCCATCATTTTTCTTACCACACTATTTTCCAAAGACTTTACACCCCCGGCGTCAAACAGCCCCACGCTGACAATTTCATCCGGATAGCGCACGGCATAAGTCCCGGCGAACCCCCCCCCCCATGGAATTACCGGCGATATGAAATTTTTTGAGTTCCAGTGCCAGGGCTAATTTATGCAACCGCGACATCTGGTTTGATAAATTGTACGAGGCCTTCTCGATCATAGAACTTTCTCCATAGCCGGGGATATCGGGTATCACCACATGGTAATCTTTAATTAAATAAGGGGCTAATTTTAACCAGTTGTCTTTATTGGCGGCATAGCCGTGCAAAAGCAATATTGTCGGCCCTTTGCCCCCCTCCAGATAAACGATGTTATGATCATCGATTTTGATCATTTTTTTAGTCAGCCCGGCCTGACTTCTGGCGGCATCGATCATGTAGCCTGCCACTTTTTCCGGGAAAGCATAATAACCGGCAACACAGGCTACGATAACAACTAATATTCCAATTAGGACTTTTTTCATGTTGACACCCTCCCTGTTCTCCTTATATAGAGTTGCAACTTACGTTTTCGAAAGATTATACTAAATTATGGACATTATCATCTATTTTATTGATTTTTTTATTCACCTGGACAAATACTTGCCCGTCATTATTCAGAGCTTTGGCATTTGGGCTTATGTTATTGTGTTTCTGGTTATCTTCTGTGAAACGGGTCTTGTTGTTACACCTATTCTTCCCGGTGATTCTCTTCTTTTTGCGCTGGGCAGCTTTGCCGCCCTCGGCGCGTTAAATATTGAAATACTGTTAATTTCCCTTTGTATTGCAGCAATCGCGGGCGATACAGTCAATTATTCCATTGGCCATTTTATCGGTCCCAAGGTTTTTCATTACGAAGACGGCCGCTTCTTCAAGAAAGAATATTTGCAGCGGACTCATCAATTTTACGAAAAGCATGGCGGCAAGACCATTATTATCGCTCGTTTTATGCCCATCATCCGCACGTTTGCCCCGTTTGTCGCCGGCATCGGCGCAATGACTTATCCGAAATTTATCTCATATAATATAATAGGCGGTATGGCCTGGGTTTGTCTATTCCTTCTGGGCGGCTATTTCTTCGGCAAC
>CAIVQG010000042.1 GCA_903907985.1 uncultured delta proteobacterium
AATAAAAATGACCGGCAAAACAAAAACGGAGAGATGGCTGAGTGGCCGAAAGCGATCGCCTGCTAAGCGATTGTACGCCCCTAAAAGGTGTACCGCGGGTTCAAATCCCGCTCTCTCCGCCAGTTTTATTCGCAAATTTCGATTTTTATCGAATAAAATTCTTTAACCTGTCTTTAACTTCCTTTAACCTTCCGACGTTAGCTTTCCATAATGGATTTGAAAGTCTGTCATAATTGTTGACTTTCATCTTACATTAAAATATCTTAATTTTAGAAGTTAATCAAAATACAGAAAGGTTGTATGGTGGTGAAATATTCGTTTAGACAAATCATCTTGATCTTTTCTCTTCTTGTCTTTTTGATCCCCAATCTATCCTTTGCCGAAACCAAAACTTTCATTAAAGAATACATTTACCAGGCAAGCGAGGCCGACAGCAAATTATCGTCTAGGACCATTGCTCTCGAACAGGTCAAGAGATTGCTGATTGAAGAGATTGGAACATATCTTACCAGCCAAACTGAAGTAATAAACTTTAAAATAACAACAGACAAAATTAAAACCCTGGCAGCAGGAATTGTCCGGACTGAAATTATACAAGAGCGTTGGGATGGCAAAACGTACTACCTCAAGGCAAAAATTTCTACTGACACCAAAGAATTAATAAGATCGCTCGATTCGTTACGAAAAGATACGCAGAAAACGAAAGAACTAGAAGATGTAAAGGAAAAAGCAGAAAGAGCCTTGAAAGAAATTGAAAAAATAAAAGGGGAAGTCCTCACTTCGAAAGATGATGTCAATACCCAGAAGCGATACAATGAAACTGTCAAGAAGCTTTCCTCAGGTGAATGGTTTGAGAAGGCGAATTCTTTCTTCTATTCCAAAAATTATTATGAGGCGATTAAAGCTTATGACAATGCCATTGAAGCGGATCCAAAAAATGCGATTGCTTATTCAGGCCGAGCTGTCTCCCATTTTTACTTTACGGGGAATTGTCAGCAAGCAATTATTGATTATACAAAGGCTATAGAACTAGACACTAATCTTCCCCATCCTCATATTGGTCGCGGTGTATGTTATATGGATTTCGGTGGAAACTTGCAAATGGCAATGAACGATTTCAACAGAGCGATTGAACTGGACTCGACCTCAGCATGGGCTTATTTCAACAGGGGTATCTGTTATGCTCGACTTGGTAATTGGAGACAAACATTCAATGATACTAACAAAGCAATTGAAATAGGTCATCCTGAGCTTGATCTGTCAAAAGCTTATACTATGCGAGGTGCCGCGCGAGACAATCTCAATGATTTCAGAGGTGCTGTCGAAGATCTGAGCAAGGCCATAGAAATAAATCCATCCAATCAGGCAGCATATTGCAACAGAGGCAATGCTTATGCTGGACTAGGAAATCATCAGCAAGCGTTGATTGACAGAAAAACGGCGGCGAACCTTGGAAGCAAGGTCTGCCAAGATTTTTTAAGATCAAAAGGAATTTCGTGGTGAGATCGACCTGAACGAGTCTTGTTTTGACAACGGAGTCAACCCGTCTTGATTGCCAGCAGAGCCTTTACAGCAAGTATTTTATTTCTCATGCACTTCCAATATTTTTTTATTCGTAAATTTCGATTTTTATCGAATATAAAATTTAACCGGTCTTTAACTTCCGTTAACCTTCCGACTTTTGCACTCCACAATGGATTTTGAAGAACCAAGCGGAAAAGCTTCTTCCTATGATTATGCTTTATAAATAAAAAAGGCGGGTCACTATATGACCCGCCTTTCCAGTGATGTTTAAAAGTTTGTTAACGTCTGTAACCGCTCTGCCTGGCTTTTGTAATGCAATTACGCGCGTTTCTTTGTATCCCTCAGATGACTCATCTATATTGCCATTAGCAGCGGTTCTCCAACGACAATCACCTTTTTTATTTTCAGTGGCATTAATTTTATCAAGGAATATTGAATAAAGCAAGGAAATAATCAATAAGGAAATAATCAATATGTAGTGGTAGTAATGAATATTGATACAATAAGTAGTATTTAATATTAGATAGTTTCAATCCCGTTTTAGTAAATTTAAGCACGAGCCAAATGTAAATCCTAAATATTTTACCCACTCCGTAACCTTCCGACTTTAGCACCCCTCAATTGATTCTGGAGAATACAGCAAAACTATATTGTAAATTTCCGGGACAGACCTTTTTCAGCGGGAGATATTGAACAATAGGTAATTTATTTCCCACTTAATCATAAGAAAAGACGTTGAGATTCAACCCTATCTTTCGCAAATGATTCCCGACCGGGGGGTGAAAGACCAGGTGTCGGAGTGGTGTCGGAGTTGACGGGAAAGCATATTTACTATATATTAGACCTACTAAAATCAAAAAGTAAAAATAAAGAGACATACGGTGAATAATATGAAGCGAATAGGGATATCTTTACTAGTCGCTATTTCTTTCTGTCTCTTAGTATTCAACTCTTTTGCCGACGAACGAAGTCTGATAATTAAAGACGCAAATCAACGTTTGGCTCTGGTTATTGGCAACGGTAATTACCGTGCAAGTCCCTTAAAAAATCCGGTTAACGATGCCCGTGACATATCTGCCACTTTGCAGAGGCTTGGTTTTCAGGTAATCTATGAAGAAAACGCCTCCCGAAGAAGAATGGATGATGCGGTCAGAATTTTTTATTCCAAACTCCGTAACGGCGGAACAGGCCTGTTTTATTATGCCGGTCATGGTATGCAGGTGAAAGGTAGAAATTATTTAATCCCGGTTGATGCGCGCATAGAGAGTGAATCTGATGTCGAACATGAATCTATCGACGTCGGTAGGGTGCTAGGCAAGATGGAAGATGCGGGCAATCCAGTGAATATAGTCATTCTTGATGCATGCAGGGACAATCCCTTTGCCAAAAGTTTCCGATCTTCCAGCGCCGGGCTTGCCCGCATGGATGCACCCACAGGAACCATTGTCGCCTATGCCACGGCGCCAGAATCAGTGGCGATTGATGGACCAGGGCAAAATGGTCTGTATACAAAGCACCTCTTGAAGGAAATGATCATACCAGGACTGACCATTGAACAAGTATTTAAAGCGGTGCGCAATAATGTAATAAACGAAACAAACAACAAACAGGTCCCCTGGGAGTCTACGTCACTGCGGGGGGATTTCTATTTTAGCGTTCCCCAAACACTCGAGTCCTGCTCTTTTAAATGCGGTCCCAATTTTAAATCACTGGAAGACCTTATGGAGTTATCACAGGGACACTTGGTACGCTATAATAAATTGAAAAAAGACGGAAGACATCATAGCCCGGAATTTGTCGAAGCACTTAAGAAAATTATATGCGATTTCCGATATATCGAAGATGGCCTACAGGCGCATTATGATGCAACTCGCGAAGATGATGCCAAGAAAATGCGCAGCAGTATGGCTCAAACCAGGAATAAATATGAGGAAGAACTGTGCGAACGACTGAGAAATAAATAAGATGAGTGATAAAAAGAAAGGGCGGAAAATGTTAAAAAATATATTTAAAAATTGGTTACCGTTCATAGCACTGACATTGCTTTTATTTGCCGGTTGCGGACCTTCGCTTAGAGAAGCGCGAATTGTTCTTGATGAAGCAAAAGAGTATCAGGAAGCAGTCACGCGAACGGGAATAACGGAAAAAATATCCGAAGATGTTTCTACTGCCCGGAGACGGTATGCTGAAGCGGAACAGAGCTATCTTGATCGTTACTATCAGAGAGCAATGGATTATGCACGGGAAAGCATAACCGCTTCCAAACGCATCCTTCTTCAGGGAATCACCCGCTCGGTGGTAATGATGAAAGAAGAAATCATTAAAAAACAGGAAGAAAATCCGGCGACTCCTCTCAAAAAATTAATTCCCAGGCTTGATGAAATATTGCAATTTGCCAATCGGATACAAGCAGATAATCAGGAACTGGAAAATTTGTCGCTGGTAAGAACGGCTAGTATTTCCAGCGATTTACGCTTATACGAAGAAGATATAAAGAGCAGTCAGCAGGAAAAATTGCAATCCGACATTTCCTTTGCTTTAGGCAAGTACGAACTCGCTGATGAAGGGAAAATCGCTCTGGATAGATTTGCAGATAAAATTATTGCCATAATAGATGAAAATCTGAAGCTTTTCCCAGATAAGCCGATATTACTACAAATAGATGTTTACGGATATACCGATTCCTCCGGATTTTTAAGTGACGGGGGTAATCGCCAGAAAAGGATTTTTTTAAATCAGCGGCTTTCCGAATTAAGAGCAAAAAGCGTCAGCACTCATTTGAATCAATACTTATCTTCCAAGATGGTACCATACGCGCAAAAAGTATCTATTCAGCATGGGAAAGTAACAGGTAAAGGTGAAGAGCTGCCGGCAGGAGTTGCAGTATCTTCTCAGGTTAACAACCCACAAAGGCGTATCTGCCAAATATTTAGTACAGCCGTTCATGATATTATAAAATAATGCATAACAACGTATTTTTTTAACTTTCCTTTAGCTATCTATTGCCTATAATAGATTGATATTACCAAATAATTTCAGATACTGGGAGAGTTCTTTTTATTTTAAATAAAAAATAACACCACTTTTAATAATTATTGAATATTGCAAATTTGGAGGCTAGGAAAGGAAATAGAAATACATGAAAATAAAATTATTTATCGTATTATTTATTACCAATATTTTTATTGTTAGCACATTTGTGCTGCCCGCTAATGCTACTGAACCCAATAGTTCCGTTGATTGTAAGAAAATAGTAATTTATGACTTCATTGGTCATGAGGACAATCCGGAAATCGGTAAAATAGTTTCAGATGAATTATCTGCTCATTTAAAAAAGGAAAGCACGAAAAATCTCTCAATAATTAATCATAAAAAAGATAACGATAGTATATCAAAAATGTTGCTGGAGGATAACATTGATAAATTCATTATGAAACAGCTTAGAGATACTGTAAATGCCGAAATATTAATCATAGGAGAAGTATCCCGGTATTTTGTTGTTTCGACAGATAATCCTGTGATGGATCGGGCAAGCACTATCGTATATGAAAAAGCCGATAATCCAGAGTATTCTGATTGGGTAATTAAACATCCCAAACTCAAAATGGAGGACTTATTAAATGCACCACCAAGGGAGATTAAGAAAAAGAAAGTTGTACTAGTCTCTTATAGAAAAGGAAGTGTAAAAATTAATGCATACATTGATATATCTTATAAAATAATCAATATTCTGGCAGAAAAATTAATTATCAAAGATTTAATATCTGGAAAATCAATGAAAATTGATGAGTATCAGGAAGGGGTGCCGTCTGCAAATATACCTGCAATTACAAGAAATATCACTGAAGCTCAAGTAATTGATCAATTAAGAAAAGATAAGATAATTGAACTCAGCAAAATTATAGATGGCGTGATAAGTAGCCAAAAGATTCAAAGGTGATGTCCTAAATGCTAATGTATAATAATCCTTACTAATTTTGATTTAATCCGCAGCAGGCTTTTCAATCTTGGCCATAGTTATTGCATCCATCGGGCAATTTAATGCGCAAAGACCGCAGCTTACGCATTTGGCGAAATTGATTTCGGCATAAGCACTTATATCGCCTTTGTGGCCTGGTTCTGAGATTTTAATTACGTTCGCCCGGCAAAAATCGCTGCACATAAAACAAGCCGAACAATCTGTTTTATTAACGAGCGGTTTCATGCGGTCAGCAATTTTAACTCGCGGCACTACTTTGTCGTTTTGATCCAGCACCGCGTCTTTCGTGCATGTCATTCCGCAAACCGAGCAATCAATACACTTTACGGTGTCAATATAATGAATGGCTTTTAATTCGCCGGTGATAGCGAAAACCGGACACGCCTTTTTGCATGCACTACATCCGCTACAAGCTTCTGTTATTTTATGTGCCATATCTCTCTACCCTTTTCCTGATTGATTATTTATACAAATTATACTAGGTATTCCGTCTTTAAAGCCAAGAAGTATCTTGGCCCTCATGGTGAACGTGCTTTTAAAGCTTACAATTATTTAAGATATAAATCTAAACATTTATAGCCGACAATAATTATTCACCACGAAGCACATTAATTGTTCTCATGGTTGGGGAATCAAAAACAAGTGCTGCACAATTCCCAGACGGATTTTTAATAACATATTGCTTATTTGTGGTTGAACTATAGGAAGTACGGTCTTGTATGTCAAGGAAATCGTAAACATAAAAGGAAAACATTTTAAATGACAATGCCGTCCTACCGGGACCTGTTTGCCCGAAATTATGGAATTTTTTCTGAGGTCGAGCAGGAAAAACTGCGCCGGGCCAAGATCCTCATCGTGGGATGCGGCGGCATCGGTGGCACTGTCGCGATCATTCTCGCCCGCTCCGGAGTGGGCCGTTTTGTGTTAGTGGATTTCGACCAATATGAACCGACGAACATGAACCGGCAGATCGTCTGCTTTGCCGACACCATTGGCCGCAACAAGGCCGAAGTCATTGGAGAGCAGATTCTGAAGATTAATCCCGAGGCCGAGGTCGAGATTCATGACCGTTTATTGAACCACGCCGAGATCGCCGTCCTGATCACCGGGGTGGACATCGTATTTCCCGCCGCCGATGACTTTGCCTTCAGCATCCTGATCTTCCGTGATGCGCAGCGGCTCGGCAAGATGGCCCTGCTAGCCGTACCGTCCGGGACCTGGGCCAATGTCTGCCTCATCTCCCCACACGGACCACCGGTCGAGGATCTTGAAGGCGTACCGAAACTGAAGACCTACGAAGAATTGCGGTGTATGTTCCAGACTAGGAAGTATAAGTTCGGCACCTACGATTACCCGCTGCGGGCGGATTGGCGGATCGATTACTATCGGGGATTTATCGAGGATGACCTGCCGCCCGCCCAGCTTTGCCCTTCCGTCTGGCTTTGCTCATCCCTGGCCGCTGTGGAGGTCATCAAGCACTTAACTGGCCGGTGGAAACCTGTCGTCGCACCGCGATACTGGATGATGACGAAAAACCGGATCAGAATCCAACGGATCAACGGCCTATCCGTGCAGACTTTGCTTGTCGTGCAGAGAAAACTTCTTTGGCACGTCTTTCAGACACGCTTGGGCCCCGGCTTGGAGTTTTTACAGAATCTGTGGTGGCGATTATTCTACCGCTGGATGAAATATCATCAGAAATAAACCGCAGGAGAGATATGGCGCCGGAAACGACCCTCGACTATACAGCTATTTTCCAAAGAAACTTCGGCATCTTCACCGCAAACGAGCAGGAACGGATCAGAAAAACCCGAATCCTTATTGTCGGTGACAGCGGGGTGGGCGAGACGCTGGCTACGCTGCTGGCCCGTTCCGGTTGCGAACGGTTTGTCCTGGTCGGTCAGGATAACTATGAACCGGCCGACGTGAACCGTCAGCCGTGCTGCTTTACCGACACTATCGGTCGGAGCAAAGTGCTGGTGATCTCTGAATGTCTGAAGTCCATCAACCCGGAAATCGAAGTTGATATCCACCAAGCGCTTCCGGGACCTGCGACCATCGACGGGTTGGTGCAACAGGCGGACATTGTTATTCCGGCCGTTGATGACCTGGCTTACAGCGTCCTGTTGTTCCGCTCGGCGAAAAAAAACGGGAAGACCTCCATTTTGTGCATGCCCTCCGGGGCCATGGGCTGGGTCAGTGTGTTTACGGCCGGAACGCCCACCTTGGAAGACTGTTTCGGTATCCCCAACCTTGATTACGAAGGTCTCGCCGAGGTCGTGCGTACACCGGAGTTCAAATGTGGCCAGTACAATTACATAACCGCCGGCAGTTGGCGCGTGGAGTGGTATCGGGATTACTTTCGGGGCGAGCGTCCACTGGCCCAGATCTGCGCGGTGGAGTGGTTAGCGGCAGGATTAGCCGGCATGGAGACGCTTAAAGTCGCCTCGGGGAAGTGGCCTCCCACCAAGGCGCCCGGGTGCTGGTCCATCAAAAGGGGAAATGTGTCTCGTTCCCATTTCAGTCGCTTCGTGAAGTATCACCGGAAACTGGGCTGGTTGATCTTCGGTCAGCCGTGGGGTAGACCGTTGCACCGCTGGACCCACCTGTTCTGGCACAGGTTCTTCCGTTATCTGGAGAACCGTCAGCACCGCTCCTGATGAGTTACGGAATCCGGATGTCTTCCAGATCCAGACTTTTCAATGTTTTGGCGGTCGGCACGCCGTGCTGGTCCCATCCCCGGAGGCGATAGTACTTAGGCATCATCTTGCCCATCGGGACTTTTGTTTTTGCGTTTCCCGGAATCTGTTCCTCATCGGTGAATCGCGCCGGGAGAGTATCGTCCTTGGCGCTGAATCCTTCCCGCAAATTATAAAGCCTCTCTAATGTGTATCCCCGTGCGCCCATCCGCAAGAATTTTCCGAAGTCCATCTCCATCCCTGTCGCCTGCTTAATGGCCTTGGTATGGGGCAGCATGGGCAGGTGGAACATCATTAGAGCCGGAGGTAAGCCCAGCATTAAGTCAACAGAGAGCCACGAGTAGGTCAAGACTTTCGTGGCGATCCAACTGGCAATCTTTGATTCGGGGATTTTAAAGAGGATTCCCGGCAAGAAAGTCCACGAGGTGAACAGACAGTTGCCACCGGCACTGATCGCGGACAACAGGTTTTGATCAAGAACGGTGTAACCCGGTTTCGATCGGTAATGGAGTGGATCGAGAATAGCCGGACCTGTAGCTTCGAAATAAATCATATAGCCGCCGTCGAGATGGCAGGCGCCGCGGTTTGCCGTTGCATATCCCAGACCGTGGCCCACAGCCCCCCGCGGCTCGTAGGCCGCCAGTTCCATCCCCTTGACGTGGGGAGCAAAGGCCTGGCCCCCGTATTTTCCGGAAAGATAACGCACACCCTCCGCCAGGTCGTTCCCGACGCCCTCACGGAAGGCAATGGCCCGCAGGATCTGGGAGATATTGTCCTTCTTCCCGAACTCAACGCCGCTGTCCCACAACCCCTTTTCATGCAATTCCGCGGCAAAGCCCATCACGGTACCGGTCGAAATCGTGTCGATCCCCAGTAGGTCCAGCTCGTAATTCCACTGGATGATGGCGTCCATGTCGTTAATGAGCATGTTGGACCCCAGTAGGCACAGAATCTCGTACTCCGGTCCCTTGACTTCGCGTCCGTTAATGTTGACTACCCGGGCACAACGGATCGGACAGGAAACACACCCGGCGTTCTTCACGAGCCGCGTTTCAGCCAGCGTTTGTCCTGTAATCATCTGGGAGTCCTTATAAGTCCCGGAGGAAAAGTTTTTCGTCGGCAGGGCATTATGATCGGACAGCGTATTTAAGAACCCCGACGTTCCGTATTTGGGGGCCATATCACCGGTTGCCGGATGTGCCTTCAGCATGTTGACCCATTTTCGGATCGTTTTTTTGAATCCTTCCGGGTCGTGGAGCTCGATTTTCTTGCTCCCTTTAGCCACGATGCCTTTGAGGTTTTTGGAGCCCATTACGGCGCCCATCCCCGAACGGCCATGAACGCGTTCCTGGGAAACGATGATCGCGTATTTAACAAGGTTTTCCCCCCCGGGGCCGATTACGAGCTTTCCCGCCTTCTTCTCACCCATCGCTTGCTGCGCCTCTTCCGTGTTCATTCCCCAGAGGCCGGCCGCATCCAGAATCTGCACCGTATCGTCCGAGATGTCGATATAGACGGGGTGATCGGCTTTGCCGCGGATAATAATGCCATCCCATCCTGCCCGTTTCAGGTGCATGCCGAAATTCCCGCCGCTGTTGGAATGGCCGATGGCCCCTGTTTGCGGGCTCTTCGCTGAAACATCGAAACGGCTTGTCGAAGGGGCTCCCGTTCCGGTGAGCGGAGAAGTCATGACCACTAGGATATTGTCCGGAGACAGGGGATCGATCCCGGTCTTTAATTCATCCAGGAGAATTTTGGTTGTCAGAAACCGTCCTCCGATAAACCGCTCTCTGTCCCGGTCCGAAACCTCATACGTTCCGACACTCCCCGTCGTTAGATTGATATCCAGGATATTTCCCGTGTACCCTTTATATTTGCTCGCCATATTATGACCTCCAATTTGTTGTTTGGGGTTGTTTGAAATGATTGATATAACTCTTAAAGTATGAACCTTATGTTTGCGTTGGACTTTCAGTAAGTGCTGATTCTTATGTCAGAAATGAAGATTGCTTTCAAGGAAATTATATATATGTAATCGGATATGTGCAAACTACAGCATTTAGTATTTCCCCGAAACATTTTTCGGCGTCACCTCTTTACCGGTCAATGAGTAATTTGGTGGCGAGCTGTTCTTTGTTCGCTGCTACGGGAAAGAAGCTTTGAACTATTTATTTTTTCGTTTTGCTACGGGATTAATTATGTGCTATATGGCTGCCTCGCAATTTTAAAGTACAATATGCGCCCATGGCTCAGCTGGATAGAGCGCCAGACTACGAATCTGGATGTCGCAAGTTCGAATCTTGCTGGGCGCACCAGTAAAATCAAGGGGTTGGATTTTTTTCCAATCCCTTTTTTTCCGGATTTTCTTTTGCTGGTCTAAGTTCCCATGGCTTTTGCAGAACTGTAAAAATTGCAGACATTTCCGAAATCCCTGTGTATAAAGTGTCGCGAATACGCGGTCTTGTGCAACAGGCAGGGCAGGTTAAAAGGCGGCCATAAAAAACCCCCTTAAAGTTTGTGTTTTAAGGGGGTTTTAAGTTCTATATAAAACAGATCATGTTTTTTTGCGGAGGTTAAACATCTTTTCTCTTTTTCCAGGCTTCCTGATAGAGCCGCATAACGCTAAGGAAAATGGCCAGA
>CAIVQG010000043.1 GCA_903907985.1 uncultured delta proteobacterium
CCTGTAAATTGCGCTTGACAGCTCCTCTTAATTGGGCTAAACAATGCCGCCTTATTAATAAAACCTAGGAGGAATCTTTTGGCAACGCATAAATCAGCAGAAAAACGTGATCGTCAAAGCGTAAAACGCCGCGAGCGTAATGTCGCCGACAAGTCCGCGATCAAAACAAAAATCAAATCGGTACTTAGCGCTGTAGTGGCTAAAGATAAAGAAGCATCCGCCAAAGCTCTCCAAGCAGCTATTCCGGCGCTCGACAAAGCCGCAGTTAAAGGTGTAATTCACAAGAATAATGCCTCGCGTAAAATTTCCCGGCTGACCAAAAAAATAAACGCTCTTCAAGGCTAATAAGTGATGAAGCTGCTAACCTTTTATGGCGGGTAGCTTCATTGCTGTTTTCTCTTCTTCCCTTTTCCCTATAGCGCTCCCTTTGTTGGCTCAAAGTCGGCTTCATCGGCGTATTTATGACGTGGGGCTTCAGGTTATCAGGTTATACACTTCGTTTTGGCGAGGGGAGTCTCCTTGCCGCCGGAGTGTCATCTTTAAACGGGAAATGGAATCAAATCCGTGCGAAATTAGTTGTTTAGTGGTTTGATCTGATCCCAGCCGCAGCTTATAATTAAGTGCAGATGATGAAATGACCAACTTATTTGTTCCTTCTTCTTAAAAAAAGACAACTCCACTTTTTAAAATGAGTTAATGTCTCCGCGTATAAGTCGATGCAGATATGCTTGACGCCTGATTATATTGCGGCTTACAAACCAAAGGCTATCTTTTTATTGATATTCACAGCTGTATCGGCTATCTGTAAACAAATATAATTCCAATTCTCCATCGCGCCAGCTTTGTTTGGCGTTGTCGGCTTTCCCAGAGGAGGTATAAATACGCCTCCTCCCGGCCGATGCGATATCGTCATTGATTTAGAAATGGATTAAGGGTTTATCTGAAAACTAATTGCGAAGATTTTCTAATTATGTTGGGGAGGATGAGTTACATGAAACTAAGTAATTTGCGCAGTGGGAATGTAATCGGGGCATTGTTTGTTGCCTTGGTGCTCGTTGGTTGCGCCGGCGCGCCGCAGGTTAAGTCTTTTACAGTCAATCCCGTAAAGGTCGAAAAGGGTTCGCCGGAAAAAAGTTTCTGGCGCGATCAGGTAACTTATCCTTTTGCTGTTAAATACACCAAAGCAAAAGACTCCAAAGGCATTGTCTGGGAAGTTGCCTATATGGATGAGTATTATGGTCTTAATCCCCATCCGAAGGTTCTTGTGCTCATCCACGGCAAAGGAGCTTTTGGCGCTTATTTTGGCCATGTGATGAAAGTTGCCCTGGAAAATGGTTTTCGGGTCATCGTGCCCGATTTGCCCCATTTTGGCAAATCCATTCCCGGCAACCTGGATAAGCCACTGTCCCGCAGCCTGCAGGATACACGGGAGGTTCTGTACGACATTATTGTGAAGCAGTTGGGAGTGAAGGAAGCTACTTATTTAGGCCACTCACTGGGCGGTCAATGGGTTCTTGGTTATGCTTTAACTTATCCGGGTGCAGTAGAAAAAATAATTCTGGAAAGTTCGGCCGGGCTGGAGGAATATCCGACAATAATTAAGATGGGCGATAAAGAATTACTCCTGTTTGATGAATCGCAAAAGGACATGAAGTCCTGGGAAATTGTCTGGGGAGATCGTTTGAAACAGGGGTTAATGCAGGATGAAGAATATTGGAGAAATTTTGCTTATTTCAGGCATAAAAATCCGAAGACCGGCAAGATTGAACCGGCAAAAACAGGTTTTTTTATTAATGATACGGAATATGCAAAATATTTCACCGAAATACGAATTGCCCTGAACTACGGTAATAAAAGAGAACATTACAATTACTGCGCGGAAGATGCGCGGGATCTTTATTCGCTGGGAGTTGAAGTGCGCAGGGAAGATCCGGGGAGCCTTAACAAGAGAATAAAGAATATCAAGGTGCCCATATTCCTGACTTATGGTGATAAAGATCCGATTATACCCACACCGCTTAGCTCGAAGAGCAATTTGCGCTGGGAATTAATTAAGCCCTTTTATGATGACTTGAAGAAAGCGGGCAATCCGCCTCTAGTCAAAATATATTCCGGGGCAGGCCATTTCATTCACACTGATTTTCCGGAACTGTATTCTCAGGACGTGGTCAGTTTTGTCCTGCAATCAAAGGCCAGCGGACCGCTGGAAGATGTTGATGGTTACAAATCACCGGAAATTAAGCTTCCGGAAGATGTGCAGTCTTTCCTCAATCAATTTAAGAAAGATATGCTGACTTATGATATAAAAAAAATAAGTATGCATTATGCTGCGGATTTTAAACAAGACGGTTACGACAGGAAAGCTTTTCTCGAAGTATTGAGTAAGACGGTCAACTTTATAACCAAATACGAGATTAAATTGACAAGATTTGAAGTGTTTAAAAATAATTCTGCTATCGTGCTCATTGATGGTTCAGTTGATCTGGGTTCGATGACAGTGCCTTTCGCTGATCGTTCCCTGATGATTAAGGAAAACGGTGTATGGAAATGGTACGGTAATCAAAAGTAAACTTTGAGAGATCAGTTGACACCTTTGTGTTTATTGGTGCGAGGTAGTTGTCCTGACGATTAATTGCTAATGATACAAACAAAGAGCCATCAGTTTAATCTGTCTTCTTTCCGGCAAGAGTTCCGGCACAGCAGTCTGCCTCTGACTGATCTGGTGTGCGCAATTGGGAATTACTTCCTGGGATATCCTTATCTACCGGCTACTCTGGAGGCAGGTGGTAAAGAAAAATTAATTGTTAACTTTGCCCAATTTGATTGTTTTACTTTTGTGGAAACAGTGCTGGCGCTGAACAGATGTGTTGTTAACGGAAAAATAACAAACTCCGAATTCCGGTGGGCATTACAATTGATCCGTTATCGTCAGGGTATAATTGATGGCTACTCTTCGCGCTTGCATTACTTTACCGACTGGCTGCGGGATAATGAACAAAAGAAAATAATAAGTGATATTTCCCGCCAGCTCGGAGCGGTTAATCAGCGAAAAAAAATAAATTATATGACCGCTCACCGCAAAGCATACAGTGCCTTGCATGATGAAAATGAATTTAACAAAATGCAACTTGCGGAGAAAAATATCTCCCGCAGGATTATGCAGGTAATTCCCCAAGATGAAGTCAACCGGCAAATGGACAAAATTAAAACAGGCGATATTATTGCTTTTCCTGCCACTAAGGAAGGACTGGATGTTGCCCACGTAGGATTCGCCCTGTGGCGGGGAAAAAAATTACATCTTCTGCATGCCTCCAGTAACGAAGGTGCGGTGGTTGTCTCGGGAAAAACGCTCGGTGCTTACCTGAAATCAAATAAAAATTTTACCGGTATAATCGTCGCTCGTCTTTTCTAATATTTATGCGCCGACTATATACTCTTTACAATCTTTTGCTGCGCCAAAATAAAGAAATAAAAATGGCTTGACAATTATTGAGCATATGATTAGTAATGCTGATCAAACGATCAGCATTACTAATCATTATGGTTTCGGTGACGATAATATGGCAGCACTATAGTTGCGAAGAGACCAGAAAGCTGAAATATAAGTATGAATGAAAACCGTCAGAACATCATTTGCGCCACCGAACGCCTGTTACAGACAAAAGGTCTGGCCCAGATGACCACTCGCAATATCGCCCGTGAGGCGGGGGTTGCGGAAGGTTTAATTTATCATCACTTCAAGGATAAGGCTGAATTAATCCATGAGGTGGTTGAGCAACGCATGCATGTTGCCAAGAATATTCTGGAAAAGCTGCCTTTGCAGGTAGGATTGCGCAAGGTAAACGAAAATCTGGAAGAAGTGCTTCAGGTGGCTTATGATTCCCATTATCAGATCATACCCATCATTTGCTCTGTTTTCGCCGATCATCAGTTGCAAATCAGTATCCAGAAAATAATGAAGGAACGAGAACTCGGCCCGCAACTTGCCATTGAAACCCTGGCCTTGTATCTGGCCGCCGAACAACGATTAGGAAGAATTGCCGGAGATGTTCTTCCTCTGTCCGCGGCAAAGCTTCTCTGGATGGTGGCTTTTCAACTCGCGCTGGATGACCAGTTCATGGGGCGGAAAAGCGATTTATCCAGAGCACGTGAAGATATCCGGGAAGCGATCGGGACCATTTTAATCGCTTTGGAACCGCGACTTACGGTCAAGCAGAAAACAAACTTGAAAAAGAGATCAAAGTCATGAAGTCATTTTTCGTAAGCATATTCTTTGTTGTAATAGTTGTCGTTATTATGAGCAGTTGTGCCGTCGGACCGGATTTTCGTTCTCCGGAGCTCGCTCCGCCTGGGCATTATACAGCAGTGCCTCTGCCCATACAGACGGCCAGTGTGCTGGAATCCGGCGGAGCAGCCCAGTATTTCGCCTTCACTGAAGACCTGCCCGGTGAGTGGTGGAAACTCTTTCGCTCGCCGGAACTAGACGGGCTGATCAAAAAGGGACTTGAGGACAGTCCGACTTTGACTGCCGCCCAGGCGGCGCTCCGCAAGGCCGAGGAAGACCTGCGCGCGACGAGCGGATCGACGACGTATCCGGCTGTAAATGCCGGTTTGCAGGCGACACGCCAGCAAACTTCCGGCAATGTGACCACGGGACCAAGTAACACCTATAATCTTTATAACGCTTCGGTCAGCGTTTCCTACACCCTTGATTTTTTCGGCGGCGGACGCCGCCAGATCGAAGCATATCAGGCGCAGGTCGATTATCAACGCTATATCTTTGAAGCGACCTATCTGACTCTTACCGCCAATATTGTGACTACGGCTATTTCGGAAGCGTCGTTACGGGCGCAGATTGACTCCACTAAAGAGGTTATTGCGGCGCAGCAGAAACAACTTGCTGTAATAAAAAAACAATATGAACTGGGCGCGTTATCCCTTGCGGCGTTGCTGTCGCAAGAAACAGAACTGGCCATGACGGCCGCAACGCTGCCCCCCCTTGAAAAGCAACTCAATGCCACCCGTCATGCCCTGGCGGTGCTGATCGGGCAGTTCCCAGGCGAAGGAAAACTACCCGAATTCAATCTTGCTTCACTGCATTTGCCGGAATCGCTGCCGGTAAGCCTGCCCTCGCTTTTGGCGCGTCAGCGTCCCGACATTCGCGCCTCCGAAGCATTATTACACCAGGCCTGTGCAACAGTCGGTGTAGCGACAGCAAATCTCTACCCGCAGATCACCCTGAGCGCTGGTTATGGGTTTCAGGCAATAGCTACAGACCTGCTGTTCAACGGGCAAAGTGTTGCCTGGAATCTGGGTGCTGGTCTTTTACAACCAATCTTCCGTGGCGGCGAGTTGGCTGCTAAGCGGAAGAGCGCTATTGCTGCCTATGATCAGGCAACGTCCCAATACCGGCAGACTGTCCTGAAGGCTTTTCAGGATGTGGCGGACGTTTTGCGCGCTCTGGAAACAGATGCCCGGACCTTACAGGCGCAAACGGAAGCTCAGATTGCCGCTAAAGCCACGCTGGATTTAATC
Organism: uncultured delta proteobacterium; assembly: GCA_903907985.1. GTDB lineage: Bacteria > Desulfobacterota > Syntrophia > Syntrophales > Smithellaceae > MVRV01. Next base: position 5,536 of record CAIVQG010000043.1, read on the forward strand.
GAAAAGCAATATGAACTGGGCGCGGTGAACTATCTGGCGCTGTTGATTGCCCAGCGTGATTTTCAGAAAATACGTATTAATGTGATTGCAGCCCAGGCGCAGCGGTATGCGGATACTGCCGCTCTTTTCCAGGCATTAGGCGGTGGCTGGTGGAACCGAAAGGCGGTGTCCACCGATTCCCCCGTGGAAAAGGCCGGGGAATGATCGTCCCGTAGCGGCTTATGTTATCTAAAGAGGAGATGAAGAATGACTAAGCGTATGATAATAATGCTGATAATTGTCGGCGTGATTTTCGGCGGTATTTTCGGATATCAGGGATTCCAGACATACATGATGAAAAAGTACATGTCTGCGGGGTCGGAACCGGCAGTTCAAGTGTCGGCTTTCAAGGCCGCAAGTGAAGAATGGCAGGAGCAAATTCAGGCGGTAGGAACCTTGCGGGCAGTACGTGGCGTTGATGTGGCCAGCGAGACTGCCGGTGTGGTACAGAGTGTACATTTTAAATCCGGAGACAATATTAAAGCAGGCCAGCTCTTAGTGCAAGTCAACGCAGATACCGACATCGCCCAGTTAAAAGTGCTTGCAGCGGCAGCAGAACTCGCAGAGAGTATTTATGAGCGCAATAAAAAACAGTTTCTGGCCCAGGCCGTAAGCAAGGCATCGCTGGATGTAGATGCCGCCGATCTCAAGGGCAAGAATGCTCAGGTTAGACAGCAGCAGGCCCAGGTTAACAAAAAAACAATTCGGGCACCCTTTGCCGGCCGCCTCGGTATAAGCTCCTTGAATTCGGGACAGTACTTGAACCAGGGAGACAAGATCGTTACTCTGCAGGCGCTGGATTCGATTTACATTGACTTCTACCTGCCGCAGCAAGAGCTCTCCCGTCTATTGGCTGGTCAGGAGGTTGCCGTCGTCACCGACACATATCCCGATAAAAAATTTAAAGGTAAAATATCCGCCATCAGTCCGAAAATTGATCCGCAAACGCGTAATGTCCAGATTGAGGCAATTGTTGCCAATCCGCGTCATGAATTGTTGCCGGGCATGTATGCGACAATCAAGGTTCGGGCAGGCACAGCCAAACGCTATCTGACAATCCCCCGGACAGCAGTGACATTTAATCCTTATGGAGAAACCGTTTACATTGTGGAGGCAAAAGGCGCAGCTAAAGACGGGAAGGCGTCGCAGTTTGTCCGGCAGACCTTCGTCACTTTGGGACCGGCTCGTGGTGATCAGGTGGCGATCATTAAAGGTATCAAAGAAGGTGACCTTATTGTTACCAGCGGTCAGCTTAAGCTGCGTAGCGGCAGTCAGATAATCGTCAATAATCAGGTGCAGCCTGCAAATGATGCTAATCCTGTTCCGGCAGAGCAGTAAATGGAGAAGCAAGAATCATGAAATTTACCGACATTTTCATCCGTCGTCCCGTTCTCGCTACTGTAGTCAGCCTGCTGATTCTGGTGCTGGGTCTGCGCTCGATTGATCTTCTCCCTGTCCGGGAATATCCGGCAACCCAGAATGCGGTGGTGACTGTAACAACCATCTATACCGGTGCCGATCCCGAACTGGTATCCGGTTTCATCACCACACCGCTGGAAAACTCCATTGCCCAGGCTAACGGTATCGGCTACCTGACCTCGTCGAGCTCGCAAAGCATGAGCAACATTACCGCCAACATGCGCCTTAACTATGATGCCAACAAAGCGCTTACCGAAATTAACACCAAGGTCAACGCGGTGATCAATCAATTGCCCAAAGGATCACAGCAGCCGGTGATAAGTATCTCCACCGGCGAGGACATCGGTGCCCTGATCATCGGCTTTTACAGCGAAGTATTGCCCACAAATAATATTACCGACTATTTAATCAGGGTCGTGCAGCCCAAGTTGCAGGCCGTGGAAGGCGTTCAAACCGCCGAGATTCTGGGCAAACAGGAATTTGCCCTGCGGGCATGGCTTGACCCGGAAAAGATGGCTGCCCAGGGTGTGACAGCTGCGGATGTCAGCAACGCGTTGGCCGCCAATAATTTTATTTCTGCTCTGGGACGGACCAAGGGACAGATGGTGACTGTGGATCTCACAGCTGCCACCGGTCTGCACTCAGTAGATGAGTTCCGTAAACTGGTAATCAAATCGGTAGGGGGTGCGATTATCCGCATCGGAGATGTTGCCAATGTGACTCTCGGCGCGGAAAATTACGACTCGTCGGTACGCTTTGACGGCAAGGCGGCCGTGTTTATAAGTATCAAGGTTGCGCCCAATGCTAATCTGCTTACTGTTGCCAAGGCTGTTGCCACTGTTTTTCCCCAGATTGCTCAGAATCTGCCCCAAGGTCTGGAAGGTCGCATCGTCTATGACGCTACCGAGTATGTTAACAGCTCCATTAAAGAGGTTGTCATTACTCTTGTCGAGGCGCTGCTTATTGTGACCTTGGTCATTTTTCTTTCCTTGGGTTCGGTACGCTCTGTGATCATCCCTACTGTGGCCATTCCCCTGTCGCTGGTCGGAGCATTCTTTATTATGATGATTCTTGGTTACACTATCAACTTGATGACCTTGCTTGCCCTTGTTTTGGCTATCGGTCTGGTTGTAGATGATGCTATTATCGTGGTGGAAAACGTGCATCGCCATATGGAGGAAGGAGTACCTCTTCTACAGGCGTGCCTGCGCGGTGCCCGAGAACTGGGTGGACCGATTGTTGCCATGACAGTGGTACTGATCGCCGTATATGTGCCCATCGGCTTTATGGGCGGTCTCACGGGTGCACTATTTACCGAGTTTGCTTATACGCTGGCCGGTTCAGTGCTTGTCTCCGCCATTATTGCCTTGACTCTTTCACCTATGATGTGCTCGCGCTTTCTTAAGGAACCAGCTCCGAATGAGCGGCATCGCTTTACCGAGTTTATCGACCGCCAATTTAACCGTCTGCGGAACGGTTATGCAGGAATTTTGCACAATTCGCTCAACTCACTTCCCGTAGTTGTGGTATTTGCCGTGATTATTCTGGGCAGCAATTACTTTCTCTTTGCCAGCTCCAAAAGTGAACTCGCGCCTCAGGATGACCAGGGATTTATGATGGCCATGCTGACGGCGGCACCCGATGCCACCCTGGCACAGACCCAGCTCTATTCGCTGCAATTAGCCAAAATACTGGAACCGATACCGGAAATCGAACATCTTTTTCAGGTCGAAGGATTTTCAGGTCTCAATTCGGGATTTGCCGGTCTGGTGCTCAAACCATGGGATGAACGGAAGCGCACAACCAAGGTGCTCCAGCCGGAGATTCAAAACAGACTGGGCGAGATAGCCGGAGCTAATGCGGTGATATTCCAACCTCCACCTCTGCCCGGCACGGGGCACGGACTGCCCGTTCAATTCGTAATCGGTACTACTGAATCGTTCCCCAGACTCAATGATGTATCCCAAATATTTCTGGACAAGGCGCGCTTAAGCGGTATGTTCATGTACGTGGATACAGACCTTAAAATTGATAAACCGCAGACCATTGTAGAGCTCGACCGGGACAAAATGGCGCAGATGGGGTTGACGATGCAGGATGTAGGCAGCTCCCTGGCTTCCATGCTGGGCGGAGGCTATGTCAACTACTTCAGCATGTCCGGCCGCTCCTACAAGGTGATTCCCCAGGTCAAACAAAATGAACGGCTGACTGCCGATCAGTTAAATAATTACCACATTAATACAGCCGGCGGTCAATCCATTGCTGTTTCCACCATTGCCAGCCTTAAGACCACCGTTGTGCCCGAGTCCATTAACCACTTTCAGCAGCTCAATTCCTCAACCATATCCGCAGTTCTGACGCCCGGCGTCACTCTGGGACAGGCGCTCGATGGACTCAAAAAGATTGCCCGGAAGGTTTTGCCCGATGGTTACAGTGTCGATTACGCGGGTGAATCGCGGCAGTACATGCAGGAGTCCAGCTCACTGCTCATAACATTCGTTTTTGCACTGATCATCATCTTTCTTGTACTGGCAGCATTGTTTGAAAGCTTTCGTGACCCGATCATTGTTCTGATCAGTGTGCCCATGTCTATGTGCGGGGCACTGATTTTCATCAGCCTCGGCATCGGCGATGCCAGCTTGAACATCTATACCGAAGTGGGTCTTATAACACTCATTGGTCTTATCAGTAAGCATGGTATCCTTATCGTACAGTTCGCCAATGACCTGCAACGTGAAGGCAAAAGCAAGCGCGAGGCCATTGAGCAGGCCGCTGCCGTTCGCCTGCGGCCCATCCTTATGACCACTGCGGCGATGGTGCTGGGCGTGCTGCCCCTGGTTTTTGCGTCCGGTGCCGGCGCCGCGGGCCGCTACAATATGGGGCTGGTCATCACCACCGGCATTTCCATCGGCACATTATTCACGCTTTTTGTTGTTCCGGCAATGTACTTGCTTTTGGCTTATGATCATCAGGCCCAAAAAGCCCATCTAGACGAAGAGAGGATGACACCTGGCGCCGCAACGCATTAAAATATGTATTTTGTTATTAGGAATATGCAAAGTAATATTAGCTTTCAGCTTGCGCGAAATTGTCTTTCCATTGACAGCCGTATACTGAACTTCCGGGATAAGAGAATGCTCTGCCCATATCAAAAAGGGGGCAATATTTAATTGACATAAAAAAAGCGTTGTTTTTATACTCCCGCCCGGCAGAAGGAAGTTCTTGTCAAAAGAAGTTGCCGATGTTAGTATCCGCGGCGGTTCAATAATTATATAATAAAGGAAACTGTTAATGGCGCTTACCGCAGACATTAAAGGCGGATCTGAAAATGAGATAAAGGGGGGGGCGGGGCTGCTCGTTTCCCGGCCATTCGCCTTTATTGGACGGAATGCCCTCGGCTGGATCAATCGTCTGGGCGCGGCGGCCATTTTTCTCTGTATGGCGTTTCTGAGTACCATAGGGCGTAAGCAGCTTTCAAAAACGGTACAACAGATCTATTACATTGGGGCAAGATCCATAACCATCATTATGCTGGTAAGCTTGTTTACCGGTATGGTTCTGGGGCTGCAATCTTACCATTCGCTGCTCAAATTCGGTGCGTCTGGCGCGGTCGGTTCTCTGGTTTCCCTTTCCCTTATTATGGAGTTGGGGCCGGTGCTTACAGCGATCATGATTACGGCGCGGGCCGGTTCGGCCATAGCTGCTGAAATCGGCATCCAGCGCATCAGCGAGCAGATCGACGCTCTGCACACCATGCGGATCAATCCCATCCGGTATCTTATCAGCCCTAAAATTACCGCGGCTATCATCAGCTTTCCCCTGCTGACGGCCGTGTTTGACCTCATCGGTATTCTGGGCGGCTATATTTCCGCCGTGGTGCTTTTGGGGTTGAATGGCGGTGTTTACCTGCACAGCATCAACACTTACGTGGTCATGAGCGACATAACAAATGGTTTTGTTAAATCGATTGTTTTTGCAATAATTGTTGCTACCGTTTGTTGTTATCAGGGATATTTCGCCCATTTGCGCAAGGACAGCCACGGCGCTCAGGCGGTCGGGCTGGCAACGACTTCGGCGGTAGTAACTTCCTGTGTGCTGATTCTGGTTTCGGACTACGTCGTGACTTCATTATTGGCATAGAAAGACTTTATGGATATACCACTCATCGAATTTAAAAATGTTACCAAACGCTTCGGCACGAAAACTGTGCTGCAACGGGTTAATTTACAGATATATGAAGGGCAGATCACAACCATCATCGGACTTTCCGGATCTGGTAAAAGCGTCATGCTCAAGCATATCATCGGACTGATTCAGCCTGACGAAGGTGCTATTTATTTCCGGGGCAAACCGATTGCCGAGATGAAAAAAACGGAGATTGCCGCAGCCTTCGCACAGATCAGCTATATGTTTCAAGGCAATGCCCTGTTTGATTCCCTGACTGTTTATGACAATATCGCGCTACCGCTACGGGAAACGACCAATTTGAAAAAAGCGGAAATCGACCGGCGGGTAATGAACAGAATCGAACAAACGGAACTTTCCGAGGCCATTTACAAATATCCGTCGGAGCTATCCGGCGGCATGCAAAAGCGGGCTGCGCTCGCGCGTGCACTGATAACCGATCCGCAAATCGTTCTTTTTGACGAACCGACGACCGGTCAGGACCCTGTCCGGAAAAATGCTATTTTGGGGATGATAGCACAGTACCAGAAAAAATTTAATTTTACCGCCATACTCGTCAGCCATGAAATTCCGGATGTGTATTTTATCTCCAATCGCGTACTTGCCCTTTATGATCGGCAGATTGTTTTTCAGGGAACGCCGGAGGAACTGGAAAATTTCGATCACCCGTTTATGGATGAAGTCATCAGCAGCCTGGAATCACTGCAAAAAGAATTAACCGGTCTTTACTCTAAACGACAGTTTAAAGTTTTAAATCATGTTCAGCTGGAGCATAGAAGAAAGCCTAACAAGGTAAGTCATGTTCAAATAGAGCGCAGAAAATCAGGTGAAAGTTATTGTGTCGTAGTTTTTACTCTGTCCGATCTGGATGCAATTATTTCTAATTTAGGTTACGATGCGGCACAGGAAGCCATCCATTCGATGGGAGTATATATTGATAAAAACTTTGGCACTATCGGCGGATTTTCCATGCGCCACAAGTCGAATGAAATTATTACGGTACTGCCTTTTTCCAATCTTGAGGAAGCCGAGAATATTTTGAAGAATTTTGTTAATGATTTTCAGGAACAGGGGTTACGCGATATTTGGACCGAAACTCAAAATCAGGCATCTGCGGATAAATGTGTTGATTTCGTCATCCGTGCTGGAGTTGCTCAGGGGCAACCTATTGACGAAATAGACTCCATCATCCAGTCGGCAAAATCCAGACAAACAGAAATCGGGCGGCTTCATTGCGCCGCGGGGGAGTGAAATAAATGAAAAAGTATAATATGGAGACCATCGTCGGCATTTTTGTTGTTTTCGGGCTGATCTGTGTCGGATATATGACCGTAAAACTCGGCAAAATTAATATTCTGGGAGATAATTCCTACTCGCTTATTGCCAAGTTCACAACGGTTACGGGCTTGAGAACTGGCAGTCCGGTGAATGTTTTAGGAATTGAAGTCGGACGCGTGGAACGAATCACCATGGATCAGGAAAACCTGAAGGCGGCGGTGGAAATACGAGTTAAAAAAGATATCAAAGTATATGATGATGCCATTGCCTCCATCAAAACCGAAGGACTTATTGGCGACAAGTATCTCAGCATTGACCCGGGAGGTGGAGGTGACCTACTCAAACCAAATGGGGTGATCAAGGACACGCAGGCGGCTATGGATATCGAGGAACTCATCAGCAAATATGCCTTTGGTGAAGTAAAAAAGGAAAAGAAAGAAGAAAAGAAATAGGTTGCAGGAGGCTTAAATAATGAAGAAGCTGTTCGCAGCAGTAAACATATTGATTGTTGTTCTTATATTATCCATTCCGGTATATGCCGGAGTTCCGATGGCCACAGTTGACGCCACAGTCAATAGGGTGCTCGATGTGTTGCGCGATCCTAAGCTGAAAACACCTGCCGCCAAAGAAATAAAGAAAGAAAAGCTCCGGGTAATCTACAAAGACATGTTTGATGAGATGGAATTTTCCCGGCGCACGCTGACGCGCAACTGGAACAAGTTTTCTCCCGATCAGCGTGTGGAGTTTGTCAATCTCTTTGAGAAGGTACTGGAAAGAACATATATCGATAAAATCCTGGATTACTCTAACGAAAAAATCGTTTTTTATAAAGAAACAATGTTGGCGGAGAATCAAGCTGAGATTCAATCCAAGGTTATCACATCTTCCAAGGAAATTCCTATATTCTACCGCATGATCCTGAAAGACAGCAAATGGAAAGTTTATGACGTTGTTGTGGAGAATGTTAGTCTGGTGCAGAACTACCGCACCCAATTCAATGATATCCTGAACAAGAATACACCCGAGCAATTGCTGGAGATTCTGCGGAAAAAGGTGAAGGAACATTAAAAAATAGGCTGAAGACTGATGGCTGAAGAAAAAAGCACGTCGGACTGCTCATGCAACGCTGATAAGGTAGTTAATATAAGACTAATGAATATTATCTGTTACGTAAAGCATTTTGCTAGGCTGGTTGCATTTTTTGTTTTTTTGGCGACGGGCTGTGCCCACAGCCCTGTTCAGACTGCTTCTACGGTGTCGGCCGGAGATGTGTCCTCCCCGCCACAGGTGACCGAAGTGGTGAGTGCGTCTTTGACCAGCCCAGCGGAAATACCTGACAAACCAGAAAATAAAAGCAATGGCGATGAAGAGTATCCTGACGACATAAAGGACGAACAAACAGCGACAATTGCCGATCCTTTGGAACCCTTTAACCGGGCCATGTATCATTTCAACGATAAATTATACTTCTGGATGCTCAAACCTGTAGCGCAGGGTTACAGTAGTGTTGTTCCGGAACCGGCGCGGGTAAGCGTAAAGAATTTTTTTTCCAACCTCGGATTTCCGATCCGTTTCTTAAGTTGCCTGCTCCAGGCTGATTTCCGCGGTGCGTCCACAGAATTGGGACGTTTCGGCATCAACACTATCTGGGGTATCGGGGGCCTGATGGACCCTGCGGCAAACAAGGAATTGGATCTGCAAAAACAGGATACAGACCTTGGTTTGACCCTGGCATCCTATGGAGTAGGGCACGGGTTCTACATTGTCTGGCCGGTACTCGGGCCTTCCAGCCCGCGGGATTCGGTAGATATAATCGGCGAGTCTTTTTTGTATCCCGTTTCCTACATTAATCCCTGGTACTACTGGTTGTCAGTAAGAAGTTCGGAAGTGGTAAATGCTACATCGCTAAGGATTGGTGATTATGAGTCTCTTCAGAAGGCAGCCATTGACCCCTATGTGGCATTTCGTGACGCTTATATTCAATATCGGCTGAAGAAAGTTAAAGGAAGAAACCAGTCACCAGAGAAAGCTAAGCCGCAGGACAAGTGATGTCCGTTACAATGGGTGTAAACTCACAGGCTTCAATTGCTTTGCTCGCAATGATTGCTAAAGCTCCGGGCTATGAAAAAAAGAGAGGATAATTAGCTTACGAAAAATTTTACGATTTTCGCAATCTCGGCATTACTAATAATTGTGTTTCAGGGAACCTCTGCAGCGGCCGGACTGTTTGGTCCGCTGCAAACTGTTTCCCGGGATGCCGGAGGATTGAATACGGCCATCGGTTACTGGTATCATGAGGATAAAATTAAAAACGGTTCCGAATATATAATTCGACAAAATGAAGTTTATTCGCAGGTGTCTTACGGAGGCAACAGTCGCTGGGAAATATATGGACGAATAGGCGTAGCGGATTTAAAAATCTTCGATGCTTTCAGTTCCACCAATGCCGCAACAAACATATCTTCCTCCAGCGATTTCACGGAGAACTGGAAGTTTTTCGGCACTCTGGGAGCAAAGGGATTTCTGCCGATCAACAAAATATTGGGAATCGGTACTTTTTTTCAGGGAACATATTACTTTAATAACTTTACCGGAGATGCTGCCGGAACGAATGCCGGTGCGCCTTTTACGGCTGATCTCAAGGTGCATAATATGTGGGATGTAAATTTCGGGATCGGTTTCCAGGCGACGGTCCCCTATGGCATAAAGTTATATGCCGGACCATATATCTATTATTCGGAGGCCAAGGCATGCCTGTCGGCGAATATTCCGGGAATAGGATTTGGAAGGGAAAATGTTTTGCTGAAAAACAAGACAATTGCCGGAGGGTTTATCGGAACCGATATACCGCTCGCCAAAGGATTCCACTTGAATATTGAAGGACAATATTCAGAGCGGTTTTCTGTGGGGGCTGCAATTAGTTATACATATTAAGTAACGGAGGCTCGCTGAAAACAACCCGCATCTAAGATTGATGGCATTCGCCAATCTTTACAACTTTGCTATTTCTGATAGTTCTGTATCATTTACGTGATGTTTAGAAAAATTGTCTTGACTTTATGATTGTATTAGACAAGCGTGCAGCAAGAAAATATAAATAAGGCATCGTCGTTCGGTCAACAACTATTTTCAACCCTGTTTTTTAGGGAGCGATACCATGATGAGATTACTAAAACCCTGTTTTTCAAAAGAGAGCGGGGTTTTGTCGTTTCCGGGTAGCAATAAGTGCCGGAGTTTCCTGAAATGAAAGATGAATCCAAGACAAAAAAGCAACTGATAAGTGAACTTGACGAATTGCGCCGGCAGTTAGCCCATGTGCAAAGCTCTGCAGAGGAATTCCAACAGCTGAAGGAAAGTAATGAGAAGTTTGTAAAAGCTTTCCTGCAAAACTCGATTCCCATGGACATCACCCTGTTAAGAAGCGGGAGATATGTTGACGTCAGCGAGGCTTTGCTAATATTTATGGGGCGAAGAAGAGACGAAGTCATAGGGAATACTGCTACTTCCTTAGAATTAATTACTGAAGAACAAAAATCAATATTTCTTAATGAACTAAACTCGAAGGGCCGGGTGGAAAACCTGGAACTGCAAGTTAAAACAAAAGGCGGAGAACTGAGAGACGGATTATTCAATGCGGTAATGATGACTCTCAACAATGAAAAGTATCTGTTGACAGTGATGGCAGATATCACCGATCGCAAGCGGGCGGAAAAGACGCTGCACGAGAGCGAGGAGAAATCCCGGGCTTTGACGGAAAGCACATCCATGGGCATCTACCTTATTCAGAATAATAAATTTGTCTATATCAATCCGTCCTTCCAGTCCATCACCGGTTATTCGCAAACTGAACTGGACGACATGCTTTTTTGGAACATCGTTCATCCTGATTTTCGGGAAATGGTTAAGGATAGAGGGATCAAACGTCAAAAAGGAGAAGAGGTGCCGCAACGGTATGATTTTAAGATCATTGCCAAGGGCGGGCAAGAAAAGTGGATTGACCTGTCAGTCACATACATCGACCTGAATGGCAAACCAACCATAATGGGATCAATGTCTGACATCACTGAGCGCAAGCGGATGGAGGATGCGTTACGGGAGAGTGAAGTGCATGTCCGGACAATATTGGAAAATGCACCACTGGGTATCGTAAATTATGATAAGAACGGAGCGATAATCGACTGTAATGCAAACTTTATCCAACTGATTGGTTCATCTCGCGAAGCTCTCCTCGGTCTGAATGTTCTGAAACTGAAGAACGAAGATGTAGCAAATGCTCTGCGTATTTCTCTTAATGGACATATATCAGCAGTGGAAGGTGAATATCGTTCTTACACGGCCGATAAAGTTACAAAAGCGAGAATGGTCTGCGCCCCATTTTTCTCGCAGAAGGGAGAGATCACTGGAGGAATTGCGATTACCGAAGATATCACTTCCCGCAGAAGGGCGGAAGAGGCGCTGCGAGAGACGGAAGATAAATATCGCCTGCTGGTGGATAATGCCAGCGACATTATCTGTCGGACGGATTCCCGGGGATACTTCAATTTTTTGAATCCCGCCGCCATGAAGTTCACCGGGTATGCCGAGGCCGATCTTATTGGTAAACACTTCAGTGAGCTCATTCATCCCGACTGGCGTGCCGATGTGGAGCGATTCTGCGGCCGGCAGTTTGTTAAGAATATTCCCAGCGCTTGTTATGATGTCCCCCTGCTCACCAAAGATAATAGACAGGCCTGGTTGGAACAAAATGTCCAGCTCATCATCGATAATGGTCAGGTTGTCGGCTTTCAGGCCATTGCCCGCGACATCACCGATCGCAAGCAGGCTCAAGAGGCGCTGCGGGAGAGTGAAGAAAAATATCGGGCCATCCTGCAAAGCATTGAAGACGGCTACTTTGAGAGTGATTTAGCCGGATGCTTTACCTTCTTTAATGATTCCCTATGCAAAATATTAGGATATTCCAGAGATGAATTGATAGGGATGAACAACAGACGGTTACTGGATAAAGAAAATGCCCGAAAAGTATTTGCAATATTTAATAAAGTGTACACGACCGGAAAGGCTTACCGACCATTTGAATGGAAGTTCATCACCAAGGAAGGTGTCGAACGTTTTGCGGAGAGCTCTATATCGTTAAAGCGGGACAGAGAAGGCCGGCCGACAGGATTTCAGGGTATTGTGCGCGAAGTTACTGAGCGCAAGAGAATGGAGGATAAGTTGAAGGAGAGCGAGGAGAAATTCCGTATACTCATGGAATCTTCCCCTACGGCCTTCCTGATGTACCAAAACAATACGTGGGTATATGCGAACCCCGCAGCAACGGAGATCACAGGCTACACTAGTCAGGAGCTCCGGGACATGCCTTTCGCGTACTTTGCACACCCCGATGACAAAGCAATGCTTCAGGAGCGGGCCCAAAGGCGTCAAAGAGGCGAAATCAAGACAAATCTCCGTTATGAGGTCAGAATTATTGCTAAAGACGGCACTATCAAATGGATCGATCTTTCCAGTACTTCTGTCTTCCACAAAGCCTGTCCTGCCGGAGTAGTTTCGGTTGTGGACATAACCGAGCGAAAGCGGATGGAAGCAGAATTGCTCAAAGCCCGGAAACTGGAGTCTGTGGCTACCCTGGCCGGGGGGATCGCCCATGATTTCAATAATCTGCTGGCGGGAGTTTATGGCTATATTGAAATGGCGCAATTGGATCTTCCTTCCGGGAGCCGTGCCCATGACTACTTACTCGCCGCCGAGAAATCAGCAAAACAGGCGGCAGATCTGACCAAACGCCTGATTACATTTGCCCGAGGAGGGGGGCCGGTAAGGAAGCAAAGTGACATTGGTGAACTTGTCAAAGATACAGTCCAAAGGGCTTTGATAGCGATACCAGTGGAAAAGAAAGTCGTCGTGGCCGATGACCTTTGGACGGCGGAAATAGATGCGGGTCAGATTCGCCAGGCAATCATAAGTATAATAGCCAATGCCGTGGAAGCGATGCCGGAAGGTGGTTTGCTTACAGTCAGCGCCCAGAATGTAATCGTGTTCCCCAACCAACTCCCGGTGTCTGAGGGGCCATATGTGCGGATTACAGTCAGCGACACGGGAGGAGGTATCTCGGCGGAAGATTTGCCCCTCATCTTCGATCCCTATTTTTCCAGAAAGCAAAGGGGAACACAAAAAGGAATGGGCATGGGTCTGTCAGTTTGTCACTCTATTGTCAGCAAGCACAACGGCTGTATCAGCGTAGAATCGACACCGGGCCGGGGAAGCTCTTTTTATGTCTATCTTCCCGCGATTACCAGGGTAAAATCAGAGGAAAGAGCGCCCCGCCAGCAAAGTATGCTGGATGTCCAGAGGCGAATTCTGGTCATGGATGATGAAGAGGTGATCCGGGAGATGATTGAGGAATTATTAAAAACCATGGGCTGCCAGGTGACAACAGTACAAGATGGTCTCTCGGCTATTGACTTGTATATAAAAGCCAGGGAAACAGATCAATCTTATGATCTGCTAATCCTTGATCTGACGATTAAGGGCGGGATTGGCGGTGTGGAGACCATGAAAAGACTCCGGGAAATTGATCCCGAGGTCAAGGCGATCATCTTCAGTGGCTAGACTGATGATCCGGTGATCGAGAATTACACTCAGTATGGTTTCCGGGGTGCGCTGATGAAACCATTTAACAGGGAAGAATTACGGACCATCCTGGAAAAAAAATTGTAATGAATGCTGATTTCCTGCACATAATCCACATGTCCCGGATAACCACATGCCGTAATCGTCAGTGGCCATCCCTATCTTTCCTCAGCGCTTTCTTGGCTGGCAGGATAGATACCCACAGGATAATTGTCACGACAACGGCAGAAGCCAGGCAAAAAGCGCATGTAGCGCCGATGACAAATGGTTCCAGGAAAGTCAGATATGATGAAAATAGCACACTGAAGATAGCCATTCCCCAGAGAGCAATTCCAGTTAGTCTTTTGATGGGCACCGGCCCGAATTGTCGGAAAAACCAGACTATAATGATGGCGACATATCCCAACATGCCCATAACTGGGATGGGCAAAATGCCAAGCAGCTTTGCATAGGGACTGTTTTGCACCGCATTGCAATTTCCCACTGGTCCGCAGACCGCGCGCGTTTCGGAAACTTCGACATAGGAAAGATAAACAGCTATTCCCAGACCGATCACCGCCAGAAGCGGGATAATCCGGCTGGGCAAAAAGGTCAGAACTTGCGGGGCTTTTACAGCGGACAGGGTAATTACCAATGCGGCGATCAAGCTCGCAATCATGATGGCCAGAAGAATTACGGCGATGCCGTTAGCAAGCGGGTCTTGTTTGAATTTATAGGTCATATACTGCCAGGTAGAAAGATTCTCCAGTTGAAGGTTGCTCTGGGCGACGAACTGCGCATACAAACCCGGCAGATCAGGCAAATCTAAGCCGCCTTTGGAAAGTGCCGTGTCAATGAGGCCGGAAATTTTTTCGGGAATTTCCACAGTGCCGACGAGAAATGTTTCACCGATGATGAGGGTTGGAACTCCTATGCGGTTTTCGGTAATCTTAAACCGCTCCAGAGCCTTTTCGTATATCCTGCTTCCGGCTGCGCTGATGACGTTCAAACGGAAGATCACTAACTTTTTGCCATATTTCCCCTGAAGCGTTGGCAGGACTTCCCTGTCCAGTTTAGCGCAATGCGAGCAGGTAGGAGAATAAAATAACACTGCATGAACAACTGCGTCTTTGGCTGTGGCAGATTTTACAGCAAGAAAGCTTCCCCAGATTACTGCTATTATAAGCACTAGTGGCGTCCATCGTTGCATGGCATTATCTCCCTATGTCTTTTAGAATCAGGAAAAACATAAAAAGCCAAACATATTACCGGTTCATTTTGCAGTCGAAGGTTTCGGTAATGTCATGGTTATGATAACATGAACTATATAGATAATTTAGAGCATGGAGCCGGGATATTGTCAAGATATGCGTTTGATAAATGATGTCTTCTTGAAAATGCAATCTGTCAAACATTGACGAAAAAAGTAATCCTATTTCTAATCCCAAAGTCAACTTTGAAGACCACAACTATAAATAAAAAAGGCCGGGAAAGTGCCTCCCGGCCTTTTGAAAAATTAACGTCATTACTTCGGACTTTATTTTTCCCCGTCGGAAACTATAAGAGTTCCCTCATGCTCCATTTCTTTGAGCCATCCCGGATGCTGCTTCTTCAACCAGTTGCGGGTTACCCAGCCGCTGATCATTGCCTGAACAGTTCCGGGGTTGCCGATGGTGCCCAGATACAGATGGACAAAGAAGAACGCGAAAATTACCAGAAAGCCCAAAGCATGCAGCGGATACAGCCAGCGCAGCATCTCTGTACTTAAAGGAAAGTATCCCGGAAACCACATAAAAAAACCGGTGACAAACATGAGTAGGCCAAAGGCCGCCACAGTCAGGAAGAACATCTTCTGACCGGGATTGTATTTGCCTGTTTCGGGTACTTTGTCCACATGCCACAGATAACCGCCTGCCGTCATAATCCAGTTAATATCTTCCGGAAAAACAAACACACCGGCTTCTTTCCACCACATCTGTATGGCCAGAAGAAGCGCCACTCCGAAAACCACACCCGTAAAGTTATGCACAACTTTCAAACCCTTCAATCCGCCCATAACGGCGCCGAAAAAGTTCAGATAGTCATACATCATCCCCATTCCTGTGTAACACAACAGCAGACAGGAAATGGCCAGCATCCAGTGCACAAATCTTTCGTAGCCGGAAGTTACTTTAATCATTCCTTTTTTCATTTTACTTTCCTCCTTCCGTCTTTTCATCAGTTGGCTCCGGATCAGGTCTCTTGGGCCCGTGCAGAACATAATGGAGGAAGGATCCTGCCAGAACTCCTCCCGCGGCCAGCAGACTAAGCGGCTTTAACCAGTTCTTCCAGACAGTAACCGAGAAAGGCACTTTCGGGTCCTTCATAAGTCCTGAGTAAACGGCCGGATTTTCTTTCAAGACGTACATGAAATGTGTTCCGCCCACGAACTTGTCACCATAAGTGGAGGCAACGGCGCCTAAATATTCCTTACGTTTGGCTGCTGTGCCCAGCATTGTTTCTTTATCCCCCCATTTAAGGGCTCCGGTGGGACAAGCCTTGACACAAGCCGGATCAAGGCCATTAGTAATGCGGCTTTCACACATATCGCATTTATAAACTTTCTCTGTTTTGGTATCATAACGGGGAACTTCAAACGGACAGGCTGCAACACATTCCTTACAGCCAATGCACTTGTCATGGTTTAACCCGACGGTCTTAAATTCTTTATTGTAGTAAAGAGCGCCACTGGGGCAAACCGTTACACAAGCCGCGTTGGTACAATGCATACAAGCTTCTTTGCGGAAAAGCCATTTCACATCACCCTTGGGATCAACATAATCCTGATAGTGGATCATCATATAGGTATTAGGCTGCAAAGAAGGCGGATTCTGGTATGTGCCGGTGTTTGCCGTCTGTCCGGCTTTCAGTCCATTCCACTGTTTGCAGGCCAGCTGACAACCGCGACAAGCGGTACATTTGGAATCATCGTATAGTTTAATTTTCTCGGCCATATTACTTCACCCCCTTCTTTGCAACATTGACCATGAAAGCTTTGCTTTCCGGGATCATGGTGTTAGCGTCACCAATGGTCGATGTTAAAATATTCGCCGCATCACCGAAGGTGTGTACTTCCGGCTTCTTGTCATTTGGTTCATATTTCCTGTCGGCCGTCGTGATCCAGCCATAATGCCAGGGAATGCCAACCTCATGAATTGTGTTTCCATCAATGTTAAATGGTTTGAAACGGGGAGTGACTATCGCCGTTGCTTCTACTTCGCCCCGTGCGGACTTAACTATGCACTTATCTCCGTTGACAATACCTCTTTCTTTGGCCAGTTCCTGGCTCATCTCTACAAACATGCCCGGCTGCATTTCCGCCAGCCACGGACACCAACGGGTGAGAACACCGGTTTGCCAATGCTCGCTGACACGATAAGTTGTGCCGATGAAAGGGAAACGCGGATCACAAGTTGTCACGCCGGAATAAACATCCATATCGGAACCGACGCCGCTGGCGTCGAACCGTTTAATGACCGGATTGTTCTTCTGCGGCGACATGATATTCTTCTCCACAGGACACTCCATCGGTTCGTAGTGTTCGGAGAAAGGACCGTCGGCTAAGCCCGGACCATAGAGACTAGCCACACCGTCCGGTTTCATGATAAACGGCGGCCGACCGGAGCCGGGATTACCGACACCATCGGGAACATCACCGGTCCATTTTTCACCATCCCATTTGATAACCGCCCGTTTAGGATCCCAGGGGTTACCTTTAGGATCAACCGAAGCGCCATTGTAAATAATGCGGCGGTTAATCGGCCAGCACCATGCCCACTCGGAATGCAAACCGATGCCCGAGGTATCTTTGGAAATTCTGCGCATGGCGAGATTAGCTTTTTCATTAACGGAACCGCAGTAAACCCAGCAACCGGAAGAAGTGGAACCATCAGCCTGGAGCCAGGCGAAAGTCGGAACAAGGTCTCCCTTTTTAAATTCCTTGAACTCACCTTTTTTCGTCGGATTTTCCAGCTTCTTATCTTCCAGGAAATAGCCATTAATCTCCTTGGCTACTGTGCGGGGTTCGTAATGGAATTCATGACCTACTTTTTTGCCATATGGCCAGGTAAGTTTCGTGATCGCTTCCTTCAGCGGACCGCCCTGCTTGACGTAGAGATCCTGAATCTTGAAGTGAAGCTCGCTCATGATATCCCCATCCGGCTTGGATGAACCAACCGGATTGATGGCCTTATAGCGCCACTGCATTAAACGGCTGCTGTTGGCTATGCTGCCCTCCTTTTCGATAGAAGAAGCGGCGGGAAGCATAAAGACTTCCGTCTTGATTTTGGTGGGGTCCATTCCCGGACCGCGCCAGAAGGAGCCGGTTTCGTTGTCAAACAAGTTGACATTAACCATCCAGTCGAGTTTGGTCATGGCCTGGCGAGTTTTATTGGAATGGGCACCGCTACAGGCCGGATTCATGCCCCAGGCAAAGAAGCCGGTGAACTTGCCTTTATACATCTGGTCGAAGATCGTCAGCCATGAATAATTCCCGCCGTCATCGAGTTTGGGCATAATTTGATAGGCATCATCAATGGTCAGATTTGTTCCGTACATGGAACGCAGGAAGCTGGCCGAATATTTGGGAGTATTTTTCCACCAGTTAAGGCTGTCTTTCTCCTTGGTTTTCGGAGTCCGCTTTTCATTAAAATCTTTAAGTGTCTTTAGTGATGCCGTAGGAGCACCCAGATAGCCGGGCCAGATATGGAACAAAAGCCCGTGATCAGTAGAACCCTGAACGTTGGATTCACCTCTCATGGCTGCGACTCCACCGCCGGCGATACCCATGTTGCCCAGAAGCAGCTGGATGATGCACATAGTCCGGATATTTTGCACACCTACAGTATGCTGCGTCCAGCCCATCGCGTAAAGCTCAACACCGGCTTTGTCCGGTTTTCCCGTGGAGCCGTAAATTTTGTAAACTTCCAGAAGTTTGTCTTCGGGTGTTCCGGTGATCCGCGAAACAAGTTTCGTATTATAACGGGAATAGTGTTTTTTCATCAGCTGGAAAACACAGTTGGGATCTTGCAATGTCTTGTCTTTTTTAATGACCCCTTCTGCGTCCGTCTGATACGACCAGGTGTCTTTTTCATACTTGCCGGACACCAATCCGGAAAACACACCGTTATTCTCTCCCGGCATTTTAAATGCCGGATTCACCAGGAAAGAAGCATTGGTGTAGCTGACAACATATTCATGGTGAATCAGATTTTTATCCAGTATAAATTTGATCATACCGCCCAGGAAAGCGATATCGGTGCCTGATCGCAGGGGGGCATAGAGGTGAGCTTTAGCAGCCGATTGCGTGAACCGTGGGTCCACACAGATCAGTTTTGCGCCTCTCTTGTCGATAGCCTCCTGGATCCACTTGAAAGCAACAGGATGGTTGGAAGCCGGATTGCTTCCCATAATCAGAATTACGTCACTGTTTTTAAAATCATTCCAGTGGTTGGTCATTGCGCCGCGTCCGAACGACTCTGCCAGAGCCGGTACAGTTGGACTGTGTCAGATGCGGGCCTGATGTTCAATATAAACAAGGCCCAACCCCCTCAGGAATTTTTGGTACGTAAAGCATTCTTCCAGGTCCATCGCCGCGCTGCCGACAGAAGCAATACCCTCTGTACGATTGACGACTTCTCCTTTATCGTTGGTCTTCTTAAAGCTGATGTCTCTGCTTTTCTTCACGTTTTTAGCGATTTTGTCCAGTGCCCATTCCCATTCAACTTCTTTCCACGCAGTAGCGAAAGGAGCGCGGTAAAGCGGTTTGCCCAGACGATTCTCGTTGACGGCCATCTGATAGATCGAACCGCCCTTGCTGCACAGAGAACCTTTGTTGATGGGACTATCGGGATCCCCCTCGGTATTGATGACCTTGCCGTCGCGCACGGATACGATAATACTGCATCCCACGGAACAATAAGGGCAAACGGTAGTGGTTTCTTTGGCGTACTTGATTTTCAAGGGCTGGGCGTGAGCGGCGATCGGTTTAAGGCTGATGCCTAACCCGCTTGTTGCCACCACAGCTCCGGAAATCTTTAAGAAACCTCTTCTGGTGACGTTCATGAAATCCTTCTCCTTTCATTATGATTTATAAATATTATTTTATGATCTTTAACCTTTGCGAGACAGTCGCTTCCTGGACTGCAAATGGTTTTCAGTCAAAAAGCTGTTTGGGAAAAACCTGAGGATAAAGAACACGGCTTTTTTCTCAAAAATATCGCTTTAACAAGGTAAAAACATATATAGTTAATGAGGGCTGTTGTCAACGGTAAAAAATGAGTAAATTCATCTACTTATGTCATTTATGACATAAGTAGAAAAGAATAATGAGATCGTGGTCATGCAGCATCTTTTGAACTGCCAGAAATAAGACAAATGACTTTTATTCATAAAAAAATAAAAACGAAAGAAAAGTTCAATTTGACCATTTTATATTTTACGGTCGTTATTAAGTGATTGACATACAAAATTGACAACTTTATAGTTCAACCATTGACACCAAGGAAAAGAAAAATGCGAGTTTATATCGGTTTTGATGATACGGATGTTCTGGGATCGGATATGGGAACCGGAAAGCTGGCCCGACTATTTGAACAGTTCCTCCCTGCGGGATGTAAAATGTGGGGTGTTGTCCGGCAGCAGTTGCTTGTTGACCCGAGGATACCTTATACATCCCATAACAGTGCGGCCTGTGTGGTGATAGAATGTCATGATGTGTCTTTTGTCGAATCGTTGAAAAAAATAGCGATCACTCATCTGGAAACCATGTCTTCACCGGGAAGTGATCCCGGTATTTGTCTGGTTGGCGAAGGTCATCCGGCCCTGTCTGCGCTGGAGTCATTCGGACTCTTGTGCACGGCTAAAGTCGTATCCCAACACGACGCCAAGCAAGCGGTGGGTGCAGCCCATCTATCGGGTCACGGCGGTACAAACGACGGTATAATTGGAGCCGCCGCGGCAGTCGGCCTTACGGCATCGGGCTGGACCGGCCGCTTTATCGAGTATGCAGGTCTGAGAACATTTCCTGCTCTGGTGGCCGTTTCAGCGTTAATGCAAAAAGGCATTCGTGTTGTTTCTCTGGATCGGGACGCCTGTTGCCCTTGTCCGGAAGATGTGGTGGATACAAAAGGTTGGCTCAGACCCAGGCTTTGGGGGCATGCCATTGTGCTTCCAGTAAAACCAGCAGGCGCTGGCCGCTGGGAAAGCCTGGGAAAAAAAAGAAACCCGAGCAAACAAAAGATTTAGGGAGGTGTATTTATGTCAGGGAAAATATTTTATCGCGAGCGGCATAAAGTGGGAACCAAAGAAAAGAAACCACGCTTCAAACTGGTGGCCGTTGCTAATGTGGGCATCACTTTTTATGCCGACCACCTGAGGAAAAAAGAGCTGGAAGAAATTGCCGAATCTGTGGGGGCAGATCTGATCCTGCTCAAGGCTCCCAAAGATGGCAAAGTAAAGGAAGACGAGATTGTGGTTAAGGAATAAGTTATGGCGCTATACAGAGAACGAGACGGACGAAGGCTGCATGTGAAAAGCAAACTCATGGGGGAGAGTTTAGTGGGCAAGACATTTATGGAAAGCCTTAAGATTGCTCCCCAGCAGCGGCTTTTTCCTGATGTTAATGTCGTTAAGATCGGAGGACAATCCATTTGCGATCGAGGCGTAAAGGCATTGCCGGCGATTTTAAAAGAAGTCGTGTCTAACAAGAAAAAGCACAAGATCATTCTGACGACGGGCGGCGGTACGCGCAGCCGACATATTTATTCCATAGGGCTGGAATTGGGTATGCCGACCGGCATAATCGCCAAATTCGGAAGTTCCGTCTCCGAACAGAACGCACTGCTGGTTTCGACACTCCTGGCCCCCTGGGGCGGCATTAAGATTGGCCATGACGAAATCACGAAGCTATCAAATTACTTTGCCCAGGATTGTATTCCTGTGATGCACGGTATGCCGCCTTACGACTATTTTGCTCTACCCGTTACAAAGTCTCGCATTCCCATTCATCGTACCGATGTGGGTACGCTGATCATCGCCAATTTAATCGGCGCCCGCAGCTGCATTTTCGTCAAGGACGAGAGGGGGCTTTATACGGATGATCCGAAGAAAAACAGCAAGGCATCGTTTATACCTGAAATCAGCGTGAAAGATCTTCTGGCAAGGGAACTGGATGATCTGGTCATCGAACGGCCCTGTCTGGAAATCCTTCTCAACAGCGAGGTTCTCGATAAGATTCAGATCATTAACGGCCTGGCGAAGGGCAACCTTACAAAGGCCCTGAATGGAAAGCCTGTTGGCACAGTCATTTACAGGTCATAGGGATAATCGAAGCCGGCGGGGAATTCATTCTTGACCACTGATGATAAAAAGCCAGGTTATAATATCAAATTCACAAAGTGCAGATAGGGCCGCAGGGCTGGAGTTCCTCCACCCTCCGAGATAATCTGGAACGCTCGCCCGGTATCGGCGACGCGAGCGCCGCCGAGGTGCGTGACCGGCGTATCTTGGAAAATTGCAGACTGTAGCGGTGTGGATGGTCCCAGAAGAACGACGGAGCGTGGCTTGCCCAGACAGTTAATAGTTTCCTCAAAGGTGCCATTTAAAAGTGTGGTGGCGGTGATGATCGCGACATTGCAATCCCGGAGCGCTCGTTGTTTTTCCGCCGCCGAGAGCAATTCCAGGCGTTGAGGATTTTTTTCGATCACCGTCAGGATGGCGCCGGTAGCCCGGATTCGTTCCGTAAGCGGTGCGAATAGTCCAACCATGGCTACTTTTTCGCCAGGCTGAAGGTTTAAATAGCTGGTTGCTTCACGATCTTCCCTGCTGTCGGCAGAACACTTGATGAGGGCGTTGGCCGTAGCCAGGCCGATGGCCAGATGTAGGGAGTTTTTGCCGGCAATAAGACATTTCAGTAAATGGGACGCATCAGTACCGGCGCAGCGGCTTCTGTCCGGTAAAACGGTGCGGTCCCCGTGTGCAACGTCTGGCAGGATTGCGGCGATACCAGCCACATGATTATCCAGTTTCACCCCCACATAACTTAATCCTACGCACAGATCGGCAATCCGCCTTTTTTTTGCCGAGGATTCTGTTTTTTTGTAAAGGCGCTTCAGGGTATCGCCTAGTTTGAGCATTGCCATCGTGTTTTAACAACCGGCACATTTTTGTTTTGCTTCACTGAGGCGAACCACGTCCGTATAAGGAGTTTCGCCCTGACAGTTGCGGCAGGAATCGCCATCTTTCGAGGGATAAGCCTCGCCGCAAACCGGACAAATACCTGACGGACCCATTTTCTTGCGGCGAACTTTTTCCGGCTCGACTTGTACACGCTGGATGCCCAGCAGTCCGTGTCCTGCCTCCTTGATTTGCGCCAGGAGAAGATCAGGATCTTGTTCGCTCTTTTTTTTCTTTTTCAGATACCAGTCGCGCACTTCCGGCCAGGCATTCAGTTTTTCGGTGTCCAGATAAACCCGTACACCTTTGCCGGTGTATTTCTCATACAGGGTGACGGCAAACCGGCCGAAAGGAACAATGGAGAGCCAACCGTTGCCGATAGTGCAATGGGTTAAAATCTGAACAGCGTCGGGAAGACAAACCGGCGTTTCGCAGATGGCATCAAAGAATTCCCCTTCCGGTAGATTTTTCATTGCCAGATCAACGATAAAACCGCCGATAATCAGTCCCGGCGCGAGATGGCCGTGAAAAGATTTGACCAGATGGAGATATTCTTCGTAGGAATAGGTACAGATGTTCATAAAATATGGAGCTCCTTTAATTTTTAGTATACCAGCGCCAATCTTGGTTCGCGCGCCGCGCGGCTAGATCCTTCCGTTGCCGGTTCGCGGGTAATACTGCGCTGCAGCCATTGGTCGTCATTTTTACCGTCAACGACAGGCATAATTTCATCAGCCAGAAATAGCGCCTCATTAATATCATGTGTCACATAAATAATGGGGCACGAAAGCGTGCCTTTCAGGTTCTTGAGTTCTTCGCGTAAGCCCCGGCGCGTGATCACATCGAGGGCGGAAAACGGTTCGTCCAGCAACAGCAGCCGGGGATGCCTGGCCAGCGCCTGGCAAAGCGCGCAGCGCTGACGCTCGCCGCCGGAAACCATGTGCGGCTTGCGTTTTCGCAAATGACTAATTTTGAACAGATCAAAGAGGTCATCGACTTCTTTTTTGTTTGCTGCGGCAAACGCTGCGTTGTCATAGAGATTGAGATGAGGGAAAAGCGTGTAATCCTGAAACACATAACCCAAACGGCGTTTCTGCGGCGCAATATTAATGCGGTCCGCTGAATCAAACCAGACTTCATCGCCAAAGGTCACCCGCCCTTCATCCGGTGTTGTAAGGCCCGCCAGCATGCGGATGATGGTTGTTTTGCCGCCGCCGGAGGGGCCGATCATAACCATCATGCTTTCCGTCGCGCAGGTAAACGATATATCCAGATCAAAGTATTGCAATCTCTTCTTAAAAGAAGCGGAGATGGTCATGTGCGGGAGTCCTCGTTGAGTTTATTAATCAATAATAAAAAGGCGTAACTGACTGGAATGAAGCTGAGCGCGATCATGCCTGCGGCCGAATAATTCATGGTTTCCACTGCTTCGTAGATGGCGATGGAGGCAACCTTGGTTTCTCCCGGAATACTCCCGCCGACCATCAAGAGAACTCCGAACGCCCCGATACTGTGCAGAAAAACTAAAACAGCGGCGGCGGCAATCCCGCTTACAGAGTTGGGAATGATCACCCGAAAAAATGCCGTCCGCTTGGACAGACCGAGAATATAGGCAGCATCCAGGAGGCGTTGGTCGATTTTCTGGAATGCCGCCTTCATCGGCTGGACAGCAAAGGGAATAGAGTAAATAATCGAAGCGATAGTGATTCCCAGGAAGGTGAAGAGCAGAGATCCTCCGGTGATGGTTTCCCAGGCCTGTCCGGCAAATCCTTTCGGCCCCATTACCACCAGCAGATAAAAACCGATGGCCGTCGGCGGCAGCGCCATCGGCAAATAGATCAATGCCTCCATCAGCGACTTTCCCGGGAAACGGGTGTAGGCCAGCAGATAAGCGATGGGGGCAGCGATCAACATCAGAAAGATCGTTGTAAACGAAGCGAGTTTTAATGTGACGTAAAGCGCGAGATAATCCATTTAACGGTATCCAAATTTTGTTTTAATCTTTTGGGTCTCCGGCGAACTTAAAAATGCCGCGAACTGTTCCACTAATGTGCGGTTTTTTGTCCTTTTCAAAATACAGGCCGCTTGAACAATATCCGGGGCTTGTGCAAGCAGATAGAAGCAACCGCTCTTTCCTTCAGAGCTGGCCGTGACCGACAGTGAACAGAAACCGGCGTCAACCGCCGATGTGCTCGCATATTGAAAAGACTGAGCAATGTCCTGGGCGTTGACCAATTTGCTTTGCAGAGCATCCGCCAATCCGGATTTTTGCAGTGCCTCTTTAGCAGCGGTTCCGTAAGGGGCGGTCAGAGGATTGGCTATCGCAATCTTTTTGATCCGGTTGTTTTTCAAAGCGTCCTGCCAGGTTGCTGCTTTGCAGAAATCCTTATTGGCCGACCAAAGAATCACCTTTCCCCGGGCGTAAATGAAAGTTCCTTCTGTCAATCCCTCTTTTTGTAGAAGAGCAGGCCTTTGTTCATCGGCGGAAAGAAACAGGTCATAAGGGGCGCCGTTTTTTATCTGGCTGTATAGATTGCCAGCGGAAGAAAAAGTACCCTCGATTTTTACTCCCGTTTTTTTCTCAAAGTCAGCCGCAATTTCCTGGAAAGCGGAAATAAAGTTTGCCGCTACCGCCACGGAAATTTTTTCCTTGGCCAAGGCGGAAAAGGGACTCAGCAGGGTGATCAGAATAAGCGCAATAACAATCCGGCAATTATTCATAGTTACTACTTTCATTTAAAAGTATTCCTGTATGTTATTAATAGCATATAAGTTTGCAAAAAACATCCCGCTATTTTCGCGGGATGTTTTGACCTCTTCTATTTAAGTTTATCAATCCTTACGGCGCAAGCTTTGTATTCCGCTGTCTGGGTAATCGGGTCATAGACCGGATTGGTGAGCCAATTGGCGCAGGCTTCCCGGAAATGGAAGGCCATCCAGACCAGTCCCTGCGGAACCTGCGAGGTTACACGAGCCTTGACTGTGACCTCACCGCGCCGCGATTTTACGGAAATCATCTCTCCGTCGGCAATGCCCTTGGACTCGGCATCTGCTGCGGAGATATCGGCTGTTTCTTCACTTAGTAATTCATTAATACCCTGGCAACGTCCCGTCTGTGTCCGAGTGTGGTAATGGTACAGACGTCTTCCGGTGGAGAGCACCATTGGATATTCTTGATCGGGAACTTCCGCCGGTGGTATCCAGTCGATGGGTTTGAGCACGCCCAAGCCGCAGGTAAAACAACCATCCTTATGCAGCGTAGCGGTGCCGGGATGATCTTCGCTGGGAGCCGGCCACTGGATTCCGTCATTTTCCAGTCGGGCATATTTTATTCCGGCCAGCGCCGGAGCGAGCACCGATACTTCGTTATCCCATATTTCCTCGGCACTATCCGATTTCCATTTGTGTCCCATTCTCTTGGCTATTTCTTTGAATATCCACCAGTTGGGCTTGGCCTCGCCCGGTGGTTGACTAACCGTGCGCACGCGGTTGACGCGCCTCTCCGAACTGGTAAAGGTGCCGTCATTCTCACTCCAGGCTGCCGCCGGCAGTATTACATGCGCAAAACGCGTTGTTTCTGTAGGGAATATATCCTGACAGACCAAAAATTCCGCCGATTCCAGGCAATGTTCAACATGATGAATATCCGGCTCGGTGTTGGCCAGGTTCTCACCGAAGACATAAAATGCTTTAATTTTTCCGGTGGTCAAACCTTCCATCATCGTGGGCATCATCATGCCGGGCTTATTGGGAAGAGATTTAACTTTCCATGCCTTCATAAATTTCTCTTGAGCCTGCGGGTTATCGACCTTTTGATAGCCGGGAAAGACATTAGGCAGCGCGCCCATATCGCAAGCGCCTTGAACGTTGTTCTGGCCGCGCAGCGGATTGACGCCGCCGCACTCAAAACCAACATTGCCCAAAAGCATCTGGAGATTGGCGCAGGACATAACGTTGTTTACGCCACAAATATGTTCGGTGATACCCAGGGTGTACATCAGCATTGCCGGTTTGACTGCGGCCAGCCTCCGGGCAAGATTACGAATCGTATCGGCGGAAACGCCGCTTATTTCGGCAGCGCGTTCGGGCGGATACTCCAACACCTTCTTTTTGAGCTCATCAAACCCCATCGTGCAGGAGTCAACATAATCTTTGTCGTAAAGATTTTCGCTAATGAGTACATTCATGACACCATTGATCAGAGCCACATCGGAGCCGACTTGAATTTGCACATGAAGCTGAGCGAAATCCACCAGATCCGTACGCCTAGGATCGACAACGATCAACTGGGCGCCGCCAACGGCTGCGTCTTTCACAAATGTTGCAGCAACCGGATGCGCTTCGGTCATATTGGAACCGATGACCAAGATCATCTTGGCCTTCATAAAATCAGCAAAAGAATTGGTCATTGCACCGGACCCGAATGAAGTCGCGAGACCCGCGACAGTGGGAGCGTGTCAGGTACGGGCGCAGTGATCGATGTTGTTTGTTCCGATCGCCGCGCGGAAAAGTTTCTGCATTTGATACGAATCTTCGTTGATGCTGCGGGCGCAGCTGACACCGGCAATGGCGTCCGGGCCGTCTTTTTTAATAATCTCTTTGAATTTTTTGGCGACCAGATTGAGGGCTTCATCCCAGGAGGCCTCGCGGAACTCTCCATTGGTTTCCCGAATCAGCGGTGTTTTAAGCCTTTCTGCGGAATAAATAAAGTCGTAGGCGAAACGGCCTTTCACGCACAAACGGCCCTGATTGGGATGGGCGTCTTCGACGGCGGTGATTTTGGCAATTTTGCCGTCATGGACATGCAACCACTGTTGGCAACCCACGCCGCAGTAGGGGCAGGTGGTGCGGATTTTCTTCGTTTCCCAGGGGCGGCCCAGGCCTTTGGCTTTCTTCTCCGTGAGCGCACCAACCGGGCATACTTCCACGCACTGGCCGCAGAAAACGCATTCGCTTTCATCGTAGGGTCTATCGCCGCCGGTGACAATTTTGCTTTTTGCACCGCGATAGCCCTGGGAAATTGCCCGATTGACAACCAAGTCATTACAGGCCTGTACACAACGTCCGCAGAGAATGCAACGACTGAAATCGCGGACGATAAAGGGATTTTGATCCTCCGTCGGATAAATATCCTTTTCATCCTTTTCTTTAAATCGCAGTTGAGTAATTTTATAGAAATAGGCCAGATCTTGCAGGCGGCAATTGCCGTTGGCTTCGCACATCAGGCAGTTATGCCTGCCGCTCGCCAGCAGTAACTCGACGTTCATTTTTCTGGCACGATGGACAAGATCGGTATCGGTGAACACTTCCATTCCCGGCGATACCGGTGTGGAACAGGCCGCCATCAGTGATCGCGCGCCTTTAACCTCGACGAGGCAGATCCGGCAGGAACCGGTGGGCGAAGCACCCTTCAGATAGCACAGAGTAGGAATTTCAATCCCGCCATTGCGTGCCGCATCCAGAATCATTTGTCCCGGTTTAAATCCGGTCTCTTTCGAGTTTAGAATAAATGTGTCGTTCATGCTCAGTTCTCCTATAAATCATTTCTGACAATAATGACATATGTCAAATGTGGCATACGCAATGATCGTTTTCATACAAAACTATTGTCTTTATGTCAACGCACAAAGGTCTTAATTCGTGTAATTTGCATAAAACCTTCCGATATCTATGTCAAATTTGGTCTATGTCAACTGCAGCATAAAAGACCGAAAGTCACAAAAAAGTAAATATGTTACATAAAGCACAGTCATAAAAAAGATTTGGCTGACAATTAATTTTATTGACATTTTATGGTCATCGCCCTTATAAGAAAAATGACCAGGGCAGAGGAGTGGTCGTAAGCTATGGAAATCAAGTATAAAATCTGGATTGAAAAAGACGGGAAAGTGGTTTTCGGCAGGGGACGAGACAATATTCTCCAGGCCGTAGATGAGCAGAAGAGCCTCAATGCCGCCGCCAAAAAACTGGGAATGTCTTATCGGGCCGCCTGGGGCAGATTAAAAGCCTCGGAAGAACGGATGGGGATGAAACTGGTTGATATTGGCGTGCACGATAAGTCCATGCAATTGACCGAGCAGGCCCGGGCGATTATCACCCGGTTCGAAGAACTAGAGAAAGATGTCGAGAAACTCCTGCACACAGCTGATCAGGATTTTCAGAAATTAATCCGGAAGGCTGGGAAATAAATATTATCCCCTGATTTACAGGAAGATAACATCAACATTTTCGCCTTTTTTAATTTCCAACACACCTACCGGGAAAGAAATAATCCCTTGGGCAAAGCATAAAGCATTTATATGCGCGGAACCATGGAATTCCAGTGGGAATACTTTACCGTTTTCAAATCTAACGGGGACAAAAGACCGGCGATCACTTTTTTTGCGTTTAAAATCGGTTCCGGTGATCAGAGGAAAAGTCTGGGGAGCATAGTCATGCCCCATTAATTTGTAAATAAAGGGTTTGGCCATAATTTCAAAGGGGAAGAAAACAGAAACCGGATTACCCGGGAAAGCGAATATCGCGGTTTTATCCTTAGTCCCGAATGTCATTGGTTTGCCGGGCTGCATGGCAACTCTGTCAAATAGAATGTTGACGCCATTGGCCTTCAGTACCGCCGGAACCAGATCATAATCACCCATGGAAACACCACCGGAGAGAAGAACCACGTCGCTTGTCTGCAAAGCCTTCCGGATCAGCTGATCTAATAAATCTTCCGTATCGCCGGCAATCCCCAGATATTCTGGCTGAATAAACATTCTTTGCACCTGCCCGATCAACTGGTAACTGTTGCTGTTGCGGATGCAGCCCGCCGGTAGGGCTTCTCCCGGTTCCTTAAGTTCGCTTCCCGTAGTGATAATGCTGATGCGGGGCTTTTTGTAAACGGGGACATTGCTGATCCCGGCATTGGCCAGCATAGCGATATGCTGAGGTAAAATCAATGCACCCCGGGAGAGGACAACTTCACCGAGTTGAATATCTTCCCCCTGATAGCAGATATTGTCCGGAATATTACTATCCGTGATCCGGACTTTATTTTCCGGGAGGGTTTGAGTGTTTTCCACATTGACTACGCAATCAGCTCCCCGGGGTACTATCGCCCCTGTCATTATCTTCGAACATTCATTCTTGGAAACAGTTTTTTGCGGGCTGCGACCGGCCGGAATGATTTCGATGACGCTGAGAATTTCCTGTAAATCCGCTCTGCGGCAGGCATAGCCGTCCATCGCGGATTTATTAAAGGGGGGCATGTCGGTATCCGATTGGATGTCGCAAGCCAGCACTCTGTTTAGTGAATGAAATAGTTCTACAGCTTCCATTTCCATTGTAAAAGCGGAATTTATGATTATGGTAAAAGCTTCTTCAAAAGAAATCATAATTATCTTCTACCCGGGACAATCATTGTTTAATGTATTTTTTGTAGTCTTCCATCGTATTCAAATTCTTGTACCATTTCACCTCATCCGGCAACGGCATATATTTAACATCCGTTGACTGGAACAAAAGGCTGATTTTTCTTTGGTCTGCGGCGAGCAGTTTTTTTATATTATCCAGAATTGACTTTCTGTAAACCGCAAATAAAGGTTCGTGTTTCCCATTTTTCCAAGTGGGGATGACTATTTGGTGATCTTTTGCCTGCCGGATTAACTCCTTAATATATTGAATATCCAGATCCGGAATATCACAGGCCACCACAAAATTTATTTCATGGTTGGAACGCAATAACGTTGAGTATATCCCCATCAACGGCCCTTTGCCTTCTTCCAGATCCGGAATAACCGGCAAGTTTAAAAAGCGGTATTTTTCTAGATCATTGGCGCCGATAATAATTTCCTGGAAATGATCTTCCAGCTGAGAAACGATTTTCCCGATCAGAGTAAGGTTGTTAGCGGAAAGAAGGCTTTTATCCTGGCCCATCCGGCTGCTTTTACCTCCGGCAAGAATAATCGCGGTGGCATTTTCTTTTAGTGACAGGCGGCCGTTTACAGAATTAACGCCCTC
The DNA here is from genome assembly GCA_903907985.1 of uncultured delta proteobacterium. Lineage (GTDB taxonomy): Bacteria > Desulfobacterota > Syntrophia > Syntrophales > Smithellaceae > MVRV01. Next base: position 36,280 of record CAIVQG010000043.1, read on the forward strand.
GGCTTCAATTTTATTCATCGGTTGCTACTACTTACCGGCTGATCTGACGATAGCCAATTTATTTGTTCAGTTTTTCCAGTTCCCGCACCAGGTCTTCCAGGCGGGGACGTTGATTAATATTATGGATGTCAATGTAGCGGATAAGGCCTTTTTTATCAATCACGAACAGTGCTCTTTCTGCTGTACCGTCGGAACGCAACACGCCGAAGCTTGCTGCTACTGTCCCATGCGGCCAGAAATCAGAAAGAACTTCAAACCACAGTTTCCCCATCTGGTTTGTCCAGGAAAAAAGAGTGGGAATATTATCCACTGTAATTCCCAATAAAACAGAATCATTGCTGGTGAATATATCCGCAATAATATTGTAACCCGGCCATTGATCGGAACAAACCGGTGTCCATGCCGCGGGCACAAAGGAAACTACCACATTCTTCCTGTCGCGAAAATCCTGAAGAGAAACTGTTTTGCCACTAATGGATTTTAGCGTGAAATCGGGAGCAATCTGCCCCACTTTGACTTTTAATACGCTATCTATCGGCTGGAGTTCTCCGGGGTTATAAATATTGTTTTTAAAGGCATCGGATGCGGCATAAGCGCTACAAGCGAAAAAACAAACAACTAAGGCAAGCAGAATTGCCGTTTTTTTCATCATCTCCTCCTATTTCAGTCCAGCTGATCTTACAAGCCCTGCCAGAAAAAGATCAATATTTTCCAGTGCACCCAGGCGTGAATAGATGACCTCCGTGTGTCCGCCGGTTATCTTCACGGCGATAAAGTATGGCGTTCGCACCTCACCCATAATCTTATGGATTTTAAAATCTTCATCAGGAATCAGCGGAAAGGCGACTGCATATTTCCTCTTATAAGTTCCAACTTCAAATGCAGTGTTGCCAGCGCCAATGCCGATAATTTTAACTTGATCTTTCAGAGCCGGATTGTTCTCGATCAATCCGGAAAGACGGTTGACATTGGGAGCCTCGGCCTGGCAATAAGGGCAGTACATGCTGTATATTTGTAAAATTACAATTCTTGCTTTTATCTGGCTGATCTGGAATGTTTTTCCGGAAGATCGCAATCCCAGATATTTAAGCTCGCCAGAATTATTCGGCAGTAGTAATTCCATTTCCGGCAGGGGCCTTCCCACGGGGGGTGCTGTGTTTTCCGCAGCTCCGGTTACATTCGCCATAAAGATAACCAACATGGCTGTGGCTAACCCGAAAATCTTTTTGAACATAACATGCTCCTGAACTGATTATTGTGTCATCCTTCTGGCCACGATCTCTTTTAAGATACTTACAAGTTCCGCCGGGCTTGGTTTGGCGAGTTGGCAGTCGGCGCCCACGGATTCACCCTTGTGGCGCAATTTGTCTGTGATCAGGGAAGAAAAGAGAATAACGGGCAGTATTATAAGGTCAGAGTCGCTTTTAATTTTTTGGCACAGATGGTAACCGTCCATTTCCGGCATTTCAATGTCCGAAATAACGACATCGAGAAAATCGGTAACAGGCTTATTCTCCGTAACGGCCTTTTTCTTCAAGTCTTCCAGGTATGTCCAGGCTTCTCTGCCATCCACCACCGAAGTAACGATGAATTCTTTCTCCTCTTCGAGGAGTTGCTTTGTTGCCCTGCGTATCATTCCCGAGTCGTCAGCATGGAGAACCTTCAAGGGGTATTTCATTGCGGTAGTCAGCGCCTCAGATGCTGCCGCCTCGTTTCGGCCTTCCGGAAGTTTGGGTACGGCTAGACGGGGATCGAGCTCACTGATGATCCTTTCGAGGTCGAGCATAAGAACTGTTTTGTTCTCCAGGAGAATCATGCCTGTAATTGCTTCCGAGAATCTTTGCAGGTAAACATCCAAAGGTTTGATATTGGCCCAGCTGGTGCGGTGGATTCTCGTGACCCCGGAAACCAGGAATGCGGATGTGACTTGGTTGAACTCCGTGATGATGACAATCGGAGGTTTCTCCTGGGAGCGTTCTTTGCCCAGCCAGATAGCGAGGTCCACAAGGATGATGACCTTGTCGCGGTGGTTGAAAACGCCGGCAACAAAGTTGGCTGCATTAGGTGGTTTATGGATTTGGGCGGGCAGGCTGATAATTTCGACCACCTTTGCTACGTTGACACCGTAGTAACCGCGATATCCACCATTACCACCATTACCACCATCCTCATCGACATAAAGCTCGATTATCTCTAATTCGTTGGTACCGCTTTCCAACAAGATTCCTTTATTGGCTGTTATTGCCATAGCTGTCCTTCCTTTCCCAATTGATAACTACATTCCTAAAAATATTCATTGCCCGAAACTCAGATGGGCAATGAATTAACACATTCTGCTGTCAAAAACCAGAATGTTCATCTTGCTTTTTCAGTCCAATACCTCCCGAACCTTGCCGGCGAGTTCATTCAGGCGAAAGGGTTTTTGGATGAAGCCATTGCAGCCGCGATTCATGATTGTCTGGGCTTCTCCATTGAGGCTGTAACCACTCGAAAGAAGAACCCGGATTAGCGGATTGATTTCCCGGAGGTGATCAAATACCTCGGAGCCCTGCATTCCCGGCATGATCATGTCCAGAACAATCAGGTCTATTTTGTCTTTCTTCTCCATGTAAACAGCAATAGCCTCTTGACCGCTGCCGGCCGCATAGACCTTGTATCCCAGTGTCTCCAGAAGTTCCTTGTTGACTTCCAGAACTGTAATTTCATCATCCACCAGCAGGATCGTTTCCGTGCCCCTGACGATTTTCCCGGCTGCCGTCTTTTCCTGCATCACGTCCTTTTCCGATGCGGGCAAATAGATGGTGAATGTTGTTCCCTGGCCGGGTTCGCTTTCCACATTGATTATGCCCTGGTGCCCTTTAATGATTCCATATACTGTCGCCAGTCCCAGACCGGTACCTCGTCCCATTTTCTTCGTTGTGAAAAATGGTTCGAAGATGCGCTCTCGAGTCTTCTCATCCATTCCTATGCCGGTATCGGTTACTGTTGTTTTCACGTATTTCCCCGGCTGCACGGAGTAGAGAAGAGCTTGCTCAGCGTTCAAAAGAACATTCTGGGTAGCAAGATAGATATTCCCACCCCCAGGCATGGCTTGCCAGGCATTTACATACAGATTCAAGAATACCTGTTCCATTTGTCCGCGGTCAACTTCCACGCTCCAGAGGTCTTTGCCCGATTGCCGGTGAAGGGAGATTTCTTTTTTTGTTCTGCCGAACATGGAGGATGTATTTTCAAGAATTTCGTTCATGTCGGTGGGCTTGATTTCATATCTTCCCCCACGGGCGAACCCCAGAAGTTGCCGGGTTAAATCAGCCCCGCCTTGCACCTGTTCCTCAATTCGTAAGAGCATCTCATAAGCAGGATCATTTTGACTTAGGTGTCGCAATATCAGTGAAGCATAGCCCTGAATCCCCATGAGCAGATTATTGAAGTCATGGGCGATGCCACCGGCCAGGATGCCTATAGCTTCCATCTTGTCTGCCTGCTGCAGGCGCTCTTCCAGAAGCCGTTTGTCTTCTGCGGCCTGCTTTCTGTCGGTAATATCTTCTGCCACTCCTTCTATCCAGCCCTTAGCAGGAATTAGTTTAGCGGAAAAACGAATCCACTTGACTGAGCCATCGTTACGTCTGAACAATGCTTCATAGTTATCGCACTGACCATGCTCCTTTATGATTGCCAGCAGCTTCTTCCGAGCTGACGGATCAGCGTATCGTTCTGCAATATTGAAGTTGCCGGACAAAAGCTCTTCCCGATTTTTATATCCGACAAAGCGAGCATAACTATCATTGGCTTCAAGCACTATGCCTGTTGTCGTATCTGCCCGATATATTCCGATCTGAGCATTCATAAAAATGTTTCGATATGTTTCTTCTGCGGCTTTCAATTTTTCTTCCGCTCGCTTGCGGTCGGTGATGTCGGTCAAAAAACCTTCCAGATGCAAAGGAATGCCGTCGGCAGACCTGATGGCTCTGGAGTTCAGGGAAATCCAGCAGATACTGCCATCTTTACGGTGCATTTGTGCTTCAAAGCCATTCACGGCTCCCTTTTCATTGATCAATTTCAAGTATTCTTCGCGCGCTTCGGGGCTGACATAAAGCTGCCTGCGGATATCTGTCACCGCAGCCATCAGGTCGTCCGGTGATTCATAGCCGAGAATATGGGTGAAGGCAGGGTTGACGCTCAGGAAACTACCATCCATAGTGGTCTGAAAAATACCTTCCACGGCATTCTCGACAATGGATCGATAATTTTCTTCAGCCTCCCGGCGTTTTGCCTCCACTTGCAGTCGCTTCGTTATATCCCGACCGGCAAAGATAGCACCTATAGCTTTCCCTTGTGAATCAGTCAATAATCGGACTCTGAGTTCCATTGGTATATAGTACCCATCCTTGTGCCGTGTCCTCGTTTCAAATATTATTTCGCGCCAATTTTGCTTAATACCATCCAGGTAAATTTGCGCAATCCGTTCCAGATCATCCGGATGTGTAAGGCTAAGTCCTTTAATGCCAATCATGTCTTCAGGGTCATATCCAAGAGTTTCTCTGTACGAGGGCGTCACGTACTGATATGCGCCTGTTGAGTCCACTAAAGAAACGCAATCCGACATGTTTTCTGTGATCAGACGTAATTTCTCTTCCGACTTCAACAGTAACTCTTCGGCCTGTCGGCGCTTCTCTCCTTCCGAGATGATAAACCAGGCTTTGAACCCAAAGTAAGCAAATACAACTCCAGCCAGCAGCAGAAAAGCGATGAGTACGATGAGTTTGTCCCGGAAATCCTTCAGAGAAGAGAGAATTTCCTCTTCCGAGGAGGCAACAACTATCGACCAGAAAGTATTCCCGATTTTTATGGGCGTGTACACGGCATTTTTCGTGACGATCTCTACCTTATTCCCCCGGATGTTATCAAAGGTGTAGGTGGTTAAGCCCTGATGACCCTTGAGCATATCTTCGGCCATGACCAGGATAGAGGGAAAATCCTTACAGTTATCAAAAACAGATTTCCCGGTATGGCCGGGAACGGGGCAGTATAGTTCCGTGCCATCCCGGCTGATCATCCAGGCATAGCCCGTATTCCCTATCTTTATGTCTTCGAGGTATCGCTTTGCCAGAGCCTGAAAATTGACAGTGATGGCAATCGTGCCCTGGTAGGTATTGTTCCTGAAAACGGGAACATGGATGGCAACCGTGTCGTATCCTTGTACAGCGAAAAATACATCACTGACAACGGGCTTATGAGTGCTCATAATCTCGCGGACATGCTTCTGGTTAGAGATATTTCTACCGATGGCGTCGCGATTAAAAGGAAAAGTGTAAATAATCACGCCTGCTGCATCTACACGGGTGATCGCTTTGATCTTGTCCTGATTTACCCGAAACAGGAGTTTGATGTCTTCTTTGCCCTCCTTGTCCATATCGATGATCGGGTCCGATTCCGCCAGGGCGTTCAGGGTACGCGTCCAGTTGTCAAAAAAGTCTTCTATACCCCGTGCCGCCTGCCGGGCATGGATAAACTGTTCGCTATTAATACGATTGACGGCTTCCCGTTTGGCCTGGTTATAGAAGGAAGTGAAGAGAAAAATACAAATTCCCAGCATCACAGCAAGGAAAAGAAGCCTGTACCGAAGTTTCATTTTATACCCCTTCTGAAGGATCGTTCCAACTAACATCCCTACCCGTGATTCAGGGCCTAGTTCATGATTGCCTCAAGATTCATGGTGCAGACAGTTCTCGCTTCCAGAACGAAAGCGCTTCGCTCTAATGCAGGACTGCCCGGATGTTCTGCTTGGATAATGAATTTTCTTCGAGGAGTTCTTGATTTGTTCCGGGTTGATCTTTCATCTGCTGCTCCCCTGTTGTTATAAGCGATAAGGCTTGTAAGCAAGAAGGAACGATAATAGGAAAAGGCAGGGACATTTGCCTTGCCATACAGCTGTTGTCATTGATTTAATCCGCGAATTATCCCTCGGTGCCTGAATTTTGATGATAGCAATTCACGGTAGAACTATAAGAAACTCGGTCTTGTAAGTCAAGGGAATATTGGCCAGAGGACGAGGGGATGTCGTGTTGCGGGAGAAGGTGATTTGCAGAGGTATTAATAGTCAACAATTATAGCGCTTTTATTTAGAATCGGGATTAAATATCCCAGATGAAAATGACGCCGCTGGTGGGAAAAATCCATTCCTTATCGGATACATTAATCTCTATGAATTTTCCCTTGTCCCGAATTATCGAAGGAGAAGGGTGCCTGCCGGCAAAAAAACTTTCCACCCGTACGTTTTTCAAATCGGCCTTTTCATAATTAAAAGTAATACCGACGCCGCGCGTCGGATATACAAGGTAAATCGGGAAGATATTATTGTTCTTGGCCTTCTTGGTGACAATATCTATGGCAATTTTAACTTCTGAATTGATTTTTTTCTTCAGGTTATCGTTCCCGCACCAGACCTCGTAACCACGCTCGGTTATTTTGGCGGCGGTAATCGGAATATCTTCATCATCAATACGTACTCGTTCGACGTGGAAATCCTTTTCCATGACCAATTCCTCTCCGCCACCCAAAAGCCAGCGATATTCACAGCGCGGGTCTTCCAGCAGGGCGGACAATTGTTGATTGTTCTGAGCGCAGCCGATCATGAAAACATTGTTTTTGATGGTTTTCCTATATTCAATATGGGCGCCGACCTGAAAATAAGCGCCAAAACGCGATGTCTTCTTGGTTGCTTCGGGTAATTGAGTAATCTTGATATCATAGCGGAAGCCGGTCCGCAATTCCAGCTGCCGGTCTTCTTTTCCAAACAGAGTTTCAAACATTTCATAGTAGATGGCATCGCCCAGCTCTTCGTTGTGTGTTCGGGCCTGGAAACAATGCCGGATGATGTTGTCGATGCGGGCGAGGGATTTTTCCTCCCCGGGAATATAGATTCGCCGCAGCCGCGGCTCAACCGCGTCGGTTTTACCTTTTTGTAAAAAAACACGGGGTGCCCGCTTGCCCAAAGCGCAAAGTACTTCGTAGCTGATCGTTTGCGCTTTGGCGGCAATTTCATTCGCGCTGATATATTCATCGCCCTGTTTACCCAGAAGAACAACTTCATCTCCCACAGCACATTCGGGAATATTCGTGACATCAATAGTGCACAAATCCATGGAAATTCGCCCGACCAGAGGCGCCCTCTTGCCTTTGATTAGAGCCTCGCCCTGGTTAGAAAGAATAAAGCCGTACCCGTCGCCGTAGCCAACAGGAATAGTGGCAATGCGCGTCTTTGATTTCGTCACGTAAGTGCTGTTATAGCCAATGCCATATCCGGGAGGAAAATCCTTGATTAAGACGATAGTTGTTTTAAAAGACATTACGGGGCTAAGCCCGGTTTTGGTTTCCGTACCGGGTGAAGGATAAATACCGTAAGTCATGATTCCCGGACGCACCATATCTAAATTAAATTGCGGATAATTTAAAATACCGCCGCTGTTATCCATGTGTCGCAGAGGTATCTTGATGTTCAGCTCGTCTAGCCTTGCCAGTAAATTGGAAAACAACTGCCACTGCTGATCATTATAGGGGGCGATTGTTTCACTCGATGCCAGATGGGTGAAAATTCCTTCCAGTGTGATTTCCGGAAGCGCCAGGACATTGCGGATAAGTTCGATGGCTTCGCTGTGCATAGTGCCGCCGCGTCCCATGCCCGTATCAACTTCGATATGAACAGACATGTTGCCGTCTGTGGACTTTGCCGCTTTTTGCAGTTTCCACGCAAAGTTCAGGTCGGAAATGGACGGCGTCAGATTATATTTGATGATTTCTTCGATTTCCGATTCCGTGGAAGGTCCGAGAATGACAATCGGTGCTTCAATGCCGCTGACACGCAGCTGCACTCCTTCATCGGCATTGGCGACACCCAGCATCCGGGCGCCGTTTTTCAAGGCAATGTTGGATATTTCAATGGCGCCATGGCCGTAAGCATCAGCCTTGACTGCCTGCATGAAATCAACATGTGGCCCGATTAATTTTTTTATTTCTTTCAAATTGCCGATGAAATTGTCAAGATCAACTTCGACCCAGCTGCGATATTTATGCTCTTTTTTTAATCCCATTTTTATATTCAGCCTGAAAGTCCTATTTTCTGGTCATTGTAAAGACGCCATCCCATGATTCCGGCGGCGGGTTTTCTTTCAGGTTATTGCAGCGCTCAATATATAATTTGGCAGCTTCATCTTCCGGCCGGATACCCAGAGTTTTTTGGAATGCGGCTATTGCCTCATCCCACCGGGAAGCGCGATAAAGCGCCAGCCCTTCTTCGAAAGCAGCGATGAGCTCTTTGAACTTGCTTTCGTCCTTCTTCTCAGCCAGTAATTCGTAAATCTTTACGGGTAATTTTTTGCCCTTAACTTTTACCCAGTCCAGTTCGCGGCAGCACATGGAGTCTTTAACGGCATTATAAGTGAATTCACTGAAAATTATATTGGAGCCATATTCCTTGTTAATGCCTTCGAGACGTGAGCCCAGGTTGACCATGTCACCCATGACCGTATAGTCAAAGCGCATTTCCGAACCCATGTTGCCCACAACCATATCACCGCTGTTGACGCCGATGCCGATATTTAATACCGGCTTGCCTTCAGTTTGCCACTTCTTTTGCAGCCGGTGGAGTTCGCTCATCATTTCTAATGCTGTTTGGCATGCCCGCCGGGCATGATCGGGTTGATCCAGCGGTGCGCCAAAGACGGCCATGATCGCATCACCCATGTACTTATCGAGCATTCCATCATGTTTGAATACAACATCGGTCATGGCGGTAAGATATTCATTGAGCAAATGAACCAATTCTTCCGGAGTAAGTTTTTCCGAAATAGTCGTAAAGCCGCGAATATCGGAAAACAAAACCGATAAATCTTTCTTGTCACCGCCGAGTTTCAGTTTGGTTGGGTCTTTGAGCATTTCGTTGATGACGGAGGCGGTCAGATAATACTGGAAGGCTCCGCGGATTTTCTTCTTTTCCTGCTCTTCCTTAATGTAGTGGTAAACGGTGATAGCCAAATAAATAACGGCCATAGTGAGAGCGGGGTAGATGAGATTCAACCAGACATTGAACTTCGAAAAAATGAACACGTTGACAGCCACGAAAATACTAAGAATAAGCAGAGCAAAGAAAATGCCCGTTACTGCCCGCAGGCGGGGAATAATCAAGCCCATCAGCAGGCCAAACAGGATAATGGAGCAAAGATCGATAAATCGGGTGAAGCTGGAGTGCGTTAAAAAATTGCGGTGCAGGATGTTGTCGATTACATTTGCATGAATTTCTACTCCGGGATAAGTGGCGCCAAAAGGAGTTACCCGCAAATCATAAATGCCGATCGCAGTGGCTCCCACGATAACAATTTTATTGCGGATTTTTTCGGCCGGAATTCTTCCATTGAGAATATCGGACACTGAATAGTGCGGGAATGTCTTGGCCGGTCCCAGAAAATTAACTAAAAGCCTTCCTGATTCGTCGGTCGGAATCGTAGTATCGCCGATTTTTACACTTTCCGCACCATAGCCGGCTAAATTTAACGAAAGCAGCGGCCAATCCAGATATTGTTGTAAAATAGACAAGGGCAGTGATGAATAATAATCGTTGCCGAATTTAATTACCAGCGGCGCCCAGCGCATGGAACCGTCAGTATCGGGAATCATGTTAAAATAACCGCTGTTGACGGCAGCGGCGGAAATAATCTTAAGGTTGGATTCCGGAGCATAAGCCTTGATTAAAGCATAATCATCCGGATTTTTTTCCGTAGAGTTAATTATCGGGTAGCGCGAATTTTTAATGTTATCGGCATCTGCGGCAATTTCTTTTTCTGACAAATGCGCGACATCTCTCTTGGACAGGTGGAAAAAGTAGCCTAGAGTCACATTGTCGGCGCGCGCAATTGATTTGGCCAGGGCAGCATCCGCATTAGCCGTCTCTTTTTCTGAAAAAATAACATCAAAGCCGATAGTTTTTGCACCCGATGCCTTCAACTTATCCATCAGCTTTGCAATTGTCGTGCGCGGCCACGGCCAGCGCCCCAATTCCGTCAGGCTCTTTTCATCGACAACCGCAATTATGACTTCCCCACCTGTCGGCAGCGCACCACGCGATGCTATGCGCAAATCAAGGGTTTTTAATTCTATGAAACGCAGGAAGGGAAAATCAAAAAAGAAGAGAATCAGTGCCAGAAAAATGACCAAGGTGGTGATCTTCAAAGGTGTGACCTGGAGATGTTTTTTTATGTATTCTTTCATGGTTATCCCTTTTATTGATTTTGAGAAATTATAATAATTATGACAATTCGTGACCCAGCTTCTCCTGATTTGCGCAAGATTCATTACAGTTCAGGGTGCCAAGATAATATCAAACCAACACCTACGAAGTCAAGCTGTCTATACAGATGTCTATACAGATGAATTGTTTTCAATTTTATGCTATCTCTAGCCACTCAAAGTGCACTGCGTGCTGGCAAGATCACAAGGGTGCATAATGCAGGGTCCCGGGAAAGCAAATAATCCCATTGGCTTTTGGGAAAATATGGCCAAGAGCGCAGGAGAGAGATGAGACCATCGACGAAAGTCTTAATGTCTAAGCACGGCTGGCGGATTGATAAAGCCATTCACAATTACATCTATTTTGCGTTTTATTATCCTTATGTCTGGAGCATAACCCAGTTTGTCGTGAAGGTGTCGCCGTATTTAGCCTGGTGCAAACTCCTGAATCCGATTCTGCGGATGATTGTTAACCGCTACCACGCAAAAATACTGTCGGGATCAAATGTGACGAAGGTTTTGGAATTGCAGGAGGATGTCAGTGCCGTTACGGAGCGCAACAAGAAAATTATTCCTTTTGAATACGCCCACAAAATCCTGCTGCAAAATCCCCAATATATCGCTGTCATGGATTGCCCCTGTAAAAAAGCACTGAAAAGCGATCCGGACAAGATAAATTCCTGCATCTGCGTGGGGAAGAAGACCGCCGAGTTTTGGATAGATCGTTGCGGAAAAAAATACAATGCCCGGCAGATTACTCAAGCCGAGGCCCTTGAGCTGGTCAAAAGGTTCCGCAAGATGGGCTATGTCACGCAGGCATTTTTTAAGGTGGCTACCGGGGGCTCTACAGGGATCATCTGCAGTTGTCATAAAAACGATTGCACTGCTTTGCGGGCGCATTTTCAACTTCAAAAGTATCACCCCTCGCTGCGCATGACGGCTGAATCGGGCTATTCAGTCAAGTTTGGCGAATCTGCAAATTGCAAATCCTGCGGAACTTGTGCGAAGATCTGCCAATTTGAAGCCATTGAATTTAAAAACGGCGCGCGCCATTACAACCGGCAAAGCTGCAGCGGTTGCGGTCTTTGCATGGAGCATTGCCCCGGAGGTGTTATTGAGCTCTATCGGGACACAGAAAAATCCGTGCCCCTGGATATCGATGTGGTCCGTCAAGAGTACTTAAGTTAAAGGCATTAAGGCCGGCCAATATAATCAACCGGAAAAAGGGAAGGATAAGTTGATGAACAAGAAAGAATACGACGTAATTGTTGTCGGTTCCGGTGTCGGCGGATCAACCGTTGCCCGGGAGATGACCCGGAGAGGAAAAAAGGTGCTATTGCTGGAGTCCGGATCCAGGGTAGATATGCTGGGCAGTATTTTGACTCTTCCCCTCATGTTAAGACATTTCGGCATAACACCGAGCCGGGAGGGTTATTTTGTCAATTTTGCCAAAACCTACGGTGGAGCATCAATTATAGCCGCCGGCTGCGCGTTTCCGGCGCCGAAATCCATGTTTGATCCTTTCGGGATCGACCTGACGGAAGAAACGGAAGAGGCCCGAAAAGATCTTTGGATTGGGAAACTGCCCGACCGGCTCATCGGCTCGGGCAATCTCCGGCTGCTGGAGGCGGCCAATGAGGCGGGTGAGAACTGGGGCAAGATGGACAACTTCATTGATCCGAATCTGTGTGTGGAGGGTTGTGCGGACTGCATGGTAGGGTGCAAGCGGGGGGCAAAATGGACGGCCCGCATTTTTGGCGACGAGGCGGTGAAAAACGGAGCGGATCTGAAGCTGAATATGACCGTAAAGCGAGTTCTCACCGAAGGTGGCAAGGCTGTCGGTGTGATGACATCAAAAGGGGAACAATTTTACGGTAAAGCGGTTGTCTTGTCCGCCAGCATATCCAATGCTTATTTTCTGCGCGATCTGGGCATCAGCGAAGCGGGCAGAGGCTTCTGCTGTGACTGGCTCCAGTTCGTTGGTGCCGTTGTTCCGGGAATTAACACTACCACTAAGGACAATCCGATGACCGTCGGCTCGGCCGAGCATTGGGAAGGTGATGGTTTCGTGCTGGTTCCGGTTATGCCCAACTGGCTTTTGTTCGGCGGGCTACTGCTTTTTCAACCGTCCACGCTGGGTCATTTCCGGGATTTCTGGCGAATGTCGGGCATCATGGTCAAGATCAGGGATGAAACGCAAGGAGAGCTCCGGGGCGGCACATCCTTCTCCAAACCGATTACCCGGCAGGATCAACTGAAGCTGGATAAAGGGGTAAAGATTATCAAGAAAATATTGAGAAAAGCCGGGGCAAAGAACAACAGTTTTGTCGAGCTGAAGCCTTTGGGTGCTCATCCGTCCTGTACCTGTCGCATTGGAGAAGTTCTGGACTCCAATCTGGAGACAAAAATTCAAAATTTATATTGTTGTGATGCCAGTGTTCTACCCGCAGCAATGGGTGCGCCGGTGGTCTGGACACTGGCGGCGTTAGGAAAACGGCTGGCAAAACATCTTGCGGCGCGTCTTTAAAATTGGGACGGAGAAATAATCCAGCTGCCTTCAAAAGGGAATTTCATTTATTATTTTTACTGCCTTTTTCAATTGACTTACAAAATACTTTTGTCTTATATTCGCACGCACAACTGTGGATTTATGAATAATTGAATGTAATATGATTTTGTAAATATTACGGTAGGAGTAATTAATGTTCAAGAAAAACATTACACCACGAATATCTGAGATAAACGGAGCGGGGCACGTCGGGCACAATATAATACCTGTCTGGTTGGAGGAAGGTTACATCGAAATATTAAAATTGTTTAATCCTAATTTTCGTGGGAAAACGAATGTGTTCATGGTCAATATAAATATCGATTACATGCATGAAATAATATTAGGCAAAGATGTTGAGGTCATAACGGGGATAAAGAAAATCGGTAAGGCCAGCTTTGTTTTGAATCAGAAAGTATTTCAGGCAGGAAAACTATGTGCAAAGGGAGCAACTACTTTTGTTAATTCCAGCAATATTTCCAAAAAATCTAAAGCAATCCCCCTGCATGTTATTAAAAAACTCCAAGAGCATATCCTGGAGGACTGAGAGTGGTTCATTGTCGTCGGCACGGACTTGTTAATATCGAGAACCGTTTTCCGGGAGCAGGCGACTTTTTTTGTGAAGGCATGCAACTTGAACCGTCCCAATGGGAAAATCATTTTCCCAAATGCTGGTCGGTATTCTGCAAGTAGCTCACTACATAATCCCGCACGGAATCTTCCAGAGAAGAAAAAGAAACCGGGCAGCCGGCCGCCTGGAGCTTGGCCATTTTCGCCTCGGTGAAGTACTGGTATTGATTGCGCAATCCTTCCGGCATCTCGATATATTCGATATTGGTCTTCTTCCCTAACGCCGCAAAAACAGAGCCGATTAAATCGTTCCAGGATCTGGCTTTACCTGTCCCCAAATTAAAAATACCGTTGGCAGACGGATGCTGCAGCAACCACCACATGGTGTTGATGCAATCTTTGACATAAACAAAATCACGCAATTGTCCACCGTCTTGATATTCCGGCTTGTACGATTTGAATAGTTTTACTTTGCCGGTCTGGTTAATCTGGTGAAAGGCTTTGAAGATAACACTGGTCATATCTTCTTTGTGATATTCATTGGGGCCGAAGACGTTGAAAAACTTGATGCCGGAGATTTTGCCCTCCAGCGAATTCTTTAATACCCACAGATCGAAAACCTGCTTAGAATAGCCGTACATATTGATCGGCTGGAGTGCCTCAATTTTATCGTGGTCATCAGAAAAGCCCTGGGAACCATCACCATAAGTGGCGGCGGAACTGGCGTAAATAAAACGGATACCGCGTTTTATCGCCCATTGGGCTAGGTTCCGGGTGTAAACATAATTGTTTTGCCAGAGATAATCGGCGTCGCGCTCGGTTGTGGAAGAGCAGGCACCCATGTGAATTATCGCGGTTACGTCAAAAGGTATGCGGTCTTCGCAAACCATCTTCAGGAAGTCGTCTTTGTGGATAAATTCGGCGAAGCGCCGGTTGACCAGATTCTTCCACTTGTCCTTGGTGCCCAAACGGTCAACAATAATAATATCATCAATGCCTTCCTGGTTTAGTTTCCAGACAAAAGCGCTCCCGATAAATCCCGTACCACCTGTAACGATAATCATTGGCACTGCTCCTTAACTTTTTTCAACTCGATAGGCTTTAGTAATACTGAAAAGAATTGCTGTCAATAAAGAAAATGTATTAAATAACTTATCAATCTGATAGCGTAACATAACTCCATAAGTGTATTGGTTGACAGTCACACATTACTGATTATTCTTCATTCCTCCGATTGACAATTGTTTCCCCTTTTGCCTATAATCCATAAAATAAAGAATCTAAAATACGCTTAAGGAGAAAACATATGAAACGAGTACTGATTTGTCTGGTTGCCGTTTATTGCCTTCTCTGTTTTAGTATGACCGTATCCGCCTCAGATGAGGTTAAAAAAACTTCTGACGAAGGTATTTCCGCTGATGCCAAAGAAGTAAAAGCGGACGCAGTAAAAATCTACAAGGAAAGTAAGGACGCTATTGTCCGCGATGTCACAGAGATAAAAGAGAACGTTCCGAAAGATTTGAAAGAAGCAAAAGACTCATTAATTCAACAGTCCAAGGAAATTAAAGAAAGCGCCAAGCAGGAACTCAAGGAAATCCGCGACAATATGAATAATCCTTCGCTGAAACCGAAAGAGGATTGCAAGTAACTTCTATTCAGTTGAGTCGAAAAGACTCGACCGAACGGCTCGTTCATTCCCGCCAATATACCTTGTTATTCAGAGTGGTAACCGTACAGGGTTTTGTTTCTTTAATCATCATAAAATTAATTTGCCGACCAGTAATGCCGCCGGAGCCCCGGTGTGAGAAAAAGATGTCCTGATTGCACATGGTGCAATAACCGGATAACTCGATATTCGTTTCCGGAACGCCACAATTCAATATCTGTCTTCGGTTGGCTTCGGGTAAATCCAGCAGCCATTTGTTTTTTGCCGTTTGTGGAAACAGAAAAGATTCTTTGTCTTTT
Organism: uncultured delta proteobacterium; assembly: GCA_903907985.1. Classification (GTDB taxonomy): domain Bacteria; phylum Desulfobacterota; class Syntrophia; order Syntrophales; family Smithellaceae; genus MVRV01. The sequence continues at coordinate 51,644 of CAIVQG010000043.1, forward strand.
TGTGTTCCGAAAGCATCAGCGGTAATGGAATCAACTTCATAACAGCAACGGCCTATAGATGGTCCTATGGCTGCAATAATATTCTGCGGCAGTGAGCCATATTGATCCTGCATTAACCGGATGACTTTGACGCAGATAGCCAAAGCAGTGCCCCTCCAGCCCGCGTGAACTACCGCGATGACTCGCTTAACTTTATCAACAAGAAAGACCGGCACGCAGTCCGCAGTTTTAATACAAATGGCCAGGCCCGGACGATTGGTCACAATGGCATCGTAATTGAGCTCATTGTGCGAGGGGAAATTAAGGTCCTGCGGCTTGATAACAAAAATGCCATCGCCATGGACCTGATTGAGAACCAGAAACTGTTCCAGAGGAATTGCAAAAGCATCCGCCAGTTTCGACCAGTTTTGCAATACAAGGAATTCCTCATCGCCTTCGCGGAAACTCATATTGAGGCTGGCATAATCTTCCAGGGACGTGCCACCCTGCCGTGTGCAGAAAGCATGGGTGAGAAAGTCGCATTCTGCAAAGACTGACGCCTGTAGTGAGGGCAGGGAATTATTTTGAGCAAGGGGGAACATAAATTTCTTATCCGCTCCTTATGCCGTTTTTGCTAAACGGCTCAGATGATTACAAAGGTTGGCCATGTCTTCCGGCACTTCCGCGGTAAAAACAATTCTCTCGTTATTAGACGGATGCATAAAAGAGAGCCGGGCGGCATGCAGGGCCTGTCTGTCCAGTGCTTTGAGTTGCGCCTTCAAAGCAGTGTCGGTAACAGCACGGATCTTGGAAGCATTTCCATAAACGGCATCGCCGACAACCGGATAGCCCCGGTCGGAAAGATGCACCCGGATTTGATGAGTCCGGCCGGTCTTGATTTCCACGTCCAGCAGCGTTGCTATGCCATACCGCTCTTTCACTTTCCAGAGGGTGAGGGCAGCTCTTCCGCGCTTGCTTTTTGTGGACATTTTTTTGCGGTCACCCGGATGCCTGCCCACGGGCAATATTATTTCTCCCTGATTGCCCTTTATGTCGCCCCAGACCAGTGCCCGGTATGTTTTCTCCACCTCATGGTTTTTGAATTGAGCCGTCAGATTGCGGTGCGCGGCATCGGATTTGGCTGCCACGATCAATCCGGAAGTTCCTTTATCCAGACGATGAACAATTCCCGGACGAAGAACGCCGCCAATCCCGGACAGATCATGACAATGAAAAAGCAACGCATTAACCAGCGTCCGATCGTAATTACCCGGCGCGGGATGGACAACCATTCCCGCTTCTTTATTGACGACAATAATTGCCGCATCTTCATAAACTATATTTAAGGGAATTTCCTGCGGGACGGCAATTGACTCCTGAGCCGGTCTCAAAATGAGCCTGATTATGTCGCCTTCTCTCAAGCGCAAGGCGGGCTTGGGCGTGAGATTGTTGACCAGGACATCTCCTTCTTCAATCGCACGCTTCACCTGGGATCGCGACAAGGACGGATCGTTTTGCGGCAGAAATATATCGAGCCGTTGGCCACTTTGATTATGGCCAACCGTAAATAGGTGAGGTGACGGATTAGCAGCAGTCATGTTTTTCTTCATGCCCTCGGAATACAGAACACAGCTAAACTTTCAAGAATAACCGGTTATGGTTTTTGATTATTTAACTGGCTTTTCAGATCGCGTTTGACTATTTCCGCGCATTCGGGGCAATAGCTGTGGCTGAATAAAGCCTCGGAATGTTCGCTGATGTATGATTCCAATTGTTTCCAGTAGCCCTGGTCATCGCGTATTTTTTTACAGGATAAACAAATCGGTAACAAACCGCTGAGGGTTTTTACCTTGCTCAGCGCTTCCTGCAATTCAATGATTAGATTTTCCCGCTCGATTTCAGTTTTCTTTTGCCTGATGGAATAACGTATCGAGCGGATCAGGCTTTCGCTGTCCAGGTGACCCTTTATCAGATAATCTGTGGCGCCTTTTTTCATTGCTTCTACAGCGATTGTTTCATTGCCGTGTCCGGTTAAAAAAATGATTGGTTTATTTTTCGAAGCCATGTGTTCTAACAATTCCAGTCCGTCCGCATCCGGAAGACGGTAATCAAGCAAAATACAATCAACGTCCTTTTCCTCAAATAGTTTTAATCCGCCGGCGCCGGAATCTGCTACCAGAATCAGAAAGGAATAATCCATGGATTTCAGAAGCAATCTTTTATAAGTGACAATATCTTCAGGGTTGTCGTCAATTACGAGAATCGACAATTTTTCGTTTTCCATATTCCCTATTTCTCATCTTTGGGAAGAATAACAATTTCAAACCAGTAATCTCTGAGCCGTTGGATGGCGACCATCAGGCCGTTAAGATCAACCGGTTTATTAATATAACTGTTTGCACCCTCTTCATAGCACTTTTCAATATCGCGCTCATCACTGGAAGTGGTCAAGACAACTACCGGTATTTTTTTCAGAAGAGGATCATTTTTTATCGCCTTTAACAGATCTCGTCCGTCCAGCCCCGGCATGTTCAAATCGAGAAGAATAATTCCCGGCCGGGGCGATTTTATCGGATCAGCATAAGCGCCGCGGCGGTATAAATAATCAAGCGCTTCTTCACCATTTTCACAACGATTGATGGAATTGGCCAGTCCTGCTTTTCGAAAAGCACGCACTGTTGCTTCATAATCTTCCGGACTATCCTCAATAATTAAAATCGTTTGATTTTGCTTAATGGACATTTTTTTCTCCTTGCAGGGTAAAATAAAAGGTTGTGCCTTCTGCCGGCATTGATTCCAGCCATATTCTCCCGCCGTGGCGCTCGACAATCTTTTTTACGATGGTTAGCCCCGCGCCCGTTCCGCCACCAAACATATCCCGGGCATGTAATCTCTTGAAGATAGTGAAGATGGAAGTAAAAAATTTCTTATCGATGCCGATGCCGTTATCCCGAACATAAAAAGTATAATTATTGGTGGACGCACTTTCATCGTTATTATAGCCGATTTCGATCCATTTGTCAGTTTTGTTATTGTATTTAACGGCATTCGATATTAAATTTTGCCATACTTCCTCAATCTGGTGATTATCACATTTTACTGTGGGCAGGGACCGGGGAATGCGGATGTCAACATGCTCTTTTTCCAGAAGTGGTTTGAGGATGGTTAGAGCATCTTTCACCACCTCATCTATTTCTGTCTCCGTCAGCGATAGAGAAACTCTGCCGACTCGCGAGAATTTAAGCAGATCGTTGATAAAATCTTCCAGTCTTTTCGTAAGATAAACCAATGTTTTCAGCTTGTCCTTACCGTCATTATCCAGTTTGTCTGTATAGTCTTCCAGCAGGAAGGAAGACTAATTATGAATTCCCCGCAGTGGCTCTTTCAAGTCATGGGAAGCGATGTAAGCGAAATCGTCGAGCTCTTTATTGCTGCGTTCCAGTTCCCGGGCTGTGAGGGCAATCTTTTCCTCGGATTTTTTGCGCTCCGCAATTTCGATATTCAATAACTCATTGATATTGATTAATTCTTCGGATTGCTTTTTTACTTTATAAATGAGCTGGGCATTGATGATCGATCCGATAATCGCAATTAGTACGGTTATGATTATTATCACGGTAAAGGTTATGTTTATTTGATATAGGAGGCTGAAAGCTTCTCTTGAATTCTTGGATACAACTACACCCTGCGCAAAGTCTTGCAGCGGGATAAAGACAAATATTTTTTCTTGATTATCATCAGGATCTTTTCCTTCGTAAGTTCCTTCTTTGCCCTGAAGCAGCATTTGCACTTCCGGTCGTTCTTTATAGTCGACAAGCTTGTCAAATTTGATTCGGGAATGATAAAACACATGACCGTGTTTATCGACAATGTAAGTGGCGATCTTCTTGCCAAACATTTCCGGCTGGATTGTTTTTTCCAGAAAATCAGATGCTGGAACTACATTCATAATAGCAAGTAATTTGCCATTATCTCGTATGGGGATACTGAAAGAAAATGTGTATCGCTGTGGTTTTGCCTGAGTTAAGAAAAACTCGGATACTCCCGGCTTTCCTGTTTTTATGGCAAGCTGATACCAATCCCTGTTACTGAAATCAAAGCCGATTGAACTTAGGGTAAGTAAGCCTGAGTGAATTACTATTCCGGCGGGATTGGTTATTACAATACGATCTATATCCGGAATACCTTCAATAAAGGATTGCAGATGCTGCGTAACTTCTTTTGTCTTGCCTTTTTTTATCGCCGCTATTAATAAAGGCCTCTTGGCAAAAGTAGATGCTGTCGCAATTGTTAATTTTATTCTGGACTCCAGTGCGTGAGCTATGGCACGGCCTTCAATTTTTTGAACCCGGATGCTTTCCTCTTTTAAATAATTTAATAAACTGAAATTGATAAAAACGCTCAGTGCGACTATCGGCAATAAAGCAAAGACCAGATAAATGGCAATTATTCTAGGTTTTGTTTTGGTTAAAAAGTTATTGAGCATATTTTATCCTGTGTTATTACGTGGACATAACACCTGTTTCTATTTTCACGTTTTCTTGCTTACCAAGATAAATCCACCAATCATTCACCATTCCAGTAGCAACTGAATTATTTTCAACAGACTGCACAACAGCTAGCCTCTTCAATTGTGCGGTGTCCAGAAATTTACCTGTTGAACATGCACTAATTCTAGAAGAAGCTTTCTTATGTCCTGTTTTTCTTCACTTTCCGTCACCGGCTCAATATCGGATGTATCGTTGCCGTCGTCGGTTTTGCCGTTTTTCCAGTTTGTTATGTATCCGGCGACAAAGGCAAATCCGCATCCCCCCGGTCCGCAGCAAGAGGTATCAATAATGCTGTAACCTGTATAATAACAAACCTGCCGGCCATTGTAGGTAAACTGACCCTCTTTCTCCAACGAATAATGACCGGAAATAGCCTCTATCTCTTCGCCCAATGCATGATGTGTATATTTGTAAATAGTCATGTCTGCCTTTTCGCTATAAGATAATTATTAAATTAGGCGGTCTATTCCGGGGATGCCTAATTTGGCTTATCTGTCTCATCTTAGAATCTGACCCTGTTTCTGTGTGCGGATTTTAACCTTTTATTTACTGGTGTACCTCTTTGCCAGAACATCCATGACTTCCTTCTCTTCTTCAGGCGTCACCTTCATGCCGCGGGCTTTCATACCGAATACCAAACGATCCCACTCGTTCAGGGAACGTTTGTGCTTGTAAACCACGGACGAATCATGGCAACTGCCGCATTTTTGCTCAATGATCAGGGGCTTTCCCTCGCACCCGGATAGAACAACTACCACTAAAATCAATACCGGCATGATGAAATAGCCACTTCTGAGTATTTTGTGCATTATAAAGCCTCCTTTCGGATAATTATTTTAGCTTGATCATTCGTCTTTCACTTGAAGCGGCGGAGATATTCCCCCTTTTCCTAAAAGAGAAGCAAAGGTGATTTTTCGCTTGTTTTACTGAAATATAGTTTCCCCTTATCTCTCTTTGGGAAAGAGGGGATTGAATCATGCCGGTACCGGAGCATCTTGCTAGAGACACTTGCGAAAACCTTCAATAATGAAGCCAAATTCATCTTCGGTTACCGTCCGTAAGTCGAGCAGAATTTCATCTTTATCCACGCGCACGATAATTGGAACAGCCGCTTGGCGCAGTCTTGCTTCCAGTCGGTTGGCAGAGAGATTTTTATTTTTCACGCCTACTAAAACAGTGGGGATTTTTTCCAGAGGCAGAGAGCCTCCGCCCGCCGACGAAAAGGAATTATTTAAAGAATATTCCAGCGAGGTAAATTTCTCTTTGCGCAGTATGCTGATCAGTTTGGAGGCGCGTTTTTTTACATCGGTGACCGGTTCAGTCAATGATTTCAGTGGCCGTAATGCAGATACAGCCTGATCCGGATTGAGGTAATGTATCAGTGTTGCCTCGAGTGCCGCCAGAGTGAATTTGTCAATTCGTAGCGCCCGGTTGAGCGGATTTCTCTTAATCAGTTCCAGAATATTTTTTTTGCCAACAATGATGCCCGCCTGCGGTCCGCCGAGCAGTTTATCCCCGCTGAAGGTGACCACATCAATGCCGGTGGCTACAACCTCCCGCACAGTAGGTTCGTGTTGCAAACCGTACTTTTCCAGGTCAAGGAGACAGCCGCTGCCCAGGTCATCCACCACCGGAATACCTTTTTTCTTTCCCAGAGCAGTAAGTGCAACAATATCTGCTTCCTCGGTAAAACCGATAATGCGGTAATTGCTGGTGTGGACTTTTAGAATGAGACCGGTAGCGGCACAAACGGCTTTTTCATAGTCACTCAAACGGGTGCGATTCGTTGTTCCTACTTCCCGCAGAATTGCCGCGCTTTTCTGCATGACTTCCGGGATGCGAAACTCACCACCTATTTCGATGAGCTCACCGCGGGAGACTATTGCTTCTTTTCCTTCGGCTAAAGTATTTAAAACAAGCAGAACGGCGGCGGCGTTATTATTGACAATCAAGGCATCTTCCGCACCGGTCAAGGTACAAATTATATCCCGGACATGGTCATAACGGTTGCCCCGTTCTCCGCGGATCAGGTCGAACTCCAGGTTGGAATAGCCCGAGCCTACCTCTAAAATTCTTTGCAGAGCTTCGGGACTAAGCGGCGCGCGTCCCAGATTCGTATGCAGGATGACTCCGGTGGCATTGACTAACCGCTGCAAACGGCAGGACTGCAAATCTTTTATCAATTTTTCTACTGTTTGCGCAACATTAGCTGCATCTAAGTTGGATTTCATTTTTTCTGTTGGAGAAGAATTGACGATTTCATCGCGCAATTTCTGCACAACTTTCTGGCTCATTTCTTTGACAATTTCGCGCGAGGCCCGCGAATAAATATCTTTCTTTTCCAGCAGCAGAATCACTTCGTCAATTTTCGGCAGGCTTTTCAATAAAATTTTTCTTTTTTCATCCATAAAATGTTCCTTGATAGCGGCTAGTTAATGTTGGCCTGCTTACGGCAATACTCACGGAAATTATTCACGGCAATAAAAAATTCCCGCATCATGATTACCCAGAAATACCGCCCCCGTGGCGTTAAATATAAATTCGGTGAAAAATAACGGAAAGATCCGGCCAGAATAAAAGCAATCATTTCCTTCCACAGCGATTTTAAAAACTTTCCGTCATATTTTTCTTCCAGCGCCTCTACATTTATTTTCGTGCTGAATAATTTCATCAGGAAGTCGTAGCTCATTTGATCCTGGCGATTGAACCTCCGGGAAGCCATGAGGGGCGGTATATTTTGCTCAAGGCAAGCAATATACTGGTTAATATCGAAGGTGTTGGCGTAGCAAATTCCCTGGAGATAGCCAATGGCGCCGCTCCCCAGACCTGCATATTCATCATAATCGACCACATATTCATCAATCAGTGCTTTTTTGCTTTTCTTTCGCGAGAAGCACCACGCCGAAGAATAATCATAATTGTGTTCCAGGCGGCTAGTAATGAGGTTATATAATTTTTTTTCACGGTTAAAATTAACCTCTCCAATTGTCTTATTCATCAGGCCCTGCGTGATCGTCGAAACCATCAATGGATAAAATGTTATTTGTTCCATTTTTAATTTCTGCAAAATATCCAGATCCTCACCTAGCTTTTGGTTTGTTTGCGTGGGGAAATTGAAAATCATGTCGGCATTGACGGTATCAAAACAGCTTTGCATGTCACCTAGCTTTTCGGCAATTACTTTTCCTGATCCGTATTTTTCGAAGCGGCCGATTTTTTTCAGCAGGTCGTCATTAAAGGTCTGAACACCAACGGAAAGACGATTTACCCCGGCCTGCTGCAAAAGCGCAATGTTTTTCGGTGTCAGATGGTTGGGATTTGTTTCCACCGATATTTGCCGGATGGGAAAGTTCTCCCTGGCGCATTGCAGCACATTCGCTAATTCATCAATCAAAATGGTTGGCGTTCCTCCGCCTACGTAAATTCCGTTAAAGGAGTAATTATGTTCCCGGTAAAGTCGAATTTCGGTGATTAGCGCCCGGAAATATTTACGGGTCAGCGCTTCGTCGAAGCGCACCCGGTGGAAGGAGCAATAGGGACAAAGCTCTTCGCAAAAGGGGATATGAATATAAAGCAGACGCTGCTTGTCGTCATTACAGAAGGGCAATGCAGGCGTAATTCCTTCTTCAAAATTCAGTGCACGGGCAAATTGATTCTTGGCAATTTTAGTGATTATTTGATTAAGCAAATGTCAACCTCTCCATATTGAAAATAATGATACTCGACCGCAATGGCAACTATACTTGCCAAAAGGTAATTGCAAGTGAATTGATGTATTTCCATTTCTCAATCCAAGATGATACCGTGGCGGCGAGAAGGAGGCGACGAGGCGTATATTTTACTCCTTTGAGGAAGCCGCCAACTACGCCAACAAAGATAGCGCTTGATTGATAATTGGTATAAGATGTTTAGCAAAAGAAGGGTTATAATTGCAAGCTACAATTCCTTGAAATTGCGAAGAATAGATGTTATAGCCCCAGGCGAAATATTCAACGGGTGACAAAATAATGGCTAAAAACAGAGTTTTAACGTTGTGGGATGAAGAAGGTGTCAACGAAAAAGATACTGCCGTTTTACGTAAAAAATCTGCCGAAGTTCCTGTGCCGCTGGATAAAGAATCCCGTAGTGCGGTCCAAACGCTCATTGATTCATTTGTAGGCAGAGATGATGCTTCCGGCCTTGCCGCTCCGCAAATCGGCATTTCGAAGAGAATTATCGTTTTTCGGAATAAAGGTTTTGATGAAAAAAGAAAGGTAACCCCCGATGATTTTGAGGTGCTGATCAATCCGCGCATTACTCAGGCACGCGGTGAAAAAGTGACGATGTCTGAAGGTTGTTTATCCTGCCCTGAAATCCAGATAGAAGTCAGCCGCTTTCCGGAAATTAAAGTACGCGCCCTTAATGCTCAAGGAGAAAAAATAAGCAAACGATATCTGAATTATGTCGCCAGGGTTATTCAGCATGAGATCGACCATCTGGATGGCAAGTTAATTGTTGATTATGAGGGGGACATCTATTACCCCAAGAGCAAAGAAAAACTCTTTAACAAGCTCTTCGGTGGAACTTGACTCGCCAAGGGTATGAAACCTGAAACAAGCTAATGCAATTTTCTTGCCTCGCGCTACCTTTGTTGGTATCGTCGGCATCGACAAAGCATAACCTGATAACATGAACGTCACGCGAGGTCATGGTAGCATTAAGACGCCTCGTCGCCTAGGCCGAGCCAACGCTAAGGTGATAATCCGGCTAACTAATATTCATATACTTCGCTTTTGAAATTGAAGTTTCACAATCAAATTCCCGTACTGTTTTATTTCACCGAAATTTCTTGACTAAATCTTGAAATCTATTCTAAGTTGTAATAGTTTTTGCGGATGAGTGCTAAAATTTAATTGTAGTTTCATTATCTGTTTTCCCCCGGAGAGTTTTTATGCTGAAAATCCATTGTCCGGAGTGCAAAAAATCTTTCTTGTGGACAGATGATATGCCGACAAAGGGTAAATGCCTGAACACGGACTGTGAAGCCAATTATGATATCCACTCCGCATTGAAGCAAAACATCGACAGGCTTGCGGTGGTCGCGGAGAAGAAGATTTTACTTTGTCCATCCTGTGGCGAGGAAATATCTTCCCACTTTACCATTTGTCGAAATTGTCGTCATGTGGTGCTGGACACTATGTTTATCAAGGAAAGTCATTTGTTTATGGGGGTATGTATTCTCCTGATTGTGTTATCTCTTATTCTTAAATATCTGGTTAACTAAAAATGAAAAAAACGCCCTTGTATGAGAAGCACGTTGCCTTGAATGCCAAAATAATTGATTTTGGCGGTTGGGCTATGCCCGTTCAATATACGAATGTCATTGAAGAGCACAAGGCGACCCGCAGTGCCGCCACCCTCTTTGACATTTGCCACATGGGGGAAATTGTAGTCAAGGGGCCGCAGGCCTACGATTTGTTGCAGTTTGCCCTGACCAGAAATTTGCAAAATCAGGAAATCGGGCAGATTAAACTTTCCGCCCTGCTCACCGACGATGGCGGCATAATCGATGATTTAACCGTATATAGGATAGCGTCGGATTTCTATTTACTGGTTACCAACGCTACGACCTGTGAGAGCGATTGGCAAAGGATTAATTCTCTGCGGGATGCCCAGGGGTTTGATTGCAAACTGGAAAATATCAGTGAAAATGTTGGTAAACTTGATTTGCAGGGTCCGTCTGCTCAGGCAATTTTCTCGACTCTTACCAACTATGATTTAAATAGTCTGCGCTATTATCATTTTATGGAATTGAAAGTGTCGGGTCAACCGGCATTAATATCCCGTAGCGGTTATACCGGTGAAGATGGTTTTGAAATTTATGCTCCAGCCAAGATCATCGGCGATATCTGGGATAGAATTATGAAAGCCGGTCTTGACTTTGGTTTGAAGCCGGCAGGTTTGGGCGCCCGTGATACCCTACGGCTGGAATCCGGCATGATGCTCAACGGGCAGGACATCAGTGAAAGTGTGAGCCCCCTGGAAGTACCATACAGTTGGCTTGTGGATTTTGATAAGGAATTCGCCGGTGCCGCCGCACTTCGAGCTTTACAGCAATCCGGTATTAAGAAAAAACTGGTCGGACTGGAAATGACCGGACGGGGCATTGCCCGGCACGGCTATAAAGTTTTTCTCGGGGATAAAGAAATCGGTATTGTTACTTCGGGAACCTTCGCGCCGACTTTAAATAAAGCTATTGGTTTGGCTTTCGTTGATATCGATTACAGCTCACCGGATACCGAAATATCCATTGCTATCCGCGACACTCTTAGTCCGGCAAAAGTTGTAAAAATGCCCTTTTATAAAAGATTAAAAAATACCGTTGTCAAAAGACCGGTAGACTAACGCCCTGGTAACCTGACCACATGATAACCTGAAGGTCACGCGAGGTGGCGCGAGGGCACAAGGGACGGAATACTGAAGGTTTAAGACATTAAGTTGCAAAGTATAAAAAAGAAATAAATTCAGGAGAACGAAGATGTCCAAACAAAACTTGAATGATAGACGCTATTCCCGTGATCACGAATGGGCGAAGGACAATGGTGATGGCACAGTTCTGATCGGCATCACCGATTATGCGCAGGAGATGCTCACAGATATCGTTTTTGTCGAACTGCCCCCGATGGGAAAAAAAGTTGTTAAAGGTGAACCGATGGCCGTTGTGGAATCGGTAAAATCAGTATCCGATATTTATGCTCCGGTCAGTGGAGAGGTCATTGCCATTAATAGTAAATTGGAAGAAGAACCGGCCCTCATTAATTCAGATGCCTTCGGTGAAGGTTGGATTGTCCGGATGCGCATTGACGATGCCGCTGAACTTGCTTTGCTGCTGGATGCCGCAGCCTATGATTTACTTATTTCCGAGGACAAGCACTGATGGATTATACGCCTCATACGGAGGAAGATATTATCCAAATGAAGGCAGCTGCCGGTATTGCCGATATCGAGGAGCTGTTTGCCGATATTCCCGCAAAATACCGCCTTGCGCAATTGCCGGATATTCCTGCGCCTCTGGCCGAACAGGAAACTATTGCTCTCATGAACAGCCTGGCCAGGAAAAATAAACTGCCGCGTTTGACCTTGACCGGCGCGGGAGCTTACCATCATTTTATCCCGGCAGTTGTCGGCCACATAATAAACCGCGCTGAATTTTATACCGCCTACACCCCTTATCAGGCGGAAATCAGCCAGGGCGTCCTACAGGCTATTTACGAATACCAGACAATGATTGCGCACCTCACTGGGATGGAAATAGCTAACGCTTCGATGTATGATGGTGCTTCGGCCATGGCCGAAGCCGCAATCCTCTCCGCCAAAACACTGAACCGTTCCAAAATTGTTATTGCCCGGAGTGTCCATCCTGAATATCGGGCTGTTGTGCGCACCTACTGCTGGTCTAATGGTTATGAGGTATGTGAAATACCATTTGTGAAGTCCGGACAAATTGATCTGGATTTGCTCCAAAAAGAATTGGATGAAACTGTGGCGGCCGTTCTGGTGCAAAGCCCCAATTTTTTCGGGAGTATTGAAGATATCGCACCTCTTGCCGATGTGGTTCATGCCAAAGGCGCACTGCTTGTTGCCGGTTTTACCGACGGCACAGCGCTGGGTATTCTTCAGCCGGCGGGAGAATTAGGAGCTGATTTTGTAGTGGGTGAGGGCCAGAGTTTCGGCAATCCGCTTAATTATGGCGGCCCTTATCTTGGCGTTTTTGCCGCCCGCGAAAAATTCCTGCGCCGGATTCCCGGACGTCTGGTTGGAGCTACAGTGGATAAAAACGGCCGGCGCGGTTTTGTTTTGACTCTTCAGACTCGGGAGCAGCATATCCGCCGCGAAAAAGCCACCTCCAACATTTGCTCCAATGAGGCTCTCTGTGCCCTGGCGGCAGGAGTTTATCTGGCAACATTAGGCCAGAATCTGCAAAAACTGGCTGCCTTAAATATTCAGAAAACACAGTATTTGAAAAAACAGCTTCTGGGTCTTCCCGGTTGGAAAGAAGTTTTTACGGCGCCGGTTTACAATGAATTTGCCGTGAGTTGCCCCGATGCCCGCAAAGTAAATGAAGCGCTGAAGAAGGAAGGGATTATCGGGGGCTATGAATTGCAGAAAGATTACCCCGAATTGAAAAACACTCTGCTCTTTTGTGCTACAGAAATGTTATCCAGAGAAGATATTGACCGGGTGGTGGATACAGTTAAAGGAGATCGCTGATGGAGTTGATTTTTGAAAAAAGCCGCCCCGGACGCAGCGCCGGCAGTATTCCCGCCAGCGACGTTCCCGCAATAAATATTGAAGACGTTATCGATAGAAAATATTTGCGCTCCGGACTCGATTTGCCGGAAGTAGCCGAAGTGGATTTGATTCGCCACTACACCAATTTATCGCGGCGCAATTTCGGCGTTGATCTGGGCTTTTATCCGCTGGGTTCCTGCACCATGAAATACAACCCCAAAGTCAATGAAAACGCCGCCGCCTTGCCCGGATTTACGGGATTGCATCCCTATGCTGATGATGAATTGGCGCAGGGTAATCTGCAATTAATGGCCCAGATGCAGCAGTACCTTTGCAGTATTTTCGGTATGGCGGAATTCACTCTGCAACCGGCTGCCGGTGCCCATGGCGAACTTACCGGCATCATGATGATTAAAAAGTATTTTGAAAAGAAGGGCGAGAAGCGTCATCGCATCCTTATTCCTGATGCCGCCCACGGCACCAATCCGGCCTCCGGAGCGCTTTGCGGATTTGAAACAGTAACTCTTTGCTCCAACTCCGAAGGCGGCGTGGATATTGATCACTTAAAATCTTTAATGACGGAAGACGTCGCCGCCTTGATGCTGACCAATCCCAATACGCTGGGCCTTTTTGAACGCAATATCGAAGAAGTATCCCACATCGTCCATGAAAAAGGCGGTCTGCTTTATGCCGACGGCGCCAATGCCAACGCTTTTTTGGGCATAACCAGACCGGGAGATTTGGGCTTCGATGTCATTCAGCTCAATCTGCATAAAACATTTTCCACGCCGCATGGCGGCGGTGGTCCCGGCAGTGGCCCGGTGGGAGTGGGTCCGGCACTGGTCGATTATCTTCCTGTGCCGCGAATTGTTAAAACAGACAATAGTTATCGGTGGTCGGAAAATTATCCGGATTCCATCGGTCGTGTGCGGGCTTTTTACGGCAACTTCAATGTTGTCGTCAAAGCCTACGCTTACATCCGCTCGCTGGGTGCGCAAGGTCTGAAGCGTGCCACCCAAATGGCGGTGCTCAATGCCAATTACATCAAAGAAAAATTAAAACCATATTTTGATTTGCCTTACGATCGTGTTTGTATGCACGAGTGTGTTTTTTCCGGCTCCCGACAGGTAGCCCAAAGCGGTGTGCACACCACGGATATTGCCAAACGATTGATTGATTTTGGTTATCATCCGCCGACGATTTACTTCCCGATGATTGTTCCGGAAGCTCTTATGATTGAGCCGACAGAAACGGAAAGCAAAGAAACTTTGGATGCTTTTTGTGAGGCGATGATTACCATTGCTCATGAAGCACAGGAAAGCCCGCATCGGGTAAAAGATGCACCATTGAGCACAGAGGTTAATAGACTGGACGAAGTGCTGGCGGCCCGCAAGCCCGATGTGGCTTGGAAAAAGCAATAGCAGATCATGCCGGACCCCGTATCAGGTACGGGGCAGGCCCGATCCGGCAGCCAGGAAAAATATCACTCCTAATGGCATTTATTAAAAGCTATTCACGGAAATAAGTGCTTTTTTATGACTATTCCCCAAATAAAAAAAGAGCAGCTCCTCCGCAAGCCTTCCTGGTTAAAAGTTCGTCTGCCTATAGCTGCGGAATGCCGGAAAATTAAAACAACTCTGGCTCAGTTGAAACTCCATACGGTCTGCCAGGAAGCGGCCTGTCCCAATATTGCCGAATGTTTTGCCGGTGGTACGGCCACTTTTTTAATTCTCGGAAACATCTGTACAAGGCATTGTTTCTATTGCCATGTGCAACACGGCGTTCCCCTGCCCATAGTGGAAAACGAGGTAGATCAGCTCATAGCTGCCGTACAGAAAATGGACTTGAAATATATCGTCATAACTTCGGTTACGCGCGATGATCTGCCTGACGGTGGCGCCGGCATTTTTGCCGAATGCATCAATCAATTGCGCCACGCTCAAGCTGATTGCAAAATCGAAGTATTGATTCCCGATTTTCAAGGCAATTTCCCTGCGCTGGAAAAAGTTATAGCCGCCGGGCCTTCTGTCATCAATCATAATATGGAAACTGTAAAACCTTTGTTTCCTCAGTTGCGTCCTCAAGGCAATTATGATGTTTCTCTGGAGCTTCTTTCCCGCGTATCTTCATCGTCCGTAATTTCCAAAAGTGGTTTTATGATCGGCTTCGGCGAAAGTAATGATGATATTCTAAGGTTGATGGATGATCTGGCAGCTGTTTCCTGTGAGCGCCTGACCATCGGACAATACCAGAGGCCGACGATGCAGCATTGGCCGGTTGCTAAATACTATCATCCGGACGAGTTTGCGAGGTATAAAGAAATTGCCTGTAAACTCGGTTTTCAATATGTGGAGGCAGGACCACTGGTGCGCAGCTCCTATCACGCGGCAATGGCCGACCTTTAAGAACATTATTATGTCATTGACATAACTGTATTCTCTCTTTATATTCCCAACCGGTAGACAAACCTCTCATTTCGGCAAATAAAAGTATTATATGTGGAGATATTAAAATGGATAGCAAAGGTGGAAAAAATAAAATTGGTTGGAAATTGCAGCTTGCGGGCATTCTGCTCGTGCCGGTAATCTGCTTTGTTCTATACACCTGGTTTACACTAACTTGGAGCTTTTCCCGGGGCGAGCGGGCGGGGTATATTCAGAAACTGTCCCAAAGCGGCTGGGTTTGTAAAACATGGGAAGGTGAAATGGCCATGGTAACTATGCCCGGCGCCATACCGGATAAATTCCTGTTCAGTATCAGGGACGGGGAAGTGGCCAAGCGAATCAATAAACTTGCCGGTAAACGGGTAGTCCTCGTTTATGAACAGCATCGAGGCGTTCCGACAAACTGCTTCGGCGATACACAATATTTTGTTGTCGATGCCAAAACCATTGAATAGAAAAGTGAGAAAGCAAATCTTAATCTGTATTATCGGGAGAATCAACTATGCTGGATTTCAAGAATGAACCCGCAAGGAGGAGAGACTTATGGGAAAAATCTTCATTTCATGCGTGTGCTGTATCTTTTTTTGTACAGGAGTGACGATGGCCGCAGAAAATAATTTAGTAACAGATAAAATCAAAACAGGGCAGGGGGAGCTGGCGATTACCTTTCTGGGGCATGCGACATTGATGGTGTCCTACGAAGGAAAGATCATCCACATTGATCCAGTTTCACAGTATGCCGATTATTCGAACCTGCCAAAAGCCGATTTGATCCTGGTGACCCATGAACACGGCGATCACCTCGATCTTAAGGCGATAGAGGCCATCAAAACGGACAAAACCATGGTAGTAGTTACGGAGAATGTTGCCCAACAGGTTAAGGGCGGCATTGTCCTGAAAAACGGCGATGAAAAAACAATTCAGGGATTTCAGATTGCAGCCGTTCCTGCATACAACCTTGTGAACATGCGGAGCCCCGGCGTCCCCTACCACGCGAAAGGCGTAGGTAATGGTTACATTATCACTTGCGGAGACAAACGCGTATATATTGCCGGAGACACGGAAAACACACCGGAAATGAAGAGCCTCCGGCAGATAGATATCGCCTTCCTGCCCATGAATCTTCCCTACACAATGACGCCGGAGATGGTTTCCGATGCTGCAAAAGCCTTCCGCCCCAAAATCCTTTACCCTTACCATTACGGCAATACGAACACGCAAAAATTAATTGACCTACTGCGAGACGAGAAAGATATCGAAGTGCGCATCCGCAAAATGATGTAATGGGATTAATTTATGAAGATATTATATTATGATTGTTTTTCCGGGATCAGCGGCGACATGAATCTGGGTGTTATGCTTGATCTTGGCGTAGCCCCGGAGTACCTGCTTCACGAATTGCAGAAAATGGATATCGGGGAATACGAGGTCAAAATTACGCAAGACAAGAGGAAAGGAATTACGGGAACCAGAGTTGAAGTTGTCGTGAATTCCGCTGTTGCAGCTTGCCACGGTCAAGCATTCGGTGAAAGAACATTTAAAGACATCGTCCGGATCATCAATCAGAGTGAATTATCCGAAAAGGTAAAAAGTATCAGCCTCAATATCTTCCAACGTCTTGCCGAAGCGGAAGGGAAGGTTCATAGACACAAGACAGAAGATGTTCATTTTCACGAAGTCGGCGCGGTCGATTCCATTGTTGATATTGTAGGTGCGGCGATTTGTCTGGACTGCCTGCAACCGGACCGGATAATATCCTCTCCAGTTGAGGTTGGCGGAGGTTTTGTCCGGTGCGCTCATGGAATTTTACCTGTGCCGGCGCCAGCGACTATAGAAATCCTTAAGGGCATTCCTGTCAAATCAGGCGCTGTTCCCTTCGAAACCACGACCCCAACAGGTGCCGCAATTCTGGCGGCCACCGTTGATGCTTTTACGGAAGACATTAGTTTTACCACTCTGAAAATCGGGTACGGAATCGGCCACCGGGATACGGATATTCCAAATGTGCTGCGCGCTTATCTGGGAGAGATGCCACCGGAAGCAATTTCGGGCGATGCGGATGATACTCAAAAGCAAATGGCCATTCTGGTAGAATGTAACATCGATGATATGAACCCGGAAATGTATGAAGATGTAATGGAGACTTTGTTGGCGCAGGGGGCTTACGACGTATTTCTTACCCCAATAATTATGAAAAAGTCCCGTCCGGCGATCCAACTCAGTGTCCTGTGTAGTGAGAGCGAACGGCTGGCCATCGAGGAGATTATCTGGGTGCGTACTTCCACTTTCGGCCTGAGATGGCAGCGTGTCTCCAAATCCATGCTCCAGCGCGATTTTTCAACTGTCTCCACAAAATTCGGGGATGTATCCATTAAAAATGGCTATTGGCAGGGCCGGAAAATTAAATCCAAGGCAGAGTACGAAGATTGCAGAAGATTGGCGCAGGAGCAAGGCGTCAGCATCAAAGAAATATATGATTCTTTGCTTTTTATCAAAGAGCCGGATGATCAGAAAAAATAGGGATGTAAAATATGAATGCCGATAAAACGCGTTTGCTGCTGGAAAGTATCCGGGACAAGAAAATCGATATCGAAGAAGGTATCACCCGGTTACAGACCATGTCTTACGTTGATCTGGGATGCGCGAAGCTCGATACCCACCGGGAACGGCGGGTTGGTTATCCGGAGGTAATCTATTGTCCGGGAAAAACAACCGAACAGGTGAAGACGATTATTCGGGCAATGCTTTCTCTGGATTCAAACATTCTGGCCACACGCGCCACGGAAGAATTGTATGAGGAGATAAAGCAGATGTGTCCCGATGCCATCTATAATTTTCTGGCCAGGACTATCACCGTTCAGAAAAAAGTAATGGAAACACCGGACAGTTATATTGCCGTCGTCACGGCAGGAACATCGGACCTGCCCGTTGCCGAGGAAGCTGCAGTTACCGCGGAGATTTTCGGCAATCGCGTAGAAAGGATCGTCGATGTTGGTGTGGCCGGTGTGCACCGCCTGTTTGACAAACTGGACAGCATCCGGGGGGCCAAAGTGATTGTCGTTGCCGCCGGCATGGAAGGCGCCCTGCCCAGTATCATCGGCGGGCTTGTGGATAAGCCGGTGATCGCCGTGCCGACCAGCGTTGGCTATGGAGCCAGTTTCCAGGGAATCGCGGCGCTTTTGTCCATGCTCAACAGCTGCGCCGGCGGTGTTTGCGTAGTCAATATCGACAATGGTTTCGGGGCGGGGTATATGGCGAGTATGATTAATAAACTGCGATAGTTTCACCGATTTTGAAAATAATTCCGGTTTATTAGGGAAACGAACATATGAAAACCATCTTTCTTCCTCTAAGTGAGTGGCAAGTAACTCTTGAGAGCATACTCTATTTCAAATGATATTCATTACGCTATAAACTCCAGAAGACAGTAGATCTTCTAAACAATAGATAAATTTCCTATAAATTACCTGCGGGGTTTTTAGTCTCCATTACCCTGAAATGGCCAGCGACAAAATTTCGTTCCCTTTGATTGTAAAAATATTTTTCCTTTCGATTCTTTTTTAAAGAGGATATAAATATATCGAAAAATCGGAAAAATAGTTGCCATGTATATTAATTATTGGATCAAAAGAAAATGAAGAATAATGCGAAATCCGGATTTAATACTATTCTCTTAGCGGCTGATTAGGACATATCAACGAATACGAGTGAAATCTGCAATTTGAGCAGAGGGTTTCAAACAATCTGGAATACTTATAAATCAATTATGGACATCACTTTGGAAAGTATACCATTTCATCCCATCAAAAAACCAATTGCACAACTATTATTAATAAAGTATGAAATTACGTGGCATTTGAGAGTTTTCGCCCACCAATACACTACTTTTACCAGCCCGCTAAGAAGGAGAATCCTATGAAACGCAATATACTGCAGGTTGCGATTATTGTGATCGGCATTTGTCTGCTGGATTTATGCTGCTATTTTGCTGGGGGAGTGGCTTTTGCAGAAACTTCATGTGAATTTGAACTGCCGAAAGATATGCTTAAGGATCTTATTGTCTCCAAATTACCCCAAAAGTACGAAGATATAACGTCTGAAAGCGAGACACTGTTTACCTTGAATCTGAGATGGCTGTCGGGCACCTGTCGTATAGAACTTGGCCAAGTGGACCAGAATCGCACAAAGGTTATAATCCAGTGTCCACATTCGATTTGGACTGATACTCGCAGTAAAACCAAAAGTCGCGAGGAACGTATAATGACATCCCTGACCAAAATTGTATCTGATACACGACTGAGCATGAGGATGCAGCAACAGGAGAACGCCAGGGCTCAAGAGCTCGAAAACAAGAGAAACCAAGAAATGAAATCCATGCTCCAGGAAGTGGTCGCAGCTTCCAAAGCTCAGAAAGAGCCGTCAAAGTCTTCCTCGGTACATTCGGACATAGACAAAGCAGATTTTGCCGAATCGCAAAGAGTTATGGGAGAAAACGATCTCGCAATAATTATCGGCATAGAAGGTTATCAAAGCCTTCCCAAATCCGACTATTCATATGACGATGCAAGGCTTGTAAAAGAATACGCAAAGGCCCTCGGCTTCAGGGAAAGGAACATAGAACTTCTTATAGATGAGAAGGCAACCAAGACAAACATCGAGAAATCGCTTGAGGCCTGGCTCAAGAATAAGGTCAAACCACAGAGCAGAGTATTTGTCTATTACTCTGGGCATGGCGCACCCGATCCTTCAACCGGTGAAGCCTATCTCGTGCCCTATGATGGCGACCCCAGCTATTTGTCAATCACGGGCTACTCTCTGAAACGGCTCTATTCAACCCTGGGAAAATTGAGTGCCAGGGAAGTCACCGTCGTTCTCGATGCCTGCTTTTCAGGGGCGGGCGGCAGAAGTGTTATCGCCAAGGGAGCCAGACCACTGGTCATGATGACGGAAAGCCTGAGTCTTTCTTCCAATATGGCGGTTCTTTCAGCTACACAAGGTTCCCAGATCAGCACCTCATCCCCAAATACCGGACACGGCATCTTCACCTATTATTTCCTGAAGGCACTGAAGGAAGGTAACAAAAACCTTGGTGAGATATATGGTTATTTGAAACCCCTCGTAGAAGATGATGCAAAAGCCATGAACGTACAGCAAAGTCCCAGCCTGAACCCGGTACCTGAGAAACTAGTTGGTAGATTTAATCTGAGACAATAAACATCAACACTTCGATTGATATTCGTTGTTTTTCAGGATGGCCAATCCTATAGACTTGTAGATGTAAGTAATTTGTCAGTAGCGTCTCATCTCATTTAATAAAAAGTGCTCGAGAACCATATGAACCAAGAATCCCAAACTAAAACTCTTATGCTGATGAAGAAAGATATTATGGAAATAGAAAACAAATTAGACAAATTAAAGAATCATCTGAAAGAACTGGAAAGCGTTGCCGTTGCTTATTCCGGTGGCGTGGATAGCACGTTCCTGTTGAAGATAGCACACGAGGTCCTTGGCGATAATGTTATCGCGGTAACGGCGCGTTCTTCAACGTATCCCGAAAGAGAGTTTCGGGAGGCTGCCGACTTTGTTCGGACGTCGGGGATCAGGCATATAGTTATCACTTCCGAGGAATTGGATATCGAAGGCTTTTCCGATAATCCGCCGAACCGTTGTTATTATTGCAAGCGGGAGCTTCTGGCGAAAACCATTGAAGTGGCACACAGCAATAATATCAGGCATGTTGTAGAAGGATCGAACGTTGACGATACGGGTGATTACAGGCCGGGGATGCAAGCCGTCAGAGAACTGGGTGTGAAAAGTCCTTTGCTGGAAGCAGGTCTTGGGAAAGAGGAGATCAGAATACTATCTAAAAAGATGGATTTGCCGACCTGGAATAAACCTGCCTTTGCCTGCCTGGCCTCCAGGTTTCCTTACGGGAAAAAGATAACCGGGGATAAACTCCGGGTTGTGGATCAGGCGGAGCAGTTTCTGCTGGACCTGGGTTTTCGGCAGGTGAGAGTTCGTCATCACGGGGATGTTGCCCGCATAGAGGTGTCCGCAGAGGAACGGAACAAATTTTTTGACACGGACTTGATGGACAGGATTTATGAAAAATTTCAACAATTGGGCTTCACATATACGGCTCTTGATCTCCGGGGATACAGAACCGGGAGTATGAATGAAGTTGTTAATACCGCTCTGTCTGAAAAAGACTAGGGTAGTGTCTTGTAAATATCTATAAAATATGTCATTTCGAAGCGAAGCGAGAAATCCGTGTCCTGAAAATGGTGCGTGATCATAAAGATATCTCCCGCTGGTCGATATGACATGGTTATAATGAGATATCACACTGGTTGATGACTTAATATAAAATAGGAAATTTTTATGAGTATTTATGAACAGAATATTTTTGAAATTATCATGATGCTGTCCTTTGGTTTCTCTTGGCCTTTTTCCATTTATAAAAGCTATGTATCCCGTTCCACGCAAGGGAAAAGCCTTTTGTTTCTGTATATTGTCTGCGTAGGCTATCTAGCCGGAATTTTGCATAAAACATTTTACAGTTATGACTTTGTCATCATCTTTTACATTAATAATTTTTTATTGGTAGTGATTGATATTATCCTTTTTTACCGGAATTCATGGATAGAAAAGAAGCTGGTTGTAAAAGAGAGCTAGGAAGGATGTTTAAATGGAAAAACTTGTTTTTTACATTGTTGATGTATTTGCCGAGGAAAAGTTTGCCGGGAACCAATTGGCTGTTTTTCGCGGCGGAGCAAAACTCTCCCTTGGTCAAATGCAGGCTATTGCCCGGGAGATGCATTTCTCGGAAACGACCTTCATTGTTTCCGAAGAGCAGCGCGAAGGCGGATACGATGTACGTATTTTCACCCCGGCGGCGGAAGTTCCGTTTGCCGGTCATCCCACATTAGGCACGGCTCATATTATCCGCAGTGAAATTGTCCGGGATAATGCTGTGGAAATTATCTTGAATTTAAAGGTCGGTTCAATACCGGTTACATTTCAGGAAAATATCAGCTGGATGAAACAGATCAGCCCGGAGTTCGGACAGAAACTGGGTGCTAATGCCGTGGCCGAAGTATTGGGGCTTTCCCGAGCGGAAATTGATGAGCGCTTTCCCATAGAAGAAGTATCCACCGGCCTGCCGCATATTATCGTTCCCCTTAAAAAATTGGATTCGTTAAAACGGATACAGGTTGTTTTGGATAAATATTATAATCTGATCAATAATACCTGGGCCAAGCCGATTCTTGTTTTCTGCCCGGAATCTCACACAGGAATGAATGACGTAAGCGTCCGCATGTTTGCCGATTACTACGGCGTGTCCGAAGATCCTGCCACGGGCAGCGGCAACGGCTGCCTTGCCGCTTACCTGATCAAGAATCGTTACTGGGGGAACAAGGAAATTAATGTCCGCTCCGAGCAGGGCTATGAGGTCAATCGTCCCTCCCTTCTTTATTTAAGAGCGGCGGAAAGAGACGGCAGGATCGAAGTCTTTGTCGGGGGAAAATCTATTACGGTTGCCCAAGGCAATTTGTTTGTGTAGATAAAATTGGAAACCAGAACTAAGTAATATTATCAGAGATCTTTGCAAAACTCCCCTGTTCGTCATTCCGGGCTCTCGTGACCTTCAGGTTATGACCCGGAATCCAGGAAATAATAAACAGTACTGGATACCGGCCTGCGCCGGTATGACAAAGTTATTCTAGTTTATGCAGTTATGCAAAATTATTTAGCCGGAGGTTTTATGCGATTTTATAAAGTGGTTTTGATTATTTGTTTATTGTTGGTACCATCTTTAATCAGCGCCGGAGAATATGCCGGCGGAGTACAGGCAAAGGTTATCCTGAAAACAGGAACAACGGGTAATGGTGATCCGATTGCTTACTTAAGGACCGAGCAACCGGAAATAACGGCAATGACCGTGGATATTTCTCCCGGTGCCGAAACCGGCTGGCATAGTCATTCCGTGCCGGTTTATGCTTATGTTTTGTCCGGCTCATTGACTGTAAATATTGAGGGGAATATAGCACGCCAGTTCAAGGCCGGTGACGTGATCATTGAAGTTGTAAATACCCGGCACAATGGAATCAATATGGGTAGCGTTCCGGTGAAGCTAATTGTTTTCTATACCGGGGCCAAGGACATACCCAATGTGCTGAAAACAGCCGCGCCGTAATCTGCTTTTCAAGATGACCATGGTGATATCTTGATAAAGTCAAAAGTGTAGATAATACCATTTTCGCGTCTCGAACTACCTTTGTTGTCCGAGCCTGCCCCGGCGCAGGCCGAGGTCACCATCCTGGCCGCATTGGGATTAACTTGGATTTGGAAACAAAATACTCAGCTGGAAGTGAAGAAAATAAAAAAAGCCACTCCTGATTTCAGGAGCGGCTTTTTTCTTGTTGGATAATGGTGCTAACTCTAGCCAGAAATACACGAACCCGAGCTAATAATAACTTTTCAGTTGCAGCTCAACAAAAGTGAAGCTTGGCATAATCAAATGCTATTTTGCAACTGCTGCCTTAAGCGCCTTGCCGGCTGTAAACTTGGGAACTTTCTTGGCGGCTATTTTGATTGCCGCACCAGTCTGGGGATTCCTACCTTTTCTGGCAGCTCTTTTAGCGACTGAAAAAGTTCCGAAACCAATCAGGGTTACCTTGTTGCCCTTTTTCAGGTCTTTCTTTACTGCATCCAAAAATGCATCCAGTGCTTTTGCAGCTTCCGCTTTGGAACATGTAGCCTTTGCAATTTCATTGATGATGTCCGCTTTGTTCATTATTCCCTCCTTTTTTTCATTAATTATTTTCCGCCAAGAGCATTAACTATTAATGCTTTCGGATTAAACTAACACATATCATGGTTTTCTTCTACAGAAAAATGTGTCCGAAATCAATATTTTCTTTGAGCAATAAAGCTGCCTGAACGAATTTATTGCCGACTCGATGCACAACTGGACATTTACAATACTCAAGAAAGCTTTTTAATCCCGGTTGATTTTTTTGCTTTTCTTTTCTTCATACATATGCATGTCGGCGCGGGACATCAGTTCATCCAGCGAGACATGATGGTGGGGATCGAACACGGCATAGCCGATGCTGATGGAAAGATCGTACTTCCGGCCTTTGCGGGAATTGCTTTTGTTAATAAGTTTGTGCAGCCGCTCTAACTGGCCTTCTGCTGTTTTGTCGTGAGCGTCAATAGCCAGAATGGCAAATTCATCGCCTCCCACACGCGAAATGATATCAGATTCACGAAAAGATTTAGCCAGAATTCTTGCTGTATTGATCAATGCTTTGTCGCCTTCTTCGTGGCCAAGATTGTCGTTAATCCATTTCA
The DNA here is from genome assembly GCA_903907985.1 of uncultured delta proteobacterium. GTDB lineage: Bacteria > Desulfobacterota > Syntrophia > Syntrophales > Smithellaceae > MVRV01. Next base: position 76,245 of record CAIVQG010000043.1, read on the forward strand.
TTTTGTCTATATCGGCAAAGAAAAGCAGTATTTTGTGTTTCGAACGCTTAGAAAATTTAAGCTGGCGCTCGGCAAGATTGATAAACCCTCTCCTGTTATAAAGTCCGGTAAGCTGATCGGTAAAGGCCATAGTTTCCAGATCATGTTCCATTTTTCGGTGTTCGGTCAGATCAATGCCGAAAACAGCGATACGCACAACCTGGCCATTGCTGTCGAAAACAGGGTAGAGTGTCTGATCAATATTTCGGTTGAACCGCACATCTTCGAAACGCACCGGTTTACGGTTCTTATTAACCAGATCAGCCTGAACCCTCCTTTGTATGGCGATATCGGGTTCGATCAGGTCATAGATGCAGCTTCCCACCAACATGTCGAGGGCAAGCCCGTATCTTTGGGCCATGGTTTCATTGGCGGCTAGAATAATGCCGTCTTTATTCATGAGATAGAAAGATTCATTAACGGCGTTAAGAAGAGCTCGTAAATTGTTCTCGCTTTCCTGCAACATTTGCTCAGCTATTTTTCGTTGGGAAATATCACGGACGATGCTCAAAAGGATATGTTCGTTGCCGATGATGGCGCCCTGAGAATTGACTTCCACGGGAAATCTTTCGCCGTTTTTTTTGATATGGACTGTTTCCAGCAAAAGACCGAAAGCGGCGGCATCATCCATCTGGGGCAGAAGCTGATCGTGTGTTTCCGGCGCCCGCAGATCAAAAATTGTTTTGGTGAGTAATTCATTATGAGAGTATTGATAAACGCTTACCGCAGCGGTATTAGCCTCCAATATTTTGCCGTCACTGTGGCGGACAAAGAGAATAACATCCCGTGAATTGTGGATCAGGGATTCATACCTCTTAATCAAATTATGGATACTGTCTTGCTGAAGATTCTTTGTTTCTGTATTGGATGGCATTTCAATTTCCCTGATTGTCTTTTACTGGAAGCTCTTTGTATTTTTACATTTTATAATAATATTTTCCATAAAAATGTTTATCTATTAACTGAAATAATGTACATTATCGGTAAAATTTATTGAATTATGCAGTGCTGTGAAGTTGACCGATGATGATAAAAGGAGGAATATGATGGGCAAGACCGTTATAAGAGTGTTCGCAGGCATCTTTGCCGTTGTATTAATAGTTTTGACCATAGTGCTGTTAAAAACAATTGCGTTTACATCTAAGCAGGTAAAAGCTGAGCCTGCCGGTGATTTTACCGTCGATGCTCAAAGCTCTGCTCAACGTCTTGCCAGTGCTATCAGAATCCCTACCATTTCTTATGAAAACAATGCAGATGTTAAGGGAACCGAATTCCGGATATTCCATCTTTATTTAGATAAGTCCTTTCCGAAGCTGCATGAAGCTTTGAAAAAGGAAGTCATCAATAATTACAGTCTTCTTTATACCTGGCCGGGCCGGGATTTAAAACTGAAGCCTATAGTCTTGATGGCGCATATGGATGTTGTGCCGGTCGAAGAAAAAACAATAAACGAATGGAAATATAAACCTTTTGAGGGGCGTATTGCCGAAGGGTATATCTGGGGGCGCGGCACGTTGGATAACAAAGCGAACCTCCTGGGTATCATGGAGGCGGTAGAAGGACTGCTGGCAAAGGGATTTCAACCAAAGCAAACAATTTATATCGTTTCGGGACATGACGAAGAACAAGGTGGAAGTCAGGGTGCGGTGAAGATTGCCGAACTCTTAAAATCGCGCGGAGTTGTTTTGGATTACGTTATTGATGAGGGGATGGTTATTACCGACGGCATAATGCCCGGTGTTGCCGCCCGCGTCGGTCTGGTCGGAATTGCCGAAAAAGGTTTTATGAGTGTTGAACTGCGGGCAAAAGGTGTGGGTGGTCATTCCTCAATGCCACCTCGTGAAACAACCGTGGGAATCCTCTGCAAGGCGGTAACGAAGCTGGAAAACAATCCCTTTCCGGCTCGATTGGACGGACCGGCAAAACATCTCTTTGATTATGTCGGACGAGAGATGTCTTTTCCCAGCAAAATGATTATGGCCAATCTCTGGCTGACTGAAGGTTTGTTGAAAAGCCAATTACAAAAAGTAAATACTACCAATGCCATGATTCGGACAACAACGGCGCCAACAATGCTGGAGGGCAGCACCAGGGATAATGTAATGCCCAATGTTGCCAGAGCAGTGGTTAATTTCCGGATTTTGCCCGGTGACACGCCGGAAAGTGTTTTGGAGTATGTCCGTAAAACTGTTAATGATCCGCGGGTGGAAATTAAACCTCTTGGCAAAGAAATTCAGGGTCCCTCGCCGGTGGCCGGCATTGATACTAAGAATTTCCAGGTAATTCAAAAATCAATCCGGCAGATTTTTCCCGATGTGATTGTGGCTCCATCACTGGCAATTGTTGCTTCCGATTCGCGCCATTTTGCCGGGTTGACCCGAGATGTTTATAAATTTGCTCCCATGATTCTCAAGGCAAGCGATACTGGCAGATTGCATGGCATTAATGAACGCATTGCTCTGGATAACTATACGCAGTTGATAAAATTTTATATGCAGTTGATAACTAATTCGCAAATGTAAACATGTAATAGACGGTAATATATTCATTGTGATCTCAGGGCGTGATAGGGCAATCTGCCGTTTGTTGCCGTATTATTTGTTCAACAATCCCCGGGACAGCATGCTGAAAAGGCCTTGGCCGGGCCTGTATTCCTCGCCCCGTAAAAGCAATTGTTCCACTTTCAACTCCCGCAAATTTTCCGGTTTCATTTTCAGCGGATTTCTGTTTAGTACGACCATGTCGGCAATCTTGTCTGCTTCGAGAGTCCCCCGCTGCTTTTCGTCAAAACTCATCCAGGCTGCGTTGCTTGTAAAAAGCCTGAGTGCGTCGGTAATGGAAACAGATTCTTCCGGGGCCGTGTTGTTGCAGGCGCAATAAATACCTTCGATGGGGTCGGGCAGTGTGCAGGGAGCGTCAGACCCTCCGCTGACAGTTATTCCCATATCCACCATTTTCTTCAAGGGATTAAGCTTATAGGCCCTGTCCCCGAGAATATTTTCCAGATATTCCAGAGGTTCGAGTTTCCAATGAATAAACGCTGGCTGGGCGGCAATTCCGATGCCGAGCCGGGCTACTTTTTCCAGGCCGGCATCGGTTGGCAGGCAAGCATGGATTATCGTATGCCTGTGGTCCTCCCGGGGGTATTCTTCCAAGGCCAGCTCCAGTGCGTTTACGGCTTGATCGAAGGCGGCGTCTCCGATCGCATGCATTTCAATCTGCAGATTGGCGCGGTTGGCTTTTTTCACAAAAGCATTAACAGCTTCCTGATTATAAAAAAGGATTCCTTTATTGGCGGAATCGCTGGAGTAAGGTTCGTTAAGCGCGGCATCAACTGAACCGAAGCAGCCATCGAGCGCAGCAGCAAAGCATCCGCCGATACGCGGCAGTTTGCGCTTTTGAACCTTACTGATGTCCATTGTCTGGAAAAACAGGCGCACGGTAAAAGGATTGGATAATCCGCGGGCAATAAACCGGATCAGATCGACATCGAGATCTCTGGGAAAACCGACACCTTCAGCAGTATGGATCATCCCGATACCTTTTGCAGCGAGAATATCAAAACCGTGCAGGGAGTTTTTCAGTAGCGCGACTGGTGATACTTTTCCCGAGATAAAATCGGTCGCCGCAAAATATGCCTCCTGATTGAGTTGTCCGGTGCCGGAATGAAATCCCCTCAGAGAGCTAATTTTAGGCGGAAGCATTTCCAGCATGCAGGCATTGCTCACCGATGCATGGCCGTCGTATTTAATGAGCATGACCGGTGTTTTGCGAAAGGCACGGTTCAGGTCAATCTTTTCGATGAGTCTTTTTTCCTTTACATTATGGGCGGAAACGCCGAAGCCGAGAACGGTTTTGAGACGGTTGGTAATAATGTATTGATCAATTAACTCGATTATTTCAGCCACAGAAGTGGCCTGCCTTACATCGAGGCTGGAAGCAAAAAAAGCATAAGATGAATAATGTAAGTGAGTGTCGGCAAAAGCGGGCAGCATTGCCTTTTCCCCAAGAAGTGTTCTGGGTAAAGAAAGGTATTCAGGCGGCAGTGTGTTGCCAACAAAGCAGATGATTCCGTTATCTTCGATCAGATATTGAAATACGGAATTCTGGCAATCACAACTGACAATATTTCCTTCGTAGATATTCATGGGATAGGGGGCAGCCTCCTTAACTTTATTTGCTTACGTGCTGCTAAGTCTGCTATTTCCAGTTGTCACAATGAATTGCCTGAAATCATAATTGTTTAATTTACTACCATTTATTTTATTGAAAAACAATGTTGTTTGCTGTGAATATGTTATAATACTAGCAATTTGAGGTGGCCACTTTACAGATGCCAACACGGTAAGCGGTATAAGCGTGGTCATCTGTCCGGAGGGGACAATAGCCGGTAATAAAATTTATCTAAGGGGACGCACTATTATGTTGAGTGTTGAACAATTCCGTTATGACGCCGATAATTTCGCTTACTTAATCTATGGGGAAAGGCAAGCTCTGGCCATCGACGGCGGTGCCTGGCAGGAAATACTTGCTTTTCTGAAAAGCAACTCTCTGGATCTGAAGATTGTAACCAATACGCACGGGCACTTTGACCATACAAGCGGCAATGATAGATTGCTGGAGTCGACAAAAGCACAATTTCTGGATTTTGCCGGGCTGCCGGATAATAAAGAAATTCCCCTCGAAGGGGGAAAAATCTTTGTTTACCGTACTCCCGGACACAGTACTGATTCTGTCTGCTTTCATGCCGGTCATGCTCTCATCTCCGGCGATACTATTTTCAACGGCACCATCGGTAATTGTTTTACCGGCGATTTGAAAAGTTTTTATTTTTCCATTAAACGATTGATGGCTCTGCCGGAGGAGACGGTGATTTATGCCGGTCACGATTATATCCGGGATTCTCTGGCCTTTGCCCGGTACCTCGAACCGGATAACAAGGAGATCGACAATTTCAGCAACTTCCTTGATCCCGATAATGTCTGTTCGACAATGGCCTATGAGCGCCGGATCAACCCGTACCTGCGATTTAACGAAGAATCCATTATTAAACTTCTGGAAAACAGGGGCCTTCCCCGTGCTACAGAATGGGAGCGCTGGCAATCGCTGATGTCGATTGAATGAGTCAATCCAGGTGTTCTCCGTAATAATCCTGTGTCAGCATGATTGCCGTGGCATATGTTGTTTCTTTAGCGACTATTGGATTGCCTGGTGAAGGCTTTGCGTTTTTCTGCTCAGTAGTGTATTTCAGCAGTGTAAATAAAATTATTTCCCTTAAGGAGGGCAACATGGCCGACAATCCCGATGCGCAGCAACCCCAACCGATAAAAATCAACACTGCTGATGAAATATCGAGAGGTAGATACAGCAATATGATTTTGGCATCACACAGCCCGGACGAATTTATGCTGGACTGGCTTCTGAATTCACCCAATGGTTCCCACCTGGTGGCGAGAATCATATTGAGTCCGGCCAATCTGAAGCGAACTATCGAAACCATGAAGCTCGGTTTGCAGGAGTACGAGAAAAAATTTGGAGTCGTTAAGTTGCTGGAGACGGATGACCAAAATGTTCATTAAAAGAAAAACTATTAATGAAGCCCTGATTTAAAAAGCCCCGTTTTTTAATATTAAGCATTTCTGGTAATCTTTAATTTATTCGCTTTTTCCTGGAGAGCAATGTCTTCGGGGTCCGTCGCGTTAATAACAATACCGTGGGGAATGCGCCGGGCATCCTCGTCAACATGGATGAACGTGATGAAACCGTCGAGAAGTAAATCTTCGTTGCTGTTGTTCACAACCTTCACGTATGATACCAGGCGAGTATTCCCCGCAAGGACGACCTTGCCTTCAAAGCGGATGATGGAACCGTTGTGGATAGGTTTCATGAAGAGCATCCCGTGGATATTAAGACAGACGATGCTTTGCGGATTGGTGAGGCTTGCGGCAGCGATAAAACCGGCCTCTACGAACCACATCGCTGTCTTTCCCGCAAACAAAGTTCCGTGGTGGTTGAGGTCGTCGCCCTTCACCATATGGTTGATAATATGTGCTTTGAGTTTCATTATTTTCTCCTTGCAGTGTCGGTTTTTCGATTTGCCAGGAAACGCGATGTTTGCGGTTTTTTGCTCTTAACGCCGCACTGAGTTATTGCGCAGGCAAGTTCATTAAATTCTGATTTGGTAAATGTTTATCATGTTTTTATTTGTAATTCAATTATAGAAATGGAATATAAAAGATGTATTGACAACATCATATTTTTACTTTAGGTTACGCTCCAAGTTTTAGATTCCATTTTTGGAGATAAAAAAGTGAAAGATATTGGCTCTTTGGACATAGGTGGAAATTTTCATGGCAGCCTCATCGGTATGATTCTCGATGCTGGGTTCATGGTTAAGTTTGTTTTGCTTTTGCTCCTTATCTTTTCTGTGGTTTCCTGGGCAATCATTTTCCTGAAATATAAATACTACCGGAATATTAAAAAAGAAAATGAGTTGTTCAATGCTGATTATCTTAAAAGCACCAAACTTTCCGATGTCCTGCCGGCAGCTAAAAAATACAGCTATTCCACGACCGCGGAAGTTTTTCGCGTGGGCTATTCGGAATTAACAAAGACAAATAAAGCTTTTAAGGAAGCAACTTCCGGCAGCAATGAAATCGGTCTTTCCTCTCTGGATAATGTAGAGCGGTCTTTGAATAAAGCCTGTAATTCTGAAATGACCAAGCTCGAAAGTGCTCTGGGCTTTTTAGCAACGACCGGTTCAGCCAGTCCTTTCATCGGCCTGTTTGGTACAGTGTGGGGAATTATGGACACCTTCAAAGGGATCGGTGCCCGTGGATCAGCAACTCTTGCCGTTGTCGCGCCCGGTATTTCAGAAGCCCTGATTGCAACTGCCGCAGGACTCGCGGCTGCCATACCGGCTGTTATTTTCTACAATTATTTTCTTAATCGTGCCAAAACGATGGTTCAGGAAATGGACAATTTTTCTGATGAATTTTTAAACATTGTTGAACGGTATTTAGTGCGAAAATAACCACCGTATGTTTTTCCAGGAAAGATAAAGATGCGCTCTTTACGCAGAAGAAACAATCAGGACAAGGCCCTTTCGGAAATCAATGTTACACCGTTGGTTGATGTTATGCTGGTGCTTTTGATCATCTTCATGGTAACGGCGCCGATGCTTTCCATGGGCATTGATGTAAACCTTCCCCGAGTGAAATCAAAAAGTGTCGACGTTACTGAAGAAAAGCTTGTCTTAACAGTTAATGAAACTAAGGGAATTTATTTAAATAAAGTAAAGATACCGCTTAGTGAACTCAATTCCAAACTGGAAGCCATATTCGCCAGCCGGATCGACCGGGAAGTTTTCCTGCGTGCCGATAAAAATGTACCTTATGGGTTTATTGTTGAAGTCATGTCGGAAGTGCGAAAGGCGGGCGTTGATAAGCTCGGAATGATTACGGAGCCTCCAGAGGACAAGAAATGACGTCTCCGTCGTATAACAATGGATACAGTGGCAAATATCCAAGCTTGTACAACATGATTCTTCTTTCCCTGATTGTCCATTTCATAGTAATCACGATTGTGCTTGTTTCCATCCCTTCTTCATCAAGGCATTTGACATTCGGCCCCGTTTATTCCGTTTCGCTTGTCAACTCCGATGTAGTTTTATCAGGAAATCAGAAATCATCACTGTTCAAAGAGATTGAAAAAGCGAGCGGTGAGGCAAACTCAGTTATTTACAAAAAGGAGATTAGCCGTTTGGCCGGCACTCCGGTTAAGAAAGAAGAAACAAACCGGCTGAATATTGAAAAGGCAATAAGTGCAATTAAACAGAAAGAATTAGCAGCACCGGATTCAACATCATCTTCCTTACGAACCAATTCGGGAAATCGTCCGGCTAGAACGACCTCGGGAGAGATAGCAGCAAAGACAAATGATTACGCCAATTTTGTATCATCAAAAGTGCATAATAATTGGTCGATACCGCCCGAATTGAAACCTCGCGGCAAAATCGAAACTATTATCGAAATAAAAATTATGCGCGACGGTTCGCTGGCCTATGCCGGATTTGAAAAACGTTCCGGTAATAGCTTTTATGATGAGTCCGCCATGAAAGCAGTTAAAAAATCGGCGCCGTTTCCGCCCTTGCCGGGAGGATTTCCTGATAACATCATGGAAATCGGTATCCGTTTTCATCCTTCACAGTTACGCTGATTATTCAGCCACCTCGCATCAAGCTGTCGAGGTATGAAATGAACGTCATCATATCGCAGCAAGCTGCGGAGAATTAACACTCGTCCCGCAACAGCGGGATTCAGAAAGGTAAACATTCCCTCATGAGAAAATATTGCTTATCAATGCTGATTGCTGTATTGATCTCTTTGCCCCTGTTTGCGAGCATTGGTGTTGCAGCTAAAGTATATATTGATGTTGATTCGCCTAACTTCCAGCTTTTTCCCATAGCCATTTGTGATTTTGCTATTACTGATCCCAACGGAGCAGCTAAATCCAAAGATTCAGGCATTACACTTGCCGATGAAGTAAAAAGATATTTAATCATGACGGGATTTTTCAATCCTCTGAATAAAAAAAGTTTTCTGGATAATGGAAGTGCGAATTCCCCGGTTTCCAAAATTGCTTTTGCCAACTGGACGATGATCGGCGCCGATTATCTGGTAGAGGGAAATGTTACCCAAAGCGAAAAAGAAACAAGTGCCGAATGCCGTCTATTCGATGTCATCAAAGGGGATATTCTGTTTAATAAAAAATATACTGCCGCCGGTAGCGACTTGAAAGCTCTGGCAAGAAATATTGCCTCCGATATATTATTTGAACTCACCGGCGATGAAGGTGATTTTAATACCAAAATTGCGTTTGTGGCCAAAAAAGGAAATAAGGCTGATATTTACACTGTAAATTACGATGGCTCAGATATGAAAGCTCTCACCAATCATCGCGCGATCATAGTTTCCCCGCGCTGGTCGCCGGATGGCCGTTTTCTGGCTTTTACCTCATTTAAAGGCGGTGAACCGGAAGTTTATATTCGGGACTTAAAAAACGGTTCGGAAAGAAAAGTGGCTTCCTTTGAGGGGCTCAATTTGTGTGGTTACTGGTCACCCGATGGGCAGAAAATATTGTTAACATTAAGCAAGGACGGCAACGAGGAGTTATATGTCCTTGAAATAGAAACTCTGAAGTTGCAAAGACTGACCAATAACTATGCAATTGATGTTTCGCCGGCCTGGTCGCCCGATGGTAAAAAAATTGCCTTCGTTTCCAACCGCGGTGGCTCACCGCAAATATATTCAATGGATGCAGACGGGAACAATGCCAGAAGAATTACTTTCGAAGGTAACTATAACACCACCCCTTCCTGGTCGCCGCGGGGCGGCAGGATTGCCTATGAAGGGCTTATTAACGGAAGATATCAAATCTTTACCGTCGATGAAGAGGGCAATAACCTGCTGCAACTCACTTTTGATGCTGCAGATAACGAATCTCCCTCCTGGTCTCCTTCCGGCCGGCAGATAGTCTATAGTTCGAGAACAAATTCGAAAAGCAAAATTTGTATTATGAATGCTAATGGACTGGGCGGCAGAGTTCTTAAAGAAAATGGCGGCAACGTGACTATGCCCATGTGGTCGCCGCGGTGGAAATAGTTTTCCCCTTACCCAACTTTAAGGTTGTAATTTTTTATTGTTTCCCGTATATAAAAACTCACTATGATAAGACCTGAATTTGACAGGAATATCGAAAAACAACGCGGCTGCCGGGCTTCGCCGTGAAACCCCCGTGATTTTGTCAATGATTTTCATTGATGTAATATATCAACTGCGGTTAGTTGATGGAAATTGTCATTTTTATAACTCGAATTGAAAGGAGATTTTAATAATGAAAAAGAACTTAACTTGGATAGGATTTTTAATCGTGCTTGTGTTTTGTCTGAGCATGTTTGCCGGTTGTGCGGAAAAGAAGGCAGTTGTAAAAGAAGGTGCTGCTCAGGATCAGCAAGTGACATCTGAGCAGGCCGCAAAAGATGCTGCCGCGAAAGCAGAAGCTGATCGCCTGGCGAGAGAGCAGGCAGCTAAAGAAGCTGCGGAGCGCCTGGCCCGAGAACAGGCCGAAAAAGAACAGGTAGCTAAAGTCGAAGCCGCCTCGGCCGCAGCAGAAAATGCAGTCAAAGACATTTATTTTGATTTTGACAAGTCTAACGTCCGTCCTGATGCCCGCGAAGTCCTCAAGGCTAATGCCGATTATTTTCTGAAAAATAGTGCCGCTACCATAATTATCGAAGGCAACTGCGACGAAAGAGGCACTGCCGAATACAATATGGCTTTGGGTCAAAGGCGTGCTCAGGAAGCAAAGAAATATCTGGTAAATCTGGGTGTAAAAGGATCCTCGATAAAGACAATCAGCTTCGGCAAAGAACGTCCAATTGATCCAGGACACGACGAACAGGCCTGGGCAAAGAATCGTCGGGATCACTTTGTGGTAAAGACCAAATAATTTAGCGCTGAGGTTAAAAATTGAGAAAAATTCTTTATCTCATTTTGCTCATTTCGTTGCTCTCCTTAACCGGATGTGCCACCACTGACGATTTAAAAGCTATGCGCTCTGAATTAAATCGGGGTATGGAGGATAAACTGGCGTCTATTGATGCTACTTTGTCCGCTATGAAAAAAGAACTGGGAAAAAACTCTGAGGCTGTGGCGCAAACCAGAAAAGGCAGTGCCAATATAGGGGCGGATATTACCGAATTGCGGGATAATCTTCAGCAACTGCGTGGTCAGGTGGAAGCATTGAAAAAAGACATGACCCGCAGCACGAAAAAGGAAGAGGAATACAAAGAAAAATTTGAAAACATACTCCTCAAAATCAATTTTATTGAAAACTTCCTGGAAATTGGTAAAAAGGATAGTTTAAGCGAGTCTGGAGATAAGGGGAAATCAGCAGGTAGTGCCAACGCTAAAGATCCGGCAAAAAAACAGGACAAGGAAAACATGTATTCCACGTCCTATCAGCTTTTTAAAGAAGGTAATTACGATAAAGCCCGGACGGAATTCCAAAGCTTTTTAGCCTTATATCCAGATTCTGAATATTCTGATAATGCTCAGTTCTGGATTGGCGAATGTTACTTTTTTGAAAAGAATTATGAGAAAGCAATCTTGGAGTACGAAAAGGTAACTAAGAATTTTCCGGGTGGTAATAAAGTCCCTTATGCTTTGCTGAAACAAGGACTGTCCTTCCTGAAGCTGAATGATAAAACCAGCGCCAAGTTACTTTTGCAACAGGTAATCAAGGCTTATCCGAATACCAATCAGGCACGCATGGCACGTACGAAGTTGCAGGAAATAAAATAATTTACGTAGTAAACAATCAAAACAAAAAAGGGGGCTGATTCAGCCCCCTTTTTTTGTTAGAGAATTATTCCCGTTCTAAATCAAAGTGCCATCTCTGTTGGCAGTTTCAGTGGCTCTATCCGCCCAGTTTTGCCACCAGATATTCAAGCTCATTCCAGCGGCGATAGGCGCAGTCCGGCTCTGTGTCCAGGCAAGACAACCTGTCGCTGGCCGTTCCAATTTTCCCGGCATCGTTACTCGCATAGAACACCGGTGAGTTTAAAGCGGTGGTCAACTGCGGTTTTTCCTCACCGCGCTGGACGGCCCCTTCTTCCGCATCCGGACAAATGTCGATAACTATCACGGCTGTTTCCGGTTTGCTCTTGATTAATGACTTTTCGTTTGTATGCTCAGTCATGACGGGTATCCCCGTTCTCGTTGAGGTCACAAGGGGCTCTTATTTAATCGGCCATTCTCCCCGTTCTTTGAGCACATCACGGTAAACCTCAAGCGCTTCATTAACGGCAGGCATACCCGCGTAGGTCGCAACCTGAAAGAAAATTTCAGCCAGTTTTTTGGGGTCACAGCCCACATTTAAGGCCGCGTTCACATGAAGTTTTAATTCACCGGTTGCCCTGAGGGCGGCAAGCATAGCACAAGCCGCCATCTGCCTTTCAGGAAGGGTTAAAACCGTCCGGGAATAAAGGTTGCCCGTTATAAAACGGGAAAATTCGTTGGCGAGGTCCTTATCAAATTCCCTCCACATCAGATAAGGGGGGTCCATCTTGATCCCTTTGCCAAAAAGTGTGTTCGCGGTCTCTTGGGTTCTTTTTTTGATGTCTTCGCTCATGGTGTTTTCCTTTGGATTATTTTATTTGTTCATTTTCAGTTGATGCTTCTTTAATGATTCTCATTTTCATTGAATGGCTTCCATTTAAATTAATCGATTATTATCCCTCACCAAGATCAGTTGACCTCTATGAGCATCAGTGCATCGCCCACATCGACTGTATCTCCCTGTTCCACCATGATATCGGAAATGCGGCCGTCAACATCGGAAATAATATGAGTATGCATTTTCATGGCTTCTAAATCGATAAGAATATCGCCTGCCAGTACGACATCACCTATATCAAGCACCACTTTACTGACTTTCCCTTTGATAGGAGAACAGATTATGCCCGCTCTTTTAAGTGTGCCAATTTCGTTCGAAGTAAGATGCTTCTTCTCCTTAAGATTGAGCAGGTCTTCACCATTTATGGATTGGTCCAACCGAGATTTCGCTGTTTCTTCCGCTTCCGCCAGGGCCTTGTAGACCTGCTCTTCAATGACATAATGGTCATATTTGGGGTAATTAAAAATTTCCGGATGGGTTTCCACATATCGGGTATCAAATTTGCGTTTTTTAAAGTCTTGTTCATCACAAATGGAAAGATACATGGGTATTGTTGTATTGGGTCCAATAATGACAAAATCCATCAGCGCCCTTTTTAGACGATTGATGGTCTGTTCCCATTCATAACCCCAGACGATCAGCTTTACCAGCAGGGAATCATAAGCCATGGGAATACGATATCCCCTGTATATAGTACCATCCAGGCGGATGCCGGGTCCGCCGGGCGGGTTGTAGATGTCGATATGCTTCCCGCCTTCCGGGAGGAAGTTGTTGTGGGGATCCTCAGCGTTAATCCGGACCTCGATAGCAATACCCCTGATGTGAATCTGATCCTGACGTAAATCGAGTGCCCGACCTTCTGCGATCAGTATCTGGTGGCGGACGATATCGATGCCGGTTATCATTTCTGTTACCGGATGTTCAACCTGAAGGCGTGTGTTGACCTCCAGAAACCAGAATTCACGGGTTTTTGGATCAACCAAAAATTCCACGGTGCCGGCATTTACGTAGTGGGATTCTTTTATAATAGCTATTGCTGACTGATGAATGTTTTCCAGAAGATTGCCGGGCAGATTTGCCGGTGCTACTTCGAGCAGTTTCTGATGACGGCGCTGAATGGAGCAATCCCTCGTTCCCAGATGGACAACGTTTCCGTATACGTCTGCCAGAACCTGAACCTCAATATGATAGGCATTTTCGATCGCTTTTTCAATATATATCCGATCATCATTGAACGCCAGCATTGCTTCAGAGCGCGCCTGATCCATTTGGCCTTTAAGATCGTCATGCTCTTCCAGCTTTCTAATTCCTCTGCCTCCTCCTCCAGCCGTGGCCTTGAGCATGATGGGGTAACCGTATTTCTGAACAAAATTGTTCACCTCTTCAAGGCCGGCATCCCCGGCGGAGAGGCTTTGTGTTCCGGGAATCAGTGGTATGCCCGCCCGTTCGGCAATCTGCCGGGCAATAACCTTGTTGCCCAGATTCTTGATAACCTGAGGAGGCGGACCGATGAAGATGATACCTGCTTTCTCGCAGGCTTCGGCAAACTCAGTACTCTCGGAGAGAAAACCGTAACCCGGGTGAATGGCGTCCGCACCTGTCTGCTGGGCGGCCTGGATAATCTTTTCGATATCAAGATAATCCTTCACTGGCCGATCTCCGATCATTACAGCCTTATTGGCGAAGCGCAGATAATAGGCATCACCGTCTGATTTTTCGTAAACGGCAATGGCTTGAATATCAAGTTCTTTCAGTGTCCTGGTAATGCGTAGGGCAATCTCACCCCGGTTGGCAATTAATACCTTCTTGATTTTCTTCATGTATCCTTACCTTCTCCTTGACAGATCACCTTATTTGAAATCATTGCTCGCCTTGAACGGCTCCTATTTGTTTCTGAGTTATGGCTGATTTTATAACCTGAAATACAAATACAAGGGTCTGATGTTTATAATGATATTTTTTCATAACGTCAAGAAAAGTTCGCACCCTGATGATAAATCTTGAATTTTTTAAATCAAAAGCCTCGCCGCAGGACAGTTTTCGCAAGAGAAACATTTTCATGGTTGCTTTTTCTCGCAATTGTTGTTTTGCTCTGGTAGGTAACAATATAAATATAAATAAAAATAAAAATATAAATCACATAAGCCCCGGCTCCATTTAAGAAAATTGAAGGTTTTCAGAATGCGGCGAGGCCGTCTTTAAAAGACCTCCCCAGCGGAGAGAAAAGGTTGAAATGCTTAGAAAGCCTGTTGAAAAACAATCCTGCGTCGGTTGTGGCTATTGCTGCATCCGCAATACCTGCAGCTTCGGCGTGGCCAAGCATCCCCAGGATCTGGATAAGACCTGTCCGGAGCTGTCCTGGACGGGGACCCGTTACACTTGCAAACTGATGGCCGCTGATAACAAACTGGCGGATTTTTATCGGCGGGAACTGCAGGCCGGCGGGGGATGTCGTTCCTTCAATAATCCCTGGCGACAGGACGTGCGGAAACGAGAGGGGCCGGAAAACCTCTCGGGCAGGAGCGGAACCCCCAGACCTCTGACGCCGGATGAAGAGCTTGATCGTAAATAGCGTCGGTGCCACAACCCACATATTCGGTGGCTAATATCTTGAAATCAACTTCACTGGGCAACCTCTCCAGGGTCGTGCAGGGGGTGTGAATCGTTTGGCTGACGAGCGTTTTGATTTGTGCAAGACGCGTGCGATTGATAGGAGCCTGTACGTGCACAATCGTACTTTCGATCTCAACTGCCTCAATTGCCTCAATTGCAGTCTAATCATCCTTGTCCGTTATTTTCCATTGGCTAGAATGATCCGGCAGCTTTTTTCAAAAATGCCGAGATAATGCATCAAGCTATCAATCTTTTCCCAGCTTTCAGAAGAAACACTTCAATCTACCTGAGTTGCGCCGCCAGGTCTTCCAGTTCATTCCAGCGGCGATAGGCACAGTCCATCTCTGTGTCCAGGCAAGCCAACCTGTCGCTGGTAGTCCTGATTTTGGCGGTATCTTTGCTCGCATAGAACGCTGGTGAATTTAAAGTGGCGGTCAACTGCTGTTTTTCCTCTTCCAGTGCTTCTATTTTTTGCGGCAAATCCTGGAACTCCTGCGTTTCTTTGAAAGAGAGTTTACGCTTCTGGGGCGGCAGCTTTTCTTTGGTTGGTTTTTCTTGCTTTGGATTTGCCCCGTCCGGCTGCGGCCGCACAATACGCTGTCTGAGCCAGTCATCATAACCACCGATATATTCCTGCAGTTGCTCTTCTCCCTCAAAAACAATTGTGGATGTAACCACATTGTTGAGAAACGCGCGATCATGGCTGACCATTAAGATCGTGCCTTTATATTCCAGCAGCCTGTCTTCGAGTAATTCCAGTGTTTCGGCATCCAGGTCGTTGGTAGGTTCGTCCAGTACCAGCACATTAGAAGGTATGCTGAAGAGTTTGGCCAGCAGCAACCGGTTACGTTCCCCGCCGGAAAGGGACGAGACTGGAGCCATGATCTGTGCCGGAGGAAAGAGAAAATCTTGAAGATAACCAACGATATGCCGGGGAAATCCGTCGATGAAGACGGTGTCGTTGCCGGAGGCAATATTATCCTTGAGCGTCTTGTTTTCGTCGAGTTGACCCCGCAGTTGATCAAAATAGGCAATCTGTATCCCCGTGCCTTGGCGGATGCGACCATGTTGCGGCGTCAGCTCACCCAGCAGAATTTTAAGGATCGTGGTTTTGCCGGAGCCATTGGGTCCGATGATGCCCACCTTATCGCCGCGGATGATAACTGTGGAGAATTCTTTTATGATTTTTTTATTTTCGTAAGCGAAGCTGATATTTTCAGCCTCCACTACTATCCTGCCGCCTCTTTCGGCCTCCTGAATTGCCAGGCGCGCCAAGCCTGTCTGTGTCTGTCTTCGGGCACGCTCCTCGCGCATCTGCGTGAGAGCACGAACTCTGCCTTCGTTCCGGGTCCGTCGCGCCTTAACGCCCTGCCGGACCCAGACTTCCTCTCTGGCCAGCTTTTTATCAAATTCCTGCCATTGTTTTTCTTCCGAGTCCAGCATTGCTTGCCGGCGTTCGAGATATGAGCGGTAATTGCAGGCAAAGGATATCAATTTGCCCCGGTCAATTTCCACAATGCGCAGGGCCAATCTTTGGAGAAATGCGCGGTCATGGGTTACAAAAATGATGGCTTTTTCATAATTCAGCAAAAAATCCTCCAGCCAGAGGATGGCATTGATATCCAAATGGTTGGTAGGTTCATCGAGCAGGAGAAGATCTGGTTCGCCAACCAGTGCCCGGGCCATAAAAACCCGGCGTTTCATTCCGGCGGATAAGGTACGAAATTCAGCATTTTCATTAAGCCCGGTCCGGCTGATGATCCTTTCGACTTGCAGGTGGTAATTCCAGGCGCCTGATGACTCCAACTGGTGCTGGGCATATTCAAGTTTGTTAAGCAGGCCATTGGCACCATTTCGGGCAATTTGCAGGGTAAGGTCGTGATAACCTCTCAATAGATCCAGATGCTCCCGGCTGCCTGCGGCCACGATATCATAGATCGTGCCCGCTAGATCGTCCGGGACATCCTGGGGAAGCAGGCTTACGCGGATTTCATTGCCTTTAATGATCTGGCCCGTGTCCGGAACTATAAGGCCTGTGAGCATTTTCATGAGGGTGGACTTGCCGGAACCATTGCGGCCCAGAAGTCCAATTCTTTCGCCGGCCTCAATCTGGAGCGTGGCCGAAGCAAGCAGGAGCGGTCCGCCGAAGCTTACCGAAACATTATTAATCCATATTAGTCCCATAATCTTTTACTCATTTCTTTGCTTTTCAGGACACTTCGTGCCCATCATCTGATTCCGGTAAAGATAATATTGTTTATTCGCAATGCGACTTATCACATTTCTTGGCTGGGCGCATCTTTATCATTGCCTTTACTTTGTTAATAATCAGAGGGGATGTTTTGTTGTAAGAAGCTAAACCAATTAAATATATTCCTATTTTTCATATTCCTTTTATTCCCGGCCTTATCTTTAAATCGAAATTAGATGCATTACCAGCTTGATCATTTTTAAGAAATGTGGGTATAGGGCGGTGAAGACAACTGTAGAACGAAGTATTCTTTTTGTCGGGCAAAAGGTAAATATTTTACTTGACAAACAAAGCAAAGTTACATAACTTGCGCCTTTAAATTTTTTATCACTTGGTGGTTTTAATTTATGAAGACTTACATGGCAAAAACTGAAGCACCGAACAGCGAATGGTATATGGTGGACGCATCCGGTAAAGTATTAGGAAGATTGGCTGCGGAGATAGCGCACCGGCTGAGAGGTAAACATAAGGCGACTTACACACCGCATGTCGATACCGGCGATTTTATTATTGTCGTTAATGCAGATAAAATTATCTTAACCGGCAAAAAGCTGACGGACAAGATTTATTATCATTATTCTGGTTATCCCGGTGGATTAAGAGAAACAAGTGCAGGGAAAATGCTGGCCGAGAAGCCGGAGAATTTAATTCGCATTGCAGTTGCGGGCATGTTACCCAAGACTAATCTGGGCAGGAAAATGTCGCGAAAACTGAAGGTTTATGCCGGTAATGCTCATCCGCATGAAGCGCAGTGTCCGCATATTCTTACTGTTTGATTTCCCCGCTTAATATAAGATTTATTTGATACTTACTAATTTTGGAGAAGGTATGACACAGACACAAGAACGTTATTACGCAACGGGTAAAAGAAAAAGCGCCATAGCTCGTGTTTATATGAAATCGGGCAGTGGCAATATAGTAGTTAATAAAAGAAGCTATGAGGAATATTTTACCCGCCCCAGCTTAAAAATGATTATTAGGCAGCCTTTCGAGATTACCGGAAAAAATGGCCAGTTTGATTTATATGTTAACGTCAGTGGCGGAGGAGCCGCCGGTCAGGCTGGAGCAGTCAAGCATGGAATTTCTAAGGCCCTCCTGGAATATGATGTCCAACTGCGTCCTATCCTGAAAAAAGCCGGTTTCCTGACCAGAGATGCCCGGATTAAAGAAAGAAAGAAGTATGGGCAACCGGGTGCAAGGAAAAGATTCCAATTCTCCAAGCGTTAAATTTTACAAACAGGGGGGCTTCGAGCCTCCCTTTTTTTTGGAGTTTTTATGATTAAAACAGCAGTATTTGGAGCCAGTGGTTATACCGGACAGGAACTTACGCGAATTTTGTCCGGTCATCCGGAAGTTGACCTGATTGCTGTCACTTCGCGACGTTTTGACACTCAGCCGGTAACCGAGGTGTTTCCCTCACTTGGCGGTTTAACACCATTAAAGTATCAAAATGCAGCGCCGGCAGATATAGCTAAAATCTGTGACGTCGTTTTTCTGGCCCTTCCCCACGGAATTTCTATGGAGATCGCCCCGGTTTTTATACAAGCCGGCAAGAAGGTAATTGATCTTTCCGCTGATTATCGTTTGCGGGATGTCAGCACTTACGAAAAGTGGTATGCGCAACATTCCAGCGCAGGTCATTTAAAAGATGCTGTTTATGGAATTCCTGAACTCTACCGGCAGCAGATTAAGGATACGGCGCTTGTTGCTAATCCGGGTTGCTATCCGACAAGCATTATTTTAGGATTGGCCCCGGCCTTAAGAAACCAGCTTTTAGATGTAAACACAATCATTGCTGATTCCGCGTCCGGCGTCAGTGGGGCAGGTAGGGAACCGCAAACCGGTTCGCTGTTTTGTGAAGTTGACGGTGGATTTAAGGCTTATAAAGTAGGGAATCATCGGCATACTCCGGAAATCGAGCAGGAATTGAACTCTTTAGCCGGCGAAAAATTTACAATTTCATTCACACCGCATTTACTGCCTGTCAAACGGGGAATTTTGAGTACGATTTATGCGAATTTAAAGAAAGAAGTCACTTTGCCGGAATTGCATTCTCTTTATTCGTCTTTTTATGCGCAAGAGAAATTTGTACGGATTTGTCCTTCCGGATTATTTCCGAATATTTCTTCTGTTTGCGGCTCCAATTACTGTGATATCGGTCTGACTATTGATCTGCGGACAAAAAGGGTAATTATCGTCTCGGCAATTGACAATCTGGTTAAGGGTGCTGCCGGGCAAGCCGTGCAGAACATGAATATCCTCTGCAACTTCAAAGAAGATACGGGCTTGCAGATGGCCCCGCTTTACCCTTAGGGGCCGTTATAAAATAACCACCCATGCTGGTTTTGTGACCTCGCGGGACCTTTGGTTTATCAGGTTATGACAAGACTATTTCGTTACGGCCCCTCATGCCGGTGACGATATTATAATGGTTAAAGGTATTATTGATGAACGGCTTAATAAACTTCTGATAGGATAACTATGTCTATAAAAATTTTTCATACAGCAACAAGAAAAAAAGAAGTCTTCTCGCCTAGGCAAGTTGGGAAGGTTGGCATATATGTTTGCGGTATTACGGCTTACGATGTTTGCCATATCGGCCATGCCCGTGCAGCTGTCGTATTTGACGTAGTAGTAAGACACCTGCGCTCACGCGGCTATGCCGTCACATATGTCAAGAATTTTACCGATATCGATGACAAGATTATTGCCCGCGCCCAGAAAGAAGGAGTAGCTTTTTCTGCGATAGCTGAACGTTTCATCGAGTTGCATAATCAAGATATGGCCGCCCTGGGGGTAGAAACTCCCACTATAACTCCCCGGGCTACAGATCATATAGGCGAGATGATTTCCTTTATTAACATCCTGATGGAAAAAGGATTTGCTTATGCCATCGACGGCGATGTGTACTTTGCCGTAAATAGTTTTCAGCAATACGGCGGACTTTCCGGCCGTGTTCTGGATGAAATGCAAGCCGGTGCTCGTGTTGACATAAACGACAAGAAAAAGAACCCGATGGATTTTGCCCTGTGGAAAACCAGCAAAGAAGGCGAACCTTTTTGGGAGTCTCCCTGGGGTAAAGGCCGACCGGGCTGGCATATCGAATGCTCTGCAATGAGCCGGCGTTATCTGGGAGACACTTTTGATATTCATGGTGGGGGCGAGGATTTGATTTTTCCGCATCATGAAAATGAAATTGCCCAGTCCCAGGCTGCATCCGGTAAACCTCTGGCCAACTACTGGATGCATAACGGCTTTGTTAAAGTAAATTCGGAAAAGATGTCCAAGTCGCTGGGCAATATCTTCCCGATCCGGGATATTCTGAAAAATTATCACCCGGAAGTTCTACGCCTTTTTATGCTGCAGAGCCATTACCGTAGTCCGATTGATTATTCCACAGACTCGCTTAATGAAGCACGGGCAGGGTTGATCAGGTGCTATACTACACTGCGACAGTTAAAGGAAATTGCGGGAACTTCAGCCAATAGCGCAATGATGCCGGCCAATGAAAAGTCGCCGAGCAAACATAAAGATTACATCAATAGATTAAACGAGTTGACGGAGAAATTTGATGCGGCGCTTGATGATGATTTCAACACGGCGCAAGGTTTAGGTTATGTTTTTGACGTAGTTCGGCTCATTAATAATTTTGTTACTGCCGAAAGAAATATACTGGTGGCAGGTAAATCTGCCGTTTTGCAGGAAGCAAAGAAAGCCTTCGAACATTTTGGTGCGGTTCTGGGTATTCTTCAGGATGACCCTGATCATTTCTTTCTCACCGACAAAGAGATGGAGTCTCGTAAGAGGGGCCTGGATATAATGGAAATCGAAAAGTTAATTAAGGGCAGACAAGAAGCGAGAATTGCCCGGGACTGGGCCCGCGCAGATGAAATTCGCAGCCAACTTGCGGGGCTTCATATTGTGCTCAAGGATTCCAAAGATAACACCACCTGGTCGATAGAATAACTGCAATCTGTTTATCACTGCTTGATAATGCCAGATTGTATTCAAACTCCAGCATTGCTGGCCAAGCCTGCCCCGGCGCACAACCTGATAACCTGAAAGTCACAAGAGGTCACGAGTGCCATGGTCGGTTTCCTCAACGTATGTACGTCCGGGAGTGCATCCGCAAAGGGGGTACAATGAAAATAGATTATCTGCTGACAGGTGAGCAACGCCATTATAGAGTGGCTCACATGTGCCTTGTCGCCTCCTCCCTGCCGAAGCTGATTATATGGTTAAAACACCTTTATCTTTTTAAGATCTCCAAAATATATGGAAAATATCAGGAAAGATGATATAACAACAAATATTATATCTCCGGCCTTGTGAGGATTGTCATGAAAAAAATATTCAATAAGTGGTCTCTGTTGATTCTTGTTCTTGTGGGAGGCTTTGTGCTTTTCGTGCCCTATACCGATAGCAGAATGTCTGCTCTGGACAAGGGTATATATAAGGATATTAAGACATTCAACGAAGTTCTGGATCTGGTGAAGAAGAACTACGTTGATGAAGTGGAACCGCAAACTTTAATCCAGGGTGCCATCAATGGCATGATTAAAACACTTGATCCCCACAGCACCTTTATGAATGCCGAGATGTATAAGGAACTGGAGGTGGAAACGCAAGGACAGTTCGGCGGAATCGGCATTGAAATAACTTTAGTGAAAGATGTTTTGACAGTCGTATCGCCTATTGAAGATACGCCCGCTTATAATGCCGGTGTGAAATCAGGTGATCAGATTCTAAGAATTGACGGCAAGTCCACCAAAGATATTACGATTATGGAGGCCGTCCAGAAAATGCGCGGGCCCAAAGATACAAAAGTAACGATTACTATCATGCGGGAAAATATGGACAAGCCCAAGGACTTCGTGCTGACACGCGCCATCATCCAAATCAAGAGCGTCAAAGCTAAAACCTTTGAAGACAATATCGGATACATCCGGATAGCTTCGTTCCATGAAAGGACAGCTGATGATTTGCGTAAAGCATTGAAAGAAGTTACCGGCAAGTTGCATCCGATGAAGGGGCTGGTTTTAGATTTAAGAAATGATCCCGGCGGTTTGTTGATGCAGGCAATAGAAGTGTCCGATATGTTCCTTAAATCGGGTGTAATTGTTTCCACCCGCGGCCGGACCAGAAACATGGAATCCAAAATTAATGCCAAAGACGATGGCAATGAAATAACTTGTCCGATTGTTGTCCTGGTTAACGAAGGAACCGCCAGTGCCGCAGAAATTGTCGCCGGAGCACTACAGGACAATGGCCGCGCTCTTATTGCAGGTACACAGACATTTGGCAAGGCATCGGTCCAGACAATAATTCCGCTGGAAAATGGTTCGGCGTTAAAACTTACTACGGCCCGTTATTATACTCCCAAAGGACGTTCCATCCAGGCGGAGGGCATCAAACCGGATATTGTTGTCAAATATGTAAAACGGACAGAAGATGCAGATAATGGCTGGGATGACCGCATCAGGGAAAAAGATCTGAAAGGGCATATTAAACCGGCTAAAGAAGATGGCACCAAACTTAATGAAGTGCGAGTCAAAGAAATAAAGGATTCCGTTGATTTAACAAATGATAACCAGCTGAAAACAGCAATTGATATCTTGAAAAGCTGGGATATCATGAGAAAAAATTTAAACAGCTGATTTTTAGATAAAAGAGCTATCGAAGATTAATCTATGAAGCTATTGAAACGTCTCTGGACTGGGCTGCTGTTATTTATGATAATTCTTTCCCTGGCCGCTATCATTTATGTCTTGCAATGGAAAGAAGAACCAGCGGGAATTAAACTACCACCGCAGGAAGCCAAACAGGCCGAACAGTCGAGGATGGGCTTGCCCCAAGCGCAGAAGGGAAAAACGGCAAAAGAAGCGCCAGTTGTGCCCCTAAGAGTGCCCCAAAAGGAAAAAGAAAAGATAGTTGTAGCTAAAATCGGGAAAACGCCACTGCCACTGCGGCAGGTGGCGATAATTATCGATGATATCGGCAATGATCCGGGTTCGGTGAGAGAACTTTTGAAAATTGATGCCGAGATAACTTTTGCGATTCTGCCTCTTTGCAGCCATACGATTGATGCTGCAGAAACAGTGCATGCTGCTCACCGGGAGATACTTCTACACCTGCCCATGGAGCCTGCTTCCTATCCCCGGGAGAAGCCGGGGATAGGTGCTCTCTTTACCGATATGAACGAAAAGGAACTTTTATTCCAGCTGGATCGCGACCTAGCGTCAGTGCCTTACATTTCCGGTGTTAATAACCATATGGGCTCAAAGTTTATGGGTGATGAAGAGAAACTGGAGTTAATTTTTGCTCGTTTAAAGGGGAAGAATTTGTTTTTTATTGATTCGCGGACAACACCCAATTCGAAGGCTCTGGCAGCTTCTGGAAAATCAGGCCTGCCGCTGGCTTCGCGTAAAATATTTCTGGATAACAACCGCGACTATAAAGAGATTTACAAAATATTAGCCGGAATTGGCCGGGATACAGAAGCCGGAGATGTTTCCCCGATTATCATTATTGGTCATCCCCATCCGGAGACTATCCGGGCAATAAAGGATGCAATTGCAATGCTACGGGAAAAAGGGGTCGTCATTGTTCCGGCCTCTAAATTGGTAAAAAAATAAAGTACGTCAGTGTTCTTCATAGTACAACATATCTGGCAGATAAAGATATTTTAAATCCAAAGAGAAGAATATTTAATATGCAAAAAAAACATAAATATCGAACCCCGATAAACGGGATAAGTGCGTTAGCGAAATTATTTTCTGCCAGAAAAACGCAGAAAATAATTTCTAACTTACAAATATTAATGTTGGGTCTGACGATCCTGATAATCAGCGGTTGCTGCTTTAGCTCTTCTTCATTTTATGCCGATAGAAGTTCGGTTTCGGCGACATATCATTATTCTCTGGGCGTTCTTTTACGACTTGATGGCCAGGTCAGCGAAGCAACCGCCGAATTGGAACAAGCAATTACTGCCGACCCTGATTCATCTTACCTGAAAGCAGAACTGGTTTCTCTTTATGCTGAAAAGGGCGATCTTCCCAAGGCTGTAACTCTTGGTGAGGAAACACTTGGCCTATATCCGGACAATAGCGAACTACACCTGATTATGGGTGGTTTGTACCTGAATGTTCGCGAATACCAAAAGGCTGCCCAAGAATACAAAAAGGTAATAGAACTGGAACCCAAAAGTCTGATCGCCCATCTTTATCTGGCGACAATTTATGCAGAAGAAAAGAAATTTGATGATGCCGAAGTAATCTTTACAAAGCTATTAAAAATAGATCCCGATAATGTTATGGGAATATATTATTTTGGTAAACTATTATCGGAGATGAAGCGATTTGATGATGCCGCGTTAATGTATCAAAAAGTAATTTCCCTCCGGCCCAATTTCGAGGCAGCAGTATTCGATTTGGCGGCTGTTTATGAGAAACAAAAGAAAATGGATAAAGCCATTGCAGTTTATCGCAACTACATTGAAATAAATCCCGCCCGGATAAATTTGCGCGTGAAAATTGGAGATCTTCTGATTAAAGATAAGAAATACGAAGAGGCGCAAAAAGAATTTCAGGAACTTTTAAAATCTGATCCAGGTAACAACGAAGTAAGAATTGCTCTGGGACTTTTATACTACGAGATGCGACGCTTCGATTTGGCAGTCCCGGAATTTTTGCAGGTGCTGGAGAAAAATGCCGACGATGATAGAACACGTTATTTGTTGGCCAATGCCTATGAAGAAAACAATGACAACAAATCAGCCCTGAACGAATATCAAAAAATATCTTTTACCTCCGAATTATACTCCAACGCCAGGATTCACTTAGGCATGATTCTAAAGAAAGAAGGCAGGCTGTTTGAGGCAATTCAAGTTCTTAAAGAATCCATTTTGAAGAAGAAAGACCAGGTACCGCTTTATCTTTATTTGTCTTCTCTCTATGAAGAAAATGGCGATTTGCCCGGTGCTGAAAATATTTTAAAAGAAGGTATAAAAACTTTACCGGCGAATATCGATTTACATTACAGTCTGGGTGTCATTTATGAAAAAACAAATCGTTTTCCCGAAAGCATCAAGGAAATGGAAACGGTTTTAAGCATGGACCCGGACAATGCGGAAGCGCTCAATTTTATTGGTTACAGTTATGCAGATCGTGGCCTTAACTTGGATGCTGCCGAAAAAATGATTATTAAAGCTCTGAAAATAAAGCCGGACAACGGTTATATGATTGACAGTCTCGGGTGGGTACAGTTTAAACAAGGCAAATTAGACAGTGCCCTGGAGAATATAAAAAAAGCAATGGAAATAATGCCTGCCGACGCAGCCATCATTGAACATTTAGGTGATATTTATCTGAAAATTGGCAGATGGAAAGAAGCACAGGAAGTGTATGAAAAAGCGTTGAAAATTGATCCGAAAAATAAATCATTACAGAATAAGTTGAAAGATTTGATAAAGAAAAAATAAAACAATTGTCTTGTGGAAAAAATAATTACCGGCTGTTAGGGGCCGTTGCGGGTCTTGTGACCTCGCGCCTCCTTCAGGTGGTTAGGTTATAAGGTTATGGCAAGACCATAACATTTTCAGCCATTTTGTTACGGTCCCTTATACCGGTTACGATATTACAATTATTGTTGAACAACGGCCTGGTGCACATATAATTACTCAAGCGATCAAAGAAGCTTTTGCTATGCAAAATATCTCGCATTTTTTTGGGAAAATAGCATCTTTGATTATTATTGTAACTTTGCATGTTGCCTGTACTAAAAATATAATTATTCCTCATGATCCTTCAACTCAAAAAGTGCTTCTCACAGTTTCGGGTACCGTCTCGGAGTCTGATGTATTAAGCACTGTCGCTCAGATTAATTTAGTTACACCCGGGGGTTATTATCCGGCAAGAGCAGTTCTTGTTATAAAAAAACCTTCATATTTGCGTTTAGAACTTCTTCCTCCAATGGGACCGCCAGATTTCTTTCTGACCGCAACTCCTCTCGAAATGAAAATATTATTACCGTCAAAGGGTGAGTTTTATCGGGGAGCGCCTACGGGTCATAATTTGTCGCGATTTTTACCATGGCAATTTAGTATTGAAGATATTGTTGCGATATTTGCTGGCACTTACCCTCCTTTAATCGGGAATGTTGCTTACCTGTGCTATCCGGAGGGAAATAATTTGCGCATAGAAATGAAGGCGCAGTCCGGGATAGCGCAAACAATCTGGATCGGCTCAGATAACCGTTTGGGCAGGCTTGTCCGCTATGATGAAAACGGAAAGGCAATCTATTGTGCTGAGTTTGAGGATTATGGAGAGGGTAAAAACATTGCCGGTAAAATAACTGTTAGTATAGCCGAAAGCGTAACTTCCATCACGATAAAATATTCCGATCTTAAAATTGAAAAAGCAAAAGATTTATTAATTTTTGATTTGCCTGTACCCGCCGGTTTTAAAACAATCCTGCTGGATTAATGCCAATGTCCTTGTCAGTTGCCACTTTGCTGGTAGTGACTACCGGTAATGTAAAGATTTTTTGCTGTGGACAGACCTCTCTTGTCTGCTGATAAGTTGACTGATTTCGAAAAGTATGCAAAATTAGTTTTGACTATAGTTGAAACATTGTAGTACAAGTATAAAAACTGGTATCATGCTGTAAAGTTACATTTCGATATATAAAGACTGAAGAAGATTATCAGCTAGCTCCCAATGAGGCGCTGCAGTATCTTCAAGTCACGGAGAGAACATGGCAAAAAAATATTTTATGGCAATCCTGGCAGTCTTTCTGAGCATGGTGATGCTGCCGATCCCGTCAGCCACGGGATTATCCCAATCGTCGATAACTCTGGCCTCTCATCGGAATTCTTTGTCCGGTGAATTTGGGCGGGATACAAGGAAGCTTGTGTTGCGTTCTTCCGTTGCCTTGGTGGAGGACCAGCAAACAGGTGAGCTCCTGATTCAGAAACAAGCGACGGCTGTATCGCCGATTGCTTCCATCACCAAACTTATGACCGCCATGGTAGTGCTTGATGCCAGCGTTGATCTTCTCGAATCAATAACCATCGAATCGGAAGATATGGATACCCTGCGTCATAGCCACTCTCGTCTGCCTGTTGGTATTCATTTAAAACGCAAAGATGCTCTGTTGCTGGCCTTGATGTCGTCTGATAATCGTTCGGCTCACGCTCTGGGGCGCACTTATCCCGGCGGTTTCGATGCCTGTGTTAATGCTATGAACGCCAAGGCCCAGTCCCTGGGGATGCTGGAGACGCGCTTTGAAGATACCACAGGCTTATCCAAAGGCAACGTTTCTTCCGCCCGTGATTTGGCGCGGTTGGTGGATGCTGCCTACAAGTATCGTCTTATCCGGGAATTCACCACCTGCAAAAAAGCCATTGTCCACTCAGGAAGACGCGTACTGCAATTCCGTAATACTAATCATTTGATTCAAAACCCGCGTTGGCAGATTGGTCTGTCCAAAACTGGTTTCATCGATGAGGCAGGCCGCTGTCTGGTGATGCAAGCCCAAGTGGCCCGGCGTCCCGTACTTATTGTGCTGTTAGATTCTCAAGGTCGGCTGACCCGTGTCGGTGACGCCAACCGCATAAAGCAGTGGCTGGAAGGGTCATCTTCTTCAGCGCGAACGCGAAGAGGATAATTTGCTTTCCGGTGAATTGTTCTGCAAGATTGAACCAGCGGAGGAATTTCTGCCGGCTGGTTTTAGACAAAGCCTGCTAAATTATTTTTTCTTATATAAATACCTCTCAAAAAAACGATTATAATTTGACCAATCGGAATCAGTATTGTTGGAATCGGCGGTGATTGACTGAAAGGCGTTGAGTTTGGCATCGAGATCATCCATGTAATGGACAGCCAGCGCCTCCATCGTTTTCGGACGTTTGGGCGAGCCGTATTCAAATTCTCCATGATGGCTCAAAATTACATGGCGTAGCTCCAGTGCCAGCTGTGCCGGGAAATCAGTAATGTCTGCAATCTTTTTGTTGATCATCTCCACACCCATAACAATGTGGCCAATTAATCTACCTTCGTCGCTGTATTCAATCAGCTGGTCATAAGAAAATTCGTAAATTTTGCCAATGTCGTGCAGGAGTCCGCCCGCAATAAGCATGTCTCTGTCCAGATACTGGTAATGGTCGGCAATTTTGGTCAGCAGGCGCACAACCGAAAGGGTGTGCTCCAGTAGGCCGCCCAGGTAAATATGATGAAAACCTTTGGCTGCCGGAGCTCTCTTGAAAAGCTCAGCCGTCTTTTCTTCTTTAAAAAAGGCGTACAGCAAGTCCTGAAGGGGCTTGCTTCGGACTGCGTTAATTTGGCTAAGCAGCTCGTCAAACATAGCAAGGACATCGCCTTTGGCTCCGGGCAGATAATCCGTTGGTTCAACTTCTTCCCAATTACATTTTTTGATGGCAATGATGGAGATTTGGAGGGAGTTTTTATAAGTGCTTGCTCTTCCTTCAATGGCAATGATATCGCCTTTTTTAAACTGCTGATCAAATTCCACGGCGTTATCCCAGACTTTGCCGTCCAGGTCGCCGGTTTTGTCTTTGAGTTTTACTGTCAGATATGGTGCGCCCTTCAATGAAAAGGCCATATTTTTTTCTGCAACTAAAAAAGAAGAAGATACTTTTTCGCCCTGCTTGATGTCTTGGACATAAATACTTTTTGTTTTCAAATTTTTATCCGCCTTTCTATCATTAATCATATCTTAGAGATTCATTTACGTGACTGTTATATTTTTTCCCTCAGGATCCGATGATCTTCTACACGAACGGTCAGCTTATTCATATCGAAATATTCCATCAGCGGGATTATATATTTGCGGGAAAGGTTGGTTAATCCTTTGAAACTGCCCGGTGTGGCTTGGCCATCTTTTATTAACAATGCTTTATAGTCTTTTCGTAATTGTTCGAGAGACTTGCCGTCAAAGCAGAGATCTTCGTTGATCTTGATCAATTCGCCATTTTTAATCATTAGTTTAATGATGCTTTGCGCCTGGGATTGCTGATCCTTAAATCCGGCAATTACATCAGGAAGCGCCGGTGGTGTCAGACCTGCCTTCTGGTATATCGCGGCAATCGTAAGATGTATTGAATCAAGATTTCCGGTCATTTGAATCTGGTGCGCTGTCAGGCGCACATTATCTTTGTCGCTGACAATGGTTTTATTTTTGCCTAAACTGCGTAAGGCCATATTAAATAATTTCGTGGAGATCGGACGGCCCAGAGCAGCTTTCAGTTCTTCCTTGGAAATGCCCTCTTGCAGAGGATTCTTTTCATGATAGGCCTCAATATTCCGGGTAATCAGTTCTTCGAGTTGATGATAAAAATATTCGGAGATTACCGATGTGTCTTCGCCATCCAATAAAATTGCCTTTTGGCGGGAAAATAAATTTTCTAATACTTCTTTAATTTTTCTGGTGCTTATGCCTAAACGAAAGGCGAGGCCATGGAGGTTGATGCCGGCAAATCCGGTTCTTTCCATGATGACGGAAATTCTTTCCGGCAAAGCTCCGTTTTGCAATTGCTCCAATTCGCTGATAACTTTTTCATTTTGTCTTTTGTGTTTTACCGGCTGCGGATCGATAATCTGGCCGCCACCGATTGTTGTTACCGGCGAGTAACTACGCAAAACGAAATGTTCGCCGGCAACAACAACAGTTTTATTGACCAGCACCAACTGGGCATAAGCCTTTTCTCCCGGAAGAAGTTCGTCTTGCGTAAGCAATACTATCCGGGCGATAACTTCACTTGTTCCTGTGTGCAGACGCACTAATGCCCTTTTTTTCAGGGTTTTAGAATTTGCCGCCAGATATTCGACTAAAACATCAAGCCTTTGCGATGGCCAGACGGTTTGCGGACGCGTAAGAACGTCACCGCGGTTGATACTTGATTTTTCCGCCCCCTGCAGGTTTATTGCTGTGCGCTGTCCGGACCAGGCTTCTTCCACCGGCTGATTATGAACTTGAATACCTCGAATACGCGAAGTCATTTTTCCCGGAAGAATTTGTATTTCTTCTCCAACTTTAATGCAGCCGGAAACGAGTGTCCCGGTAACAACGGTGCCAAACCCCTTCATTGTGAAAACGCGGTCTACTGGCAGGCGAAATATACCATCATCTGTTTTTTCAGTAATTTTTCTTACAGTAGCATCAATCGCGTCTATGAGATCAGACAGGCCTTCCTGTTTGATGGCGGAAACCGGTATAACTGGAGCGTCCTCTAAAAAGGAGCCGCGGAGAAATTCAGCTATCTCCGATTTGACCAGTTCCAGCCAGTCCGCCTCCACCATATCAATTTTTGTCAAAGCTACAAGGCCGCAAGTTATACCCAGAAGTGAGCAGATATGCAGGTGTTCCTTTGTCTGCGGCATAATCCCTTCATCGGCTGCGATAACCAGCATCACCAAATCAATGCCTGCCGCTCCAGAAACCATGTTTTTAATAAATTTTTCATGTCCCGGAACATCAACAATACCAACTGTTTGTCCGGAAGGAAGGGTAAGCGAGGCAAATCCCAGCTCGATGGTAATGCCTCTTTCTTTTTCTTCTTTTAAACGGTCAGTGTCTACGCCGGTGAGTGCCTTGATTAATGCAGTTTTTCCATGATCGACATGTCCTGCTGTCCCTAATACAAAATGTTTCATTTTGGGAAAGTAACAAACTCCTCATTTTTTCACAACATCATATTTTAAGTATTATTATCTGAGGAAAAAACTGCGGAAAGGCAAAAAATGTGTTGGAATTTAGTTGTTGAAAATGCCGCCGGTAATTGTTAGAAGCAAACCAAAAAGAGGTGGCGTTTGCGTATTCTTGGTCTGGACTATGGTGAAAAAAGAATTGGTGTAGCTATTTGCGATGAGTTGGGGTTGACAGCTCAAGGTTTGCCGACGATCATTCGCAAAACAAAAAAACACGATTGGGAGATTTTAGCAGGTCTAATCAAAAACTATAATGTCGAGAAAATTGTAATCGGTTATCCTGTTCGCCTTGATGGTTCCGAAGGAATCCAATGTGAAAAAGTTAACCGGTTTGCTACGATTATGAATAAAACTTTTTCCTTATCGATAATTAAATGGCCGGAAACTCTATCCACAAAAGAAGCTGAAGAAATATTGATTAATTCCGGGATGCATTGGAAAAAAAGGAAGAAAACAGTAGATAAACTGGCCGCCTGTATTATCCTTCAGGGTTATCTGGACTCCTTAGGCCCGAAAAACATTAATTAATCCGATAAAATTTAAAAATATGAAAAAGATACTAACTAAAAAAAAATACGTTATCTTGTCGCTTGTTGTCGGTATTGTTATATATTCTGTGCTGCTGATAAATTATGCGACAAATCCCATTGACGAGAAAAAAAACCCGGTTATTGTTGATATACCAAACGGTTCCAGCTTCCTGAAGCTAACCGAAATTCTTAACGATGCTGGCATGATCAAAAGCCGGATATTGTTTTACGGCCTGGCGATAACCAGACAGGCGTTGAGTTCTATTCGCGCCGGGGAGTATGAATTTAATACTTCCATGACTCCGTCGGCCGTAATTTCCAAGTTGCTCCGGGGCGAAATAAAGACCTATCGCGTGACTATTCCGGAAGATTATTCGATAAAAGAAATAGCTGACCGCCTTCTGGAATATAAATTAATTGACGAGGAATCTTTTTTTGAACTGGCCGAGGATGAAGAATTCTTGAAGTCTGTGGGCATTAAGGCCCCTTCCGTCGAGGGATATCTCTTTCCGGAGACATATTATTTTGACAGGTCCATGAGTACGCGCCAGATTATGCGCATTATGGTCAACCAGTTTTGGAAAAAAGTTACACCGGCAATGGTTGACAAGGCGGGGAAGATGGGTTTTAGCGTACAGCAATATATAACGTTAGCCTCAATCATCGGCAAAGAATCAGGTAATAATGATGAGAAGCCCTTGATTTCATCTGTATTTCACAACAGATTAAAAAGAAAAATGCGTCTGCAAAGCGATCCGACCGCTGTATATGATCTGGAAAATTTTACCGGCGCTGTGAAGCGCAGTCATCTGAAAAGAAATTCACCATATAATACTTATATCATCAATGGTTTGCCTCCGGGACCAATTGCCAATCCTGGGCTTGATTCTCTGAAAGCGACTATCTATCCGGCAAACGCCAATTATCTTTACTTTGTTCTTCAGAGCGATGGTTCGCATTTTTTTTCCTCTTCCCTGGAAATACACAATCAAGCAGTTTCCCGATATCGAGTGAAAAAAAATAAAAAATAGTGTGTCTTTGTCTTCCTATATCACTGTATATATTCAATATAATTAATAATCTATCCATCAGTGTGACTTTATAACCATCAGGTAAAAAATATTTTGCAGGCTTTTTTGTGGCTGCAAAATTACATCAGGAACATTTCAGTGATTTTCTCAGTGATTTTAAGTCAATAAATCAGAAAAAAGTTAAAATTTTTTCTTGACAAAGCCAATGGCCATCTTTATAGTCAGCCACGTGGAGTAAAGTGGTTTATTGTGGAGGGAAATAAGTGTCAGATTTTCGTGGTCAATACCATCACAGCATTGATGAAAAGGGTAGAATCATATTTCCATCCAAGTTCCGGGAGGCTTTTGCCCAGAAGTATGACAACCGGATGGTCATTACCAACTGGGATGGATATTTGATTGTATTTCCTTTTGCTGAATGGCGTCTCATTGAGGAAAAAGTATCACAAAAACCTATTTTAAACAAGGGTTTTCGTGATTTCCAACGTTTCTTTATGTCTGGAGCTGTTGACTGTAATCTGGACGGGCAGGGACGTGTGCTCATTCCGCCGACGTTACGTGAATATGCAAAATTGGAGAAAGATATTGTTTTGGCCGGAATGCTGAAAAATATTGAAATTTGGCCCAAAGACCGTTTCGAAGAAAAACTGAAACTGTCCAGCGGTGAAATTGATAAAGATAACGACATCGCTTCTGATTTGGGAATATAAGGCATGGATACCGACTTCCGTCATGAGCCGGTAATGCTGCAAGAAGTTATTGATTGGCTTTGTATTAAGACAAATGGAATTTATGTGGATGGCACTGTCGGGGGCGCAGGCCATGCTTATGCGATACTCAGGGCAACCAATGGTTTTTTAGTTGGGATTGACTGTGACGATGATGCCCTCACGGCCGCAGAGGCGCGGCTGGCCGAATTCGGTTCCCGGACGGTGCTTGTAAAAGCTAATTTTGCCGAGCTAGGTTCTGTTCTGGAAAAGTTACAGATAAAAAAAGTTGATGGCATTCTCCTGGACATGGGGGTTTCTTCGCATCAACTGGATCGAGCGGAAAGAGGCTTTAGTTTTAATCAACCGGCGCCACTCGATATGCGGATGGATCGCAGTTTGAAGCTCAGCGCTTACGATATTGTCAACAGCTTTGCCCAAAAAGATTTGGAAAAAATTATTCGTGCTTTCGGGGAAGAAAAAATGGCAAGTAGGATTGCAAGGGCAATATCGCAAAAAAGACAGTTATCTCCACTGGAAACTACCGTGGAACTAGCTGCCGTCATTGCTTCCGCCATGCCCGCAAAATTACGCTGGCAGAAGATCCATCCCGCCACAAAAACATTCCAAGCAATTAGAATTGCCGTTAATAAGGAATTGGACAGCATTAAGCCTGTAATTGATTCTGCTGTGAGTGTATTAAATCGCGGTGGCCGCATTGGTATTATCTCTTTTCATTCTCTGGAAGACCGAATTGTTAAAAATGAATTTCGTAACCTTGAGGGTGCCTGCATCTGTCCCAAAGATGTGCCGATTTGCACCTGCAGGCGTGAAGCCATGCTCAAGGTACTGACGAAAAAAGCGTTGGTCCCCGCGGCTGCCGAAATAGCAGCAAATCCACGCTCCCGCAGCGCTAAACTGCGCGTAGCTCAGAGGGTTTAACATGGAACAGGCTGTCAGTGCACAGGGCATATCACAGGTAAGGGAGGAAAAAAAGGCAGCGTCCGACGGCATTAAGTATCCGACTTTTATTGTAGTGGCGATAGTGTTGATGTTTGTCGCCCTGATATATGTTGGTTCGCACATCCGCATGACGGAACTGGAATATAAAGTTACGGCGGAATTAAGTGCTAATGAGCAAATGCTGGAAGAACAAAAAAAACTGAAGCTGGAATATGCGATGCTTAAGTCGCCGCAGCGAATAGAAGGCATAGCACGAAGCAGGTTGCTAATGTCCTATCCTGAAAGAGATCAAGTAATTGTCTTGAAAAATTCGGGAGAATAAGATGGCGGTCGAAACGAAAAAAAAGCTTAAAATCAGGATTGTCAGTGTCTTATTAATTTTTCTGATATTATTTATCGCCCTGCTTTCCCGTGCATTTCAATTGCAGATATTGTCCGGCCAGAAACTGAAAACTATGGCGCAAAGGCAGCAAACAACCACACTGCAATTGCAACCGGAAAGAGGAGTAATTTACGACCGCAACGGCGAAAAACTGGCGGCATCAATTATGGCCGATTCCGTATGTGCCGATCCCTCTAAAATTGCCGATCCCGTGCGAACGTCCCAGCAAATATCTGATATTCTTCATCTGGATAAGACTGTGGTCTTCAAGAAAATATCGGAGCCGAAAAACTTTTGCTGGCTGGCCAGAAGAATTTCTCCGGAGCAGGCAGCTCATGTGGAGGCCGCAAATATTGAAGGGATCGTTCTGGTTAAAGAGCCGAAGCGTTTTTATCCAAATGGCGAACTTGCGGCGCATATGCTTGGATTTGTCGGCGCCGATGCCACCGGTTTAGAAGGACTGGAAAAAAAGTATAACGAAGTTCTTAAGGGAAAGCCGGGAAAAATAGCCTGGGCGCGTGATGCTAAAGGCAAAAAATTGTTTTTACGTGTAGAAAAAAATGAGGCAAAAAAAGATGAAAATATTGATCTCGTTTTGACAATTGATAGCCGCATTCAATACCTGGTAGAAACGCATTTGAAAGATGCGGTTTTAAGCAAGGGAGCAAAAGGTGGTCTGGCGATCGTTATGGATCCCAAGACCGGGGAGATTCTGGCCCTGGCCAATGAGGGCAGATTCAATCCCAATAACGTTAACGGCTTAATTCCGGATAAATGGCGCAACCGGGCCATTGCCGATTTTTATGATCCCGGTTCTACATTTAAACCATTTCTGGTGGCGGCGGCTTTGGAAGAAAAAGCGATTAAAGAAACAGACAGATTTTATTGTGAAAACGGATCTTTTGCTATAGCCGACCGGACCATTCATGAAGCTAATCATGGGCGCCACGGAGTATTGGCCGTACCGGACATATTAAAATACTCCAGTAATATAGGTTCTGTGAAGATAGCCCAGAAGCTGGGCAAAGAAAAGTTCTCCGAGTATATTGAACGCTTTGGTTTTGGAGCGAAAACGGGGATAGATCTGCCGGGCGAATCGACCGGAATGGTAAGGCCCGTGCATAATTGGACAAAAGTTGATGCAGCAACAATTGCTTTTGGCCAGGGTATTTCGGTTACGGGTATTCAATTAATTTCAGCAATGTCGGCAATTGCCAATAATGGAGTTTTGATGAAGCCATATATTGTGCGTGGATTTGCCGACAAAAATAACCGTCTGATCAAGATGTATACACCAACGGTTGTTCGGACGGTTGTTTCTCCAGGCGTTGCAAAAAAATTAACCGGTATGCTGACGGAAGTTGTCGGGGCTGTTGACGGTACCGGTAAAAATGCCCGCATTGTCAATGTGGCTGTTGCCGGTAAAACGGGAACTTCGCAAAAATTTGACCATACCCGCGGTGTCTATTCGTCGGAAAAAGTGCGTACATCCTTTATTGGGTTTTTCCCGGCTGAAAATCCTCAGGTGGCCATTTTGGTGACTCTGGATGAGCCGCAACGCGATAAGTGGGGCGGTGTAGCTGCTGCTCCGGTTTTTAAAAATATCGGCGAACAGATACTGAACTGCTTTAAAACAAACATCCGGGAAACACCGGTATTTGAGCAGGAAAAGACAAATAAAGCACAGCTGGTTTCGAGTCAGCATACTTTAGCACCGGGTAATGTTGCCCTGGATGATGAATCAGTTATGCCCGATTTTTCAAATATGACGATCAGAGAAGTGATGAAGAAAGCCAGGGAGAGATCAATAGAAGTGAAAATATCCGGCAATGGCTGGGCGACAAGCCAGTATCCGCAGGCCGGGGCACAACTTGGTGAAGAACGGGTTTGCAATGTTACATTTGGATTAAATAACTGAGGTGGCAATGAAACTGGGGCAACTGCTCGAAGGAATAGACAGTATGAATATTTCCGGAGAATTCACGGAAGAAATCTCCACTGTTTGTTATTCGGCGGATCAGTGCCAGGACGGCTCCGTCTTTGTGGCCATTCCCGGGTTAAAGTATGACGGCCATGATTTTATTGGGGAGGCAATTGCCCACGGGGCAAAGTATATCGTGCAGGAAAAAGATATCCAGTTGCCTCGTCCTATAACGGGCATTAATGTGGCTAGCAGCCGGCGTGCTTTAGGAATCTTAGCTAAAAACTATTTCGGTGATCCTTCGGCAAGTCTCATTTTGATTGCAGTCGTCGGGACAAACGGGAAAACAACTATTACATACCTACTGGAATCTATTTTGCGGGGGGCTGGTTTTAAATGTGGTGTTTTAGGAACGGTCAATTACCGATTCAATGATAAAACCTATCCTGCGCCCAATACAACTCCCGAATCTTATGAGCTGCAGAAAATTCTTCGCCAAATGGCCGATGATGGTGTGACGCACGTTATCGCCGAGGTATCCTCACATGCCATTGATTTAAAAAGGGTAGATGATTGCGACTTTGATCTGGGTATTTTTACCAACCTTACCCGCGACCATCTTGATTATCACAAGACGATGGAAAATTATTTTCAAGCCAAGAAAAGGTTTTTTTCCGAAGTACTGTCGGAAAGCGGCAAATCTCATTTACGGAAAATGGTAATTAATAACGATGACCAGTGGGGGCAAAGAATCATTCAGGAAACTCCGCTTGCGGCATTGACCTATGGCATCGAAAGCAATTGCAATGTAAAGGTGATTGATTATGAACTTTCACTTTCCGGAATCAAAGCCCGGATAAACATTTTCGGGGAAACACTTTCTATTCAATCTCCGCTTATTGGTAAATTCAATCTTTACAATATTCTGGCTGCAGCCGGAGCTTCATCTCTTCTCCATATCCCGCAGACATTGATTAAGGCAGGTATAGAGAATCTGTCCTGTGTGCCCGGACGGTTGGAAAGTATCGAATCAAGTTCTGGCATAAGTGTTTTTGTGGATTACGCGCACACGGATGATGCTTTAAGGCGAGTACTGCAAAATTTAACTGTCCTTAAGAAAAAACGGATTATCACAGTATTTGGCTGCGGTGGTAATCGTGATCGCGGCAAACGGCCACTGATGGGGGAGGCGGCGGTGAGTTACAGTGACCTGGCTATTATAACCTCGGACAATCCTCGTCTGGAAGATCCTGTGGCGATTATCACGGAAATAGAAAACGGAATTGATCAAAAGAAGATTAAAAAGGTAGAAATTGATCAGTTGGGAATAATGAACGATGTTCATTCTTATACAGTCATTCCCGACCGGGAAAAAGCGATTCAGGCTGCGATTCACACAGCCTTGGCGGGGGACATTGTTTTAATTGCCGGTAAGGGTCATGAAGATTATCAGATCGTGGGCACAAAGAAGATGCCTTTTGATGACTGCGTTGTTGCAGCAAATGCTTTAGAAATGAAGGGTTAAAGTAATTTATGGTTAACCGCTCACCTATATTTACTGCCACGCAGGTATTGAAAGCAACAGGCGGTGTTTTGCTGGCAGGAGAGCAGGGGAACACATTTCATGGAATTACAACTGATTCCCGTAAGGTGCAGGATGGGAATTTGTTTGTTGCCCTGCAAGGCGAAAAATATGATGGCCATGATTTCGTGGAGCTGGCGTTAGAACAGGGAGCCGCAGGTATTTTGGTGCAGAATGAGACGAAATTAAAGATAACTCCGCAAGAAAAGAAAGTAGCTGTAATCAAGGTTGCCGATACATTGCAGGCACTGGGTGATTTGGCGCAGAATTACCGGAAGCGCTTTCCCATTCCGGTGATTGGCTTAACCGGTTCTTCAGGTAAGACGACCACAAAGGAGATGATGGCGGCAATTATCGGTCGGGCGAAAATAGCTTTAACAACTGAAGGCAATTTAAACAATCTGATCGGATTGCCCCAGACGATATTCCGTTTAACGAACGATCACGAATTAGCTATCCTGGAAATGGGCACGAATACGCGCGGCGAGATCAAAAGGCTGACACAAATAGCCGCACCGGATATTGGTTTGATTACTAATATCGGTCCTGCGCATTTAGCAGGCTTCGGATCTGTCGATATTGTCCGCGAGGAAAAGGGCGATTTGTTTTTTAATATGAAACCTACAGGGATGGCAATAATTAATCTGGATGATGAAGCCATACGTATTGTTACAGAGAGGTGGCCAGGCCGCCGCATTACTTTCGGCATGAGTCCTGAGGCCGATGTTACGGCAAAGGACATAGAAATGAACGGCGCCCGCGGTGTACGTTTCACGCTGGTAATCGGTGACAATGCACAAAATGTTGAGATGAAGATTGTTGGTATCCATCATGTTTACAATGCTCTGGCGGCATCAGCAACAGCGTGGGCGGCAGGCATTGACGGAAAGTCGATTGCGGAGGGCCTGGCCGCATTTAGGCCGGTTTCCGGGCGTATGCAAATGATCAAACTGCAAAACTGCGCTTTTGTTTTAGATGATTCTTACAATGCCAATCCAGCATCAGTACGCGAAGCGTTGATGACACTGAAGGATTTGAAGAAGCATCACAGTGGGTATGTGTTTTTGGGGGACATGCTGGAATTGGGGACATTTGCTGATGAAATGCACCGTAAAATAGGATTCTTGATGGCGACAATCGGCGTAAATGCTGTCTTTTTGAAAGGTGATTTTGCCTCAGTCACTGCCGCCGGGGCAAGAGAAGGTGGTATGCTGCCGCAAAACATTTTCTTTTTGTCCGAGGAAGAAGACGGCATGTTATTTTTGAAAAAGAATTTAAAGAAGGGTGACTGGATCCTAGTGAAAGGGTCGCGCCGGCTGAAGATGGAAAATATTGCAGTTCAAATATGCGATTTATTCGGCAAAGCCGAAGCCGGAGTAAAGAGCAGCTCGTTATCTAATTTGTCGGGAGGTAATGAAAATTGATTTACCATTTATTATATCCCTTACATACTGCATTTTCATCGTTTAACGTATTTCGTTACATCACTTTCCGGACGATTTATGCAACGATTACCGCGCTGGTAATATGCTTCGTTATAGGTCCCTGGCTCATCCGGAAATTGCAGAGCATGCAGATCGGTCAACAGATCAGGGAAGATGGCCCGCAAAGCCATTTGGTAAAGAAAGGTACTCCCACAATGGGCGGGGTATTGATAATTTTTTCTGTAGTAGTTTCGACGTTGCTCTGGGCGAATCTTTCAGTTGATTATGTCTGGTTGATATTGCTGGTGACGGTGGGATACGGTTTGATTGGATTTGTCGATGATTATAGCAAATTCATTGGAAAAAATTCCAAAGGGGTGTCCGGAAAAACAAGGCTCACCGCAGAAATATTTATCGCTCTGTTTGTGAGTATTATTCTTTATCTGAAGCCGGGCTTCAATTCACAGATTACCATCCCGTTTTTTAAAACAGTTCTGCCCAATCTCGGCTGGGGCTATGTTCTGCTTTCAACATTCATCATTGTTGGTGCGGCCAACGCGGTTAATCTCACCGACGGATTGGATGGGCTGGCCATCGGACCGGCGACAATTTGCTTTGCCACTTATGTAATGTTTGCCTATTTTGCCGGTAACGTCAAAGTGTCGACTTATCTGCAAATTCCTTACGTTGCCGGCGCCGGTGAGTTGGCGGTATTTTGCGGGGCTCTGGTTGGTGCTTCCTTAGGTTTTCTCTGGTTTAATTCTTATCCGGCGGAAGTATTTATGGGTGATGTCGGCTCACTATCGTTAGGCGGTGCTTTAGGAATGATGGCAGTTATCACCAAACAGGAAATTCTCCTGGTCATTGTCGGCGGAATTTTTGTAATTGAAACATTTTCCGTCATTTTTCAAGTTGGCTATTTCAAAATGACACACGGGAAGCGCATGTTCCGGATGGCGCCATTGCATCATCATTTTGAATTGAAAGGCTGGGCGGAACCGAAAGTAATTGTGCGATTTTGGGTTATTTCGATTTTGCTGGCCTTAATGGCGATAAGTACATTGAAGTTACGGTAGAGGGAATATGGATTTTAAAGGTAAAAAAATAATCATTATCGGTATGGGCAAAACAGGAATTGCAACTGCCGGATTTTTAGGCGCCCGGGGCGCCCGGGTTATGGTTACCGATGAAAAGCCCATCCATTTGTGGGATGGGCTTTATGAGCATATCGCCAATGAAAAATGGCTGGAAAACGGAGTATATAATGCCGGTATTTTGAGTGGGGCAGACATGGTTGTCCCGTCGCCGGGGATTCCGCCTTATAATGAAATTATTGCGGCTGCAGTCCTGAAAAAAATTCCGGTTGTCAGTGAAATTGAATTGGCCTGCTGGTTTCTGAAAAAACCGGTGATTGCAGTCACTGGTACTAATGGAAAAACGACGACAGTAAGCCTGCTGGGAGAAATCCTTACACGGGCAGGGAAGCGTGTATTTGTCGGCGGTAACATCGGCAATCCTTTAATTGAATATGCCGGCACATTGCAGGAGGAAGATTTTGTTGTTGCCGAAATCAGCAGCTTCCAAATGCAGTGGATGGACAAATTCCGGCCTTTTGTCTCCATCCTCTTGAATGTAACCTGCGATCACATAAATTATCACGGTTCGTTTGACGAATACCGTCGTATCAAAGCCAGAATATTTGCCAATCAGCGCAAATCTGATTTTGCTATTCTCAATGCCGAAGACCCGGCACAAGAGTCCATGTCTTCAGGTATCCAGGCGATGGTTGCCCTTTTTAGTTCAGTGAAAGAAATACAACAGGGAATATATTTGAAGGATGATGCACTTGTTTTTAAAACATTCGACGGCAGTCAGGAAAAATATCCGCTGAGCATGATTAAAATTCCTGGTTTGCATAATGTGGAAAATGTAATGGCTGCTGTAATGGCTGCACGCTTTTGCGGATGCAGCAGGGACAGTATAATAGCTGCCATCACTGATTTCCGGGGCTTGCCGCACCGGATTGAATACGCCGGCGAGAAAAATGGTGTCCGGTTTTACGATGATTCCAAAGGAACGAACGTCGGTTCTGTTGTGCGTGCGCTGGATACGTTTCCCGGGCCGGTTATCCTGCTTTTAGGCGGGCGGGATAAAGATGGTGATTTTGATACTCTTCAGCTGTTACTTACGAAAAAAGCCAAAAAAGTGATATTGTTTGGTGAGGCGCGTGACCGCATTGAATCTATGATTGGGAAAGGTGTTCCCTTGGAGAAAAGACAGACTTTGCGGGAAGCAATCGAGAGTGCTTATGAAAATGCAACTGCCGGGGATGTGATATTGCTTTCCCCCGGTTGTGCCAGTTTTGATGAATTTCAAAATTATAAAGAGCGGGGAAATTATTTTAAAGAAGTGGTCAGGAATCTGTAAATGGATGCTGTGTTAAAAAAAGAAGATAAAGCGCCGGATATCATTTTGCTCATGGTTACATTAATATTGGTGACTGTGGGTACGGCGATGATCTATTCATCCAGTTCTATCATCGCCTTGGAGCGTTTTAAAGACGGTCTGTACTTTTTGAAGAAGCAAATGCTTTTTGTTTTTCTAGGCCTTATTTCTATGGTGCTGATGAGCAAGATTTCCTATGAGTCATTAAAGAAGGTTGCTTATCCGGGAATAGTTATATCTTTGATTTTACTCATTCTGGTTTTGATTCCGCATGTCGGACTCAAGCGTGGCGGTGCAACCCGCTGGTTAAACCTGGGTATTTTTTCTTTCCAAGTAACAGAAATGGTTAAAATTGCTATGGTAGTTTTTCTTGCTCATTTATTAACTCGCAAGGTTCACCAGCTCCAGAAATTTACCCGCGGCATCCTGGTTCCTCTGTCTATTACGGCGGTGGTAATCTTACCAATTTTGTTGGAACCCGACTTCGGTACGGCGGTAATTATTGTGGCCATAATGTTCTTAATGATGACTTTGGCCGGGTCCAAGATGAAGCACTTGCTGCTTTTAGCCGCAGCCTTTATTCCCATTGGCATTGCGCTTATCTGGCATAAGGGATACAGGGTGGCGCGTCTCACTGCTTTTTTGGATCCCTGGAAGGATGCAGACAATACCGGATTTCAAATAATTCAATCCCTCTTGTCTTTCGGGTCCGGTGGAACTTTTGGAGTGGGAATAGGCGACGGCATGCAGAAACTATTTTACTTGCCGGAACCTCATACCGATTTTATTTTGTCGATAATTGCCGAAGAGAGCGGCTTTGTCGGTGTAACAATAGTGATTGTCATGTTTATACTTTTTGTTTTACGCGGTTTTATGATTTCACTGAAAGCGCCTGATCTTTTCGGTACGCTCCTGGCAGCGGGATTAACGATGGTAATCGCCCTGGAAGCCTTTATAAATATTGCCGGTGTCATGGGCATTATCCCGTTAAAAGGGTTGGCCTTGCCTTTTTTGAGTTACGGCGGAACATCGTTTATCATGAGTATGACAGCGGTAGGAATTTTACTGAACATATCGACACAAAAGGTATGAGCGAAGTAATAGACAGAGAAATTATTTTGATCGTTTCCTGCTTTTTCAGGAGAGGCACATGCGCATTGTAATTGCAGGAGGAGGAACAGGCGGACATTTATTCCCCGGTATTGCCATCGCTGAGGAATTTATTAAAAGAAACAAGCAAGCAGAAGTTCTGTTTATTGGAACAAAAAGGGGTATTGAAAGTAAATTGCTAAGTGGTGCAGGTTATAAGCTGTGCACGATTGATATCGAAGGAATTAAGGGACGGGGAATGAAGGCT
This sequence comes from uncultured delta proteobacterium, assembly GCA_903907985.1. GTDB lineage: Bacteria > Desulfobacterota > Syntrophia > Syntrophales > Smithellaceae > MVRV01. The sequence continues at coordinate 119,451 of CAIVQG010000043.1, forward strand.
CTGGTAAAAGGTATTTATTCGATTCCGCAAAGTATGTGGCAGTCCAGACGAATACTGAAAGAGTGTCATCCTCAGATTGTTATTGGTGTGGGAGGCTATGCTTCAGGGCCGGCGGTGCTGGCCGCATATTTTATGGGAATACCTACTGCAATTGCCGAACAAAATTCTGTGCCCGGCATCACTAACCGAATATTAGGAAAGTTTGTAGATAAAATATTTGTGACGTATGAGCAGACCACAGAGTCATTTTCCCGCTCCAAAGTATTGCTTAGCGGTAATCCGGTGCGATCAGCATTTACCGGTATGCGCAGTCGGCAAAAATTGGAAAAAGACTTCCGTCAGCTGCTGGTCTTTGGCGGTTCTCAGGGAGCCATGGCGATAAATAAAAGTGTAGTTGAAATGCTGCCTCAATTACAGAGAATGAAAAATAAAGTACGCATATTGCACCAAACCGGAGCTCAGGAAGTGGAATCAGTGCGTGAGGCTTATGGCCGTTATGGCATTGAGGCCGATGTTACCGCGTTTATTGTCGATATGGCTGAAGCATACAGGCAGGCTGATTTGATTATTTGCCGTGCCGGGGCGACATCATTGGCGGAAATTACTGCAGCGGGGAAAACACCAATATTAATTCCCTTTCCCTGGGCGACCAATGATCATCAGACAAAAAATGCCGAGGCACTAGCGGATAAAGGTGCGGCAATTATGATTAATGAGAAAGATCTCAGTGGCACTAAGTTGTTTGAAGTGGTTGACGGCTTACTTAGTGATCCGAAGAAATTGCAACTGATGGAAGAGAAATCGGCAGAAATCGGCAATATCAATGCAGCGGCCAATATCGTTGATGCCTGCCTGAAATTGATGGCACCGAAAAAATAGAGATTCAACATATTGAAACTGGAAGAGGAGTGTCAGGTAAATGGGAACAGATAAAGAAACAGGATTGATGCAGCGCAAAATAAAATGCATTCATTTTGTGGGAATAGGCGGTATCGGTATGAGCGGAATTGCCGAAGTTCTGCTTAATCTCGGCTATAGAATCAGCGGCTCTGATGCTCAGCAATCGGATACAACATTGCGTTTGCAGAATCTGGGGGCAATGGTCGCCCTGGGTCATAGTGCACAAAATATCGGCAACGCTGATGTCGTTGTAACTTCTACAGCTGTCAAGACGGCCAATCCGGAAGTCGTGGAAGCCCACCTACGGAATATTCCGGTAATACCGCGAGCGGAAATGCTCGCCGAACTTTTGAAGATGAAATTTTCCGTGGCCGTTTCTGGCAGTCACGGCAAGACAACGACAACATCAATGGTTGCCACGATCCTGGCAGGAGGCGGTCTCGATCCCACTATGGTTATCGGCGGGAAACTGGCCAGTATCGGCAGCAACGCGCGCCTGGGCGACGGCGAAATAATTGTTGCCGAGGCGGACGAGAGTGATGGTTCCTTCCTGAAGCTTTCGCCGACAATCGCCGTCATTACCAACATTGATCGTGAGCATCTGGATTACTATCCGGGAATCACCGAAATCAAGGATGCCTTTCTTAAGTTTGCCAACATCGTTCCTTTTTATGGTTGTACGGTCATGTGCAACGATAATGAGTATGTAAGGGAAATTGCCCCGCAAATTAAGCGCCGAATTATAACATATGGCATTGAACAGACGGCGGACTACAGTGCGCAGGAAATTGAATTTCACGGCAGCAAAACAGCATATCGCCTTTGTTATAAGGGAGAAGCAGTGGGCGAAATTGAACTCAACGTTCCCGGAATGTTTAATGTTTACAATTCGCTGGCGGCAATAGCTGTGGGTCGCGAACTGGAACTTGATCTTCCGGCAATTAAGAAAGGACTGTCTAGCTTTAATGGGGTACAGCGCCGCCTGGAAATTAAAGGCCAGGTTGGGAGTATAACGGTTGTTGATGATTACGGTCATCATCCGACAGAGGTCAAAGAAACTCTGGCGGCAGCCCGCCACGTATGGAAAGAAAGGCATATTGTCGTTTTTCAACCGCATCGCTTTACCCGGACCAAGGCTCTTTTTGATGAGTTCACCCGAGCTTTTACCGATGCCGACGTTCTTATTTTGAATGATATTTATCCGGCCAGCGAAGAGCCGATTGCCGGAGTTAATTCTGCGGCGCTCTGTTCGGCGATTAAAAAGACCGGTCATCCTCATGTAGAGTATATAGCGAAGGCGGAAGATACGGTGGAATATCTATTGAAAATTGTTAAGCCCGGTGATGCGGTATTTACTCTGGGGGCCGGCAGTGTTTATAAAATTGGTGAAGACTTTTTAAAACAACTGAAAGCTCGGGAAGCAAAATAGAAATGGGCGGCAAAAAGAAAATCACAGAGGTGCTCGACGATACTTGCGGAAAAATATTTTATAACGAGCCGATGTCGCAGCACACGTCGCTGAAAGTTGGCGGCAATGCCGATGCTCTGATTGTAATTGAAAGTGAAGATCAACTGATGCAAATTGTCGGAAAACTAAAAGCGGCGGAAATTAATTGTCTGCCTGTGGGAAACTTAACTAATATCATTGTTCGTGACGGCGGATACCGTGGAGCAATTTTACTAATGAGCGGACTTAAAGAAATAAATTGTGAGCAAATTCCGGACGGGGGACATTATATCTGTGCCCAGGCTGGTGCTGCGCTGGCTTCGGTGGTAGGGCTTTCTGCCGCACATGAATTGACCGGCTTGGAGTTTTGCGCGGGTATTCCCGGCAGTGTTGGTGGCGCTGTGTGGATGAATGCCGGTGCATTCGGGGCGGAGATTAAAGATGTCATAACGGAAGTTGCTCTGCTTACGGCTGACGGTGAAAAAATAATTCTGAAAAAAGAAGAAATAGTTTTTAGTTACCGCCGGACTGTTTTGCCACCGGAGGCAATAATTCTTCAGGCCCGGTTGAAATTGGAAAAAGGTGACCGCAAACAAATCCAGGATAAAATCAGGGAAATTACTCAGACGCGCAGGGAAAAGCATCCGCTGGCATATCCCAATGCCGGATCAGTTTTTAAAAATTTACCGGGGGAGCCTGCAGGCCGTATTATTGAGGAAATAGGTCTTAAAGGAAAAGCTTGCGGGGATGCAGAAGTTTCATTTATGCATGCCAACTTTATTGTGAATAAAGGCAATGCTACTGCAACCGATGTTCTGGCCTTGATTAGCATCATTGCGGATACAGCTAAAAAAGAAAAGGGCATCGATCTGGAGACGGAAGTCATCGTTGTTGGAGAAAATTAGTGCCGAAGAAATTAAAAACAAGCATTGCTGCTAAAAAGAACCGCCTGCGCCGGCGCATCTCCAATGGCATTGGAGAATTTGCTGGTGCGATGGGCTTATTGTTTTCTGTAGCCGTACTTTGCCTCACGTTTATTTATGTTTACAGTTATTTATTAAGCATGCCCTATTTCGGGATCAAAGAAATATCTGTGCGCGGCTTAAAGGAATTAACGGAAAAAGATATTTTAATGCTGGCCGCGATCTCACCGCAGCAAAACCTACTGTCCGTAAATACAGAGGCCGCAGTGAGACGTGTTTCCGCCAATCCCTGGGTGAAGAATGTTTATGTGGGCAGGGAGCTGCCCAACAGGCTGGTGCTGGAAGTACGGGAGCGGAATCCTGTGGCTATGGTCAAGCAGGCCAGCGATTTTTATCTAATGGATAATGAAGGTTTTGTTTTTAAGAAATTGGGAAAAGGTGATGAAGTCGATCTGCCTATTCTTACCGGTATCGATGGCAGAGAAAAGGAAAAATCCAAACTATTACTGAGCACACTCAATTTGTTAAAAACGATGTCGGCTTCCGGACGGTATAATTATCTAGGGGCAATATCAGAAGTTAACGTTGATGACATTTTTGGACTTTCTCTGCTGACAGATACCGGTCTTTACCTGAAACTGGGTAAAGATAATTACGAAAACAAATTGAAGCAATTAAATGTGATTATGGCAGATGTGGAAAAAAGAGGCATGCGCAAGGGTTATATCTTTGTAGATATATGCGATGTTACCAAGATCACTATTACGCACAAAAATGCTACGGGGCGGCCGGAGGCGGGGAAAAAAGGTAAACAATACCGGACGTGAAACGCGGCCCGTGTGCTGCGTATTTTAAAAAAGGTGGAGAAGAAACTGATGGGCAGAAGAAGCAATGTTCTAGTAGGGATCGATATTGGAACAACAAAGACGACAGCTATTGTTGGTGAAGTAACTGATACCGGCATTAATATTATCGGTATTGGTACGTCGCCGGCCAAGGAATTAAGGAAAGGTGTTGTTGTCAATATTGAAAGTACAGTGGAGGCCATAAAAAAAGCTATCGACGAGGCGGAACATATGTCGGGATGCCGCATTAATTCAGCTTATGTCGGTGTAGCCGGCAGCCATATCAAAGGACAGAACTCACTGGGTATCGTTGCCATTAAAGGCCGCGAAGTTGGTGAAGAGGATGTGCAAAGGGCTATCGAGGCTTCCAAAGCCATTGCCATTCCCGTGGACAGGGAAATTCTGCATACACTGCCGCAAAATTATGTTGTTGATGGACAGGATGGGGTTAGAGATCCGGTCGGAATGTCCGGTGTCCGTCTGGAGGCAAAAGTCCACATCGTTACAGGAGCTGCTGCAGCAATTCAGAATATTGTAAAATCGGTTAATCGTGTAGGCTTGGATATTGATGATGTCGTTTTGGAGCAATTGGCCGCGAGTGAAGCGGTGCTGAGTGCCGATGAAAAAGATTTGGGTGTGGTTCTGATTGATATTGGTGGTTCTAATACCGGTATTGCCATATTTTCCGAGGGGAGCATCAAACATACAGCCATATTGCCGGTCGGCGGCAACTATTTAACTTCGGATATTGCTACCGGTTTGCGTACACCATTTAATGAAGCAGAAAAAATTAAAATTAAATACGGCTGTGCCTTAACCGCAATGATTCCTAAAGAAGAAACAATTGAGGTGCCCAGCGTCGGCGGCCGGGAAGCCCGCGAAGTATCGCGCCAGATATTAGGCAGAATTATCGAGCCCAGGATGGAAGAAATACTGAATATGGCGTCTAAGGAAGTTGTCCGTTCCGGCTTTGAAGACTTGCTGGCCGCGGGAGTTGTTCTGACCGGCGGCACATCGCTTTTGGCCGGCATCAATGAATTGGCCGAACAGATATTTGATATGCCGGTGCGCAGTGGAATACCGTCCGGCATGGGAGGACTGTCCGATGTTGTGAATTCTCCGGCCTATGCTACCGGAGTCGGATTAATCATTTACGGCAGCAGGAAATTATCCGGCGATTCTGTTTATCGAAAAACCGGAAATATATTCAGCAATATGATCAAAACAATAAAAAAATGGTTTTTAGAATTCTTTTGAAAGGAAGGGATGCCTATGTTTGAATTGACAGAAGTGTGTAGTCAGAATTCGGCAAAAATTAAGGTAATTGGAGTAGGGGGAGGCGGGGGCAACGCCGTTAATACAATGATCTCATGCTCCCTGCGCGGAGTTGATTTTATGATCGCCAATACGGATGTGCAGGCGTTGGGCGCATCGTGTTCGCCGGTCAAAATTCAGATTGGCGCGGAGATAACAAAAGGACTGGGTGCCGGTTCCAATCCGGAAGTCGGCAAAAAATCAGCCTTGGAATCACGCGACCAGCTCAGGCAGTATCTGGAAGGATCGGACATGATTTTTATTACTGCCGGATTAGGCGGCGGTACAGGAACAGGTGCAGCGCCGATTATTGCGGAGATTGCCCGTGAATGCAATGCATTGACGGTCGCCGTCGTAACGAAGCCCTTTCAGTTTGAAGGCAAAAAACGCAATATGCAGGCGGAAGAAGGAATTGCCCTTTTACGTGATACTGTTGATACACTGATTGTTGTCCCCAATCAGCGCCTGCTTTCCCTGGGTGGTCGGAACCTGTCACTTCTGGAAGCGTTCAAGAAAGCGGATGATATTCTTTATCAGGCAGTCAAAGGCATTTCCGATTTAATTATTGTTCCGGGACTCATTAATCTTGATTTTGCAGATGTAAAAAATGTTATGAGCAATATGGGCATGGCGCTGATGGGCACAGGCGTTGCGTCCGGTGAAAATCGCGCAGTGGAAGCGGCGCAAAGGGCAATTTCATCTCCGCTTCTGGAAGACAATACCATTCAGGGAGCGCATGGCATCCTGTTGAGCATTACCGGCGGGTCGGATATGAGTCTTTATGAAGTTAATGAAGCTTCGTCATTGATTCAGGCGGAAGCTCATGAAGACGCCAATATTATCTTTGGTACTGTTATTGACGAAAATATGGGGGATGAAATTCGTATCACTGTTATTGCCACCGGCTTTGATGATGTTATGAAGAGAAAGCAGGCTCCGGATAATGTGACACATCTGGGCGGCTTCCGGCGGGAAGATTTATCAACGCCGGCTTTTATGCGCCGGGAAAGAACCCGCGATAACGCTAATGTTGTCACTTTGGGCATTAACGATGAAAACGACAATGTTGATATCGAGATTCCCACATTTTTGCGCCGACAGGCCGATTAGAGGTTGTTATGTTCGTGGCAATCCGGTTTTATCTTTTAAAAATGACCGGGAAGATGCTATGATAAACGAATGAATTGGAAACTGAAAAAAAAATATACAACCCTTTTAGAACAGGAAAGGGGCTATGTAAAAAAAAATTGGGGCACAGATAATACGGTTTGTCTCGCCTATCCTCATTATTACCGGACAGGCATGTCGAATTTGGGCTTCCAGACAGTTTATAAAATATTTAACGAACAACCTTCCTTCCTTTGTGAAAGAGTATTTCTGCCCGCTGCCGGTGACGAAGCCGAATTCGCCACCAGGCTGAGGGCAGATTTTGTTAGTATAGAGAATCAAAAACCAATTGCCGAATTTGACATACTGGCTTTTTCTTTATCCTTCGAAAACGATTATCCCAATATTTTAAC
>CAIVQG010000044.1 GCA_903907985.1 uncultured delta proteobacterium
AAAGTATCTTCGATAATCATGGCCAATAGCAGAGCAAATCATTGGCTTATAACCCATTTTGGTCAGGGAGTAAGCAATATTGCCTGCCGTTCCTCCAAATTTTTCCTGTATTCCATTCACTTGGAAACAGACATTTAAAACATGTATTTTTTCGGGCAGGATATGCTCCGAGAAGTGCCCCGGGAAATCCATAATCCTGTCATAGGCCAGTGATCCTGATACAATTATATTCATTAATTCAAGCCTTTCAAATTAATTCGAAATCATTATCGGTGAGGCAGCGCAACCAGTCTAGCACACGGGGTTCTGTCGATGCAAAAGCGCACATTTCTGAATCGTCGAGGATTTTATCATTTTTAACAATGCACACCGGCCAACCGGGGATACCAGGGGAGATGCCGCAGTGATCGTTTATTCGATAGACATAGAATTCCAGATCGGTGCAATTAATCATGTATTTATTGCTGCGGTGCAAGATACGGACATTCTGGTTAAGCCATCCTTTTCTTTTAAAAACACGGATGAATTGTTGCAATACATCTACCGGTATTGTTTCTGCAGTCTGAGGATAAGGCGCATTTCCTGCGGTTGCATTGCTGCTGTTCATCAGAATCTCGGAAGACACTTGATAAAAATCCCTTTTGTAACAAAAAATTCAGATCGATAACACACTGCTTTTTGATGAGCGGGTCGGAGTATAAGGCAAACGGTTTTGTGTGTCAATTGAAAAGGATATGTATAGAGGGGTGAGATAGCTAAGTATTGAAAATGGCGATAAATGACTTACGCGATGCGTTAATCAACGCAAACGTCCATTGCAATCGTGTTGAGTGTTCCGGCAAGAAATTGCGACTGCCGTTTTTTCAGTGCTTTAAATTGTACTTTTTCAATTTGTAGCGCAGCATCCGCTCCGACATGCCGAGAATCTCGGCAGCTTTGGTTTGATTACCCGCGGCTTTGCTCATCGCTTCATCAATTAATTGTTTTTCCAGATCTTCCAGTGAATCGCGCAAAGTGCCGGATATTTTTTTGTCTGCAGATTCAGGAAGAGATGATGATTTGAAGGGTAAATCGTCAGAGGTAATATATTCATTACGCGTAATTACTACAGCCCGTTCCAGGATATTGATCAGTTCACGAACATTTCCCGGGTAATTGTATTTCAAAAGCAGGTCGCGCGCCTCTGCAGTCAATTCTTTAATATTTTTACCGTTTTCTTGAGAGAATTTTTCCAGGAAATGATGAATTAAAATGGGCAAGTCTTCTTTTCTTTCCCTCAACGGTGGTAACATCATAGTTACAACTTTTAATCTATAAAAAAGGTCTTCGCGAAAATTACCCTCTTTAACCTGCACTTCCAGGTCACGGTTGGTTGCACTGATGATCCTGACGTCCACATGGATATTAACATTGCTGCCTAGGCGCTGGATTTCTCTCTCTTGCAGAAAACGTAACAATTTAACCTGCACTGTCGGGTTCAATTCTCCTATTTCATCGAGGAAAAGTGTGCCACCATCCGCCTCTTCAAATCGACCGATCCGGCGGGAAGTCGCCCCGGTAAAAGAACCTTTCTCATGGCCGAATAATTCACTTTCCAGCAGATTTTCATGCAAGGCGCCGCAATTCACCACGATAATCGGCTTGGATGCGCGGGGACTCAATTGGTGAATCAGTCTGGCGAGCAGTTCTTTGCCGGTTCCGCTTTCACCGGAAATCAAAACAGATGCCTGGCTTGCCGCAACCCGGCTGGCCATATTAATCAATTCGGTCATTTGCGGGCTTTTGTAAATAATCTTCTCGGCAGTAATACCCTTTTTGCCCAATTCTTCTTTTAATAGTTCGTTTTCCCGAATCAGCTTTCTTCTGTCCACCACCCGGTCGAGAATCAGCAATACTTCTTCCAAGTCCACCGGTTTGGTTATATAATCGATTGCCCCGACCTTAATGGCTTCCACCGCAGTTTCAATAGTGCCAAAAGCAGTAATAATAACAACATCAATTTCCGGATTAATGCTTTTTACTTCTTTGAGCACCTGCAAACCATCCATCCCGGGCATTTTGTAATCTAGTAGGATCAGATCAAAATGACCATTTTGGACAACTTTAATGGCGGTTTCTCCGTTTTCCGCTTCCGCCAGTGTGTGGCCTTTAGAACGTAAAAAATCCCTTAATAACTCTCTTTGGGATTTTTCATCGTCAACAATAAGAATGCTTAATTTGCGCATTGATTTTTTATCCCTTATGATTAACTCTTTTCAGCAAGTCTTTCCCGGGGTAAAACAACTTCAAATGTTGTTCCTTCCCCTTTCCGGCTGATCACCCGGATTTCTCCGCCGTGTCCACGGATAATCTCACTGGCCAAAGGTATTCCCAGGCCTACTCCTTTTTCTTTAGTTGTATATTCGGGGCTGAAAATCTTTTCGATTTCTTCCGCAGTCATGCCGCAACCGGTATCGGAAATGCTCACAACGATGTAATTTTTCCCTTGTTTATCTGCCGTGATGGTAATTTTGCCATCCGCGGGCATGGATTCCAGGGCATTTTTAATCAAATTAAGAAAAGATTGTTGAAGTTTGTTGACATCCATAGGAATTATGGACTTTTCCAGCCGCCATTGAGTTTCAATAGTTATGCCGCGTGTCGATGCTTCTTCGCGGACAAGGCTCACAATCTTTTGTAAAACTTCGATGACCGAAAAATCGCTGAGCTGCAGCCGACGACTTTTGGAAAAGGAAAGAAATTCCTCTATGATTCCATTCAAACGCTTGATTTCATCGCGGATGACACCAGAAAGGTTCCGGAATTCATCAGCTTTGCTCTGGTCGGCAGGTACAAAATCCATTTTTAATCTTTGTGTAGCCATGCTGATGGCATTGAGCGGATTCCGAATTTCATGTGCCACGCCGGCGGCAAGTTGTCCCAGTGATGAAAGCCTTTCGGCCTTTTCCAACCGCCGTTCCATTTCAATGATACCGGACAGATGCTTGTTTTGATCGTGATACAAAAGCCACATGGATAATATCGCGATGATAACTACAAAGATCATAAAGACAAAGATGTTCTGACGGTTTTCCGCAATAATCTTATCCATCGAGCCGCGATCGAGGCCGATTTTCACAATTCCAACAATTTTTTTATCGATATACAAGGGTGCGGCCATATCCAGAATTTTGCTGTCGCCGTAATTCACTTTTCTGCTGATAATTCTAGCTTTCCCCGACAGAATTTCCCGGCTGTTAAAATCATTACTGCTTAACCCACTCTTAAACTGGCCGATGCCGCTGAGCAGTTTGTTCTGATCATCGATTATCTGGAGATAAGCTATACCGTGGCCTTCGCCGATTTTCTTTATCCCTCTTTCTACGGCAACCTTTAAACTCCAATAAATCAAACCCGGCTTATCCAGATTGATGACGACGGTACCACTGCCATCCTTGCGCCGCAGGGCAACAAAACCAATCCCCTGCTTGGCACGTATTTTTTCTATTAGATCAATTGTTGGCAACTTGCGGCCGTCTTTTTGAAGTTCATTCCTGTCGAGCATATTCGTTTGTAAATGTCCGCTTTGATAAACAGCTTGTCCCTGGCGATTAAGAACGGCCAGATACCAGAACTTATTTTCAGCCGCCAGTTTCTGGAGATAATTATTATTTATCTTTCCTTTTTTCCATTCCTTATCTATTTCGCGGCCAAACTCGGTAAGTGCTTCAATAACCCATCTTTTAGAGTAAGTTGCTTCCTCCTGACTGGCTGTCTTTATGTTTGAGCCTTTGTTATCGGTCACGGCAATTATACTTTTTAGATTTTCTTCGGTTAAGCGTTGTAATACGCTAATCGTACTCAAGGCCTGATCTTCCATAAAACCGACAAGATTAGAGTCACTTCTTCTCAGATCGAGAATCCCCATAACAAGGATTAAGACAACCAATACTGCAGAAACAATGGCAACGGCCCAAGGTTGTAAAAAAGTGCCGTTATATTTGGAGTTTTTCCGGTCAATGCCCACTTCTTTTTTTCTGAAAGAAAACATTAATGCCCTCAAGAAACTGATTTTGCAGAGTATCTTAAGCGATTTCGAGTAAAAGTCAACGGTTATTGCGCAAGAAGATCGACATTTTTGTCGAATGTCTGACAAAATGCCGTAATCTGTATATTATTGCTTTTACTGATATTTTTTAATTAGACGAAATTGATTCCGACATTTATTGCCGCAAAATGAGTGCGTCGACAAGTGCAGATAACGTCGATTATTAATTATTTGTTATTAAACACAAGCACTTAGGCTGTGATGCATAAATATGGCACAGTAACTGCTTAACATAATAGCAAATGTTAATTATTGTCGACTAAGCATAACGGGCATGATTGGCCGACAGCAAAATAACCAGGAAGGCAAAAGGCCTTCGCTCTTCAGACTAAGGGGTGCACTAACCAGGCACCCCTTTTCCTTTTTCAATAACTTCGAAAAATACCCAGAAGGGCACGCAAGTCCATATACTTCGTTGCGCTGCATTATTCGGCGTTGCGGCGTGCACTAAAAGTACGCCTCTCTCCTCATAACTTACGTGCCTTGTCTCTGGAGCGTTTTGTCGAAGTTATTTTCTTCTTGGAAAGCAATTTACTTGCCATCTTTAGCGGTAATCTTCTTCTGCTGCCAGATATCCATTCTTTCTTTAATCGTTATCTCATGACCGATTGCTTTCGGGTGATAAAATTTTTGTCCTTGCAACTTGTCCGGCAGATATTCCTGAGGAACGTAGGCATCACTATAATCATGGGCATATTTATAATCCTTGCCGTAATCAAGCTCCTTCATTAAATTTGTAGGAGCGTTGCGAATATGCAACGGCACTGGTAAATATCCTGTTTTATTAATTATTTCTTTAGCCCGGTCATATCCGGTATAAAGTGAATTGCTTTTATGTGCCGTGGCCAGATAGGTAGCGGCTTGAGCCAGCGCCAGTTCGCCTTCCGGCAGACCGATAAAATGGAAAGCCTGCTGGGCCGCAACGGCAATTGTCAGGGCCTGAGGGTCGGCATTACCAATATCTTCGGAAGCAAAGCGGATCATCCGGCGGGCAATATAAAGAGGATCTTCTCCGGCCATAAGCATCCGGCCCAGCCAATACAGCGCGGCATCCGGATCGCTGCCGCGCAGACTCTTGTGAAAAGCAGAAATTAAATTGTAGTGTTCCTCGCCATCCTTGTCATAAAGAAGCGCTTTTTTCAGCAACGCCTCCTCGGCGAACTTTTTGGTAATTTTTCTTTTTTCGGCCGGCAGATTTTGCACTATAGCGGTAATTGCTTCCAGATTATTTAAGACACTTCGCGCATCGCCGTCGGCTAAGCCTACAATGTAACGAATGACATCGGCATCAACCTTGATCGAAAGTTTTCCCAAACCTTTGTGTTCATCCTCCAGGGCATGTTTTACAATAGTTATTAAATCTTCCTCCGAAAACGGTTTTAAAAGTAAAACTCTTGTCCGTGATAAAAGAGGTGCGATCACTTCAAAAGAAGGATTTTCGGTGGTGGCGCCGATCAACGTAATCAAACCGCTTTCGACATGCGGCAAAAAAGCATCCTGCTGCGCTTTATTAAAACGGTGAATTTCATCGACAAAGAGAATGGTCTTTTTCTTTTTGCTTTCCCATAATTCCCGTGCATCTTCTATAACGGCCCGTATCTCTTTCACGCCGGAAAGCACTGCGGAAAAACTTGTAAAATGTGATTTGGTTTCATTGGCTAAAATACGGGCCAGAGTTGTTTTTCCGGAACCGGGCGGTCCCCAGAAAATCATGGAAAATAATTTGTCTTCTTCGATGGAACGACGTAGCAGACTGCCTTCGGCTAAAAGATGAGACTGGCCGACATATTCTGTAATTGTTTTGGGCCGCATTCTTTCCGCCAGCGGCGCCGATGCTGCTACATCACTTTCGGTTCCCAGGCTGAATAAATCCAGTGTCTTCATTTTTTTGCTTTCGCTGATTCAATCAGTTCAATAATGCTTAAAAACTTATCCTTCGGTTGAAAATTAATAAACTTCTGCCATAATTCCGGTGTCAGTTCTTTTTGCAGGAAAGTCTCTATATCAAATACTGGAGACCAGCAACGCACAATTCGCGAACAGGGCAAATCAATGGACTCCTGTAAGCAATAGGATAAGGTTACTTCGTGTCCCAGACGGGGACAACGCATCATTTTTTGTCCTAATTCGCGATTCATTCTTGCAGCTTGACGAAAAAACAAACAACCGTCAAGAGTTTTATTAAGGGAATATCCCGGCCACCTTTGAGATCGTGCCTTAATGTTTTTATGAAACTGCCAGCAGTAATCCTTTGAGATATCTTCCTTCAGGATGTCCCGGCAGGATAGGATGATCCGGCCCGGCCTCTAAGCGGGCCAGCACCCGCAGATCGACCACGGCATCCCGCGCCGCACCAAGGATAATCTTACAGAAGAGATCTTCTTCCATAAAATTGGAGCAGGAAAATGTCGCCAATACGCCTCCCGGAACAAGCCTTTTCATTGCCTGTAAGTTTATTTCTTTATAGCCGCGGGAAGCGCTGTTCACATCTCTTTTGGTTTTGGCAAAGGCCGGAGGATCAAGAATGATCAGATCAAAATTCTCCTGAACGTTGCGCAAATAATTGAAGACATCTGTTTCTACTACCGGATGCACCTCACTGGAATAGCCATTGCGCTGTATGTTTTCCCGGGCCGCTCCACAGGCATTCTTGGATATGTCCAGTGAAACAACACGTTTGGCCCCGCCGGCGGCGCAATAAGCAGAAAAAGCTCCGGTGTAGGAAAAACAATTCAACACATGGGCATTGCAACTCAGTGCCCCTATCTTTTCCCTGTTGATGCGCTGATCGAGGAAGAAACCGGTTTTTTGTCCGCCAATAAAGTCAACTGTAAATTTAAGTCCGTTTTCCTTTATTTCCACCATGCCGGATTTGTCAGTCCCGAGCAGGAAACAGGTATTATTTTCCAGCCCTTCCAGTATACGCGACCGTCCCTGGCTTTGTTCATAAATCACAGCCGGTTTTAATTGGGAAATCAGGGCATCTAAAATGCTTTGTTTCTGTTTTTCCATTCCGGCAGTCGTAATGGAAATCACCAGCGCGGAGTCATAGACATCAACAATCAATCCGGGAAAGCCGTCGCCTTCGGCATTAATCAGACGATAAGCGTTTGTCTGGGGGTTTATTATCTTTTGCCGCAGCAGAAAGGCAGTCTGGAGACGTCTATGCCAGAAATCCGGAGAAATAATTGTATCGCAGTTTCTGGTTAAAACGCGAAAAGTTATACCTGTGCGGGGATTGAAGAAACCTAAGGCCAGCGGCTTACCTGTGAAGTCTCTGGCCAGAACAATATCGCCTGCGCCGGGTGCTCCTTTAGCTGCCGCAATTGCCCCGGAAAATACCCACGGATGTCCGCGCAACAGGGACGCTTCCCGCCCTTTTTTCAATGTTATTTCCGGATAATTTAAAGCTGCCATAGGGCTTTTTCTATCTGTTATCGTTTGAATTTGCAAGTTATTCCCATTCCAATTCAGGCGCCACCTGTTTTGGCCAAGCCTGCCCCGGCGAAGGCCGAGGTCGTCTACCTCAACCTATGTATAATAAAATACGTCGCTACGGCATCGTCATTGAATTGGAAATGGAATTACATCGCACTATATGCTAAACACGATAACATTAAATTAGTTACCATCAAACTTGAGGAGCGTCGTATGTATGCTGTTATAATGGCCGGAGGACGGGGAACAAGGTTTTGGCCGCGCAGTCGAGAAAAAAAACCGAAACACTTATTGGACATCATCAGTAATCGAACCATTATTCAGGAAACTGTTGACCGCATATTGCCACTGATTGAGCCGGAAAAAATTCTGGTTGTTACCGGCAAGAAACACGCCCGCGCCCTGATGAAACAACTTCCCGCAATCCCTTCCGCCAATATTATTATTGAACCGGAAGGTAAAAATACCGCACCCTGTATTGGCCTGGCGGCGTTGTATGTCCAAAAGAAAGCCGGCGATGATGTTATGGTTGTATTGCCTTCCGATCATGCCATTGCCGATCCCGTCAGATTCCGGCAAGTCATCAAAGCAGCAGCCCAAAAAGCGGCCAGTGGAGATGCGCTGGTTACTATCGGGATTAAACCCACGAGCCCCCAAACCGGTTTTGGTTATATTGAACAGGGAGATTCTATTGAAAGGAGAACAACAGAAGAAATTTTCCGTGTAAAATCAATTCGGGAGAAACCTGATTTCCAGCAAGCGTTGGAGTTTCTACAAAGCGGCAATTTTTATTGGAACAGCGGTATGTTCATTTGGAAAGCATCCACTATCTTAAAATCAATTTCCCGCTGGTTGCCTGATTTATTTTCAGGACTCACAGCAATTAACGAAACACTGGGATTGCCGGGAGAAAAAGCTGCTGTACGCCGGATCTATAAAGATCTTGTTCCGATTTCCATAGATTATGGCGTTATGGAAAAAGCAGATAATATTTTTGCAGTCAAAGGAGATTTTGGCTGGAGTGATGTGGGCAGTTGGGATGCGCTTTGGGAAATATCGGCCAAAGATGAAAACGGCAATACCTTTATCGGCTGCAGTAATGTGATTTCCGCCGACAGTACCGGCTCTCTTGTTTACAGTCCGAGAAAGCTGGTTGCTCTTGCCGGTGTAAAAGATTTGATTGTTGTGGAAACTGAAGATGCCCTGCTTATCTGCCAAAAAGGCAACTCCCAGGATGTTAAGAAAATAGTTGACATTCTGGAAGCAAAAAAAATGAACAAATACCTTTGAAATATTTTTGAACAGGAGGAAATTCTATAGAAAAAACGGCAAGTCCATCGCTGCCGACGATTGTAACAGGCCAATCCTATGCGCGGCTTACTTTAAATAAATTGGTTCGCCAGTGACTGTAAATTTCCCTTTTTTGAGCTCATTGATAATCATGCCGAGGGTAGTCTTCTCGTCATCAAAAGTAACAACCAATAGATCATGTCCCTGATTCTCGTACTTATTCACTCCCTTAATTTTCTGCAGGATAGTACCTATCCGGGCATGGGAGTTTCAAGACGCACAACCGGGTACAGTCAACTGGATGATTCTCTCTGTGGCAAAAGCGGCAGAGGAAAAAGTCAAGAAAAACAAAAAACAAATAAATATGCCGGCAACCTTTTTCATTTTTAACCTCGTTTATTTTGTGATTATATAATAACTTCAAATTACATCAAGAATCAATCATAATTTGCAATTGACAGGAAGTGCTAACTTTGAAATAAAAACAAATAATCAAAAATACAAGGATAATAGTCATGGCTATCAATATTTCCAACCCCTTTATTTTAGCATCCGCATCACCCCGCAGGCAGGAATTGTTACGATCGGTGGGATTTAAATTTAAAACCATACCCGCTCACGTCAACGAAGACTATATTAACGGAGAAAGTCCGCGGGAACATGTCAAAAGACTTGCTCGGGATAAAGCACGGGCTATCGCTCGTAAATATCCTGGGTCTTGGGTGCTGGGTGCCGATACAATAGTTGTTATTGACGGGTTGATTTTAGGCAAACCAAAAAACAAAACGCAGGCCCGGCAAATGCTGGAGAGGCTCAGCGGCAGAGAGCATAAAGTATTCACCGGTTTTACTCTCAGCCACGCGGCTTCCCGATCTATAAAAACAAAAGTTATCCAGTCGGCGGTGCAATTTAAACACATCTGCGCCGGAGAAATGGAATGGTATACAGCTTGCGATGAACCATATGACAAAGCCGGTGGCTATGCCGTGCAGGGAAAGGGAGCATACTTCATTCAGTCTATTCGCGGCTCTTATACCAATGTAATTGGCCTGCCGCTTTGCGAAGTATTGGAAGAACTGAAAAAAATGGGAGCAATAAATTTCGGGTAATCATTTTATGGTCACAGATATTGTTGCAAATATTACTAAAATCAGGCAGCGGATCGCGGTTGCCTGCGCGCGGTGCGGGCGCGATCCGCATTCCGTAAAACTAATGGCGGTAACCAAAACAGTACCTGGGGAGCTAATTTTGCAAGCCGTGGATGCGGGCATCAATCTGCTGGGGGAAAATTATGTCCAGGAAGCCAGAGAAAAAATAGATCAGCTAAACGGACGCGCCCAATTGCACTTAATCGGTCATCTGCAAACCAATAAAGCAAAATATGCCGTTAAAATTTTCGACTATATTCATTCTGTTGACCGTCGGGAACTGGTGCTGGAGCTGGATCGGCGGGCAAAAGCCGCCAGCCGCAAAATGAATATTTTGATCGAGGTTAATGTCAGCGGAGAGCAAACAAAAAATGGTGTTGCAGCAGGGGCGGCTGTGGAATTAGTTAAAAGCATCGCGCAGCTAACGAATCTTTCCGTGCGCGGACTGATGACGATGGCGCCGTATTCCGACGATCCAGAAACCTCCCGGCCTTATTTTCAGGCACTGAGATGTCTGCGCAATGAAATTGCCCGTGCAGGAATTCCCGGCGTTCAAATGGAAGAGCTTTCCATGGGCATGACGGATGATTTCGAGGTAGCCATTGAAGAAGGTGCCACCATTGTACGCATCGGAAGAGCAATATTCGGCAACCGTCAATAATCACCAGGCACAAAGTGGTCATGACCATGCTGTCCGATCTACTCAGGATAAAACTTTCAAAACATAACTGCACAACGAGTACAGTCAATTTTACCGGTGCTGTTGTTTTTCCCAATTAGCCTTTTCATACTACATTTCACCCGCCAATAATCAATGGCTGAACTCTAACGTAACAGGTGGTACAAGTGTCGGGGACAGTGTGCCCCAGACATAAATATTGACATATGTGAATAATTTCTCTATGATTTTACTAGCTACGAAGGAAATTATTCTTCAGAAGAAAAGAGAAAAAAATGGTTTTAAGAAAAATCTTTTTTGTTTCTGTCTTATTAATTCTATTATTTCCCACGCTTGTATCAGCCGAAATTAAAGAATTTACTCATGAAGTTGAAGATGTTGTAGGGAAAGACCAATCTCAGGAAGCAAAAGAAAAGTATCTTATAGAAAGGGCCATGCGGCTTGCTCTGGAAGAAGCGGGTGTATACATCTCTTCAACTACAGTTGTAACGAATCTCCAGTTATCTGAAGATAATGTAACGGCAATGACGGCTGGCATCGCCAAAATCAAAACGCGCGATATATCGCCCAGAATTGATGAAAACAAAAACATATATATTAAAGTTAAAGTAATTGTTACTGTGGACACAAGCATTCTGGATAAGCAAATTGAAAATCTGGCAAAAGAAACAGCAACAATGAAAAAATTGGAAGAAGAAGTAAAAAAGAGAGCCGCTCTGGAAAAAGAATTAGAAAGCTTAAAAAAAGATGACATAAAAAGGCTTAATCAACTCAACACTCAGGTAATAGCAATCGAAAAGGAGCGCCAAAAGCAAAGGATCTTTAGAGAAGAACAAGCTCTAAAGGCGAAAGGTGAACTCAATAAGGTTCAAATTGAGCGGCTGAATAAAGAAAAAGAACTACAGGAACGTATAAATAAAGAAATTGCGGAACAGGAAAAGAAACGAAGGGAAGAATCAGAAGCGATAGCCAAGGAAAGTGATAGAATAAAACGAGCACAATTGGAAAATGATCAAAGACTGAGTGAACTTGCCAGGAAAGCAGATTTGAAAAAACAGGAATGGGTAACGGTTGATGAAAGCCTTTCTATTAAACAAATAATTGAGGAATCAAAAAACATTAAATCGGAAATCGTCAACATTAGCAGTCAACTGGATATTCAATTCGAGAAAAACAAAGATAATCTGAACAATGTATTCAGCAAACAAATTGAGTTGACCGTGCCCCAATTTCCTCCTGATCCTGAGCCGAAAGGTGATTTTGAAACAACGGCTGAATATGATAAAAGAAAGGCGGTTCATGCGGCAAAGATCGCCGAAATTGATGCGTCTAATCGAAGAAAAATTGAAAAGTTGAATGCCGAATTAAATTATGAAATAGCAGAGGCGACGCTGGACTATCTTAAACAGACGGTTTCTATTCTTAAGGATTATGTAAACAGATTTAATGTTCTTCAGCAAAAGGCTTTTATCCTTCCGGATGAGAAAATAGAAATTGAATTAGGTCACCCGGATGCCGATAAATATTTATTTCCCATGACATTAAAACACGCCGGTTATAACATAGAAACATCTTTAAAATATTCGGATCGCAGTAAAGCCGATGATTTAAGAAAGACCAAGCAATTCTTACATGCTGAGGGCACATTCAAAATTGCCGAAAACGTGAGCGTAAGTTACAAGACGCAGTCAATATTTAAATTAATCGGTTCCCTGCCTTCTCTGATCAGAGGTGGAAGCAAAGTAGGAAGTGGTGTTGCTAAAGCCAAGCTGTTTCGGGATAGTGACAAAAATGATGTAAGTTATAAATTGGTAAAAGTAAAAATTACTCATCCGGCGATGGATAAACCGCAAGAAATAAACTTGCCGGAACCAAATAAATTCTCGGAAATAGAAATGTATGAAAATATTTTAAAAGAATCTATCCCGGAAGCGAAGCGGGATGCAGATAAAAAGAAAGAGCTTTTTCTGGCATTGGACAATGTTAAGAAACAAGATGCAATGAACATTCCTGCTGAGCCCGCCGAACAGAAAGAAAAAGCAGCGAAACAGCCCCCAAAAGCTAAAAAAGCAAAAAGCAAAAAGCAATAGGTTGTGACCGAGTAAGTAACTGCATTTAATTTTACAAGTGCTATACTTGGGGATGCTGCATCCCTTTATGCTCTTTTGCTCTGTACAGCATGGTGTCCGCTTTTTTCAGGAGTTCATTGACGTCGTTAATCCCCTCTTCCACGCAGGATATACCAAAACTTATAGAAACTGAAATGGGAATGCCTTCAAAATCCAGGGGATTATCAACAAAAAAAGATTTCATCCGGAACGCCAACTCAGATGCCCTGCTAATGGTTGTGCTGGGAAGAACAACAATAAACTCATCGCCGGCGAATCGAGCTACAACATCACTTCCCCTGATCATGCGCAACAAATTGCCGGCCACATACTTCAGGACATGATCACCTGCTTTATGGCCATAGTGGTCGTTTACTGTTTTGAAATCATCTACATCGATGAAGACCACTGTCAGCGGAGTCGCGTATCGCACGGCCCGCTCAAATTCTCTCTTGAGTACCTGTTCCAGTACCCTGCGGTTGATTAATTCCGTTAGGGGATCTCTTGACGCTAAAATGTTTAGTTTTTCATGAGCCATAACATTGGACAGACAAATGGAAACAATCGTTGCCAGTTGTTTGAGTAGGGTTGTATCCATTTCCGGTTTGTAGCGGGAATCAGAATCGTCGCCGTGATTAAGACTACCGATAATTTCTCCATCCAGAGTCAGGGGAGCGATGGCCAGAGACCGGATGCTGTTTTTATACTTCAGGGGAAGCAATATCCGGAAAGCTCGCAAATTATCATTCACCAAAATTGGATCTGTTGAACTATGAGTAATCCCCAGAAATGCTTCCCTGGTAATGAGATTCGTGCGCTCCTTGATGATTTCCGATGACGCTGATTTCAGAATCATGTCGGCTACCTCACTACTGTCAATCAGCGATATCCACACATAGGGGATGTCCCGTTTATTCTGGATTTCCGTCAACAGCTTTTCCAGAAAATCCTTGAAGTTCAAAATGGATAAAACGCTTGCTTCGATCTCGAAAAATTTCTGGGCAATTTCCAGATTTTTCTTCAATGTTGATATGATCTGTTCTCTGTCGTTCATGCACGGCATCTTTCACTGGAAGGTTGACGAGAATTACAATATTTTATTAATTAAAACAATATTATTAAAAGCGGTGTAAAACAACATTCCTCTGTCCGGGCGAGTTTTTTCGACGCGGTCGAATTAGTCACCGGACACAACTTCTTCCCTTTCCTGTTGATCGAAGATCAATCCATGCCAGTTATTATTTCTCCGGTTCAAACTGATTTTTTGCCGACCAGAAAGACGGCAAGTGACGCAGCAGATACAGGAGGCTTTTACGGTGCTGCCACAGTCGTTTGCGGAATTTTTTGCGCCAGCCCCAATCCGAATAAAAGCGCTTCACATGCTCGTTGTAAAGTTGATCGAGCCTTTCTTTTGATTTAATCCCTTGCGGAACGAAAACAAAATTCAGGCAATTCATCAGCCGCCAGTCTTCATTAAAAGTTCCTTCATTCCTGATTGTCCCCCAGAGCGGCGCGCCAAGGAAAGGTGTGAACTTGGCCATGTTCATATCGTCGAGCCCCAGCGAAATGATAAAGTCCGAAGTAAGTTGAATTGATTCCTCCGTCTCTCCCGGGAGCCCCATCATGAATAATCCTTTGGCGCGCAAGCCCGCTGCCTGAATGCGCCTCACGGTATCGCGCACATCAGCGAGTGACACGCCGGATTTGTGCCGGTTAAGCATTTGCGGGTCGGCAGATTCGATGCCCAGTGAAACCATAAGACAGCCGGCATCTTTGAGCATTCTCAGAAGATCATTATCAGTATAACCGACACGTACAGCGCAGTTAAAATTGATTCCTAAGGGGAAGCGGGTGAGTTTATCGCAAAGCTCCACAATGCGCGGACGGTTGGCTGTAAATAAATCGTCATAAATATTGATGTGCCCTACTCCGAATTGAGTTCGCAGATGCTTCATGTGCTCATAAATGTATGTGGCCGAATTATAGCGAAACCCTTTTTTGAAAACGGAGCGGTCACAATAAGAACACTGATACATGCACCCCCGCGACGTAATCATCGTTGAACCGGGCGTATTTACGTAACTGAACAGGGGGAGATGATAATCGTGAGGAAACCCGTCCAGCTTTTCGTAGGCCGGAAACGGCAGGCTATCCAGGTCGGCAATCTGCGGACGCGGTTCATTAGTAATTGCTTCAGTCCCCTTGTGCCAGATGAGCCCCTTAATTTCTGCGGGATCAATACCGGCGACAAGCTCCGTCATCGTGAGTTCGCCTTCTCCGGCGACAAGATAGTCAAATGAAGGATAATCATCGAGCAGTTTACCTTTCAGCGCGGAAACATGGACGCCGCCGCAGACAGTGACAATATGGGGAGAGATTTCTTTGATCTTTTGGGCTAGACTCGCAGCGTCAGGAAAAGAAGAAGTCGTTGCCGAAAAACCAACGATCAGGGGCTTACATGCCAGAATTGCCGCGGCCTGTTCGTTCAAATCAACCGGCGCATGGGGGCCGAGGCAATCGAAAATAAATACTTCGTGACCTTCCTGTTCCAGATAGGCAGCGATAGATAGCAATCCCTGAGGCACCATCCGGTTGGCGATATCCGTAATATCCGTTTTTCCGGGGAACCAGTTAAAGCCGCGCGGATGGACAAGAACTATTCGTTTTTTTTCATAGGATAATATCATAAAATTGTTGCAGCCGCCACCAGAGCCTGTTTTCCGGAACCATGACAATTGTAATGGACATAAAGGGCATTTCCCGAGCCTTGCATGGCGCGGGCAATGCCAAAGGCGGCAGCCGTCGGAGAAATGCCGCAATGAGGCAGATAATCTTCCATAATCCAGCCCTGACGCCGCCATAATTCTGCATTAGTGTCCGGCAGGCGGAAACCGACCAGCAAGGTTGGCTTTATGCCTTTTAAAGAAATTCCGGCATTTCCGGCAACTGCCGAAAGAAATTGGGCGCAATTCTGTGCGATTTTTTCGTTTGCCGAAAGATATTGCGGGGACACAGTCTTATTGTGAAATTCCACAGCCAGGATATCACCCAATTTTTTCTTGCCGTTATTGCCAACCAGCAGCCAGGAACTGCCTTCGCCCATTGGCAGCAGGCGGGCATTATCCGCGGTCAAGTTCATCCGTTCGCGGTAATCCGCAACGGTCGGCGTAAAGACATCACAGCCGCCGACCAGAGCCAGATCAATGTCACCGCTCTCGAGGTAGCTTTGCGCCATCCATAAAGCCGATTCAAAAGATAATTCTTCCTGCGAAATGGTGAGCACCACTCCCTTGACTTCACAGATTTTAGCCAGAAAAAAAGCGGCGGCGTTGCTTACGGAATTGGCAAACTGATTCGGACTGGGAAATCCGCCATCATGCTTAAATACCTGCTTAATAAAGGGCAGGATTTCATCGACATTGCCTAATCCTGTTGCCAGAAAAATTCCAATTTTTTTGCCCTTTAAATCTTCCGGTGGCACACTTTTCAGGCAACTCAGAGCTCCGCAGCAGACCAGTTTGATAAACCGTCCGGCCCGCCGCAGCGGCTGGCCCATTATTTCCTGCACCAGATCATCGGCGGATAGCGGCAACAAGGCTTCCTCCCACGCTCCGTCCCGATTGGGTGTGAGCGCCGGACCGAGATAGCTTGCCGCAATTACCGGCATTGCCGTTGTGCCATTTTCTTTTTCGTTTCTCATTTGCGTCATTTCTGATTTGTCATTCCCGCGCAGGCGGGAATCCAGTCTCTTTATTTTATAAACCTAAATTATTTCGTTATATAAGTCTTTCCATTCCGGATTATTTTCTTCAATACAACGTATCTTCCATTTCTTCATCTGCTTTTCTCTTAAAATTGCGTCTTCTACATCTCTGTGTGCTTCATAATATACGAGATTGTGGATATTATATATTTTTGTAAATCCATCTACAGCGCTTTGTTTATGTTCAAGAATTCTTTTTAATAAATCACCGGTAACACCAATGTACAATGTTGCATTCTTTTTGCTGGCAAGAATGTAAAGGTAATAATTTTTTATCAGTCAAGCTTAATTACCTTTTGTTTCTGGATTCCCGCCTTCGCGGGAATGACAGCGTGAAAGGGAGAATGACTACAAAACACCTCTTCGTATTACTCCTTTATTACTAAATAACTCGTACACGTTCCGCCGAAGCCGAAGTAAGTAAAAAGGTACGCGCCATCGTCGGCTGGAGTATTGACCTGCGCTGGCGGAAAACCTATTTCGGGATCGACTTCTTCAAACCCGAAACTGCGGGGAATTATTCCTTCTTCACAGCAGGAAAGCCAGACCGCTGTTTCCACCGCACCGGCTGCGCCCAGAGTATGTCCCATAGCGCCTTTGAGGGAAACGACCGGAGGAAGTTTTGCCCCGAAGAGCTTCAGCAATCCCCGGCCCTCAGAAAGATCATTGTCTCTGGTGCCTGTACCGTGGGCTTTAATGGCCACAATATCATCAGCTGATATTTCTGCTTTATCAAGAGTGTGCAAAATGACATCTTTAACCAGTTCGCCATCAACACCCGCCGATGTAAGACTGTTTGTATCGTTAAATAAATAGCCTCCGGCAAACATATATTTTGCCTTGCTGGCAGAAGACGTTTCATTTTGTTCCAGAATCACCGCCGCTGCTCCTTCTCCGATCTGCATACCGGAGCGCTTATTACAAAAAGGTCGGCACTTATCATCGTCATATAAAAGCAGACTGGCAAAACCGTGTAAAGTAAGGTTTAAAAGCGGTTCATAGCCGACAACGATGGCCCGGCGGATTTTCTTTTGTTCCAGAAGCTGTGCAGCAACTACTAAAGCATGCGAGCTGGAGACGCAAGCCATGCTGAAGGTCATCGCCATGCCCCTTATGCCATACTTTTGGCTAATCCATTCGGATACCTCGCCGGGGCCGCGGTTGCGGCAGGCAATAGACGGTGACTCCTTGTCCGGATTATTGCGCACCGCTTCTGTAAACTCGTATTCGTTACGAATAAAAAGACCGCCGGTTGTTCCGACAAGCAGGCAGGATTCGGCAATCTCCGCCGAGGTCAATCCGGCACGACTGAACGCTTCCGTAAGAACGCAATCGAGCATTGCCCAGGATTTATCCATAGCGTTGCCTTCATGTGGAACTTCAAAAGCTTTATAATTGTGACTGATCAAATGTGAAGAACGGCCACAGGCGGCAGGCGAGGCAAGACCGGCAATCAAATTTTTTGCCGATACTTCGGCGCTCCAGCCTAAAGTTGTTACTGCTCCCCAACCGCGAATGCAGATATTGCTCTTGGTCACTTTTTAACCTTCGGTGCAGAGATGACAAAATCGGCCAGAGTATCAAAGGACTGCATTGCGCTGGCCGCAGTCGATGCATTTTTCAGTTCCACCCCAAACTGATACCTCAGCTCCATGGCTATTTCCATGGCATCAAGGCTGTCGAGTTTAAGAGGCCCCGGTCCGTTGATGAAAGGAACATCAGTGGGCACATCTTCCGGTTTTACATTTTTTACTTCACAGGCTTTAATAATCATTTCTTTGAGCTTGAAAATTAACTCTTCCCGTGATGATACATTCAAATCTTTTAAATTCTGATTTACATCCATTTAATTCTTCTCCCTGCAACATAAAAACAAATCAGCGCAAAAATCGTCAAAATAACTAACTTGGATAAAACATAACTAAATGACGCTTCGCGCAAAAAAACATCAAGATAAGCCTGATGCGCCCAATACATCGGTGAAATCATTGCCAGCGTCTTCATGAACTGCGGCATGACGACATGCGGTACCATGATCCCGCCGAACACACCCATAAGAACAGCGCCAGTCGCGGCCAGTGTCGATGATTGCTCCGGCGTTCGGGCCATTGCCGCCACCAGCACTCCGAACCCTGTGGACGCTGCAGCTGTAACAATAGTTACCGGCATCAGTTGCCATGGATGTTCACCCAGATTAAAAGTCAGCCCGGTGAGCTGCGGTATCACATAAAAACCGACTGCCAGCATTAAAACAAACTGAATCAAATTAATTAAATAATAAGGTATAAGCTTTCCCAATGCAACTAAATTGGCGCTGACCGGATAAGTAAAAAGACGTTGCAAAGTCCCGATATTTTTCTCCCGCAAAAAGCCGATCGACATGGGAATCGCTATAAAAAACATGGCAAAGATAGACCAGCCTGGAACGCTGTGCTGCAAAGGGCTGGGGAATTGGGTGTTTTTCTTTGTTTTCTCCACAACAAAATTGGCGACCAGGACATCAATATCATCTACCCCCAGAACAACTTCTGCGGCAAGGCTGGCAATAAGCGATCGCAGGGCCATCTTGTATCCGGCATCGAGCACCGGATCAAAGTGGATTTCGACAGGCTTTGTGCCGTCGTCAAAGCCGTCCGGAATTAAAACAGCGGCATGCGCCTTGCTATATTCAAAGAGCTTATCGTTGTCATAACCCTTGGGCCGGGCGATGAGGCGAATTAATTTATTGGCGCCTATTCTCTTTTCGAGTTGCAGTGCTTTGGGGGCACGACTGGCATTTTCCAGAACTAAAGAAATCTGATGGCCGGTAACCTTATCCACATAGACGCCCTGCAGTGCCAGTGACAGGAAAAAAATCAGCGCCACCGGCATCAAAAAAAGCAGGGGAATAGTCTGGCGATCGCGCAGCAAAATCAGCAGTTCTTTGCGGATCAGTTCTTTTAATTGCCGTAAAATCAATTTAAATTCAGCTCCATATGTTTTTCAAATTATTTCCGTAATCTGTATAAATGGATTAGCCAAAGCAGGGCGAGGCGGCAAGGCGCAGGCCCCGCAGGCGTATGTTTTGATACGACGAGGACGCCTGCACCGCGGCCAACAAAGCCATGCACAGGATAATCCATTTGATAATACTTATTCATCGCGCAAATGATGCCCCGTCTTTTCCAGAAATAATTTTTCCAGATTATCAATTGCGGCCATTCCTCCTGTAAAAACAACCGCTCCCCTATCCATCATCGTCACGCGGGAACAGAGGCGTTGCGCCTCATCCATAATATGGGTACAAAGCAATATCGTCATTCCGGTCGCGTTGAGGGCGGTGAGCGTTTCGTAAATATGGTGGCGGCTCTGAGGATCAACGCCTACCGTCGGTTCATCCAGGAGCAGCAGTTTGGGCTCATGCAACAGAGCAACGGCCAGATTCAAGCGCCGCAGCATTCCACCCGAATATGTAGAAACATTTTTATGCGCGTATTGGACAAGTCCTGTTTCTTCCAGGACGGCAACAGATCTTTCTTGCAGTTTTTCTGGGGTCAATCCGGCCATAACGCCGAAGAACCGCAGATTTTCATAAGCGGTGAGGGCTGTAAATACAGAAACCGGTTGAGGAGCATAGCCGATATTTTTCAGGCCAGCGGATTGGGACGCGTTATCGCCATAGATGAACACCGAACCTGCGTAACCACGCAATTGCCCGGTAATCACACGCATCAGGGTGGTTTTCCCCGCACCGTTGGGGCCGAGCAGAGCATGTATTTCACCACCGGCAACGGACATGGAAAAGTTTTGTAGTGCACATTCAGTGGCAAGATCATAGGAAAACGTTATGGCGGAAATGTCCAGTGCTTTCATGCCTTGAGTTTCCTAACAACAGAACGGAGATTTCTGAATAGTTCCTCTTCACGTTCCGCGCAAATCATCATCAATCCTCCCGCTTTATCGAAATTATCTTCTGACTGGCCTCTTTGCTTGATGATACGTGCGGAAACTATGGCAAATTCCCTCCAGATGTCGCCTATAGCAGTCATTTCTCCGGATAAAAGGACAAGATCATCCGAACCGAAGAGTTCTGCAGCTTCTTGAAGGAAAGCAGCGTACATATAGCGGAATCCTGCGCCGCCTGTGCCTACCTCCTCCTGCATTCGGACGATACTGGACAGTTCACGGCAGGCTCCCTGAAAACCAAGTTTATCGGGACTGTGAATAACTTTTTTAGCCAAAAAACGCATCCCCCGGATGCCGAAAATCGGCAGAGGAATCCTGAGCATCATATTACAGGTATCTTTCATGCCTTTTATACAGGCGTTACGCAGGTCGGGTTTAAGTACGATTGATTGCGGGTAATACATAAAGCCGTGCGGTTCCAGAGGGCCATGGGCGAATCGCGCCCGCTCCAGGTCTTCCGTTGGACAATCCACCGGCCACTCAAGCATCGGATCGCTCACGCGGAAACCACCCTCAATTTCCCGCAGTGCAATTAAATTATGGCCGTTGAACTGAAAGCGGAAACGGTTGGGAAAATAGGAAAGCCAGTAAATATTGGTTGTCAACCCGACTATCTGTCCCGTCTTAAGGACGCGCCTCAACTCATCCATGCCTTTTTGAGGATTGCGGAACCGTGAGGTAATAAATTTACCACCCAGTCGTTTGGCTGATTTGCGAAAGACGGCTCCCGGCTGAGACCGGAACGTGCTGATAGTCACACCAGCCATTTTCACAAATGGCAAATGGCCGAAAAAAATGCCGCTGCCGATTCCGAAAATCATTGGTTCGGAGATTTCTACGCCTTTGTCCCGAAACAAAGCGGAGGTAACACCACTTTCACAATGGGCGGAATGCCGATGGATAAAAGGTTTTCCGCCTGCCGTTATTTCTGTGCTCATCTACTGAATGTTACCTTTCCTTAAGTTGGTACGGTTTTTAATTCTTTTCGAGTCACCGCCAGCGCCTGCGCATAACGGTCTAAAACAGATGTTTTAAGTTTGGCAAAAATCTCGGGACGCAAATGCCTTTTGAGTCTGAATTTGGCGATGCCCGCTGTTTTAGCCAGAATCTCCGGTGTCATCTGACGGAGCTCCATGTGATAGCAAAGCGGACTTTTCGAGCCGGCTAAAACCGCCTGTCTGGTTACTTCCAGACTGGCTGCCATTTCGTCAACGGCCAGGCCGTTGACCACAGCTTCAACATCCCAGCCGGAACTGGGGACGATGACATACTTGCCCTCGTCGTTGAGCGCATAACAGGCGCGTTTTTTGCCTTCATAATAAGTAATGTCCTGGGGTACCTCGTTAGCTTTCATCTTCAGCCCTGCCCCTGATCATATTTGTATTACTGATTATTCTTATACTAATTTTATTGGAGCTCAAAGAAAAATCTATTTTGTCGAGTATTTTTCAAGGGTATTAATTTTTTTTGCCGAGAAACGGTTCGAAATGATGCCACTCGAAGGGATGGGCGCTGGCAAAACGGGCGAGATCGTCGGCATAAATCTGTGCCGATTCTTGCACTGCCTTTTTCCGCTCCGCACGCGTGGCGGCGAAAACCTTCCGGCCCGGGGAAACTTTGATATGATAGGTTCCGGCAATATCCGAATAAACGAAAAAAGTCAAAAGCGGCGCGCCCGTCATCAGAGCAAACAAATGCGGTGTGTCCGGGAGTTTCGCTTCATGACCTAAAAAGTCAACCACCACATGACTTTGTTCACCCCAGAGACGGTCACCCGTCATGGATACAATGCCGCCTTCGCGCAGGAAATTAATTCCTTCGAGCAGAGCAAAAGGCGACTTTTCGCTCTCGGATGTCGCTACTATGCGAATGCCGCTTTTGGCGAGCTTGTTCTTTTGAATACCCTCAACCTGCTCTTTGTGTTTGGCTCCGAGGTAGAGCATAATCGGCAGTCCTTTGCGGTTGAGCATTTGCGCCGCCAGTTCCCAGTTACCGATATGCGACATAATCACAATCGCCCCGGTTTTTTTTTTCTACCGCTTCATCCAGATATTCCCAGCCGTCTTTGACAAATTCAATCTCGTCTTCGGCAAGCCTGACAAAACGATGGAGATAGACATCGGTGAAATTATGATACTGTTTCCACACGCAGTATAGATGATAGAAAAAGCCGCGCCCGGAAAAAAGTGCGCGGTAGAACTTCAGGCTTTCGGCCACCCGCATCGGAAAAAGAAAAAAATAACCGGTTGCGATGCACCAGGAAAAAGCACGGAAAAACCAGATACCCAGGTGCCGCGATAAATAGACAGCTAATTTATATGAATATTTTTTCATAAAGCAATGGATATCCGTTAAGCCGTTGTTCAATAATAACTGCAGCATTGTAATATAGTAACCGGCATAAGGGACCGTAACAAAATGGTCTTGCCATAACCTGATAACCTAACCACATGAAGGTGGCGCGAGGTCGCGAAAGGTCACAAGACCCGCAGGGGTGATTATTTCGTAACGGCCCCTAAGAGGTATGCCTCTCGTGCTGAACCAGTAATGTTCTCGTGGGGTAGGCAAATTCAATTCCGGCCTCTTGGAAACGGCGGAACATTTCCAGATTGATCGCTTGTTGTATGTCCATATAAACATTATAGTTCTGGCTTTTTACAAAATATACAACTTCATAATTGAGAGATGAATCACCATACTCTTTAAAATGAACGCGGTCAAATCGCACCTTTTCCTGTTTCAGAATTATCTCCTTTAATATATTGTTGATTAGCGGCAATTTTTCCGCAGGCGTCTGGTAGGTAACTCCGAAACCAAATAGAATGCGTCTTTCCACCATCCGTTTAAAATTCTGTATGCGGCTCTTGAGCAAATCATTGTTAGAAAAAATAAGTTGTTCACCACCCAGGCTGCGCAGCCGGGTGGTTTTCAGGCCTATGTGTTCGACGGTTCCCTTCAACTGATCGACAACAATGAAATCTCCTACAACAAATGGTTTGTCAATGACAATGGATAAAGAGGCAAACAGATCGCCTAGGATATTCTGGGCAGCTAGAGCTATGGCAATACCGCCGATTCCCAACCCGGCAACCAGACTCGTGATATTGACACCCAGATTATCGAGTACCAGAAGCAGGACGATCGACCACAACAGAAGCTTGCTGATAAAACCGAGAACGGAAATAGTGGTGGTGCTGGCGGCGTTATCCGCCATACGTTTTCTTACGTTTACGCTGATGACAAAACTGATTCCCCTGCCCACCCAGAAGGCAATCTGGATAATCACCACAACAAAAAATATTTTATTCCCTGCTTTAAGTATATTCGGCTGCAGGACAATAAATTTTGAACCAATATAAACGGCTACAAAGAAAAGGAATAATAGGTTGGTTTTAGAAAGGACGGCCAGTAGTAGGTCGTCGATTTGCGTTTCGGTCCGTTTGGCCAGGCAGGATAAACGCCGCAGGATGATTTTTTGTATAAGTATCAATGTCAGGAAGGCTACACACATCACGCCCAGAGCGATAAGCCAGGTTTGTAAAGTATTGCCGAAGAATATATTTGTCAAAAACGTCATGCTAATCTCCTCTATGATTTCTTTCCCACAAACCATTTTTCTTCCACACCGGCCGTTGGTGATGCGGAAACGGTAACATCATATCCGGCCCTTGTCATGAAAGCAGCAATCTCTTTTTCATTGCGGAAACGTTCCGGTGTGTGAGCATGTCTTAAGCGGAATGATTCGATCCAGCGTTTCCAGGGTACTTTTATGTCCGAAGGAACAGTTGCGCGGATGAGCAGAGTACCATTTGCCTCCAGTTTTTCATTAATCCGACGCAATACCGTTTGCAGTTCATCATCGGAAATCAAATGCAGCATATCCAGCATGATAACGTAATCGACTTCACCGTCAACAGAAGGCAAATCGGGAGCTCTACCCACTTCCGCCTTGCCGCGGTCACCGATAACCCGAGATGCTATACGCACTCTCTCCTCATCCGGTTCCAGACCATAGACTTTTGCCGCGGGATAAATTTCCAGCAGCCATACTGCCGGAATTCCATAACCGCAACCGATATCTATTATTCTGCGGGGTTTGCGCACATACTTGTCCAGTTCTTTAAACATCGGATCAATCTTCATTTTAAACCGGGCAAATAGCCTGGGATAAGCTTCCAGATGACGGTAACGCAAAATTGCCCGGCGCAAATGCTTTTTTGAACCGGCCTCAAGAGGTCCTGACGGAAAGGTAAACGGCGCATATATTTTTTTCATCAATGAAGGCAGAATGAAATAAGCTCCAGTGATGGAATAACCTATGCCCAAAAGAGAGGTAAGCCCAATGCTGTGCAGAAGGGAGTGCGAGGCAAAGGCCAGTACTCCAAAGCCGATCAGTGTTGTGAAGGAGGCGAGAAACATCGCCATTTTAATTGTATCCAGTGCCGGATGGTTTTCATCGCGATATCGCTGATAGAAACAAGCATAATAAATGGAGTAATCAATCCCCATTCCCATAATGACAATCCAGAGCATGATACTCGGTATGTCCAGCGGATGCCCGATAATCTTCAGTGTCCCCAGTGTTGACACCAGAGCAAAAGCGATGGGCGCAAGCACGGCCAGTGACAGGAGCCAGTCCAGATAAAATAAAAATACGACCAGCACAATGCCAATGCTGGTAATCAGCGCAATTTCGAGAAAGATTCTCTTAAGGGAGTCCCCCAGTCTTTTGTTAAATAAGCCGACATCAAATATCTTGGCCAGGCCAGTAGGGACAATACGGGAGACGAAATCATCCGCATCATAAATTTTACCGGTTGCCAGTAAGCTCAGTTGGGTAAAACCGGCCGGTCCCTTTGTAATTCCGAAAAATTCAAAATACTTTTCCGGTATTTCTCCGGGTTGCGGATTTTTATTGTTGATGATTTCCCAGAATGGATTAAAAGCGCCTGAGGAAAAACCGGTCTCCCGCGCCGCCGCATTAATATCAAACTTCAGTTTGGCCAAACGTTTCGGAGTCCAGAAATTGCGCCAGGCTTCGAAGTTCTCTCGGCCCCGCTCGGGAGAGGGGAACAGCAAAGAAGGAAGAAATGCGGCAGATAGTTTGCCTGCTTGCACATCTTTTGTTAATAGCGGCAGCAACTGATCATTCTTCTGCTGCAATTGGGAAATATCCGGAGCCTGCAAGAACACATAACACTTGCCGGAAAGATCACCCCATGTTTTCTGGATATTATTTTCGGCCGTTATGGTCTCTTTGCTCAGGGAGTTCATCGAGTTGATATCGACGTTGAACACCGGCCGGGCAAAGAAAAGCATCACCAAACCAAAGGCCAGCGCGGCAATCAACTTCCATCTTGCCGGGGCGGCAATATTTTTTATAGTATTGAACAACAAGAGATTGCTCAGTCGCTGAGCGGGAGGCATTGTGGGAAATATTATGGGGAAAATAAAATGAACAAATAGCAATGCAAATGTTACGCCGAGTGCGGAAAAAACGCCGATTTCCGCCAGTATTTTAAAATCACTGATCAGCAGCAGAAGAAAGGCGCCAACTGTAGTCAATACAGCCAGAAGTTCCGCCGACCACACTTCCCGCGCTACCTGTTTGCCGTAAGTTTCTTTCGGCTGATCTAAAAAAAGTAAATAGGTAATTCCCAGATCCACTGTAAAGGCCATAATGGCTCCGCCAAAACCAACAGCCAACATGGACATGGATTTAAAGAAAAAAGAACAAACAAACAAAGCAGCAATAGCCCCCACAGTTGATGGCAGAAGAGCCAAAAGGCCAATGAGTGGCCGGGGAAAGGCAAATAAAAGTAAAAGGGCAATACCCAGAGTGGTTAAGACAATGGCGATATGCGTATCACGCTTGGCGGTAGTTTCATTATCCAGAGCAGCACGGTAGGCGCCTACGGAATTGAGCGAATATTTTTCGCCTTTTAATGCCGGAACTGACGGCAATTCCTTCTCTATGTCTTTAAGAAGCGCCGATATTTTGGCACCGATAGCAGTATCCGTTCCCGATCCGGCAATTTTCGCGATAATGAGGACGTGTCGGCCGTCTTCTGAAATTAATTGACCCTGATAGAATTGGGCCTTACTGGCAGGCATAAGTGCGGATAGTTGCCGCAGGACAATTCCGGAAAAACCGAGTGGATCACTGGCGATCATTTCAGCTCGGCCGATTCCTTCGAGTTGTTCCAGGCTCTGTTTGTTGCGGATAAAAGCCTCTTTAATCCGGTTCGTCTCCAGGAGTGGTTTAATTTCTGCTTCCAGTTTTTCAGCATGAAAGAGAAGCGGGAGACTATTTGTAACATGAGTCATCAACTCCGGGAAATACCTGGCCTCGTCATTAATTCCCACTTTGGCAAAAAGACCGCTTTTGTTGAGCTTGTCTGTGATGATTACAGCCGCCCCGGCCAGTTTGTCTCTATCCGCATCAGCCGACTCATTGCTGAGATCAATAAACAACCGGTCCTGAATGGGTAAATGTTTGATAATCTGGCGGGCATCGGACAGTACCGGATCGCTTTGCGGCATTGATTCCAGAATGTCGGTTTCAATTTTGAGATAGTTGGATTCCCAGACAAATAACAGCGCCACGGCAAAAGCAACTATTACAACTATCGGCCATTTTATTTGATATTTACGTAGTGACATGCAAACCAAGAAATTTATGCAGTTTTTAGTCTAAAAAGCTGTCTTTCTAAACCATATTTCCCGCCTTGCCGCAAGCTAAAAGAAACTTCATTAATTGTTTCTGCTGCTACTGTAAAGTTTACAGTCTATTATTACATTGCCAATCATACAGGCGGAAATTCTCTGTAAAGTAACTATCCATTTATCATGCATTCCCGATCGATGATAATACCGTGGCGTCAGTGAAACTCCAATTCTACAAGCGAAGCATATAACCTAAAGGTCACCAGTCGGAATTGGTAAGTTGAACTAAAGAAATTTTACTAAAATGCCGATTACAGTATCAAACGGGTGATCTGGGGTGTTTGTGAACCGATCATAAAGCGGAATCGAACAAAATTAAAATTACAGCGGTTTACCACGGGTTTTGTCCTGTCAAACCGAAATAAATTATTTCGCGATTCCAGCCATAATGACCTAACGGCACTTACGGAACTCGTAACCTCTCGGGGTGTTTCTCCGGGGGGTATTTTTTTGCTCCTTGCGACCACATATATATTTTTTATAGTAAAACCCAGAAATGTGATAATATATAGATTACTAATAACTGGCGAAATATTATGCTTTAGTTAATGAGTCACGATTAATCGAGAACTGCCAATGAAACCTGATCCCCAACAGAAAATCAGTCTGAAAAATAAAAAAGTGCTCGTTGTCGATGATTTTTTTAATTTTCGTCTGACATTGAAAAATATGCTTCGTTCCTTTGGAGTTATGTACCTTGATGATGTTGCCACCGGAGAAGAAGCAATCGGGAAAATGTCCGTACGCAGATATGACATTATTCTCTGTGATTACAATTTAGGACAGGGAAAATCAGGTCAGCAGGTTCTGGAAGAGGGCAAATTTCGCGATTATATTCATTACTCCACGATTTTTATTATAGTTACGGCGGAAAACACTCTGGAAATGATTATGGGTGCGGCAGAATATCAACCGGACGATTACCTAATGAAACCTTTCCCCAAAGAACTCCTGGAAAAGAAGCTAAAACATCTTATGGAAAAGAAGGAAAATCTTACAGACATTGAAAAGGCTCTGGCTGTAAACAACTATGCCCAGGCGATTTCACTGTGTGACGATCTGATAGCAAAGTCTCCCCGCAACCTTTCGGAAATAATGAAACTCAAAGGTGAAATTCTGCTGAAAAATGGTGCATATTATGAGGCCGCAGAATTTTATGATAAAATTCTGCTGATGGGAAACGTGGCCTGGGCAGCTCTAGGGCGGGGCAAAACCTGCTTGATGACCGGACAATATCCGGAAGCTAAAAATATCTTTGAGGGCATTATTGCTAAAAATGATAAAATAATGTCTGCTTATGATTATCTCGCCAAAACACTGTTAAAAATGAATAACCCCGTAGATGCCCAAACAGTGCTGATGAAAGCAACGACCATCTCGCCGCACGCCATCCTGCGGCAAAAGAATCTGGGAGATATTGCCTATCGTAACGAAGACTATTCCATTGCCGAAACCGCCTATAAATCGGCAGTCAAACAGGGGGAACATTCCTGTTATAAGAGTCCGGGAGACTATACCAATCTGGCCAAGTCTATAATCCACGGTGACAATCCGGAAGAAGGGTTAAATGTTCTTGCTCGTGCGCGGAAGGTTTTTCCGGAGGATAATGAAGCAGGGCTGAATATCACCATAACAGAGAGCTATGTTTATAAAAAACTGAACAGGGATAACGAAGCTCGCAGCGCGATGACCGCAGTGCAAAAAATCGTGGAAGATTTAGCCGGAAATATTCCTGTCGATCTGAAACTCGAAATGGCCAGAGCTTATATTATTAACGGCGATTACAAAAAAGGTACGGAAATTATCAAGCATGTAGTCCAGGATAATCATGACAACAACGAAATGCTGGACAATGTCCGCATGGTATTTCGGGAAACCGGCATGGAAGATAGCGGCCGGAAAATTATCGAAGATAGCAGGCAGGAAATAATTCGGTTGAATAATGAAGGTGTCAAACTGGCAGCAGACGGCAAGCTGACGGAAGCTATTGCTTACTTTGAGAGAGCTGCCGCGCGTTTGCCGGAAAATAAAATCATTAATGCTAATGCGGCGCAGATT
Source organism: uncultured delta proteobacterium (assembly GCA_903907985.1). Lineage (GTDB taxonomy): Bacteria > Desulfobacterota > Syntrophia > Syntrophales > Smithellaceae > MVRV01. The sequence goes on from CAIVQG010000044.1 coordinate 29,243, forward strand.
CTTATGCGTTTCATGAAAGAAAAAGGCGTCAGTGAACAAAGCTTGAATAATGTCAAAACTTATCTTGACAGAGTAAGAAAAATTGACGAAACTTTTAAAGATCTTCCGATGCTCCTGGCAATGTACAATGAACTGGCTCCTGAGGATTAATCATGACTGTTAAAATGGACTTTTCGGACATTCTGGCTTCGACGCTGCATGACACCAAAAATTCGCTGGGGCTTCTCTTTAACAATCTGGAAGACATAATTGCCAATTGTCGTGAGCAGAACTGTCCTTCTCATGTCGAATTCTACAACCTGCAATATGAAATTAAACGTTTAAATAACAGTTTAATCCGCTTGCTTTCCCTTTACAAGGCGGAAAAATCTCAACTGGCCATTAATATCGACTATCATTCGATTCGGGATATTCTGGAAGATGTCTCCATCCAGCATGAAGCACTTTTGAATGCCCGGGGGATAAAAATAGAAACGGATTGTGACCCGGCCCTTTTCTGGGCCCTCGACCGCAGCCTTATTGCCGGAGTTCTTGATAACGTTATCAATAATTCCTTCCGCTATACAAAAGAAAAGGTTAAGATCAGTTCCAGTGTGGAAAGCGGCTACCTTGTGATGCGGATTGAAGATGACGGTGCCGGTTATCCACCATCTATGCTTTTTAATGAAAAAAATAATCCGAAATTTAAAAAGGGAATAGATTTCCAAACCGGCAGCACAGGACTTGGAATATATTTCTCCGAAATGGTTTCCGCTATGCATGTGAAAAACGAAAAAAATGGTTTTATATCCATTGTCAATGGTGGCACGCTAAACGGCGGAGTTTTCTCTATTTACATACCTTGAACTGGGCAAAGACAAATGGCTGCAAAGATATCCAACATCAGTGAACTTTTCCGTCGCTTTCATGCGTGTGAATTGTATGTTAAGCAAGGCAAGATTGCGGCCTGCTTAATTTCCTTTAAAGAAATCATCGATCGCATGCCCGCTATTCCCATGACCGACAAGGAGAAGAAAGAGCTCCATGAAGGCATCGAAGGATTTCTGAAAAGTCTTTCCGCACATAAAAAATTCAAAGAAATCTTCGGCGAGTTCACCTTTGGAGATACCGATCTGGCTACAAATCTGGAATTCATAAAAAGCATGATTGTTGCCCAGGAAGAGGAAATTGTACAAAAAATAGAAAGGGACGAAGAGGCCGCCGAAGCGCAAAGACTGGAAATGGACCGGGAAAAAGAAGCCAAGCAAGAAGAAATGCGCAAAAAAATCGAGCAGGCCATTGTGTTCATCGATCAGGAAAACTTGCCGTCGGCGCTGGAGATCATCAAAGAGAGTGAAGAAATTCGGGAAGCCGTCGCTCTTCACTATAACGACGCGGGCATGCAGTACCGAGCGACAAAATCATATAATGAAGCCGTCAAGAACTATTCCAGAGCACTGCTTATCTCACCGGAGGATGAAAATCTGCATTATAATATGGCTCGAGCCTATTTTGAGGAAGGCAAGCGAGACAAGGCAGAAGAATTCCTGGACAAGGCACTGAAATTAAATCCGGAATTTAAAGAAGGTAAATTGCTTTATGAATACCTGCTGAAGCTGGATCAGGCTCAAGCTAATAGTAGTGGCAGCGGGAAAAAATCAGGAGGGTTTTTCCAAAAGCTCTTTTCTTCAAAAAAGTAAATTACTTGCAGCCTTCTAGTAGGACCAGAATTTTTTATTATGCTTCTTCATTTCGGCAATTGCTCTATAAAGCTGGAGAGAGTCGAGCATGCCCTGCTCAATAAAATATCCCCCTATTTGCGGCTGAATGGTCCGCTGGCGGTCGAGCAATAACAATAATTGATATTTAGAAATGTAGCCGCGGCGCAGCGCACACTCGCCGAATTTCTCGCCGTAACGGCGGGAACGCAGAACATCCAGAATATCAGCACCCTCTATCCATCCCCAGCTTGCGGCAATGGAGCCGACGGATGGCCGCTGCAATCTTTGCCAGACAATTGCCTTAATCATGCTGGCCAGGGAAATATGCCCGGCATAGTAAAGATATTGGCCGAACAAAAGTCTTCGCGACGGCATCCTGCCCCGATACGAAGGCTCGGTTTTGGGACTGTGTGTTTTCCGGCGAGCGGCCGGCTTCACTGGAGACTGCCTGCGTTTATAGATTGCACCGGTTTCATCGAGAGAGTATTTCCAGGGGCAACTCAGAAATTCCTGCAAAAGCTGGTAGGCCAGGTTGATCTCTTTAAAACGTGTTTCCATGAAATCCGCCTGACCCTCAAGTAAAACAGCGCGATCAGGGTGAGTCTCCAGCGCCTTTTTCCGATAGGCCGCTTTCACACCCGCTGGCTTCAGGTAGCGGAGAAACTCGACAGATACGTCGATATCCGTCCCGAATAGAGATTCGCAGGCCTTAAATAAATCATCTCTTGATACTTCGGCAGCGTCCAATACTTAGTTTCCTTTTGCCTTTGTGGGAAGTTTATTAACGGTTTCACGATAATCCATGATATCACTCTGTCATTCATGAAATTGTTATTGAGATTATTTATATCATATAGGGGTGAATTTACACAAGCTGGAATGTCGCTGCAGTCGCGTTGTAATATGCCGGTAAAACACGCCTCCGCAACTGCCGTTCCGGAGAAGAGACTATGTCATAACGGCATTCTTTAGACGAAAAATCTTCGGCTTTCCATAAATTGGTTTTAATAGACTCTTAGCGGAGCCTGTCCTGAATCCAGCGAAGGATTCAGAATTACCTTAAGTGAATATTTCTGCTAAATCCCTAAATAAGCTTTTTTAACATTGCTGTCAGTCAGTAAAGCGGCAGCTTTGCCTTCCAGGATGATTGATCCGTTTTCCATCACATAGCCGCGGTGTGACAGCTTCAAAGCCATATAAGCGTTTTGCTCTACAAGAAATATCGTCATGTGCTGCTCAGTATTGATCTTTTTGATCATTTCAAAGATCTGATTAGTCAGCAGCGGTGATAAGCCCAGCGATGGTTCATCCAGCAGCAGTAATTTTGGCCTAGCCATCAGTGCCCTGGATATAGCCAGCATTTGTTGCTCGCCGCCGCTTAAAGTGCCGCCCGCCTGATGCCTGCGTTTATTCAGAATCGGAAAGAGGTCAAAAACATATTCCATGTCTTCTCTGGTTTTCCGGGAATCTTCGCGCAGGAATGCGCCCATCTCCAGATTTTCCAATACGCTCATTCCGGGGAAAATTCTTCGGCCTTCGGGCACCTGCGAAATTCCGGCAGCGACGATTTTATCCGGGTCGGTTCTTTCAATGCGCTGCTGATTGAAAATAATCTGACCGGAGCTCGCGGCAACAATGCCGGAAATAGACATCAGGGTTGTGGTTTTCCCCGCACCGTTGGCGCCGATAAGCGAGACAATTTCGCCTTCGGCCACGGTGAGAGAAACGCCCTTGAGCGAGCGAATATTGCCGTAGCATGTTTGCACGTCAATTAATTTCAGCATCTGTTTCCACTCCCAGGTAGGCTTTAATGACTACCGGATTACTGGCTATTTCCTGAGGTGTTCCACGGGCAATCTCTTCTCCGTAGTCGAGAACAAATATTTTCTGCGCCAGATTCATGACCAATTTCATGTCATGGTCAATGAGCAGTATGGAGAGATGACGTTCCTTCCGGAGCCGGACAATCAGCCCTTCGAGTTCTCTGGTTTCCTGGGGATTCATGCCTGCCGCCGGTTCATCCAGAAGGAGCAGCTGCGGGTCGCAGGCCAGAGCCCGGGCGATCTCCAGACGGCGCTGAGCACCATAGGGCAGATTTCTGGCCAGATCATTAACATACTTGGTGAGCCCGATATATTCGAGTATAGAATAACTCTGGTTCACGATGTCATTTTCCTCGCCGCGTGTGCTTTTCGGAAGGAATATGGCGCCGGCAATCCCTGACTTCGTGCGGCAGTGGCGTCCGATCATGACATTCTCCAGAACTGTCATTCCCCCGAAAAGACGGATGTTCTGAAAGGTGCGCGCCAAACCCAGTTCTGTAATCTGATTGATTTTCATTCCATTGATCCGCCGTGATTTTCCCTGCGGCGGATGCACGATAATGTCACCTGCGGTAGGCGTGTAAATTCCGGTCAAGCAGTTAAACAACGTGGTTTTTCCTGCACCGTTGGGGCCGATGAGAGCGACGATCTGATTTCGTTTAATTTCCAGGCTGACGCGATCCAATGCCTTGATGCCGCCGAAATTCATAGTCAGATTTTTTACTTCTAAAACATTACTCATAAAACATCCCGCTTAATTGTCCGGCTGTCTTCTGTTTTGTGAAATTCATATTTTTTACGCATATCAGCCAGAATGCCCTGAGGACGAAAAATCATCATCATAATCAGAGCCGCGCCGAATAAAATCATCCGGTAATCGCTGAATACTCGTAAATATTCAGGAAGAAGAATCAGAGCCAGTGCGGCGATAATGACACCGGCAATAGACCCCATGCCGCCTAATACTACAATGGATAAGATCATTGCCGATTCCAGAAAGGTAAAACTGGCCGGATTGATAAAAGTTGTTTTGGCGGCAAAAATAACTCCGGCCATTCCCGCCCAGGTTGCTCCGAGCGCAAAGGCAGTGAGTTTGGCTTTTGTTTTATCGATACCCATTGCCTGGCAGGCGAGTTCATCTTCGCGCAGGGCAACCCAGGCGCGTCCAATGCGCGAGTGTTGCAGGCGATGGATAATAAAAATCGTCAGCAGACATAAAAGGATTAATAAAAAATACATGTAAATGGCGGATTGTTCCGGCGTCAGATTTCTGCCGAAAAAGCCCGGGCGCGGAATATTGGATATGCCGCTGGGGCCGAAAGAGAAGGCATTCCAGTTTTCCAGAACCAGACGGATGATTTCCGCAAAGGCCAGCGTAACGATGGCGAGATAATCGCCGCGCAGACGCAGCACCGGAAATCCGATCAGAATGCCGAAGATGGCGGCGAGCAGTGCTCCGACAGGCAGTGCCGTCCAGAATCCCAGACCGAAATGATAATTAAGCAGGGCGTAGCTGTATGCTCCGACAGCGTAAAAAGCTACGTAACCCAGATCCAGCAGGCCGGCCAGTCCTACTTCTATATTCAACCCCAGCCCCAGCATAACATAGATCAGGGCGGTGGTCATGATATTGATCTGATAGTGAGAGAACACAAACGGGAAAATCAGAGCGGCGAGACCAATGATGATCAGGGCGGGGCGATAGAGACGCGGTTCGTTCATTAAGCGGTTTAGTGGTGACAGACCTGCCGGGGCGATAAGTTTTGTGCTGCTTTTTTTGTTCAGGAAGATCTGCCAGCAGAAGGAAAACGCAAATGATCCCAGGCCAATGAGGATGATATTGTGCCAGCGCCAAATGACGATATTTTCAATCGTATTGACCTGAATCACCATGATGGGAAAAGTGAGCAGGATAAACCACGAGGCAATAAAAAATGATTTTTTTAATTCTTCGGCAAATTTCATCGTTTTCCCCGGGGTTACACCTTTTGCTGGGAGGAACGCCCCAGAATTCCCTCCGGCTTTAAAATTAATATCAGGATCAGCAGGGCAAAGGCAAAAACATTTTCATAATCGCTGGAAATATAACCTGTGGCAAAGCTTTCCGTCAGCCCCAAAACCAGTCCGCCCAGCATGGCGCCGGGAATGCTGCCGATGCCGCCTAGGACGGCTGCGGTAAACGCTTTAATGCCCGCACCGAATCCGATATAAAAGTTAATTCTGCCGACATGGGAAGCAATCAGAACACCGCCGATAGCAGCTAGCACCGAGCCGACAATGAAGGTGCGGGAAATGATCCGGTTGACGTTGACACCAAGGAGCATAGCCATCGTCCGGTCCTGCGCCACAGCGCGCATGGCTTTACCCATTTTGGTAAATTTTAAAATCAGCGTCAGGCCAAGCATAAGCGAAGCTGCTGTAAGAATGATCATAAATTCTGCCGGGGCGATCCAAGTGTTCAGAAATGCTGGCAGTTCAACGTTCTGCAGCAGGTTGGGGAAGGGCAGAAAATCGGATGTCTGGGCCAGCATAACGTAATTCTGCAGGAAAATGGACATGCCGATAGCGCTGATCAGAGGCGAAAGCCTTGGTGCCTGCCTTAGCGGCTTGTACGCGATTTTTTCCACGGTAAAACCGTAAGCCGCGGCGTAAAGGACAGCGACAACGGTTGCCAGAACAAGTACGGCCGGGCCGGACAAACCCTGCATTGTTAGCAGAGAAGCCGCGATCAGAGCGGTGAACGCACCAATCATGTATATTTCGCCATGGGCGAAATTAATCAGCTCCAGGATGCCGTAAACCATGGTGTAGCCCAGAGCGATTAGAGCATAAATGCTGCCGCGGGTAATGCCGCCAAGAAACAAATCCCAGAAATAATTCATTGTTTAATTGCCTGATTCCGGAGCTCCTGCCTGCAAGAGGATATGATCTTCAGTCCTCAGTCTTGTTTTTATTTTATCTCCACATACACGCCTTTTTGCACCTGATACATGGAGAAGCCTGCTCCGATGGCATCCCCGTCTTTATTAAATCTAATTTTTCCCAGAGGCGTATCTGCCTGATATGTTCGCAAAGCTTTAGCAACTGCATTATGTTCAGTTGATTTGGCTTTGTTCATAGCATGGAGAAGCGCCTGGGTGGCCGCATAGGCGTTAAGATAAAACGCTCCGGGCTCGGCACCGTATGTTTTCCTGTGCTCGGCGATGGCTGCTATCGCCAGGGGATTTTTTGTCGTATCTTTAGGGCCGGAAGCATAGACACCTTCGGCATAGGATGAGGCCACTTTAATGAAGGTTTGGTCTTTGACGCCGTCATCGGAGATGAAGGCCGTTTTCATTCCTTTCTTACGCATCTGCTGTACAATGGAAGCAGCTTCGGGATGGTAGCCGCCATAAATCACCGCATCTGCCCCGGCATATTTTATTTTCTGGACGATAGCCGAATAATCAACTGCGCCTGGAGTAACACCCTCATAAAGCACCACCTGAGCTTTTCCGGAGCCTTCGATGAATTTTTTGGCATACTCGGCAAAACCTTTGCCGTAATCGCCTTTGTCATGAATGATGACGATTTTACTTAACTTCAGCGTTTGCAGCGTGAAGTCGGCGACCAGTTTGGCCTGTGCGCTGTCGGGGGCGATTGTTCGGAAGAAATTAGGATATTGGCCGGAAAAGGTGAGTTCAGGGCTGGTTGCCGATGGGGAGATGACAATAATACCGGCATCTTTGTAAGTGCGCAAGGCAGCTTTGGTCGCGCCGCTACAGATATGGCCTATGACGGCGTCGACTTTGGCGGATACGAGTTTTGTGGCGACGTTTGTTGCCATCTCTGGTTTGCAGGCATCGTCCTCGATTATCAGCTCTACTTTCCTGCCGGCAACGCCGCCTGCAGCGTTGATGTTTTTAATGACCAGCTGGGCCGCTTTAACCGTGGGCTGTCCGTAGGAAGCCAGATCACCTGAATGAGCTCCGGCAATACCGATTTTAATCGTATCGGTTGCTTGCGCCGTTAAGGTAGTTATGAACATAAGGGACAAGAGCATTCCGATGAGGTATTTAATAATGAATGTACTTTTCATATTGGACTCCTTGCTAAAAATGGTTAAATTTTCATACTTGAAAAGAGCTATGACGTCAAGACTGAATCCATTATACCACTTCCAATTCAAGCGCTACCTTTGTTGGCACAGCCTGCACCGGCGCAGGCCGGGGTAGTCGGCATCCTCAACGTATTGGCATATTCGCCTCCGGTGCCTCCTCCTTGCCGCCGCGGTATCATTATTGAATTGGAAATGGAATTATTCCTGATGTAAAACAACGGTGCACAATGTGTTCGTGTACTTGCGAAATCCCTGCTCCTACCTGAGCCAGTGAGTTTCTTTTTTCCCAATTCAAAAAAATATATCAATCGGGAATGATCGAAAAATGGCTGAACTCTGACTTCACTTATGATACAAACACCGCGTGGAAGGTAAAATATGAAACTCGCTCCTGCATCTCTGATGGATAGAATTCCTACGCCGGAGGAATGCCATGAACTCATGGAAAAATATTGCATGTTGCCGAATATCATTGCCCATTCTCAACAGGTGATGCGTGTATCTCTGGTAATAGCAGATAACCTTAAAAACAGGGCATCCATAAACAGGAATCTGGTTATGGCAGCGGCACTGCTTCATGACATAACCAAGACGAGATCTTTAAAAACAAGAGAACCGCATGATCAATCCGGTGGAGAGCTTTTGCGAGAGCTAGGATTTGGGCGAGTCGGCGAGATCGTAAGGCAACATGTATTCCTTCTTGATTTCAATCCGCATGAAAAATTGGAAGAACGAGAGATTATACACTACGCCGACAAGAGAGTGATGCACGACAGGATCGTAAGCCTCGCGGAACGAGTGGAAGATATCATTCAGCGATATGGCGCAACTGAAGAGATTAAGAACCGCATCCGGCAAAACGAAAGTAAGGCCTATGCCATTGAAAAAAAGATCGCGAGTTCCATGGCAGTTGACCTGGATAAAACTATTCAAATAATCCAGCATGCGAAATAGCGTGTGGGATTGGTCTGAACAAAAATATTGCCTTCTTCCTGCTATACACACACCGGTAGAGTCAGGAAAAGTTGCTGATTTGAAGCGATAAGCAACGTCTGACGGTGGCCAAGATTCCCTTGACACACAAGGCCGTGTTTGCTTATACTTTCCCCATCAAAAAGCAATGCTTCATCAATTGTTTTCATCAAATGTATTAAACAGATTCCAAGAGGATGTCCATGTATCAACTTCTCAAATACCGTTCGTTTGTCAGCTACATCGATCGTAGCAGGGAATATTATGCCGCTCAAGGCTATACCAGACCATATGAGTGGCCTCACTATGATGACGTTCCTTTTACGCTGCTTACGAAACCACTTACAGAATGCCGTGTGGGATTGGTAACGACGGCGGGCAAGGCAAAACCTCCCGGAGCGGTCGCGGCAATTTTGGCCAAGA